>JAIRWC010000014.1 GCA_031253495.1 Oscillospiraceae bacterium | reverse complement strand
GCGGAGTCGGGTGCGGAGTCGGGTGCGGAGTCGGGTGCGGAGTCGGGTGCGGAGTCGGGTGCGGAGTCGGGTGCGGAGTCGGGTGCGGAGTCGGGTGCGGAGTCGGGTGCGGAGTCGGCGGGTGCGTTGTCGGCGGGCGCGGAGTCGGTAATGGGTTTGTTTTTGATTTTGATTATGATTCCGAATACGGAACCCGTTATAATTCCGATAAACGCCGCAGGCACAACCTTCCAACCAAGCAGCAACCCAGCCGCCGCCATAAGGTGAATGTCGCCCCCGCCCATCGCGTTAAACATCGCCAACACCACAAAAGGCACCGATATTATCACCGCGCCGATAAGATGCTCGTACCACGGAACATCGGTTACCCCCGTAAGCGAAAGTACCAACGCAACCAAGCCGAGAGCCGCTATTGTGATAGAACACCAATACTCGATTTCGCCATTGTCTATGTCGTAGAACGACGCGCAAATTAAAATCGGAAACAGCGCCAACGCGAACGCGAACTTAAGCGTCGGTCCGAGCGCGAGGAACGCGGCGAGGAACGACGCCCCGCAAAGCAGCTCCACCGCCGCGTAACGCAAGGGGATTTTCGCCCCGCAGTAACGGCATTTCCCCCGCAGGAAAATCAGGCTTAAAACCGGGAAAAGGTCGTACCAGGCGAGCGGGTGCCCGCAAGACATACAGTGAGAGCGCCCTTTGACGATTTGTTCTTTCAGCGGGGTCCGGTAAATCACGACGTTAAGGAAACTGCCTATAACGGTTCCGAAAACGAAAACCGTTGCTGAAAAAGCGATGTAATACGGCATATCCATTCCTCCTTTGCAATTACATAATAACATAATTTTCTGTTTAACGCAAGAAAATTCCAACAAACCGGAAGGAATACGCCAAATGACTACTAACGTACCGATAGGACAATTACTTGTGGAAAGCGGGTTTATCACCCCCGCGCAGCTTGACAAGGCTTTGGTCAAGCAAAAAGAGACGCCCGGTATGAAAATAGGCGACATGATGCTGAGCCTCGGTTACGTTTCGGAAACCCAGCTCGTGCACGCGCTTTCCACGCGTTTGAAAGTGGCGTTCGTCGATTTGTCCACCTCGAAAATCGATGTCGAGGCCGTCAAGAAAATTCCGGAAACCACCGCCAAAAGGTTTAACGTAATCGCGTATAAACAGGCGAACGGGCGGCTTTACGTGGCTACCAACGACCCCATTAACTTTTCCATATTCGAGGAGTTGAAAATCAGCACGGGCATGGAAATCCACCCCATGCTCGCCACAAAGTCGTCCATTCTTGAAACCATCAGCAAGGCGTATTCCGCTTCCGAACAAGAAGAGGTAATGAGCGACATCAACAAGGAGTATGACGCCAACGCCGAACTTGCCAAAGCCCAAGAAGACGCGTCCGCGTCCGAAGACCGCGTCGACAGCGCCCCGATAGTCAAGCTGGTGAACACCCTCGTCGAGTCCGCGTTCCATTCCAACGCTTCGGATATACACATAGAGCCGTTTAAGGACAGGACGAGGATTCGCTTCAGGATAGACGGGGAATGTATCGAGAAGATGCAGGTCAAACCCGCCGTGCATAATTCCCTTGTAACGCGCATAAAGATTCTCGGCGGCATGAACATCGCCGAAAAGAGAATCCCGTTGGACGGCCGTTTCGGGACGCAAATCGACGGCATTAACCTTGACTTGCGCGTGTCCAGCGTTCCCGCGGTTTACGGCGAAAAGGTGGTTATACGTTTGCTTTCCACCGCCGACGAAAAGACGCGCGGAGTTAAAGAACTCGGTATGACCGAGCATAACTACGAAATGTTTAAGCAGATTATCCGCTGTCCGCACGGCGTTATGCTGGTAACGGGCCCGACGGGTTCCGGCAAGTCCACCACGCTTTACGCGACGCTCGGCGAGCTTTCAAAACCGAACGTAAACGTCGTTACCTGCGAAGACCCCGTGGAGAAGAAGATTGACGGCGTTAACCAATGCCAAATGAACGTTAAGGCGGGCTACACTTTCGCGTTGGCTTTGCGCGCCATTTTGCGCCAAGACCCCGATATAGTGATGGTGGGCGAGATTCGCGACGGCGAAACCGCCGACATAGCAATCCGCGCCGCCATAACGGGGCACTTGGTGCTTTCCACCCTGCATACCAACGACGCGGCGGGAACTATTCTGCGCCTTGTGGATATGGGGGTCGCGCCTTACATGGTGGCATCCTCGCTCGTCGGGGTTATAGCGCAGCGCCTCGTTAAAGTGCTTTGCGTCGAGTGCGCGGAAGAGGTGGTTCTTTCCGACCCCGCCGACTTGCGGCTGGTGAACCAAACTTCCCCGGTTAAAATCAAGGCGGCTAAGGCGGGCGGATGCAGAATGTGCAGGCAGACGGGCTACAAGGGCAGGACGGCCATACATGAAATAATCATTCCGTCCAACGCCATAAAGGAGTGTATCTCAAAAAACGGCACGGCTGAGGAAATCGGCGACCTCGCCAAGAAAAACGGGACGAAACTTCTCCGCGACAATGTAACCGAAATGGTTTTGGCGGGCAAGACGACGATGGACGAGCTTGTAAAGGCGACATACACGGTATAACTTTACCATATAAACTTTCAAAGGAGAACCGCAGCATGAAGAATATTGATATTAACGACATCCTTGACGAAGCGCGAAAACTCGAGGCGTCGGACGTTCATTTTACGGCGGGGCTGCCGCCCATCGTCCGTTTGCACGGCAGTATCAAGAAACTTTCGGGGTATCCCGACTTTAACGAGCCGATGATAATTAACATTATCAACCAGATTACCTCGATTAAACACAAACAGATTATCCAAAAAGGCGAGGACGCCGACTTCTCGTTCGTGTCGGTGGCGGGGCACCGGCACAGGGTGAACGTCTACCGTCAGCGCGGGTATCACGCAATCGCGTTCCGCCTTTTGAGGAACGATATCCCGACGCTGAAAGACCTCTCCCTGCCCGCGCTTTTGGGGGAATTCGCGCTGCGTCCGCGCGGTCTGGTGCTTGTAACGGGACCTACCGGTTCGGGTAAATCCACCACCCTCGCCGCTATGGTCGACCATATAAACCGCTCGAAAAACTCCCACATCATCACTATAGAAGACCCTATAGAATATCTGCACACGCATAAGCAATCCATGATTAACCAGCGCGAAATCAAGGTTGACGTCGATAACTTCGCGGTCGCGTTAAGGGCCGCCCTGCGTGAAGACCCCGACGTTATACTGGTCGGCGAGATGCGCGACTATGAAACCATTAACGCCGCCGTAACCGCCGCGGAAACGGGGCACTTGGTTATGTCAACCCTGCACACGACGGGCGCCGCCGAAACCCTTGACCGCGTTATAGACGTTTATCCGCCCCATTCTCAAGGGCAGTGCCGCTCGCAGTTGGCGAACTCGCTCGTCGCGGTAATTTCGCAAACGCTGGTTCCCACCGCCGACGGCAGGGGGCGCGTCGCGGCCTTGGAAATTATGTCGTGCACCGACGCCATTTCGTCGATGATAAGGGAGAATAAAATCTTCCAGATTCCGTCGGTTATTACGACGGGTAAATCCAAGGGGATGTTCTCCCTCGACCAAGACTTGGCGAGGCTTACGAGACAAGGCTTCATAACCGAGCAGACGGGCTTGTCGCGGTGCCAAGACCCGAAAGAATACAAAAGGTTTCTGTCCGCCCCGGTGTAACGGGCGGTTCAAGGCGGGCGCGCGATTTAATTTGCGCGTCCGCCGTGTTTTTAACGGCGTCCGACACCCCGCGGGCAAAAACCTACGGGCGGTTCCAGTATTTCCTGTCCAAACTTCTGTAACTGATTGCCATTGACACGTGCTTTTTCGTTATAAACTCGTCCCCGTCCAAATCCGCCGCCGTCCGCGCCACTTTAAGGACGCGGTCATACGCCCTCGCCGACATTCCGAGCTTGTCGAAAACGTTTTTTATCAGTTCCCGCGCGCTGTCCTCCATAACGCATGTCTCGCCGAGCAGAGCGGGCGGTATTTCCGAATTGGAACGAATGTTCGTGCCGGCGAACCTCTTTTCCTGAACGAACCGCGCGCGTTCCACCCTGCCGCGCATAACGGCGGAGGACAGCCCTTTTTCATCGTCGGAAATCTCGTTGTAACCGACGGGGTTGACTTCGGTTTGAATGTCAATCCTGTCAAGCACGGGCTGGCTGATTTTGCTTAAATACCGCGTAACCGCCAACGGGGAACAAACGCACTGCTTGGCGGGGTGCCCGAAATTCCCGCAGGGGCAGGGGTTCATGGCGGCGACAAGCATAAAATTGCAGGGGTAACGCGCCGAGCCGGTAGCGCGGGAAATAACTATTTCCCTGTTTTCGACGGGCTGGCGGAGCGTCTCTAAGGTTCGGCGGTCAAATTCGGGCAGTTCGTCCAAAAACAGCACCCCGTTATGCGCCAGCGAAATTTCGCCCGGGCGGGGAATTCCGCTCCCCCCGACCAAACCCGCCGCCGAAGCGGTGTGGCTCACCGGGCGGAAAGGGCGGCTTACGACGAGCGGCGCGTTTTTATCCAAAATCCCCGCGATTGAATGGATTTGCGTGGTTTCAATGCTTTCGCCGAAAGTCATGGCGGGGAGAATCGACGGAAGCCGTTTCGCGAGCATGGACTTGCCGGTTCCGGGCGTCCCTATCATCAGCACGTTGTGGAACCCCGCCGCCGCGATTGTCAAAGCCTGCTTGACGTTTTCCTGCCCCTTAACGTCGGAAAAGTCGGGCAAGTCTTCATAAGCGGCTTTGCCCGGAATATACGGCGGCTGCGGCAAAACGGGTTTCTCCCCGCGTAAATGCCGGTATAACTCCGCGACGTTTCTCACCCCGTAAACCGTTAATCCGGAAACGACGCTTGCCTCGGCGGCGTTTTCATAAGGGAGGAAAACCGATTCGGCACCGTTTTTCTTCGCCTCAATCGCCATTGTCAGCGCGCCGAGAACGGCGTTTACGCCCCCGCCTAAGCTGATTTCCCCGAAAAAAGCCGCCTTGCTTACGTCAATCAGGCTTTCCCCCTGAACCGTCAGTATCGCCGTTAAAATGGCGAGGTCGTAGGAAGAACCCGCTTTTTTGACGGAAGCGGGCGTAAGGTTGATTATAAGGGACTGGCTCTTTGTTCCAATGCCAGAATTTTTCAAAGCGCTGACTATGCGCTGTTTGCTTTCCTGGACGGAAGTATCGGCAAGCCCCACGATGTCGAACGCGGGTATGCCCTTTGCCGAATTGATTTCCGCCTTAACGGGAAAGGCGTTCATCCCGAACAGACCGATTGAGTTTATCTGTGTGAACATCGCGGTCCTCAACGCTTTCGTAATCTTTTATATCAATCTGCCGTTTATCATTTCATAAGCGGCGTCGCAAACGGTTTCTAAATCGTCCGATAAACGGTCAAAACCGCCGAACGCCCGCGTTCATTATATCACACTTCTTCCGATAATGCAACCCGGCGAGGTTTTTTTCCGCGCCCCCGCCGTTTTTCGCCCCCGCCCCTTTAAAATCGGGGCTTGACAATATCAAAAAAATAATGTATAATAGCTTGGGCAAAGCGTTTGGGTATTTTTTATTTTGCGAAAGCAAAATTTAATTTAAGGATTTCACGTATTTTTCTAAAACGATAAAGCCATACGGAAATTCATACATCTATACAAATATGTACGGGCGACGGCGGTTGCTTGTGCCTGTTTGTCATTCTTTAAAAACGAGGGAAAATATGCCTTATAACAACGCCGGTAAAAAACTTGCCGGGAGAAAAACGGCGAACGTCGCCGTTGAAAGGCCCGCCGTTAAAAGGGCGGCAATCCAAAGGCGTTTTGCGCCCGTCAGGATAACCGCGCTCGGCGGGCTGAACGAAATCGGGAAAAATCTGTACGTTTTTGAATGTTCCAACGATATGTTCATTATCGATTGCGGGCTGGCGTTCCCCGACGAGGATATGCTCGGCGTGGACATCGTCATTCCCGATTTTTCATATCTCGAGAAGAACAGGGAGCGGTTCAGGGGCGTCGTCCTCACCCACGGGCACGAAGACCATGTGGGGGCTTTGCCGTACCTTTTGAGGAATATTAACGTCCCGGTATACGGAACGCGGCTGACGTTGGGTTTAGTAGAGGGGAAACTGAAAGAGCACGGCATTTTGGAGCAGTGTTCGCTTAACGTCGTTCAGCCGAGGCAGACGGTCAACATGGGCTGCATGGGCGTCGAATTTATCCGCGTGAACCATTCCATCCCCGATTCCTGCGCGCTGGCCGTCCATACGCCGGCGGGGATAATCGTGCATACGGGCGATTTCAAAGTCGATTACACGCCGATAGGCGACGAAGGTATAATTGACTTGGCGCGGTTCGGCGAACTCGGAAACAGGGGGGTCTTGGCGCTCCTTTCGGAAAGCACGAACGCCGAGCGCCCCGGTTACACGACCTCGGAACGGAAGGTCGGGGACAGCTTCCGCAACATATTCAATTCCGCGGAGGGCAGGCGCATTATCGTGGCGACGTTCTCCAGCAATATCCACAGGGTTCAGCAGATTATCGACAACGCCTGCGTTTCGGGGCGGTATGTGGCGGTTTCGGGTCGGAGCATGATTAACGTCATCCAAAAGGCGATTGAATTGAATTACATCAAGATTTCACCGAAAACGCTCATAGACATCGACGAGGTGAACAGCTACCCGCCGGAGAAAATCGTCGTCATCACGACGGGGAGCCAAGGGGAACCGTTAAGCGCATTGTCGAGGATGTCCACGAGCGACCACAGGCAGGTTACGATAACCCCGAGGGATTTGATTATTATATCGGCCACCCCCATTCCCGGGAACGAGAAGTTGGTGGGCAGGGTGGTAAACGAGCTTATGCGGTCGGGGGCGGAGGTCGTTTATGAGGCGATGTACGAGGTTCACGTTTCGGGGCACGCCTGCCAAGACGAGCTTAAAATGATGATGTCGCTGACCAAGCCTAAGTTTTTCGTCCCCGTCCACGGGGAATACAAGCATTTGAAAAAGCACGCCCAACTGGCGCGGACAATGGGCGTTAAGGAAGAAAACATTTTTATATTGGGGCTCGGGCAGACTTTGGAAACCGACGGCGTCGATATGAAGGTAACGGCGCAGGCGCAGGCGGGGGCGGTGCTGGTGGACGGTTCCGGCGTGGGGGACGTGGGCGCGGTGGTTCTTCGCGACAGGAAAAAATTGGCTGAAGACGGGCTGATTGTCATAGTCGCGGCAATCGAAAGGGAAAGCGGGGGGATTTTATCGGGTCCGGACGTCGTTTCGCGGGGGTTCGTCTATGTGAGGGAATCGGAGGAGTTAATGGGGGAATCGAGGGAACTCATGCGAAAAACGCTGGAAGGCTGCGCCGCGAACAATTCCCGCGAGTGGGGGACGGTTAAGAATACGATGCGGGACAGGCTGTCGGATTTAATCTACGAGCGGACGAAAAGGGCGCCGATGATTTTACCGGTGCTGATGATAATCGGCTGACGGCGAAACGAACGGGAGGCGAACGTTTGAAAAATTTCTATCGCGACGGGGGGCTTGTCATATCCATAGGCGCGTTATTGACCGTTACGCTTGTTTTGGCGGGAACGGCGTATACCCTTAATTCGCAGATTTTCTGGGTTTTCGCGCCTTTTATCGTTCTCACGGCGGGGTTCGCGGTGGGGAAACTGATTTGGGTTACGCGGAAAACTTTCCAATATTTCGCGGTCGTCAACGACGAAATCGATATGGCGAATAACGTTTCGCTGTATAATTTCCCCCTTTCAATCGCGATAATCGATAAGAACAGGCGGTTCATTTGGTTTAACGCGGGGTTTGTCAGGGAATTCGGCGACGCGGCGGTTTTCGGGAACTCGCTTGACGCCGTTACCGCCGCGAGCATGGAATCGCTTTTCGGCGGCGACGGCGTAAAAATCAAGTACGCCGACAAGCATTATAAAGCCACCGCCACCGTCCCGAAGGAAAATGGCGCCGGCGAGATTGTCATCATATATTTCGAGGATATAACGAGGGAGGTCGCGCTCGACACGGAAAAGGGGCTTTCCCAGCCGGTCGTTATGACGATTATGATTGACAGCTACGAGGAGCTCCTCGAAAGCGATTCCGAAAATATGAGCGCGGCGGTTACCGTGCAGATTGACAAGCTGCTGGACGAATACATACGCACGACTTCCGGGATTATCCGTAAAACGGGGCGGGACAGGTTTTTGGCGATTATCGAGGAAAGGCACGTCCGGCAACTGATAGACGGCAAAGTGAGGCTGCTCGACCAAGCGCGGGAAATCGCCGTTACCGACAGAATAAACGTTACGCTGTCCATCGGCATAGGCAAAACGGGAAGGAATTTGGCGGAGAGCTCCGTTTTCGCGCGGCAGGCGCTTGAAATGGCGTTAGGCAGGGGCGGGGACCAAGCGGCGATAAAAACCAAGTCGGGGTTTGAATTTTACGGCGGCGTCTCAAAAGGGGTGGAGCGCCATACGAAGGTGAGGGCGCGCGTTATCGCCAATTCCCTCGTCGATTTGGCGGACAAGTCCGACATCGTTTACATAATGGGGCATAAATTCGGGGATTTGGACAGTATAGGCTCTTCGGTGGGCATAGCCTGCGGGTTGCGGAATCTGGGCAAGCCCGCCTATGTGGTCGTCGATAAAACGGCTTCGCTCGGGGGGCGGCTTATCGAAAGGGTGAACGGGGGGGGCGGCGACAAGGCGCCTTTGTTTATCACCCCGCAGAAAGCGAACGACGCTTGGACGGATTCGTCGCTGCTGATAATCGTGGATACGCATAACAGGAACCTGCTGGAAGACGGCGAGCTTTACCGCAACGCCAAAAAAGTCGTGGTAATCGACCATCACCGCAAAATGGTTGACTTTATCGAAAACGCGGTGATTTTCCATCACGAAGTCAACGCCTCCTCCGCTTCGGAAATGGTTACGGAACTGCTGCAGTATTTCGGCGACGCCGGAAGGATAACCGCCTCGCAGGCGGAAGCGCTTTTGGCGGGGATAATGTTAGACACCAAGAACTTTACGATAAAAACGGGCGTAAGAACCTTTGAGGCCGCCGCGTTCCTGAGGAAATTGGGCGCCGATACCGTCAACGTCAAAACGTTGTTCACGAATACGATTGAAAAGTACAAACAAAAGGTCGCGCTCGTGGGCGGCGCGGTTATCTACAAAAAATGCGCGATAGCCTCCACCGATATCGTAAGCGAGGATATGAGGATATTGGCGCCGCAGGCGGCGGACGAACTGCTCGCGATTACGGACGTGGACGCGTCGTTTTTAATTTACAAAACGGCGAACGGCGAGATAAACCTGAGCGCGAGGTCTTTCGGAAACATGAACGTGCAGATTATCGCGGAAGCGCTCGGCGGCGGCGGGCATCAGACCATGGCGGGGGCGCAGTTTAAGGATATGACTGTTCCGGAAGCGGAGAAACTGTTGAGGGAAGCGATTGACGGCTTTTACGGGGATAAGTGAACCGTTTCGCTCCCCGCCGGAAGAAAGGGGAAGTTATGAAGGTTATACTCACGCAAGACTTGCAGGGCACGGGGAAAAAAGGCGAGATTAAAGAAGTCAAGGACGGCTACGCGAGGAATATGCTGTTCCCGAAGGGGTTGGCGGTCGAAGCGACGAAAGCGAACATGAATATGCTGGAGCAGAAAAAGGCGTCGGTCCGGCATAAAATCGAAGCCGAGCGCGAAGCCGCCGAAAAGGCGGCGAAACGCCTGAACGGCAAAACCTTTAAGGTGCCGGCGAAGGCGGGGGACGGCGGCAAACTGTTCGGGGCGGTAACGGCGAAAGACGTTTCCGCCGTTTTGAAAAAAGAGGGGTTTGATTTGGACAGGAAAAAACTTTTGATTGTCGGCGAGGTAAAGACTTACGGGACATACGAGGTCGAGGCGAAGATACATTCGGGGGTCGCGGCGAGGTTTTATATAAACGTGGGGGAGGCTTTAAGTTGAATATATCCTTCGGGAATAAAAGCGTCGAGGAAACGGACGAGTTGAAACTGGATTTCACCAAACTTAAAGCGAATTCCCGCGGCGCGGGCGTCATACCCGTGGCGGTTCAAGACGCCGCGACGGGGGAGGTCGTCCTTATCGCCTATACGAACGAGGTCGCTTTCAACGAAACGGTAAAGACGAAAAAAGCGGCGTTTTGGAGCACGTCGAGGAACGAGCTGTGGCGCAAGGGCGAAATCTCCGGCAACACGTTCACGGTTAAGTCGATATACGTCAATTGCGAACAAAACTCGTTGGTTTATAAAGTTACGCCGGACAAGGGCGGCATTTGCCATACCGAACAAAACGGCGCGGCCAACAACTGCTTTTACCGGGAATTGGATTTTCAAACGCGCAAACTCATTTTAAGGCGGGAGGAACGGCGGGGCGATGTATAAGCTGTATTGCAGATTATACCAGTTCATGTTCAGGTTGCTGGCACTTTTCGTGGATTGGAGAAAGCCGGAGCGGTTGGAGGGCTTCCCCGCTTTGGCGGAATTGTTGCGGGAAAACGGCGTCGAAACGGTCTTGGTCGTAACGGGGGCGGGATTGGTCCGCAGGGGCGCGCATACGGAATTGGTCAAGGCGCTGGGGGATAAAAACGTAAAGTTCGCTTTATACGACAAAACCGTCCCCAATCCCGCGGTCGAAAATATCGAAGAAGCGTTCGCGACGTATAAAAGCGAAAAGTGTTCCGCGATAATCGCGCTCGGCGGCGGTTCTTCCATCGACTGCGCCAAAGGCGCGGGGGCGAGGGCGGCGCGCCCCGGAAAGACAATTCCCCAAATGCGGGGTCAGCTTAAAGTGGGGAAAACCCCGCCCTTGCTTATCGCCGTTCCCACCACCGCCGGTTCGGGGAGCGAGGCTACTTTGTCCGCCTCGGTTACGGACGGTTCGACGCGGGAGAAATACGCGGTCATAGACCCCGTCCTTATCCCGCGTTATGTCTTGCTCGAGCCGGAATTAACCGCGAGTCTGCCGCCCCCGATGACGGCGGGTACGGGAATGGACGCGCTTTGCCACGCGGTCGAGGCTTATATCGGGCGGAGCAACACCCGCCAAACGAAAAAAGACGCTTTGAAGGCGACGGAATTGATTTTCGGGAATTTATACAAAGCGTATTCCGACGGCTCTGATTTAACCGCGCGTAAAAATATGCAAGAAGCCGCTTTTTTGGCGGGAACGGCGTTCACCCGCGCCTATGTGGGGAACATCCACGCCGCGGCGCATACGTTAGGCGGGAAATACGGGACGGCGCACGGAACGGCGAACGCGGTTATCATGCCTTACGTGCTGGAAGCGTACGGCGGCAGGGTTCACGCGGCGTTGTCAGAATTGGCAATCGCGGCGGGGATTGCGGGGCGGGACGGTTCAAAAAAAGAAAACGCGAAAAAATTTATCGCCGCCATCCGGGAAATGAACGGCAAGATGGGGTTGCCCGAAAAAATCGCCGGGTTGAAAGAAGCGGATATCCCCGCGCTGGCGGAGCTGGCTTTGAAAGAGGCTAACCCGCTGTACCCCGTTCCGGTGATTTTCGGCAAAGCCGAAATGGAAAAGGTTTACCGCGATATACTGGAGGTTTGACACAATGGCGGGACTGAACATAAGCGACGTTAATTTACCGTACAGCCTCGACGCGGAACAGACGGTTCTCGGCACTATTATACTCGACTCTTCCGCGATAACGGACGTGGCGGATATCTTAAAGCCCGACCATTTCCACGTGGGGCTGCACAACGAGCTTTTCGGCGTGATGTACGGAATGTTCATTTCAAACGCGCCCATAGACCTTGTTACGGTTATCGAAAACTCGGTAAGGCGGGGCGTTTTCGACAATCAGGACGAAGCGCGGGCTTATCTGCTGAAACTGGCGGAATCCGTGGTAAACCCGTCGGGGATAAAGAATTACGCGCGTATCATCGAGGAAAAGCACATGATACGCGAACTTATATACGTCTGCCGCGACATTTTCGACATGGCGGGCGGCGGGCTGGAAGAACCCCGGCGGATTATGGATTTCGCAGAAAAACAGATATACGAGTTGCGCGCGGGGCGGGAATTAAGCGGATTGAAGCATATCAAGCCGCTTATCGACGACAAAATCAACGAATTAAGGGAAATATGCGCCGACCCGGACGGGAAAAAGAACGCCGCGCTTTCCAGCTCGTTCCATGATTTGGACAGGTATATCTTCGGGTTGAACCCGTCCGACTTGATTCTCATAGCGGGCAGACCGAGTATGGGCAAAACCTCTTTCGCGGTCAACATCGCGACGGGGGCGGCGAAACTGCGCCCCGAAAAAAAGGTGGTCATATTCAGCCTTGAAATGTCGAGGGAACAGCTCGTTTCAAGGATAATCGCCACGGAATCGAGGGTTACGACCGACCAGATGCGTAACGGCTTAATCGACGGCGACGGTTGGCGTAACATAGCGAACGCCGCCGAAACGCTTTCCAAACTTGAAATTTATATTGACGACAGCTCGACCGTATCCATAGGCGAAATGAAAGCGAAACTGAGGAGGATAAAAAACTTGGGGTTGGTCGTCATAGATTATCTCCAGTTGATGTCCACGGGGCGAACCGACGGAAACAGGGTTCAGGAGGTGAGCGAGATTACGAGGAACTTAAAGCTCATGGCGAAAGACCTGAACGTTCCGGTGATTGTCGCGTCGCAGCTGTCGCGCGGACCCGATTCGCGCCAGGACAAGCGCCCCATGCTTTCAGACCTGCGGGAATCCGGTTCCATCGAGCAGGACGCGGATATAGTAATCTTTTTGTACCGCGATTTTTATTACCACAAAGAAAGCGAAAAGCCGTATTTGTGCGAGTGCGTCATAGCGAAGAACAGGCAGGGGGAAACGGGGACTGTCGAGCTTCACTGGGACGAGAGGTATACGAAGTTCAGCACGCTCGATTATAAGTACGAATAGGCTTCGCGACGGGGGATTGGGTTCGGGATGTTGGATAAGGTCAAAGCCGCCGTCGAACGGTTCGGTATGCTGGAACGAGGGGCGAACGTCATGGTGGCGTTAAGCGGGGGGGCGGACAGCGTGGCGCTGCTTCACGCTATGCTGGAGCTTGCCGGGGAATACGGCGTTTTCGTTTCGGCGTGCCATGTAAACCACGGCCTTCGCGGGGGGGAAAGCGACGGGGACGAAAGGTTCGTCCGCGGGTTGTGCGGCGGGCTGAACGTACCGCTCGCGGCGCGTTCGGCGGACGTGAAATCGTCGCGCAAAAAGCGCCAAAGTCTGGAAGAAGCGGCGAGGGAAGCGAGGTATTCCGTATTGGCGGACGTCGCCGAAACGACGGCGGGGCGGGTTAAAATCGCCACCGGGCACACGGCCTCCGACAACGCGGAAACGGTTTTGATTAACCTTATAAGGGGTTCGGCGCTGAAAGGGCTGTGCGGAATACCGCCCGTCAGGGGGGATATCATACGCCCGCTCATATTCTGCTCGCGCGCCGACACGGAAGAGTTCTGCCGGGCGCGGGGGTTGGGATACGTTACGGACAGCGCCAATTTTTCGCTTGATTATACCCGCAATAAGATAAGGGCGTCGCTTATTCCGGTAATAGAGGGGATAAACCCGTCGTTCGCGGCGGGGATTACCCGGATGTGCGGGGCTTTGCGCGAGGACGAGGAATTTATTTCAAAGCGGGTCGAACCGGAATACGGCGCGGATTTTCTCCGAACGCTGGAAAAGCCGCTTTTGAGGCGCGCAATCGGCGGGCTTTTGTCCCGAAACGGCATATCCCCGTCAAACCTTATGATTTCGCGCGTTGAGGAAATCGTCATGGCGGGGAAAGGCAAAATAAACGTCGAAAAAAACAAATTCGCCGTCGTGGGCGGCGACGTCCTGAAAATCATGACGGTTCCCCAAAATTATCGCAAAAGGTAAAATTATATTTGATTTTTGCCGGATTATATGTTATAATTCTAACGGACTTGCTGCAAGAAGGGTGGTTACAAGTTTGAAAAACAAGAAAGGACGAATCACCATGCCGCAATTTTCATTGAGTTTTGTGCAGGGTGAGGCGGCATGGTCATATGAACGAAATCGTAAGGGTTTTAATCGACGAGGCGGCGATTTCCGGCGCGGTTAAGCGGTTGGGCGCTAAAATATCGGAAGATTACGCGCCTTGCGGGGCGCGGACTCCGCCGATTTTTATCGGGGTGCTGAAAGGCTCGTTCGTGTTCATGGCGGATTTAATCAGGGCTCTCTCCATCCCCTGCGAGGTCGATTTTTTAACGGCGAAGTCTTACGGGTTGAATTCCGAAACGTCGGGCGCGGTTCAGATTGTGAAGGATATAGACGCCGACGTCAAAGGGCGGGACGTGATTATCGTGGAGGATATCCTCGAAAGCGCGAACACGCTTTACCGCGTTTGCGAAATTTTGCGCGGCAGGGAACCGAGGTCGCTTAAAGTCTGCGTGTTTTTGGATAAGGACGCGGGGCGGAAAATCCCCCTCGCCGCGGATTATAAATGCTTCGACGTCGGGGGCGGGTTCGTTGTGGGATACGGGCTGGATTACGCCGAACAGTACAGATATTTGCCGTATTTGGCGGAAGTCAATATAAAATAGTCGATTTCAAGAAAGGCGGTTTAAATGCACAGAGGTTTAAAAGGGGTCGTCATTTACATTTTGATAATCGGGTTCCTTATCGGCGGGTTGCTGTTTATAATTTCCAATCTTAACAGTTTCGGCGACAGACCGAAGCCCAAAACATATTCCGAGGTGCTTGTCCGTTTCGACAATTTCGAGGTGGCGTACTACAAGCTCAATCTCGGGAACGGCAAACTTGAATACAGGCTTCGCGGGGAGCCGGAGAACGAGACTTACACCGTTCCCAACGTCAACTTGTTCATAGCCCAGACGCAGGATTACCGCAAACTTTATAACGAGAGGTATTCGGGCGACATATCCGGCGACGCCGCCGTCGAAGAGGATTTTATCCCGATTAGCGACAATTCTTTCTGGACGAATATTTTTCCGTATTTCTTATTGCTGGCCATTATGATTGGCTTCACTTTCATCGTTATGCGGCAGACGACGGGCGGCGGCAAGATGTCTACCTTTTCCCGCGCGAACACGCGGCATCAGCCCGCCAGCGGCAAGAAGGTAACTTTCGCGGACGTGGCGGGCGCCGACGAGGAGAAAGAAGAACTCGCCGAGATTGTCGATTTTTTGAAAAATCCGAAAAAATATCAGGAAATAGGCGCGAGGATTCCCAAAGGCGTGTTGCTTGTGGGTCCGCCGGGTACGGGTAAGACGCTTCTCGCCAAGGCGGTGTCGGGCGAGGCGAACGTGCCTTTTTTCTCTATAAGCGGCTCCGACTTCGTTGAAATGTTCGTGGGCGTGGGCGCCTCGAGGGTGCGCGACCTGTTCGAGCAGGCGAAGAAGCATACACCCTCCATAATCTTCATCGACGAGATTGACGCGGTGGGGCGGCACAGGGGCGCGGGGTTAGGCGGCGGGCACGACGAGCGCGAGCAGACGCTCAACCAGTTGCTTGTCGAAATGGACGGCTTCGCCGAGAACGAAGGCATTATCATAATCGCGGCGACAAACAGGCGCGATATCCTCGACCCGGCTTTGCTGCGGCCGGGGCGGTTTGACAGGCAGGTCGTCGTGCATTATCCCGACATAAAAGGGCGCGAGGAAATTTTAAAGGTTCACACCCGCAATAAAAACCTCGCTCCCGACGTCAACCTCGCCACGATAGCCAAGACTTCGGCGGGGTTCACCGGGGCGGACCTGGAAAACCTCGTCAACGAGGCGGCTTTGCTCGCGGCCCGCGCGAACAAGAAAGCGATTACCGAAAAGGATATAGAGGAAGCGACGATTAAAGTAATCGCGGGGCCGGAAAAAAAGTCCCGCGTCGTTACCGAGAAAGAGCGTAAGCTGACGGCGTTTCACGAAGCGGGGCACGCGATTTGCACCTATTGCTGCGAAACGCAGGATAAGGTGCATATGGTAACGATTATCCCGAGGGGGACGGCGGGCGGGTTTACCATGTCGCTTCCGGAGCAGGACAAGAACTATATAAGCAAGCTGGAATTTGAAGAGGATATCGTGGTTTTGCTGGGCGGGCGCGTCGCGGAGAAGCTGGTTCTCGACGATATTTCGACGGGGGCGTCCAGCGATATCAGCAGGGCTACGGTAATAGCGCGGAACATGGTTACGCGTTACGGCTTTTCGGAAAAATTGGGCCCTATCGTTTACGGGCATGAAAACCCCGAGGTGTTCTTGGGGCGGGATTATTCCCAAGGGCGGAATTATTCCGAAAACGTGGCGGCGGAAATCGACGGGGAAATCAGGCAGATTATCGAAACGGGATACGAAAAAGCCAAGGATATCATCACGGTCAACATGAAAAAGTTGTGTATAATCGCCGAATACCTAATCGAAAACGAGAAGATTGACGGCTCGGATTTTGAAAAGTTAATGAGAGGCGAATCGGACGAAATCAGCGACAAAGAATTAAGGGAAGAAGCCGCCGAGAAGTTATAATCTTTTAAAACGAAAACCCCTAAGAGTTTTCATTTTGAACATCGCGCGTGAGAAAGCCGCCGTTTCCGGCGGCTTTCTCATTGTCGCGTTTTAATTCGAGATTAGCCGTTACGCCGCTTTGATTTCGAGATAATCGACGAACGCGTCCCACGTGTTGTTGTCGTTCACGCACACGAGTTGAATTTCCACGTTGCCGCCGCCTTTATTATGCGAAACCGTGATAGACTGGCTTGACGCGGAGGTTCCCGAGAACCTGAACGTGCCGACCGTCGTTCCTCCGACCTTCAATTCGACTTGGGCGGTGTTGCCGTTGCTCGACGCGCCGCGGAGCGTGAAAGTGTGCCTGTTGTTCGCGAGGTACTGGGAGGTGGTAACGCGGTCGTTGTTCGCGTACAGCGCCACGCCGTTAAACGGCGAGCTGACGTTGCCCGTGTACTGCCCCGCTTTCGTCATGTTCTCGCACTGAACGGTGGTAGCGGCCGAACTGCCGCTTGAACCCGACGAGGACGAATTTGAAGAAGAGTTAGAACTTGAAGAATTTGAGGAACTTGAAGAACTCGAAGAGTTTGAAGAGCTCGAAGAATTTGAAGAGCTTGAAGAACTTGAAGAGCTTGAACCCATGCCCTTGAACGTAATCGAGTTAATCGTCGCGGAATAGCTGCCCGTGTCCTGCGACATAATCCCTATCCGGGTAACGGTGTTGTTTTTTTCGGAGGAGCTTAACGTTTTCGTCCAGTCCGCCGCGCTCGAACTCTTGTTGTTATACATTACGAACACCTCGGAACCGCCGGAGTTAAAGAACTTAACCGCCGTCTGACCGTTGGGGCTCGAACCGTTGACCACGATGGAAGAGCAGTTGGCGAGGTTAATCCCGCTCGGGAGATTATACCTCACTTCCTTGTACTGCCCGCCGTAACTTACGGAAAGCGCGCCGCTCGAGTTAACGGAATAGGAGGAAACGCCCTGGTTGCTTTGGAAAGAAAGGTTGCTGAAAGTGTAACGGGTGTCGCCGCCGGACGACGACGAAGAGCCGCCGGAGTTATTACCGCTGTTATTATTGTTATTGGCTGTGTTGTTATTATTTCCGGTGTTGGTGTTGGAAGAAGACGAACCCCCGAGGGTGGAATTGCCGTATTTAAGGGTATAGCTGTTTATGGTCGCGTTTCCGCTGCTCTGCCAGCCCTCGACGTTAAGGGAGACCTCATACATATTGCCTAAGCTCATCCCCTTGGATTCCCACGCTTTGAAGTGTTCGGAAACGGAAATGGTTCCGCTCGTCCGCTTGGAGGTGCGAACGCTCCAATACTGTTTAAAGGTCTGCGTGCCTTTGATGGAAGGCTCGTTGTTCCTCGTGGTCTCGTAGATTTCATAAGAACCGCCGTCGATGGAAACCGTTCCTTTTGAAGAGGCGTTGTTGCCCGGGGGCTTCCAGGAGCCGTAACTCTCGACGATATAATATTCCACCAGCGGGCTCACCGTCCAGCCGTAAACGCAGAGGTAAGAGTTGCCGTTAGGGTTGTAAGTCGCGCCGTAGTTAATGGAGATAGTGCCGATTTGCCCGTGTTTTTGGGATTCGTTAAACTTTTTCCCCGAGCGGAACAGGATATTGTTGATATTGCTCCAGCTGCAGCTGAACGTCCCGTTATCGTTGACGGTCATGCTGCCGGTTCCGGAATCCTTCCAGTATTCATAGTCCCATCCGTTTTTTGAACCGGTCTTGTTCGAGGTGAAAGTTTCCGCCGCCGCGGAAGTGGGAATGGCTGTTAGGGTGATGGCAAAGACGGCCGCCAACAAAAAGCTGATTTTTTTACGCATGACAGGGTTCCTCCTAATAAATATTTCCCTTACAGCATAATACAATAAAACGCGATTGTCAATAGGTTTTGAGCGATTTGTCGAAGTTTGTACGCATACACAGAAAACGATTACACAAAGGTTACAAATCCCCCGAAAAGCTTTCTTTTTTCGCAAAATGTAAACGTTTACACGGTTTTTTTTGACATTGTAATCGTTTTCACCGTGAAACGCGTTCGAGATTTTATTCAATCGTCCAATATTCCGCCGTCGTCTTCCCTGATTTGCGCGCGTTTGATTTTTCCGCTGATTGTTTTCGGCAGCTCCGGCACGAACTCGACTATGCGCGGGTATTTGTAAGGGGCTGTGTTTTTCTTGACGTGCTCTTGCAATTCCTTTATTAAGGCGTCGCTCGGCTCGCGGCCTTTCGTGAGGACGACCGTCGCCTTGACGACACGCCCCCTTATCGGGTCGGGGGCGCCGGTAACGGCGCACTCCAGCACGGCGGGGTGGGTAATGAGGACGCTTTCGATTTCAAAGGGCCCTATGCGGTAGCCCGAAGCCTTTATTAAATCGTCGTTGCGCCCGACGTACCAGTAATACCCGTCTTCGTCGCGGTAGGCGGTATCGCCCGTATGGTAGATTCCGCCGTGCCACGCGTCGTCGGTAAGCCCGTCGTTTTTATAGTACCCGCCGAACATACCCGCGGCGCCCCTCTCGCAACGGATAACGATTTCGCCCACTTCCCCCGCGGGGACCTTTTCGCCTTTTTCGTCAATTATGTCCGCGTTATATAAAGGGACGGGTTTGCCCATAGAACCGGGTTTGGGGCGCGTACCGGCCAGGTTCGCGACCATGACGACGCTTTCGGTCTGACCGAAGCCTTCCATAAGCTCCAGACCCGTGTACTCCTTCCACCTGTCGAACACCTCGGGGTTAAGCGCCTCCCCCGCGATTGTGCAATACTTCAACCCGGATAAGTCGTAATTGCCGACGCCCTCTTTTATAAAGAACCTGAACATCGTCGGGGGGGCGCAGAAAGAAGTGATTTTATAATCTTGTATAATCCTCAATACGTCGGAGGGGACAAACTTGTCGAAGTCGTATACGAAAACGCAAGCGCCGAGCGCCATTTGCCCGTACAGCTTCCCCCACGCGGACTTCGCCCAGCCCGTGTCCGCCACCGTCAGGTGGATTCCGTCGGGCTGAACGTTCTGCCAGTGCGCCGCCGTTAAGACGTGCGCCAAAGCGTATCGGTAATCGTGCGTTACCATTTTCGGGTAACCGGTGGTGCCGGAGGTGAAATAAAGCAGCATCATCTCGCGGGAACGGGTTTCGGCGCGGGCGAAAGCGCAAGGCTGTTCCCCGACGAGCGCGTCGAAGTCGAAGAAGTGTTCGGGCGGGGCGCCGTCCGCGTTGACTATGAACTTGAACTTTAAGCCGCCGCCGGTTTCTTTGTCGGCGGCGTTTACGCGCGCGGCGATTTCGGGATTGTCGCCGGTCGCGATTATCCCCTTGACTTGAGCTTGGGTGAAGCGGTAAACAAAATCGTGTTCGGTCAACAAATGCGTGGCGGGAATGGCGACCGCCCCTATTTTATGGAGCGCCGTTATCGCATGCCAGAATTGATGGTTGCGCTTCATGACAAGCATGACTTTGTCGCCTTTTTCCACGCCGCTCTTAACGAGCAAATTAGCCGCCTGACCGGAAAGGCGCGACAGCTCCCCATAAGTTACCGTCTTTTCCCCGCCCTTTACGTCCGTCCAAAGAACGGCGGGCCTGTCGGGTTCCAGCTCACCGAACTTATCTATTATATCATAAGCGAAGTTAAAATTATCGGGGCAGTTGATTTCAAATTTATTCAGCGCGCCGTCCTCGCCGAACCCCTCGGTTACGAATTTCTTATAATAGCCTTTGACCTGTTCCATTAAACCAATACCCCCGATTAAATCAGCACCGCGAGGAACTTACATTCCCGCCCGCCCGCCGCAACCATTCCGTGCGGGTTTTTGCTGTCGTAATAAACGCAGTCGCCCTCTTCGAGGATTTCCTCGTGCCCGGCAATCACGAATTTCAGCTTGCCGGAAATAACCAAATCCATTTCCTGCCCGTCGTGCGCCGATAAACGGACCGGCTCCGACTGCTCCTTTTCGCTGTACGGGGCCGTTACCATGAGCGGCTCGATTTTCTTGTGCTTGAAAAGATAGGCCAAATGGCTGTACGAAAAACCCTCGCGGCGTTCGATGGGCAAGCCCTTGCCGTTCTTTACGACCGAATATTTGTTAAGGGTGGGCGCTTTGCCGGTAAGCAGCTCGACAAGCTCCACGCCGAGGGCGGCGGCACATTCGTTCAGGAAAGACAAAGAGAAGTCCTTTTCGCCGTTTTCAAGCGAAACGTATTCGGCTAAATCGGTGTTTGTCTTTTCCGCCATGGTTTCGGCGGCGACGTCAAGGTACTCGCGCGTGGCTTTCAGGCGCGAAGAAACGTCTTTGATGTTATAATCCATGTTAAATTCCCTTTCGGCGCCCGCTATCCCGCCGCCTTCAAAACCGCGTCCAGCGCGTCCTTCTTCGGTTTGTCAAGCCCGGTGAACAAGAGCGGTTCGTATTTCCCCCTCCATGAAACGCCGTCGTAAAGCCCCCAGAAAGTTACGCCCGTTATGTTCGCGCCGCCCTTTTTCTTTTCGGCGAGCATTTTGAACAAATCGCCGTAATATTTCGCCTGGTCGGCTTCGCTTTCCGGCGGGGGGCTGCTCCACTGACCGTTCAGGGTAACGTCAAGCTCGGTGATTTGAATCTCGTACCCCTCTTTGGCGAACGCGTCGACCGCGAATCCGATTTTGCTTATCGAGGGATAACCGGCGTCAAGGTGCGACTGCATCCCCACGCCGTCGCAGTATTTCCCCTTTTTGTTGACTTCGTTGATTAAGGCGATAATCGCGGCGGTCTTTTCATAAGTGTTGAAATCGTTGTAAAAAAGGCTTACGTCGTCGCGCTTTTTCTGTTTGACAAGCTCTTCGTGGGCATATTTAAACGCTTTCGCGACATAAGACGCGTCGCCGTATATCCTTTGCCAGCCGCCCTGACCGTTGTTGTTCAGATGTTCGTTGACGACGTCCCACGCGTAAACAACGTCGCCGTAGGGGCTTTCATAAACGTGCTTTATAACGGTCTTGATATACATTTCCATGCGTTTGTCCATCACGGCTTCGGAAACGTAGCTCCCCGAACCGGCGTAGTCAACTTTAAAGAATCTGTCGGGCGTTTGGCTGTGCCAGACGAGCGTGTGATAACGGACGGCGAGCCCGTTTTCATAAGCGATTTTCAAAAAATTGTCAATCTTGCCGAAATTGATTTCAGGGACGCGGGTTTCTTTAAAACCGTCGGGGATGACGTACCCTTTCTTTTTCGCCTCGTCAACGGTTATCAAGGCGGCGCCCAGCACATGGTCGGGCTTCATCTCGTTTTCGGCGGTTATGCTGTTGTAATGCTTTTTTATGAATTTAAGCGCGCCGGCGTCGTTCAGGCTGCCGACCGCTTCCCTCCCCGAAGTGTACGCCGCCGTGCCGACATATCCGAAGACCGGTCCGTACGCCCCCCGTAACGTGTCGGCGGAATTGGCTTTCCTCACAGTGACGGTAAAGCTCCTCGTCCTCGTCCCGAAAGCCGCGGTTATTTTGGTTTTGCCCGCGCTTTTTCCGGTAACCTCGCCTTTTGAGTTGACTGAAGCGATTTTCGCGTCGGCGCTCGACCAAGTAACTTTTTCGGCGTTTTTGCCCAGCAACTCGCACTTAAGTTTTTCGCCCGTATTGATGGTCGATTTGGCGCGTTTGACGCGGTTGCGCTGAACCGTAACCTCGCACTTATAGCTTTTGCCGCCGCTTTTCGCGGTAACGGACGCTTTCCCCGCCGCCGCCGCCGTAATCTTCCCGCCGGAAGAGACGGTAACGACGGCTTTGTCGGAACTGCTCCAGCTTACCGAAGCGGGGGCGCCGTTCAGTTTAAGCGAATAGGTTTCCCCGGGGACGAGCGTCCTCGAGGTTTTGTTGAGCTTGGGTTCCGCCGCGCCCGCCGGAAAGGCGAACAGGCTTAACGACGCGGCAAGCGCGAGGAACAGCGCGAGGATTTTGCGTTTCATAAAAATCGCTCCTTCGTTTAAATTTTCGGGGTTGCGGCGCCAAACGTATTAATTCATAAATTCGCCGGTGTATTCAAGCAGCGTAACGGTTATCACGCCCTCGGCGGCTTTAAACCGCGAAAGACATTCCGCGTCGTTGCGCTTGATTTTGATTTCCGCGGTCAACTCGGTTTCCGCGCCGGAAACGGTCTTGCTTTTCAGCTTGTACTTCATCGTTCCGAGCAGCGCGGAAACGTTGCTTTCGGCTTCTTCCGAATAGCGGACGATGAGCAGATAATTCTTGCGCTCTTTCTTCGCGACGGTTAAGAGCATATACAAAACCGCTATGAACGCGGTTCCGACGAACGCCGTCGCGAACAGCCCCGCGCCGCAGGTTATGCCCGCCGCGATTGACCAGAACAAGAACCCCAAATCCAGCGGGTCTTTAATCGCCGTCCTGAAACGGACGATGGAGAGCGCGCCCACCATTCCGAGGGAAAGGACGATGTTGGCGCTGATGGTCATTATAATCAGCGCGGTCATAACCGTTATCAGTATCAAAAGCATGTTAAAATTGTCGCTGTAGACAATCCCCGCGTAAAAATAGCGGTAAACGAGGTATATGACAAGACCGCAAACCGCGCCGCATATCAGCGCGGCGAGTATGTAAGGCGCCGAAAGCCTTTGAACGGTTTCGGAAGTTCCGAAACCGTCGGTTAGGGCGGCGATTAAATCTTCCAGCGTATTGCTTGATAACAGCATTGTTTTTCAGCCTCCGTTATTTAAAATATACCGCCTGTTCATGCACAGCGCGTATTTTGAAACCGCCTCGCGCGTGAGCGCAACCCCCGAAAAAACGTCGATTACGCGCGACGGCATGAAACTGCCGTATTTGATTTCCATAATCGCGGCGTCGCCCAAAACGGGCGAATATTCCGCCTTGAACATATCGAAAGCGCCGCGGCAGGTCGCAAGACCCGTATCGAACGTTACGCGGACGTCGCCCGCCTCATGCACCCACGCCTCACGGAAATAATCGACGAGGACGACGGGGCGCGGGCGGGTTATGCCTTCCGAAACCATCAGTTCCTCCATTGCCTGCGGGAGCGGGCCTTCGCCGTATTCTTTCATAAAAGAAAAATCGCCCTTGAGGATTGAGCCGTACTGTTCAAGGGTAAGGGGCGCGGCGGTTTTGTAAACGTATTCGTTATCCTTGCGTTTTACCTCGAGGCGGAGCGTTCCGGGGTCAAGCCCGTAGGCGCGCACGCGGAATTTCCTGCGTTGGTTTATACCCGCCAGTTTGTCGTAATAAGACGCGCGGTACAGGTCGTCAAGGTACAGCGAGGTTACGCGGTACGAACCGTCCCGCGAGTTCCCGTCCGGCTTCATAACGGCGCGCAGACGGTTTTGAAGCAGTTCGCCGACGGGCTTCGGCAGGATGTATTTCAGTTCGTGCCGCAGCCGACGGTTATCGCGGTTCACGGCGTCCCTCCGTTTTTATTTGTAAAATCCATGTAAACTTTACAAAAAGTATATCACACAAACCTTAAAAATTCAATACGCAAAAAAAATAAATATTCCCCCGCCGTTTCGCGGGATTATAAAAGAACGCCCTTGACAGTTCCGCGAAAATCGTTTATAATATGAAAACGGCAACCATTTTCATATTGGAGACGGCATATGACAAGAGGGAAATACAAAACCAAGCAAAGGGAATTGATTGCGGCTTTCTTGAAAGACAATTCCGACCGCCACATAACCGCCGACGCCGTGGTCGAAGCGCTTAAGGGGCGGGTGGGGCAGACGACGGTTTACCGCAACCTCGGCGCGCTCGTCAAAGAGGGCGAGGCGCTGAAATATTCCCACGCGCAAGTTAACTGCTACCGCTACGCGAAGAACTGCTGCGGGAAAGACGAGCCTTTTTATCACTTTATGTGCGACGGGTGCGGGCGGATGTTCCATATCGAATGTTCAAACTTGGACGAAGCCGCGCGGCACGTGAGGGATGGGCACGGTATTCATCTCGATAAAAAAAGGACCGTGCTGTACGGTTCTTGTGAAAAATGCGCCGTTACGGAGGAATCGAAATGAGAAGGCTGTTGATAATTTTGTCGTCGGCAATCGTTTTAACGTCGTGCAATATCGGCTTTGACGGCGGCGAAAGCGGCGGCGGGAGGTTGAAAGTCGTCGCGACGATTTTTCCGGTCTTTGACTTTACCCGCGCCGTCGCCGGGGGCGCGGCGGACGTTACAATGCTGATAAGACCGGGTTCGTCCGTACATTCATACGACCCGTCCGTTTCGGACATAAAAAGGATAAACGAATGCGACGCGTTCGTTTGCGTGGGCGGCGAAAGCGAGGCGTGGGTTGACAAACTGGATTTAAACGGGAAAACCGCGATACGCCTTATGGATTATTTCAGCCCGCTTGAAGACGGCGACGGCAATTATGACGAGCATATATGGACCGACCCGTACAACGCGGGCGTTTGTTTAACCGCAATCGCCGGCGCGATGGCGGAAATCGACCCCGAAAACGCCGGCGTTTACAGAAATAACGAAAAGAACTACGGCGAGGGGCTGAAAACGCTCGAAGCCGACATAGCGGATATTGTAAAGACCGCCAAACGCGATAAAATCGTGGTCGCCGACAGGTTCGCCCTGCGCTATTTCACCGAACGCTACGGTCTGGAATACGAGGCGGCTTTCAACGCGTGCCACGACCAAAGCGACGCTTCCGCGGCGACCGTGGCGCGGTTAATCAAAACGGTCAAAGCCGAGGGAATACCTTATATATATTACGCGGAACTGAGCAACAACAAAGTCGCCGCCGCCGTATCGCGGGAGACCGGCGCGCAAACCCTGCTTTTCCATTCCTGCCAGAACGTTACCGGCGAGGAATTCGAGCGGGGTGAAACCTATCTTTCGCTGATGCGGCAAAACGCCGAAAACTTGAAAAAGGGGCTGAATTGATGAGCGTTCTTACTTGTGAGAATTTATGCGTCCGCTACGACGCGGGGCTGATAATAAAGGACTTGAGTTTTTCGCTTGAAAAAGGGGATTATCTTTGCGTAACGGGGGAAAACGGTTCGGGGAAATCCACGCTTATGAAAAGTTTGTTGGGGCTGTTGAAGCCGCAAAGCGGGAAAATCGCGCTCAACGGGATTGACCGCCGCGAAATGGGCTATCTCCCTCAGCAAAGTTCCTCCGTGAGGGATTTCCCCGCCAATGTTTACGAGGTCGTGCTTTCCGGCTGTCTCAACCGTTTGAAAACGCCCTTTTACACCAAACGGGATAAGGAAAGGGCGAGGGAAGCCATGCGCCTTACAAAAACGGAAAAGATAGAAAAACGCCCGTTCGGCGAGTTATCGGGGGGGCAGGTTAAAAGGGTTCTCTTGGCGAGGGCGCTGTGCGCCTCGGAAAAGTTTTTGGCGCTCGACGAACCGGCGGCGGGCTTGGATTCGGCGGGGGAGGCGGAAATGTACGGTTTAATCGGGGAACAAAACCGCGAACGCGGCGTAACCGTCGTGATGATTTCCCACGATGTGAAAACCGCGGCGCGTTACGCGAACAAGATTTTGTGTTTGGGCGGAGCCGGCGCGTCTTTCAAGACGGCGGAAGAATACGGGAAAAACGCGGAGGTCTAATGTTTGGGATAATTGTCGAACTGTTTTCATTCCCCTTTGTGGTGAAAGCGCTGATAGTGGGCGGATTGGTGTCGCTGTGCGCCGCGCTCCTCGGCGTCAGCCTCGTGTTGAAGCGGTATTCCATGATTGGCGACGGGCTTTCGCACGTGGGCTTCGGGACGCTCGGGTTGGCGGCGGCTTTGGGGATAGCCTCCCCGCTTAAGATATCCGTTCCCCTCGTGTTGTTGGCGGCGTTCGGGCTTTTGCGCCTGAGCGAAAGCGGCAAAATCAAAGGCGACGCGGCAATCGCCCTCGTTTCAAGCGGTTCGCTGGCAATCGGCAGCATTATCGTCGAATCGAAAGGGCTGAACGCCGATTTAACCGGCTATATGTTCGGGACAATCCTTGCCGTCGGCGGCGAAGACCTTTATATAAGCTCGGGGATAGCGATTGCGGTCGCGGCGGCGTATATCTTTTTCTATAACCGTATATTCGCGGTAACGTTCGACGAGGATTTCTCGAAAGCGACGGGCGTGAACGTCAAGCTGTACAACACGGTTTTGGCGGCGCTGACGGCTTTGGTCGTCGTGGTCGGGATGAGGGTAATGGGCGCGCTTTTAATCTCCGGCTTGATTATCTTTCCCGCTTTAACGGCCATGCGCGTTTTCAAAAACTTCAAAAGCG
The DNA here is from genome assembly GCA_031253495.1 of Oscillospiraceae bacterium. GTDB lineage: Bacteria > Bacillota > Clostridia > Oscillospirales > Ruminococcaceae > Ruminiclostridium_E. Next base: position 16,374 of record JAIRWC010000014.1, on the reverse strand, counting down.
TCGTGGTATGTTCGGCGGTCGTTTCGATAGTCTGCTTTTTTTCCGGGATAATACTGTCTTATGTCCGCGAAAGGGCGACCGGTTTGAGAACCCCGGCGGGGGCGAGCGTGGTGGTCGCCAACCTCGCGGTGTTCCTCGCCTTTACGGCGGCGGGGATTGCGCGCCGAAAACTTAAAGGGCGAAAACGCCGCTGACGCCCCGATACAATCAAAAAATTTTTTCTAAAAAACCGGGAAACGGAAACTTTTTCTTTCTCCCGGTCGTTTTATTAACAGGAGGCGAGATTATCATGATAACACAAATCCGATTAAACCGGGAAACGCCGGGCGTTATATCCGAGGAATACAGCGTGCCGTACATTGTGGAGGAATACGGCGACATGATGTACAAACTCGCGTCGTCGCAACTGAACAACCGTTCCGACGCGTTCGACGCGGTGCAGGACGTTTTGCTCGCGGTTCACACGAAAAAACCCGTCTGGAACGGTTCCGAACACGTCAAGTCGTGGCTGATTAGGGCGGTAATCAACAAGTGCCGCGACTATAACAAGAGCCTGTGGAACAAGAACGGCGTAGACTTGAGCGAGGCTTACGGCGTTTCGACGGACGCCGACGACTACCGCTTGCAGGAAACGCTGGCGAACCTTCCTCGAAAGTACAGGCTGCCGCTGTACCTGCACTATTACGAAGGGTATAAAATCAGGGAAATCGCGAAAATTCTGAAAGTCGGCGAAAGCGGCGTCAAGAAGCGGCTTGTCAAAGGCCGCGAAATGCTCAAAAATCTGTTATGACAAAGGAGATAATATCATGGAAGACAAGAAATTGTTCAGTTACATCGACGGCGTAAATTTAACGCCGGACATGAAAAAGCGGTTGGTTCAAACCGCGGAAAACGCCGGGAACGACGAAAACGCGCACAGTTCGTTCGCGAGGAGGAACCTCGCGGCGATTGGCGGGGCGGCGGCGGCTCTCTGCCTTGCGTTCGGGGGCGGATTTTATCTTTTGAACGGGGGGGAAATCAACCCGCTTTCGGACGGCGGCGGGGACGTTACGGAGGAAGAACGGACCGTTACCGAAACGGACGACGCGTGGCCTTACGGCGAGGTTGAATTACAAGTTGACGACGCGACTTTCGGTTACGATGATTTTATCGGCGCGCTGGACGCGCTCGGCGTCGTTTATGAAGGCGGGCCCGCCGCCGGAGGCGCCGGCTTCTTGAGCGTCGAGCCGAAAAGCGTTTCGGTGTGGGGCGATTCTTTCGACGTTGCGGAATGGGGCGTGAATGCCACGGTTATCGAACCGGTCTTTGTTTACGAATACGCGACAAACGGGTTAATGGAAGCCGACGCCGCTTTGATAGACCGGAGCGGCTATCCGATAAGCGCCTATAACCTGAGCGTGTCGTCGCCGTATTATGAAAAGGTATTGGAATTCGTAAACGCGACGAGGTACCCGCACTGGTACAAAAAGGGCGAGGTCGTCGTATTTTACTCGGGCGAAAACGGGGATATCACGGATATTCTGAGCGGCGTTTTCGGCGGCGAGTTCGCGGGGTACGACCTTATGAAAAAAGAGTTTTTGGAATCCGGCGCTTACAGAAAACTTACCGAGGAAGATGTTGAGTTTCATCAGGCGCAAATGGAAAAAATCCGCGCGTCAAGTTATGTGGAGGACTTGGGCGTGTTTGTTCAATATCGCGCGGAAGCCGCGGACCGCGTCGTCTTTGAGTTCGGCGATTGGTATTTCGACACAAGCGAAACGAGCTGGGATGAATATTGCGAGTATGTCGAGCTGATTGCCGAAAAGATACCGACGCGGTTTATAGAGATAGTTCCCCGCGACAGTTCGCTGGTGGCGGCGATAAAGGAGCGGGTTGCGCTTGACGACGATATACCCGTCTATTGCTTGAGCAGGGACGAACATACCGCGTGGGTCGCTTTCCTGATTCCCTACACGGATAAGGCGCTTGAGCTTGACACGCTGTATTTATACAAATTGGAGCTGAACGACCAAAACGCCATGGTAGTTTCCGACGAAAGCTTGATGAACAAATTCGGCTACGACGGCGGTTTTTGGATAAACGAGTACGCCTGGATAAACTCTGATAACGGCAAAACCGTCTATGAGTGGGGAGTGGGGAGATAATTACCGGCGCGGGTCGCGAATAAAAAAGCGCGGCGGGCTTCAAGCACATTGAAGCCCGCCGCGAAACGTCGCCCCGGTGATATTTTAAAAATTTAACAAAAAAATATTGCTTTTTGCTTCGATTGTTGGTATAATATCCCTGTAGGTTAGACGGCGGGTTACAGGATACGGACGAGGTGTCGAAATGAAAGAGAATTTGGTTGAAATCGTCGCCCTTTACAGCGACAACATCCCCGTCGCGGATTTTACCGAAACGGCGAAGTTCGCGGGGGGCAAGTTGGATTTTTTTAAAAACGCGTCGAAAGAAATCAGGTTCACCATCTGCGCTTTCGGCTCCGGCGGGGCGAAATATAAAAAGGTCTGCGAAAACACCCCCGCGGGGGAGCTTGCCCCGGAAAAGCTGTTTTCCGTTGAGAACAGCTATAAGGTCGCCATGATTGATTCCGCCGTCAAGCTGGCGGAGGAGTTGGGTGCGCGTTACCGCGACACGCCGCCGGAGGAAATCCCGGGGGAGATTGTTTTCGTCATAGTCGTGTTCGGAAAGGACAACGCCAGCAAAAAGCACACGTATAAGGAACTGCGCGAGGTTATCGAACACCAGACGGCGGTTTACGGATGGAGGTTTTATATCGTTACGGACACGCCGTCGATTGCGGAAAAATTAGGGTTTCCCGACGGGGACGCCGTTTTCGCGCCGACGGATACGGAGGGGTTTTTCCCACAGGTGATTAACGAAATATGCGATAAAATTATACAAAACCACGGGATTTCTTTGAAAGGAACTTGACCGCCGGCCGGTCGTTCTTTTTTTTTGTCGAATCTTTCAATCCCCCGAAGGACGAACCACCCCCGAAAGACGAACCGCCCCCGAAAGACGAACCGCCCCCGAAGGACGAACCGCCCCCGAAGGACGAACCACCCCCGAAGGACGAACCGCCCCCGAAGGACGAACCGCCCCCGAAGGACGAACCGCCCCCGAAGGACGAACCGCCCCCGAAGGACGAACCGCCCTTTTTATTTTTCGATAATCACCGTAACCGTTTCGGGGCGGTTGAACACCCTCGGAAGAAACGGATGCCGTTTCGCCGCTCCCCTGCAGACGATTTGAACGGTTTCCCCGCGTTCGTAAAGCCCGCCCGTGTATTTGGGGAACACGCCTTGATTGGGCGCGTACAGCCCGTTTTTTATCAGGAAAGGTATCCTGACTTGCCCGCCGTGGGCGTGCCCGGATAAAATCAAGTCAAAGCGGTATTCCGAATAATCGTCGGCGTTTTCCGGGCGGTGCGACAACAAGATTTTGTACTCCCCGCGCCCGCGCAAATCCCCGAAAGCCTTTTTCGTAACCTCGGCGCGGTCATAGTCCGCGTAACCGCCCCTTGACGGGTCTTCCGCCCCGGCGAGGATGATTTTGTTGCCGTTTATCTCTATTTCGACGTATTCGTCGGACAGGACGTTCCCCCCGCGTGAAATAATCTCCTCGCGGATAAGCTCGATTTTCCCGCCCCAATACTCATGGTTTCCCGTAACATAATAAAACGGCGCGATTTCGGATATTCCCGTTAAAAATTCCCTCGCGCCGTCAAAAGCGGCCCTGCTGTCAAATATGTCGCCGCCGAGCAAAATCAAGTCCGGTTTTTGCCCTTCTATTATTTTGATAAGGTTCTTTTGCTTTTCGCTGTGCAAATCGGTTACGAGAACCAAGCGCGCGCCGCCGCCGTTGATTTTGTCCGTTTTAACGACGTAACGCGTCGTTTGGACGTCGCCGCGGCAAGCGAACGCGGCGAATAAAACCGCCGCCGTAAGCGCGGTAACGTTAAACGCCCTCTTCGCCCCCGTTATTTTCTTCTTCGTCTTCGTTATTTTCATCGCGAGTTTCCGGCTCCGGCTCAAGGTTTTCGGGTTCTCCGGCGGTTTCGGCGGGTTCGGGCTCGCCGATTTCTTCCAGCAGCGCCTTAATCGAAATGCTGACGCGTTCCTTATCGACGTCAATCTCCGTTATCTTCGCCTCAACCTCCTGCCCGACGGTAAGCTCCTGCCCGACGTTCTTAACCCTTTGGCGCGAAACCTGCGAAATGTGAATCAACCCGTCTATCCCCGGGATAATCTGAGCGAACGCCCCGAACGGCGTTATGTTCACCACTTTGGCTTTTACCGTGTCGCCGACGGAATATTCGTCCGTGAACTTGGTCCAAGGGTTGTCGTCGGGGTTTTTCGCGCAGAGCGAAACGCGCTTTTTTTCGGGGTCGTAGCTTTTCACGAAGACGTCGAGCCTGTCGCCTATCGAAACCAGCTCCCTCGGATGTTTAACCCTCTGCCAGGTAAGCTCGGACAAATGCACCATCCCGTCCACGCAGCCGAGGTCTACGAAAACGCCGTAGCTTTCAATGGATTTAACCTCGCCGCTGAATTTCTTGCCTATCGAGATTTCCTCCCAGAACTTCGCCCTTATCGCGTCGTTTTCCTGGCGGGAAGCCGCCTTAATCGAACCCACGACGCGGGAACGCTGTTCGTTGATTTCTATCACCTTAAACTTAACGGACTTCCTTAACAACTCCTCGAGTTTCCCCGTTTTGGGAACGCCGCTCTGCGACGCCGGAATAAACACCCGCGTCCCTTCGAAAGCGATGATTACCCCGCCGTTGACGACGGCGGAAACGACGCCTTCCAGCACCAAGCTCTCGTGATAGGCGGCGGAAAGCCTTTCAAACCCTTGGGCGGCGTCCACCTTTTTCTTTGAAAGGTTGACGATACCCTCCGCGTCGTTGATAGACGTGATGATACATTCGATTTCGTCGCCGGGTTTGACGACCATGTCGGGGGTCGTCCCGGGGGTTCCCCCGATTTCCTCGGCGGGTATATACCCGGAATGTTTGGTGCCTATATCCACGACGGCTTCCGTCTTGTTTACGGCGACCACATAGGCTTTCACCCTTTTCCCTGTATATATTTTCTGAAAAGTCTTGTTCACCTCCGCCATAAAATCGATTTCCTGCTCCGGCGCGGCGACCTTGATTTCCTCGTCCATAATACAATGAACCTCCTTATAATTTCCGCCGGAACGTTCGCCCTCGCGTCCGCTCCCGCCCCCGCGGTAACGCCCGTTCGACATCCCTTGCGCGGGGATTCCCCCGATAAGGGACGACGGGCTTTTGACAGCAACATTATATATTGTATCAAAAATTTCGGCGTTTGTACAGTGTTTTCTCTAAAAATTCACACAATTCCGCCGTATCTTGCCGTTTCCTCTCATTAAGCGACGTTTGCGGTATGTGAATTAGTGCATTTTGCCGAAGGTTATTCCCGCGTTTCGCGTTATACGGCGGGTAATTTCTCAAAACCCTTTTCCAAATCTTCGTCCGAAGGCACGCGGTCGGTCATGTCCCCGTCCAGATAAGAGGAATACGCCGTCATGTCGAAATACCCCGTGCCAGTCAACCCGAACAGGATTGTTTTTTCCTCGCCGCTCTCCCTGCATTTAAGCGCTTCGTCCACCGCGCCGCGAACGGCGTGAGCCGATTCCGGCGCGGGCAGAATGGTTTCACATTCGGCGAACGTTACCGCCGCCTCGAAAACGCTTGTCTGCTCATACGCGACGGCTTCCATATACCCGTCCGCGTAAAGTTGGGACAGTATCGGCGCCATTCCGTGATAGCGCAACCCGCCCGCGTGGTTCGCCGACGGCTTAAATTCACAACCGAGCGTGTACATTTTCGACAGAGGGGTGATTTTCCCCGTGTCGCAAAAATCATAGGCGTATTTCCCGCGGGTCAGCGACGGGCAGGAAGCGGGTTCGACGGCAATCACGCGCGGGGACGCTTTGCCGTTCAGCTTATCCCGCATGAACGGCGCGATTAAACCGCCCAAATTGGAACCGCCGCCCGCGCACCCGACGATTATGTCGGGGTACTCGCCGATGATTTTGAAAGCGGCCTCGGTTTCCAGCCCCACTATCGACTGGTGTAACAGCACTTGGTTAAGCACCGAGCCGAGGACGTAGCGGCGGGAACCGCCGGGGCTTGTTACCGCCCTTTCGACGGCCTCGGAAATGGCGCAGCCCAAACTGCCCCGGTCGTCCGGGTCGCCGGCAAGAATCTTCCTCCCTATTTGGGTGGTGTCGGACGGGGAAGCGATTACGTTCGCGCCGAAAGTCCGCATAACGGCCTTGCGGTACGGCTTTTGCTCATATGAAACCTTTACCATGTACACGTCCAATTCCAGACCGAAATAGGCGCAGGCTTCCGAAAGGGCGGTTCCCCACTGACCCGCGCCCGTTTCGGTGGTCAGCCCGGACAGCCCCTGCTTTTTCGCGTAGTATGCCTGCGCGACGGCGGAATTGAGCTTATGGCTTCCGGAGGTGTTGTTTCCCTCGTATTTGAAATAGATTTTAGCGGGGGTGCCGAGGCGCTTTTCCAGGTTATACGCCCTTATCAGCGGGGACGGGCGGTAAATCCCGTACATATCCATAATTTCGCCCGGAACGTCAAACAGGCGCGTTTCGCCGTCAAGCTCCTGCTTCGCCAGCTCCTCGCAGAAAACGGGGGTTATATCGCCGATTTCCACGGGTTTTAAGGTCGCGGGATTCAACATCGGCGCGGGTTTGTTTTTCATGTCGGCGCGCAGATTGTACCATTGGGAGGGGATTTGTTCCTCGGGCAGGAATATTTTACGGGGGATTTTTTTCATCGTCGTTTCCGCCTTTCGTTTACGCCTTTTACTGTTTCTCGTTTAACGCGATCAAACGAGAAACGGCATTACACGCCGTATGGCAATTCCGCGTTTCATGTGGAATTGCTATAATATTAACAGATTATACGCCGCTTTGTCAAGGTTAAAAGAAAATTTTTGTCAAAATGTAACTGAAATGAAATTATGCAATGTAATATTTGACTAAATACTTCGTCTTATTTTACAATGCATTGCTATATTTTAACGTTTTTAATCGGCAAGATTGACAAAAAAACCTGAAAATTATATAATTGTTAAGGAGCGGCGAGAGAGGGGGCGGTTTTTGGGATGAAGAAGCTGAACTTCAAGTTTTTTGTTTTTTTGCTCGCGATAAGCTGCCTGCCGGTATTTATCCTTTTGGCGGTCGTCATCGCCCGTTATGAAGTTACCGGGAACACGGGCGGGGGTTATTTCACCGCCGTTTTTACGAGTTGCATCCTCATCGCGGCGGGTACGGCGGTTTCGTTCGTCTTGGCGAAGTTCTTCGCCGGAAAGACGGAACGGGTTTTAAAAAGCCTCAAAGACGTTCTCTCCCTGAAAGAATATTCCGCGCTCGAGAAAGGTTCGGTCGGGCGCGCGTTCTCGATGATTGTGAACAGCTTCGAGTTTTACCGCGAGAAAAGGGGCGAGGACGAGGAGGCGAAGCGCGAGTTGGTCATATTGCAAGGGCAAAAGTCGCGTTCGTTGAATATAGGCTGGCGCAAGGCGAAAAACGCTTCCCAGTTCAAGTTCTCCATCCCCCAAAACTGGAAGAGGGCTTATCCCGGTTTCGATATGCCGGATAAGTCGTCGCTGTTCGATTATCTCCGGCCCGAAACCCTTTCTCAGGTGAAAAACGCCTTTTCCCGCGCGGAAGAGGTTGACGGGCGGGAAATCAGCGTGAAAAGCGGGCTGAAGGTCGGCGCTTCGGAATGGGCGCGGGTTTTGATAACGGGAAAGTCGGTGGTTGACGAAAAGGGCGATATGTGGCTCGCCGGGATGATTATGGACGAAAGCCGCCATACGCGCCTTGAAAACGCCGCCGACGAATTTCGCGCCATGTACAACTTCGCGCTTAAATCGGCCATGGGGTTGATTTACGAGGTTGAGGTGCTTACCGACAGGGTAACGGTCCCCGCTCCCGAAAGGTGGGAAAAAATGCTGGGGCTGAAAGCGCACAGCCCGTATTTTTCCGTTTTGAGGAAAGAGTTCTGGGAGCTGATTGACCCGGATTTCCGCGAGGGCTTCCTCGACAGGTTTTTCAATTACGACCATCTCGCCTTGTTCCCGAACAGGAGCATAAGCTATGAATACAGGGTGAAAAACGCCAACGGCGAGTATATATGGGTGAACCAAACCGTTTACGCCGTCGGGATTGACGACAAAGGCGCGTCCGCTTACGGAACGGTTACCAAGGTTATCGGGCGGATATCCGACGTGAACGAGTTAAAACGCCATGAAACCAGCCTGTCGAACCAAGACGGGTTTGACAGGCTGACGGGCGCTTATCTCAAGAAAAGGCTGAAGGAGGAATACGCCAAAACCATCGCGGACGGCGCGCGCGCGGCCTTGATTGTCGCCGATATAAACGGCTTTAAGCTGATTAACGACCTTCACGGAAAGGCGACGGGCGACAAGGTTTTGCGCGAGGCGGTTTTCACGTTTTGGGAAAACCAGGCGCCGTCGTGTTCGGTGGGGAGAACGGACGGGGACGAGTTCACCATGCTCGTAAAGCTGACGGCTGACGGCGTTTCGGAGAACAACACGACCTGCGAGGAAATAGCGCGGAGAATCCTCAAAAAATTCGACAGACCCGTGCAAGTTGACGAAATCGCCGTCAACATCACCCTTTCGATAGGGATAGCCTTTTCGGGTTCCGGCGGGGAGGGGTTCGACGAGGTCTACGCTTCCGCCGCGAAAGTCTTGAAATACGCGTCCGCGCACGGGAAGAACGGGTATGAGGTTTTCGGGGGTTGACGCGCGCGGGCGTCGTTTCGCGCGCGGGCGTTATTCGCCGCCGTCGTTTCGCGCGCGGGCGTCGTTTCGTGCGCGGGTGTCGCAATTTTCCGGACAGCCCCGGCATTTCCCTCGCTTTTTTCCCGCGATGTAACCGACCGCGCCGATTAGGCACAGCAAAACCGCCGTCAACGCCAAAGCCGTCGGATTCCCCGCGATAAACGCCGCGACCCACGCGACCGCGCACTGCCCAAATACCACGGCCAGCGTCAGGCGCGCGGAATTTAACTCCCGCTTAATCGCCGCCACGGCCGCCACGCACGGGGTATACAGCAGGGTGAACACGAGAAACGCGAACACCCCTCCCGTATCGGCGAATATAACGGATAAGGCGGCGGCGTTTTCCCGCAGGTCCCCGCCCGTCAATACCGAGAGCGAACTTACGACCGCCTCTTTCGCGGCGAATCCGGTTATAAGGGCGGTGGATGCTCGCCAGTCCCCGAACCCGAGGGGGGCGAACAACGGCGCCGTCAGCTTCCCTAAAAAAGCCAGTATGCTTTCGTCCCCGATTTCCGTGAAATTCAAACGCGTGTCAAAACTCCGCAGAAACCAGATTATCACGGTCGCCGTGAATATCACCGTGAACGCGCGGGTAATAAAGTCTTTCGCCTTGTCCCGCAAAAGCAGCGCCGTGCTTTTCAAGTAAGGCGGGCGGTAATTGGGCAGCTCCATTACGAAGGGCACGGGCTTCCCCTTGAACTTGGTTTTATTGAGGACGGCGGCGCATATAATCCCCGCGATTATCCCCGCCAAGTAAAGCGAGAACATGACCAACCCCCGGTTATCGTCGAAGAAAGCCGCCGCGAAGACCGCGTAAATCGGGATTTTCGCGGAGCAGCTCATAAACGGGGTCAGCAGGACGGTCATCTTCCTGTCGCGCTCCGACGGCAACGTGCGCGTCGCCATTATCGCCGGAACGGAACACCCGAACCCCATCAGCATAGGGACGAAGCTGCGCCCCGACAGCCCGATTTTACGAAGCGGCGCGTCCATTATAAACGCCACCCGCGCCATATATCCGGAATCCTCGAGGATTGACAGGAAAAAAAACAGCGTTACTATAATCGGCAAAAACGACAGGACGGTTCCCACGCCGGTGAACGCGCCGTCTATGATTAAGCCGCGCGCGACGGGGTTTACCCCGTATGACGTCAAAGCGCCGGACGCCGCCCGCGTCGCGGCGGCTATCCCCTCCGCCAGCAACCCGCTTAAAAACGCGCCGATAACCTCAAACGTGAGAGAGAAAACGCCGAACATCACGGCTAAAAAAAGCGGCAAAGCGAGAAATTTGTTCGTGAGGACGCGGTCAATGGCGGCGCTGCGCGTGTATTCCCGGCTTTCGCCGCGCTTCGCCACCGTTTTTTTGCAGACGCTTTCTATAAAGGCGTAACGCATATCCGCCAACGCCGCTTGCCTGTCCATGCCCAATTCGCGTTCCATTTCCGAAATATCGCGCTCCGTCAGTTCAAGCTCGTTTTGGTTAAGGTTAAGCATGGAAACGACGCTTTCGTCGCCCTCAATCAGCTTAGTGGCGGCGAAGCGCCTTGATACGCCCGCCTTTTGGGCGTGGTCTTCGATTATATGCGCAATCGAGTGTATGCATCGATGAACCGCCCCCTCGCAAAAATCGTTCTTTTTCGGGAGGACGCGGTTGCGCGCCGTTTCCCCCGCCGTTTCGACAAGCTCGCCGATACCCTCGTTCTTGGCCGCCGAAATCGGCACGACGGGAACGCCCAACGCTTCCGACAGCGCGTGGACGTCTATGGTCCCGCCGTTACCCCTCACCTCGTCCATCATGTTGAGCGCCACCACCATGGGCTTGCCCAGTTCTATCAGTTGCAGGCTCAAGTAAAGGTTGCGCTCTATGTTGGTCGCGTCGACGATGTTGATTATACCGTCGGGGTTTTGCTTTATGAGAAAGTCGCGCGTAACGATTTCCTCCGAGGAATACGGGCGGATTGAGTAAATCCCCGGCAGGTCGGCGACGTCGAAGTCGTTTTCATGCCGACCGATATGCGCGGGACGGATTTTCCCGGTTTTCCGCTCCACGGTAACGCCCGGGAAATTCCCGACGCGGCGGTTCGCCCCTGTTAAACGGTTGAACAGCGCGGTTTTCCCGCAGTTTTGATTCCCCGCGAGCGCCAATATCATCTTATCAAACCCTTTCCCTTAACACCGTTATCCCGCGCGCGTCGCCGCGCCTGATAGTCAGTTCGTACCCGCGCAGGCGCAGTTCGATGGGGTCGCCCGCCGGGGCGACTTTCCGGACGGTTACGAGCGTCTTCGGGATAAGCCCCATGTCGAGCAGGCGGCAACGCAGCGCGTTTTCCCCCTCCACCCCGGTGATAACGCCGCTTTCCCCGACTTTCAAGTCGGCTAAGGTTAAAATTTCCTCCATTTTCGCGCCCCCCGAACAAAGTTTATACCGAACCCCCTCGGAAACCGTATCGCGGCGCGCTGCCGCGACAGCGCAAATTTCCGCCGTATTCGGGGTTGACAAACTCCGAAGCGGTATGCTATAATTACCCTTGCGTCATATAATCGTTCATATAAGGTCAAGGCCCGTTGGTCAAGCGGTCAAGACGTCGGCCTCTCACGCCGGAAACAGGGGTTCAATTCCCCTACGGGTCATTGAACGGCGGTCGCCCGTTAATATAAGGTTAGCATAAACCGGCCGTTTTGTCAAGAAAAAGGCGTATCGGGGATTTCAAACGCGGCGGGGATAAACAAAAGCCCCCTTTCCTTTCGGAAAGGGGGCTTTTCTTAAATAAACTTATTTCCTTTTCCTTGAAAGCACAACCGCGCCGGAAGCCACGACAGCCACCCCGAACAGAAGAACCACGCCTTCAACCCCGGTGTTCGCGCCGCCTTTATCCTCGCCCGTCGCGCCGCCGCCCGTTCCGCCGCCCGTTCCGGCTCCGGCGTTCGCGCCGCCGTCAGACGTTCCGCCGGTCCCGCTGCCCGCACCGCCGTCGCCGCTGTCGCCGGGTTCCGCGGGGGGTTCAGCCGGTCCCGCGGACGCTTCGGTAAGCGAGATATTGCTCAGCGTGAAGGCATGGTTGCCCCACAGACCCCAAAAGGCGATATAATCGGCGTCGGCATAACCCAACTTATCCCATGTGAACTCGATTGAGAAGTTGTAAGTACCCTCCGTCAAGGTTCCGCCGGCCCCGAAAAGCGCGGGTATGCTCGTCGCCGGGGAGCCTTCGCCGCCTTCGGCGCTCGAACCCACTTCCCTGTTATCGACCGCGGAATCGTCCTGCCAAGCCACGGCGTTCGCCAACCTCACGCGCAAGCCCGCCGCCCCGGTTGAAGTCATGGTGAAAGACAGCACATAGTCGTTCCCCTCGACAAGACCCGTCGCGTCGACAAAATAACCGGTATACTGCGCGTCGTCCTCGCCGAATATTACCGTGGTGACGTCGGCGGCGCCCGCGACGGCGGTCATCGCGCCGACGCAAAGCCCGCCCGCGACGACGCCGGCCAAAAGTTTCCTCAAACTCATTGTTAAATCCTCCGAAATTTTAAAATTATATCCGCATACCTAAATGCGCATAAGTCCACTGTATCACATAAACACAGATTTGTCAAGCGTTTTTTGCGAAAAACGCGATATCGTTTTTCGTTAAACGAATACGCGCTTGGCTTTTTCCGCCAGCTGCTTGTCAAGGTGCCGATTTTCGCACATATCGCCGATTATGCCCCACACCTTTTCGGGGGGCAGTTTTTCCCTGTACGGGCGCTCTTCCGTCAACGCCTGATACACGTCGCATATTGCCATCATTCTCTCAAGCTCGCTTAACCGCTCGCCTTTCAGGTGGTACGGGTACCCGGTTCCGTCGAGTTTTTCGTGGTGGTTGGCGGCAATATCGACTATCCCCTCGAAGCCTTGGATTTGCTCTAAAATCTTTCGCGTGTAATAAGTGTGCTTATTGATTTCAAACCGCTCTTCGGGGGTGAGTTTGCCGTTTTTATGCAGTATATCGGTTGGCACGTACAATTTGCCTATGTCGTGCAGCAACCCCGCCATATACATCTTTTCCGCCGTTTCGCCGCCGTATCCCAGATATTCGGCGGCTTTCACCGCAAGCTCCGCTATCCCGTGGGAATGGGTGAACGTAAACGGGCTCCTTTGGTCTATAATGTCGGCGAAACACAGCGCGAACTTCGTTATATCGCCGCCGCCGTAGCATACGCCGTCGTTTACGGAAACCTTGTCGGACAGCATATATTTGGTTTCATGGTTGAAATAGTCGAGCAGAAAATATTCCCGCGCCGCCAGCCTGCCGAACGCGCCGACGATCTCTTGCGGGAACAGCTCCCCGCCCTTATCGAGCCAAGCGGATATTTTCAAGGACAAATCCCTGTCAAAGACGCCCGTTTTACCGAAATTGTCGTCAAAATCGCTTGCCAAGCATATTATTTGCGAACCCAAAGGGACGTCCCCGCCCGTTACCCCGAAAGAGCCGGAACCGTCGCGGTATTCATGGTGATAACGGACATACCTCGGTATTTCGCCGGGGAGCGGCAGTTTGCTTAACAACTCTTCGCCCCGCTCGCAGTGCCGCCTCAGGTGAAAGGCGTCCGTCTGCCCCAAAACGTATTCGTTGCTTAAACCTATGTCATGGAGCAGCGCGGCGTAATAGATTATAAGCGTTTCGTCTTCGTCTAACCCCATTTCCGAGGCGGTCTTAACGGATAAATACGCCGTGCTTTTCGAGTGCGACAGATTGTTTTTACCCATTATGTCGAGCGCGTATGAAAGCCCGAATATCAGCGAATGTCTGCTTATTTCCATAATTTCAATCCCCTTGCCGCGCGAGCCGCGTCCGTTTGCAAAATATCACCGCCTTATTATACCCCGCCGCCCGGCAAAAGTCAACCGGGGAAAAAGCCTTTTCGCGGGCTGTTTTTTTATTTGACAAACGCGCGCGTTTTTGTTATAATGAGAAACGGTACTAAAGGCGGCAGTTTCGACAAAAACGGGTGGGGACATGAAAACCAAATTCATATTCGTTACGGGCGGCGTGGTTTCCGGGCTCGGAAAGGGCATCACCGCCGCTTCGTTAGGCAGGCTGCTGAAACAGCGCGGTCTCAGGGTGGCGGCGCAGAAGCTCGACCCTTACATGAACGTCGACCCGGGAACCATGAGCCCTTATCAGCACGGCGAGGTCTTCGTAACCGACGACGGCGCGGAGACCGATTTGGATTTGGGGCATTACGAGCGTTTCATCGACGAGAACCTTACGAAATCCAGCAACCTCACCTCGGGAAAGGTTTACATGAGCGTTCTCGAACGGGAACGCGCGGGCGGCTACCTCGGCGGAACCGTGCAGGTCATCCCCCACGTTACCGCGGTGATTAAAGAGTTTATATATTCCGGGGCGAGTATGTCGGGCGCCGACGCGCTTATCACCGAGATAGGCGGCACGGCGGGCGATATAGAGTGTCAGCCGTTTTTAGAGGCAATCCGCCAAATTTCACTGGAAAAAGGGCGGGAAAACTGCCTTTTTATCCACGTAACGCTTATTCCGTATATGCAGGGTTCCGGCGAACACAAGTCCAAGCCCACGCAACATTCGGTGAAAGAACTCCGCTCTATGGGCATTTCCCCGAATATAATCGTGGCGCGGGCGGACGAACCCCTGACCGGCGGCATCCGCGAAAAAATATCGCTGTTTTGCAACGTAAAGCCGGATTGCGTGATAGAGAACATCACGCTGCCCTCTTTGTACGAAGCACCCCTCGCGCTCCACGCCAACGGGCTTGACGGGGCGGTCTGCCGCGAGTTGGGCTTAAACGCTTCGGCGCGCGAACCGGATTTATCCGAATGGCGCGCCATGACGAAAAAAATCAAATCGCGGAAAATCGGCGTGAACATCGCCGTCGTCGGGAAATACGTGCGACTCCGCGACGCGTACCTTTCGATAATCGAAAGCCTTAACCACGCGGGGTTTGAAACCTCCGCGAACGTCAACGTCGTTTGGATTGACAGCGAGAGCGTAACCGACGGGAACGCGGGGGAAATCCTCAAGGGGGCGGACGGCGTGATTGTCCCCGGCGGGTTCGGCGGCAGGGGGATAGACGGGAAAATCGCCGCCTGCCGTTACGCGAGGGAGAACGACGTCCCCTATCTCGGGATATGTTTGGGTATGCATATCGCCGTTATCGAGTTCGCGAGGAACGTCTGCGGGCTTGAACGCGCCCATTCAAGCGAGATTGACGAAATTTCCGAAAATCCCGTGATTGACCTTATGCCCGACCAAGCCGGAAAAATCGGCAGCGGCGGCACCATGCGCCTCGGGGCGTACCCCTGTAAAATCGCGGAAAATTCCCTGCTTTGCCGCCTTTACGGGGAGAACGAAATCAGCGAACGCCATCGGCACAGGTTCGAATTCAACAACAAATACCGGAAGATTTTCACGGAAAACGGCTTGGCGATTTGCGGAACCTCGCCGGACGACAACCTCGTCGAGGCGGTGGAATTGCCGGGGAAGCGGTTTTTCGTGGGCGTGCAGTTCCACCCCGAGTTCAAAAGCCGCCCGAACAGGCCGCACCCACTGTTTTTGGGGTTGGTGCGGGCGGCGATGAAACCGGGGTGAACGCGTCCCTTCGTTTAACGACCCCCCGCGGGGCAAAAGCCGCGCGGGGGGTTCGTTAAGTTTATTTCTTCGTCTTGGCTGAAACGACCGCCGTATATTTCCCGTAAACCTTCTTCTCGTCGACGGTTATATACGCCCTCACCTTGTAATAATACGTCTTGTCCGCCGTCAGCTTCGTATTCGCGAATTTCACGGTATCGCCCTTAACGTCGCCGACTTTCTTGTAACTGCCGGATTTTGAAGTCGCCCTGCGAATTTCATAACCGTCCGCCCCCGAAACCTGTTTCCACGACACCGTGATTTTCGATTTTGAATTGACGGCGGCTTTCGGCGATTTGGGCGCGGCTAACTTCCCCACCGTCCATTTCGCGTAAAGGGTCGTCGACTTCGTCACCTTATCTTTGCTGAAATCCCATTTGGTTTTACAGCTCTTCTCCTTATACCACCCGCCGAAATCATATCCGGCGCGAACGGGGTTCTTGGGTTTGGAAAGGAGCTTCTTCTTTTCCACCGACTGCCCCGCGGGCGCTTCCCCCTCGCCGTTAAGGTCGAAGCTGACATGGTACAAATTCGCGAGGAAAGGAATGTTATTGCTTTTCGCGTGTTCTTCCGCTTTGCTCCCCTTAACCCCCGTAATGACAAGCCGCTCGTTCCGGTTCCCAAACGCGTAAAGACCGATACCTGTTACACTTGCGGGAATAATAACCGACGTAATGTTTACGCAACCGTAAAACGCATACCAATCTATTACCGTAACGCTGTCCGGGATTCTAACCGACGTCAGACCCGTACAATTGAGTCCCTCTAACAACCTATTGAATAATCGTTGAGATATGGTATAATAAAAGAAAAAAGTGTGAGGGACAAAAAATGCAGTATTCTTTTTTCGATAAGAGCAATCGGCTTGA
>JAIRWC010000033.1 GCA_031253495.1 Oscillospiraceae bacterium | reverse complement strand
GCTGAAAAGCACGACCGCCATAACGGCAAACGCCGCAAATTTGGTTGAATTTTTCATGATGTTATCCTTTCTGTCGATTAAATTTCATCGAAAAACAACTGCGGGTTATAGGTGTTGCTCGCGGAAAAATTGTTCCCGTAATAAGAATCAAAGTTGTTAATATCGAAATGCAGATGCGGACCGGTCGAACCCGCTCCGAGACTGCCTACATTGCCGATATAAGTGGACGGGGTAACGGTATCGCCTATATTCACCATTACATCGTTTTGAGTATCCATATGCAGATACCTCACCGTCAACCCGCAATCCAACTTTACAACCACATACCACCCCGTTGAAGAGGTATTGTCTTTATACACCACCTTTCCCCTCCCCACTGAATACATTTTATACCCGTTGCAGATATTGTTCCCGTTGCTATTATACTTAACGATATCAACGGCGTAATGACCGTTTCCGTATGTGTTTGAAAGCGTCGTCGCCAACTGCGGATTTCTGAACATATAACTCCAGTTCAAATCGTCGACATACGACAACGACGGAACGCTTTTTCCGTTGATTACAAAGCTGCAAGTTCCGAAAACCAAAGGCGTCAGCAACAAGGTATAGGTTACGTTGGGGTTCAGAAAATAGCACATCGGGTTGCCGGAAGTCGGATTTTCCCTGCCAAAACCGCGCCAAAGATTTTCTTTTTCATGTTATTTCTCTTTCTTTAATGTTATTCCGATTTATAGATAGCCTTGGTGTTGTCAAGCAAAGCCAGCTTCGCGTTGCGGACGTAAGCCGTCAAGGCTTCCGCGCCGCCGCGCCTTTTCAGCGTCGCCAGTTCTTCGGCGAGGATTTTGAGACCCTCGGTTTCGCTTTCGGCTTTAAGGGTTTCAATCTCCACCGCGCGTTTGGACTGAACAATCTTTTGGTCGGCGTCCGCCTGCGCCAAGCTGATGTCGGACGAAACCTGGTTATGCGCGGTGTTAATCGCCGCCAAAGCCGACTCGACTTCCTGCGGGGGGTTTATGCCCGTAATCAGCGAGGCTTCCAAAACCACGCCGTACCTCGCTTCGGAAACGGAACATTCCGCGTCCATGTGGTCGTTGATATCGCGCAGGTTTTTCCTCAAATCGTTGATTGAGATGCTCCCGCCGCCCTGCAAAAAGTCTTGCCGAACGTCGTCGCTCGCGAGTCTTTCCCCCGTTTCGGTGTCGAAAAGGTTCTCGTCCGTCTTTTTCCCCTCGAAGTTGGCTATCCGCACCCTTATCGCCGAAACGAAATAGCCCATAACGTGCGCTATGGGGTTTTTTATCCCGAACAAATAGGCGTAGATATTGTTTTCGGACACGCGGTAACGGATTTGCCCGTACAGCTCGATGTTGAGCTGGTCTTTCGTAACGGCTTCCAGAACCGTGTTGTTTTTGTTCGCCTGCGGCGATTCCGGGTCGAACGCCATGTTTGACGTGTTCGTCGCCACAGAAACCTTGTGAACCTTTTCCCACGGCCATTTGAAATAAGGACCGCCCGGCGGTATTACCTGCACTTTGGGGAAGTTATACCGCTCCTTTTCCTCGTCGTTGAGTTTGTGCGCCGTGGGGTTCTCGACGGGTCCGACGAAGCCCTTTACGCGCTTCGCCCGCCCGAACGACGTCTTAACCGCCCTTTCGCTTTGGTTCACAATGTACAGCCCCCGGATAATCACCTTGTAAACAAGGTACAGCGCCACCCCGATAATTACGTATCTTTCCATGATTGCCTTTGCCTCCCGTCATTGATTTATTGAACTTATAATGCTTTAGTCTTCGATTTCCCAGTCGATTTCCCCCTGCCCCTTCTCCCTCAAAAACGCGTTGGTTTTTGAGAAATGCCCGCACCCGAAAAATCCTCCCTTATTCGCGGAAAGCGGGCTGGGGTGGGCGGCAATCAGAACCGTATGCGCGCGGTTGCCGAGCAGGGTTATCTTCGCGCGGGCGTTCGCCCCCCACAGTATGAACGCGAGCGGCTTTTCCCTTTCGTTTAAAAGCGAGATTACGCGGTCGGTCAAGACCTCCCAGCCCGCGCCCCTGTGGCTGTTCGCGGAACCGCGCCGCACGGTGAGCGTCGTATTCAGCAAAAGCACGCCGCGCTTCGCCCAATCGGTGAGTTCCCCGTGCTTCGGCGGCTGAACGCCGCAATCGTTTCGCAGTTCCGTAAATATGTTGACGAGCGAGGGAGGGGGCGAAACCCCTTTCTTTACCGAAAAGCACAAGCCGTGCGCCTGCCCGGGTTCATGGTAGGGGTCTTGCCCCAAAATAACCGCCTTCACGTCGGAGAAAGAGGTGTATTTCAAAGCGTTGAATATATCGTTCATATCGGGATAAACCGCGTAATCGCGATATTCGCGCTTTAAAAAGCCCCGCAATCGCTTATAATACGGTTTTTCCCACTCGTCCTTTAAAAGCCCGTCCCATTCGTTACCTATACTGACCATAACCGACGCCTCCCCCGTTCGTCTCGGAGCGCCCGTTTCTGTCCGTTATGTAAAGCCCGATGAAAACGCCGCTGATTATCGATAAAACCGCGACCACGGCGAGACAGAACACAAACGCGCCCTTCCCGAAATACAGCTTTTCGGCCGCAGGTTCCGGTTTTATAAATTCGTCAATCATTTGCAGTTGCGCCTCCGACAGTTCGCCTTGCCCGAAAGACTCGGAAAGTTCGGCGGTTTCATCCGGTTCGGCGGGAACGGAAATTACGGCGGACGGTCCCGGCGGCGCCGTCGGGGCTTGCCTGACCGCTTCCCCGCAGTTGGCGCAGAATCGAAAGCCGTCCTCGATAAAATACCCGCAGGTTACGCAATACATCCGCCGCTCCCCCTTGTTATGTAATCCTTTGCGCCCGCAAACTAATGACATTGTACCATATATTTTTTTAAAATGCAATACGCAATTATCGCGCCGTTTTGTTTATTTGTTTAAAAAAGGCATTAAAACAGACACTGTCCCTTCGCCGCTTGACAATTTTTTGTTTTTGCGTTATACTGTAAAATGCTATGGAAAACGAACGGTTGATAATTTACGGCAGGAACGCCGTTTCGGAAGCGTTCAGGGCGTCCCGCCCCGTCGACGTTTTGTACGTCCTCAAGGGCGTCAAAGGGTTGAACGCGCTCGTATCCGCCGCCAAAGGCGCGGGCGCGGTCGTGAAGGAAGCGAATGCCGATAAATTTAACGCGCTGTTAAAAAACGAAAAAGAACCCAGACACGGGGGGGTAATCTGCGTCGTTTCCCGCGTGCGGTATTCGTCGGTCGGGGAAATACTGTCCGTCTCCGAAACGAAGCGGGAACCCCCGTTTATCATAATCGCCGACGGGATAGAAGACCCGCGCAACCTCGGAGCGCTTATCCGTTCGGCGGAAGCGGCGGGAGCCGACGGGATAATCATCCCGAAACGCGGGGGCGCGCCCGTTACCGGGGCGGTTTACGCGGCTTCGGCGGGAGCGGCGGCTTTCTTGAAAACAGCGAGGGTAACAAACTTAACCGACACGGTAAAAGAACTTAAAAAGCGGGGCGTTTGGGTTTACGGGGCGGAAGCGGACGGCGAACCCTACTATGACGCCGATTTTTCCGGGGGGGTATGCTTAGTCGTCGGCTCGGAGGGGCGCGGGTTGGGCAGGCTTGTCCGGGAGAACTGCGACTTTATCGTATCCGTCCCCCTCCGAGGGAGGGTCGGTTCGCTTAACGCGAGCGTATGCGGCGGGATACTTATGTTCCATATAGCGAAAATCAGGGACGGCGGCGCGGGGGCGTCCGTTGCGGAAAAGCGGGTGAAATAATGGGCGATAAATATTCGATTGACGACATACTGAGCGAATTAGATAAAAAAAAGAGCTCGAAAACGGAAAGCGAAACGCCTTCCCCCGCGGGGGAAGGCGAATCCCTCACCGAGGAACTCGCCCGGATAGAAGCGCGCCGTTTCGGGAAATACGCGAAAAAACCGAATAAGGATTTAAGCGTTACGCAAATTATAGACGCGGTTTCCCCCCAAAGGAAAAAGCCCGCCGTAAAGCAAGCCGAAACCGCGGTCGCCAAACCCCGCGAAAGGGATTCGGCGGTTGCGGGCAAACCCCGTCCGGTCGTCGAGCCCGAAGAAGAAAAAGACTCGGTTTTCAAGCCCGTCAAGCCCGTGAAAATACAGCGTTTCAGCGTTCCGGCGAAAGCGTCGCCAACGCGGGAGAACAGTTACGTCCCCGCGAAAAAGCCCGCTCCCGATACGAACGTCGCGGAAGAAACGGACGACGTTTCAAAGACGCGGGTTATCCCCGAACAGACCGTTAAGCCCGCGCCGAATAAAAACGCCGATTTAACGAACCCGCGCAAAAAAAAGCCGTCCGCCCCGCGCCCCGCGCTTTTGCCCGAGGAAAAGGCGCGGCTGCAAAAAAAGCGGGAAGCGGAGCTTTTGGAGAAAGACCTCGCCTTGGAGGAACCCGACGAGCTGATTGACGGGATAAACCCTTACGACGTTAAGAAAGCGGAAATCCCCGGCGCCGCCGTTATCGCGGACATAAAGGTAACGAGGGATATAGGCGAAAACACGCGCAAACCCGCTTTAGCCGACGCCGATATAAAAGAATACCGCCCCGTCTCCCCCAAGGGCAGGGGAAAAACGGGGAGGATTGGCGAAACGCCTTTTTCGGGCGTTAAAAGCCAAAAGGACAAACTGAGCAATTCCGCCTTGCTTGAACAGCTTAACAAATCGCTCGCCAAAAAAAGGCAGTCGGATATAAACGCGCGCAAGACGCTTACGGTGGACACCCTTTCGGCGGTCAGCGTCGGCGGCGACTACAGGGGGCGCACGCTCCCCTCGAGGCTGAATATTGACTACGCCAACCAGATTATAGAAGATTCGTCGGTTCTGCCGTCTTCCGACCTGATGTTCCGCCAGCTTGAGGCAAAGGAACTGGAAAAAAAGAAAAAAAGGAAAATCCGCGATTTTATCCTCGAGGACATTGACGACGGTTACGACGACGAATACGGGGAAGAGGAAGCGTCCGACGATTTTGACAGTTATGACACGAGCGGGCAGATTTGGGAGGATTTGGACGAATCCCACAAAGGGCTGAAATGGCGGTTCGTCCTGCTGTTTATCCTAACCGCCGGCTTAACGTTCGCGACGTTTTTGTACGAGGCGGGCAGCGACAGCAAACTGTTCCGCGATATACGGGACAACACGTTCAACGGCGAAACGAGAACCGTCGCGACGGCGTTCGTCTGCGTCAATTTGGTCGCGGGCGTGGCGGGTATGGCCGTTTGCTCCGGCGTAATTTTACGCGGGCTTCAAAACCTGTTTAAAGGTAAGGCCGACTGCGACAGCATTTGCGCCCTGCCCTGCGTTTTATTGCCGGTTTTGGCGGCGGTTCAGCTTACCGACACGGAACCCTTGCAACGGTGGAAAGCGCATATATACGTTTGCGCCGCGGTATTCGCGCTGTTTTTCAACACGCTGGGAAAACTGCTGATGATTGTCAGGGCGAAACGCAATTTTCGCTTTATATCCGGCGACAGCGCCAAATACTTCGCGCATA
This sequence comes from Oscillospiraceae bacterium, assembly GCA_031253495.1. Lineage (GTDB taxonomy): Bacteria > Bacillota > Clostridia > Oscillospirales > Ruminococcaceae > Ruminiclostridium_E. The sequence continues at coordinate 11,491 of JAIRWC010000033.1, read as the reverse complement.
TCATCGAACCGGACGAACGCGGCGACGCGAAGTCGGCGGGGGTTTTCACAAAGGGTATACTCGGGGAATTGCCCGCGCCCGTGTTTTTAAGGAAAACCGAATTCCTGACCGATTATCTCAAAAACAGCTATTGCACCGATTTGGCGGATTTAATCTGCCGCCGCCTGACCCCGCTTGGGCTCGGTCTGGCGGTTTTGGCGGGCGTCCTCGCTTTCTTCCTGCCGGTCGGCGGGGAGGAAATGCGCCGCAATATCTGCTGGGCGGCGACGGCGGGCGGCGCTTTGCTTTCCCTGCTTTCCCCCTTTTCGATGATGTTCTTGGTGAACAATCCGCTTTTGCGCGCGTCAAAGACGCTTTCAAAAAGCGATTCCGTTGTTATGGGCTACAAGGCCGCGCAAAGGTTTTCAAAAGCCAACGCCGCGGTAATCGACGCGGGGCTGCTTTTTCCGGCGGGCAGCGTAAAGTTCCTCAACGTCAAAAGGTGCCAGAAACCGGGAACGCACAACGCCGTTTCAATAGACGAATCCATAGTTATAGCGGCAAGCCTCGCCATAAAAACCAACTCTATAATGTCGTATATGTTCTATGACATGATTTCGGGCGACAGCGAATTGCTTTACAAAATCGAAAACTGCATCTACGAGGTTAATATGGGGATAACCGGCTGGATGGGCTCGAAGCGCGTCATGCTCGGCAACCGCGAACAGATGAAACATCACGGCGTGGACGTTCCCAATATAAAGAAAGAACGTAAGCACTGCCCCGAGAACGGCGAGGTCGTTTATTTGGCGTCGGGCGGCGAAACGGTCGCCATGTTCTTCATTGAAGTCGTTCCGAACCCGGCCGTTAAAGGCTGTCTGAAAGAGCTTGAGCGAAACGGCATCGCGCTGGCGGTGAGAACCAAGGATTCTTTGGTAACCGTGAACAAACTGTCGGATATTTTTGAGCTCAACCCCGAAAAAATAAGGATACTGCCGTTTGACCTGCACAGAAAATTCGACGACTGTTCCCGTTACACCTCGCGCGGCAATTCGGAAATCGCCTGCAACGGCACTTTCACGTCCTTCGCGAGGGCGCTGATTGCCGCGAAAACGCTTATCAGGGATATGACGGTAACCTCGGCGGCGATGCTCGCGGAACTGTTTTTGGCCGGGATTCTCGGCTTCGTGTTTATCTTGTTCGCGGCGTCGAATATGCTTTCGGCGGGCACGGTGATTGTTTATAACTTGGTTTGGCTGGCCATTACGCTGATTTTGCAGGAATTGAGAAGGTATTAGCCGCCGATTAAACTTTTCGGGGTTTTTGACGATATGACAATAAACGGCAAATATTTTTTTTAGGAGGCGCGTTATGGCCACAATCAATTCTCTGATATCCGCTAACGTGAGCAAAAACGGCTCCGTTGCGGCGGTGAAAAAGGAAATCGCCGATTTGAAGTCCAAGTCCGGGGAAACGGATTCCGCCGAGTACAAGGAAAAGATGGCGGATTTAAAGGAACGGCTCGGCGAGGCGACGGCGTCCGCCGTAAGCGTGAACGCGAACGCGGTCAGCGGGATTACAAGCCTTTTTTCGTATATGGGTTCGGGGAACGGCGGTCAAAACTTCAACGACGAGGTGTTTTTCGGCAGCGGGAACGTTTTGGCCGGCCTCAAGGCGATGAATTCCGCGAGAATAGGCATACAGAACCAAGCGAGGACGCTTTCCGCGCAGATAAGCCTTGACAGGGCGAAAGGGTACGACGTTTCCGCGAAACAAGAAACGCTGGCGAACCTGGTGGGGAACCTCGATATCCTTGACAAAAATCTCGAAAATTCCATAAACAAAGCTATCAGCGACAACCCGAACGACAGGGAGTTTATATCGATAGTCGACAAATTGAGGAAGTCGCTCGAGGACAAACCGAAGGAAACCGAAGAAGAGGACAAGCCGGAAGAGACCGAAAAGACGCCTGACGGCGATGAATGAGGATTTGTTCCGGGTATACGGTCGCTGTTTCCCCGATTACCCCGCGTCAAAGGAACTTTTTGCGGAATTTTTGGAGGACGCGCGCGTTATCCGCGCCTATGACGGCTCAAACGTCATAGGCTTTTCCGTCGTTCATAAAAACATAATCAAGCTGCTGTGCGCGGACGGCGAATACGGCGGCAAAGGCCGCGGAAGCGGGTTGCTCAAACAGTCGGAGGAGTATATAAAATCGCGCGGCCACACGAAAATAGTCTTAGGGGGGGCGATAAACGAAATTTTTCAGGGCGTCCCCGAGGATTACGGCGCGGTCGGTTTTTTTGAAAGGCGCGGATACCGCGCCGAACGGACGAGCGTGAACATGAGCCTTCCGCTTGAAACTTTCGGCGCGCCGCGAACGTATGTCCCGCCGAAGCCGGACGGCGTCGCCTTTCGGTTCGCGGAAAAATCGGAACGGGGCGCGCTTATAACCGCCGTGAAAGACGCGAACAAAGACTGGCTCGGCATATTTTCGGAATCAAAGGAGCCCGTTATGGTCGCGGTTTCAAACGGGGAGATAGCGGGCTTTCAAATCGTTTCGGCGGACGGGGCGCGGTTTTTGTATAACGATTGCGCCATAGGGTGCGTCGGCGTGGTTCATAAGGCGCGTAAACGCGGGATAGGCTTAAGCATGGTCGCCGAAGGCGCGGCTTATCTTAAGAAACGGGGGCGCAAATCCGTCGAACTGCTTTATACGGAATTGGAGGGCTGGTACGGGAAATTGGGGTTTAAAACCGTAAGCCGCCAGTGGATGGAGGAAAAACGACTGTAAGCGCGGATTTTTTTACGTAAATTTTACATTGTTTATACGTTTTTATGATTTTTTGATTTCCCGCCGAATGATAAAATGTCGTTGTGCGGCAAAGCCGCGCGCGAAATAAAAACGAGGACAAAAAAAGGAGAACAAAAATGAAGAGAAGATTTGAGGTTGTTTTGATGTCGGCCGCGCTTGCGTTTGCGGTTTCGGCTTGCGGCGAGGGAGCGAAAGACGGCGGCGCGAGTTTCGACGCGTCGAAATCCGTTTCCGTTATAGCGCGCGAGGACGGGAGCGGAACCAAGAGCGCGTTCATGGAAATCATCGGGTTAAAAGGGAAAGCCGACCCCGCGAGCGTAATTATCCAGACCGGAACGGCGGGCGTTCTGGCGGAAGTCAAGGGCAACTCCGGCGCAATCGCTTATGAAAGCCTCGGATACGTTACGGACGACGTGAAAACGCTTAAGGTCGACGGCGCCGAGGCGACGGTCGAGAATATCAAGAACGGCTCGTATAAAATATCCCGCCCGTTATCCGTGGTGTTCAAAGAGTCCGCCCTTGACGACGGACTGAACGGCGCGTTTTACGATTTTCTGAAGTCGAGCGCGGCGCAAACGGTCATATCGAACGAAGGGTATGTTTCAATCGTCGACGGCGCTTCGGAATACACGATTGACGCCTCGCTGTCCGGAACCGTCGATATAAGCGGCTCGACCTCGCTTCAGCCCCTTATGATTAAACTCGCGGCGGAATTTGAAGACATTCAGCCCAACGTAACCGTCAACGTTTCCGGCGGGGGGAGCGGCACCGGCTACAACGACGCCGACGGCGGCATAACCGATTTCGGTATGATTAGCGAGGAGTTCAATGTCGAAAAGGCGCCTTCCTGTTCGCATTATGTGGTGGCTAAGGACGGAATAGCCGTCATCGTCCATAAGGACAACCCGTTGGACAATATAGCGTTGGAACAGCTCAACGCCCTTTATGACGAAGAGGCGGGGGACGCCGCGATTACGAAATGGAGCGAGCTGATAAATTAAACGGACGCGGTGTGTGGCGGAAAATCAACCGCCACACCGCCGCGATACGGTTTTCGGGGAGGTCTGATGGTTAACGCTTATCGTTTTATCAAATCGCGGGACAAAATTATGCGCGGCGTGTTCATGTTTTGCGCCGCGTTTTCAGTGTTGGCGCTCGGCTGTATCTGCGTGTTCCTGTTCGTTAACGGGATTCCTTTCATCAATAGGGTCGGGGTATCCAACTTTTTCGGGACGAGATGGCATTTAAGCGGCGCGTCTTACGGAATACTCTCGATGATTGCGGCTTCCCTCTATGTAACGGCGCTTTCGACGGCGATAGGGGTTTCCGTCGGGTTGCTGACGGCAATCAGCCTGTATAAATTCTGCCCGAAAAAAGTCGTCCCCCCCATACGCCAGATGATTAACCTCTTGGCGGGAATCCCGTCGGTTATATACGGGTTGTTCGGTTTAATAACAATCGTGCCGTTCCTGCGGGAACGCGTTTCCCCGAACGGGGTGGGCTACGGCATTTTGGCGGCGAGCCTTGTCTTGTCGGTGATGATACTGCCGACAATAGTAAGCGTCAGCCTTGACGCTTTGAACGCCGTCCCGAAAAGCTATTACGAGGGGGCGCTGGCGCTTGGGGCCACTAAGGAGCAAAGTGTGTTCAAAGTAATGCTCCCCGCCGCGAAAAGCGGAATATTGGCCGCCGTCGTTTTGTCAATCGGTCGCGCCGTGGGCGAAACAATGGCGGTTATAATGGTTATAGGCGGTTCCCCCGTTATGCCGAAAAGCCTGTTCCAGTCGGTGCGCACAATGACCGCCAATATCGCTATGGGCGCGACCGAGTTATTGGGCGACGCCAAGACCGCCCTCGTTTCGACGGGCGTCGTTTTGTTTTTCTTCGCGCTTCTTTTAAACGTCAGCTTCTCGTTGTTAAAAGGGGGTGAAAAGCGTGAGAACAAAAGCTCACAAAAGAAAGGTGCTTAAATACGTTTGCCTTAAAATCGCCGCGCTTTGCGGGCTGGCGATAAGCCTTGCCGCGCTTGTTTCGGTGATAGTTTTCGTTCTTATGCGCGGGTTGCCGTATGTGAACGCCCAGCTTCTGTTCGGCGATTACGGCAAATCGCCCTCGATAAAACCCGCCTTTGCGGGGACGATGTATCTGATTGTAATTTCAATCGCAATCGCCGCCCCCGTCGGAATAGGGAGCGCGATATTCCTCACCGAATACACCAACTCGAAAAGCCGGCTCATCAAAATTATCCGCGTGGCGACGGAAACGCTCGCGGGGATACCCTCCATCGTCTACGGGATTTTCGGTTATCTTGTCTTTGTCGCCGCGCTCGGGTTGAAATATTCGCTGATTGGCGGCGGCATAACCCTCGCGGTAATGATACTGCCGGTTATAGTCCGTTCCACCGAGGAAAGCCTGCTCGCCGTGCCGAAATCGCTTAGGGAAGGCAGCTACGCGCTCGGTTCGTCGAAAGTTCGCACGATTTTTTCGGTCGTGCTGCCTTGCGCCGCAAGCGGAATAGTTACCTCCCTCATACTCGCGGTAGGGCGGGTCATATCTGAAAGCGCGGTGTTAATCCTCACAATCGGAATGGTGGTGAATAAAATGCCCGAAAACTTCGCCTCGCCGGGGACAAGCCTCGCCCTCGACGTTTATTACTTCGGCTCTCACGGTTATCCCGAACAGGCGGCGGCGACGGGCGCGGTGCTGCTTGTCCTTGTAATGTCGATAAACGCGCTCGCCACGGTCCTCGGCAAAATCTTCGGAAAAGGGGAGCTTGTCAATGGATAACAAATTCAACATGACCGTGAAAAACTGCGATTTGTATTACGGCGACTTTCACGCTTTAAAGAACGTCAGCATGGATATCGACGAACACGAGGTTACGGCGTTAATAGGACCTTCGGGTTGCGGGAAATCCACGTTCATCAGAATCTTCAACCGCATGAACGACCTTGTGGAGGGATGCCGCGTTACGGGGGACATAAGGATAGGCGGGCGGAATATCTTTGACAAAAGCACGGACGTCCCCCTTCTCCGCAAAAACGTCGGAATGGTTTTCCAAAAGCCCAATCCTTTTCCGATGAGCGTTTATGACAATATCGCTTTCGCCCCGCGCACCTTCGGAATGGGCGGGATAAAGAAAAGGCGCGAGTTGGACGCCGTCGTCGAGCGTTCGCTTAAACAGGCGGGCTTATGGGACGAGGTGAAGGACCGCCTCCGCAAGAACGCCATGGGGCTTTCGGGGGGGCAGCAGCAAAGGCTTTGTATCGCCCGCGCGCTTGCCGCCGAACCGAAAATCCTGCTTATGGACGAGCCGACATCCGCCCTCGACCCTATTTCAACGGGGATAATAGAGGATTTAATCAACGAGCTGAAGGTTAATTACACAATCGTCATAGTTACCCATAATATGCAGCAAGCGACGCGCATTTCCGATAAAACCGCGTTTTTCCTTCTCGGCGAGGTTGTGGAATACGGAAGCACGGAAGAGGTTTTCACCAAACCGCAAAACAAAAAAACCGAAAATTACATAACCGGGCGTTTCGGGTAAATCTGTTGAAATACGGCAATCCCACATGAAATGCGGAATTGCCATATCGTTAAAGAAGGAGTATAATAATGTCTGTAAGAGTGCGTTACGAAAAGGAGCTGAAAGAGGTTTTCGACAACCTTGTGCTTATGTGCCGCCATATCGAAATCGCCATTGAAAAATGCGTCAAGGCGCTCACGGAGCGCGATTCTCAAATCGCCGGCGAGGTATGCGAGGAAGAAAAGGCCATTGACAAACTCGAACGCGACATTGAGCAATCCTGCCTGCGTATCCTTATGATGGAGCATCCCGTGGCAAGCGACTTCCGCGAGGTGTCGGCGGCTTTGAAAATGATTACGGATTTGGAACGCATAGGCGACCAGGCGCGCGATATAGCCGAAATCACGACGCAGTTCGGCGACGGGGAATATATCAAGAAGCTCGAACACATTCCGCAAATGGCGGTAATTATCATACAGATGGTCAAGGACGGCGTTCAGGCTTATATAAACCGCGACCTTGCCCTTGCCCGTTCCCTCGACAGAACCGACGATAAGGTTGACGAGCTTTTCAACGTCGTGATGAACGACCTTACCGTCCTTATAAAGAAAAATCCCGACAACGCCGAACAGGCGGTTATGTTTATGATGATAACGAAATATTTGGAGCGCATAGGCGACCATGCCGTAAACATCGGCGAATGGGTCGAATACGCGATAACGGGCAATCACCCGTAGGGGGCGGTTTATGAAATACGTTGTTTTTGCCGTCGAGGACGACGCGGCGCTGCGGGAGCTGTACGGGTATTCGCTTGAAAACGAGTTTGACTGCCGCTGTTTTTGCGACGGCGCGTCGTTCTTCGACGCGCTGGCGGAGGGCGTCCCCGACATTATTCTGCTTGATATAATGCTCCCCGGGGACGACGGGTTCGCCATTTTGTCGCGCCTGAAAAGCGGAAAAGACACCGCGCGCGTCCCGGTAATCGTGGTTTCGGCTAAAGGCGAGGAAATTTCAAAGGTTAAAGGGCTGAACATGGGCGCCGACGATTACATCGCCAAGCCGTTCGGGGTTTTGGAACTCGCGGCGCGGATAAAGGCGAATTTGAGGAAAAGCGCGAAAAAGCCGAAACGGTTAATCGCGTACAAGGATATTGTCGTCGATTCGTCAAAGCATAAAATAACGGCGAACGGCGCGCCTATCCAAACCACTCTGAAAGAACACAATCTGCTTTGCCTGCTTTGCGAAAACGCGGAGAGCGTTCAAACGCGCGAGGCTATTTTCAACGCGGTGTGGGGCGACAATTATATGGGGGAATCACGGACGCTTGACATTCATATAAAAGAGTTGCGGAAAAAACTTTCCGAAGCGGGGAGCCAAGCCGCCATTCAGACAATCAGAGGGGTGGGTTATATGCTGACATGAAAAAACGGCTGTTCTTATTCGTTACCTTGACGGTATTCGCGGGGCTCGCGGTTTTTTTTGCCTTGACCGTCCGTATTACCTTTGTCAACAACCTGAACATAGCCAAGGATACGGTTACGGAAACGGCGCGGATTTACGCGGGCTTGTACGAAAACGGCGCGGATATCCGCCTTTTGTCGCAAGCGGGGAATTACGCGCGGGTTACGGTTATCGCGCCCGACGGCTCGGTTTTGGCGGACAGCAGCCCCATCGACGTGAACGCGGCGGGAAACCATTTGGACCGCCCCGAAATCAAAGCGGCGATGAACGGCGCCCCCGCGGCTTATGTGCGCTATTCCGACACGCTCGGGACTGATTTTGTCTATTACGCCCTGAAAGCGAACGGCGGCGGCGGTTATGTTTTCATAAGGGTCGCCGTCCCCGTCGCGAAAATTAACACGTATATGCGCCAGTCGCTGCCGCCGCTTGTTTTGCTGTTGGCGGCGGTGGTTTCGCTTTGTTTTTTCTTGATACAAAGAGTGGTCGCCCGCGTTTTGAAACCGTTCAGCTCGGTCGAGGAAAAGCTGCGGGGGTTGGCGGGCGGGAGCTACAAGCCGGAAGCCATAACCGGGAGCTATGAGGAAATCGAAAGCATAACGAGGGGGATTGACGACGTCGCGCTCCTGCTCCGAAAAAACATCGACGATTTGAAAGACGAAAAAAACAAGCTGGATTATATCATCGGCAACATCGGCGACGGTATTTTCGCCGCGGACGCGGACAAAAACATAACGCTAATAAACGGCGCCGCGCTCGATATCTTTAACGTTACGCCGGATATAACGGGCAAAAGTTTAAACTACCTTTCTTATGAGAAAGCCCTCGCCGCGGCCATCGAGGATTCCGTGAACTCCGGAAAGGATTCTTTGTTTGAAATTACGCTCGGCGGCAGGATATACATAGTTACGGTAAAAAAGCTCCCCGAAACCCCGTTGACCATGGTTATACTGTCGGACGTAACCGACAACCGCGAAAGCGCGAAGCGAAGGGAGGAGTTTTTCGCCAACGCGTCCCACGAGCTGAAAACGCCTTTGACGGCGATTAAGGGTTTTAACGAGTTAACGGCAATTAACAACAAAGACGAGGGCATAAAAAAATACATCGACGGAATAACGCGTGAAACCGACCGTATGCTCTCGCTTATCGGCGACATGCTGAAATTATCCGAGCTTGAGAATGCGCGAACCGTCAGCTTTTCCGCCGTTTCCCTCCGAAAAATCGCGGACGAGGCGCGCGAAACCCTGTCGTCGGTAATCGAAGAAAAATCGTTGGTTTTTGAAATTTCCGGCGAAGGCGAGGTTGAAGCCGAACCGAAACACGTTTATGAAATTATAAAAAATCTCGCCGAAAACGCCGTGCGTTACAATAATCGCGGCGGCAGGGTTTCCGTAACAATCGAAAGCGACAAAAAAAGCGCGCGGCTTTTCGTTTCCGATTCCGGGATAGGCATATCGCCCGAAGAGCAGACAAGGATATTCGAGCGGTTTTACCGCGTGGAAAAAAGCCGTTCGGGGCGAAGCGGCGGAACCGGCTTGGGGCTTTCAATCGTAAAGCATATCTGCGCCATGTACGGGTGGCGGCTGTCGCTTAAAAGCAAGCTCGGCGTCGGGACGGAGGTAACGGTGGAGTTTGAAAGGGGGATTATATGAAATGCCGTTGACAAACCGTCGGAATTGTTGTATAATGAACGGTGTTACACACGACGTGTTTCCGTCAGGGGTCGCAATGGTTTCGACGGGGACCTTGAACGGTGTTAAGCAAGCGGGGTGCGTCCCAATCCCCTTAATCGAGGGACAAATTAAACTTAAACGCTGACAGAAATACTGTAGCCGCAGCCGCCTGACAGCGGCTGCCGTCCGCCGGAAAAGTACCGCGATTTCCGCTCGGGCGTCAATTAGCGGTCAACGTTTCAGGTGAGAATCCTGCAGCTTGAAACGTATTAAAGGATTGCTTTGCCTGTTATCCCGCTTTTCGGAGAAAAGGCAAAAAAGATTAGTAGGAAAGATAAGCTTGTAGAAAGACGCTCGGACGGGTTTTCGGACGGGAGTTCAATTCTCCCCGACTCCATGAGAAAATGCCCTGTGTTAACGTGGGTTTTAAGCCGTGTCGCACAGGGCGTTTTACTTTCAAAACGGTTTATTAAAACGGCGCGATACAGTTTTCTATGAGGTCTGTTATATAAGCTGTATCGTCAAAATTACTCATTATCACGGAGAGGTATCGAAGTGGTCATAACGGGGCTGACTCGAAATCAGTTTGGGAGAAATCCCACGCGGGTTCGAATCCCGCCCTCTCTGGCAGAAGGGACAAATGCGAACTCTCCCCGATGGTTTTTCGTCGGGGAGGCGGTTGCGTTTGTTTTTGAATTGCCTGAAACACTCTATCCATAATGTACGGAAAAAATATATAAACTTTCCAGCAAATCGGCAAAGTGTCGTGTGGGCGCTGCTACAGACTAAAAACAAATCATAACCTTGCTTATCATGAGGGGGACAATGGCGTGAAAATTGAAATGGGCGAATCACTTTTTTATTCATGGCTTCGCCATGTTAAAGAATGTCAAGTGGTTCAGACAAATTGGAAGCCGTCTCCGTCATGGAGCTTGCTTCAAGAAGAAAATTTGGATAATTTTATGCATATCAGCGATGAGTTTTTTGAACGTAAATATGCTCTGAGCGTGTACAAGAAAAACAGTCTGCTTACCCAGTTGATAAAACAGGCGGAAATAGACGCATTGGGAATATCAATGTTTGATTGTGGTACTAAACTTTACGCAGTTGACGTCGCTTACCATGAAAGCGGTTTGAGTTATGGAGACAGGAAGGAAACCGTAGCTCGAATAGCCAAAAAATATTTACGGACGGCTATGTGTATGCGTGGTTATTTCGAAATAGGCGAAGGCGAAATCGTCTTTGCTTCTCCAAAGATTCATACATCAGTACTGAATGATTTAAAACCAATTATTACGGATTTAAACGTATTGTTTTCCGAAAACAAATTTGGATTTACCGCGCGGCTAATCGCCAACGATGATTTTAACGAGTTGATAATGAAACCTATTATGATTGCAAGCGATGGCGTGTCAGATATATCTGAATTATTTTTAAGAGCGTATCAGCTTGTAAAAATGTTTTCTGATGAAAACCTTTCGGCAAAGACGATTCGCAATAATGTTAAAACCCCTGTGTCGGAAACAGAATCCGAACCATTAAGAGATACAGGAACTTCAATGGGCGCTTTATCTGAATTGAAAATTGGGAAAATTGCGCAGACGCTCCTTTGCGAGATTTTAGAAAGCGGCAAGGTTGGCGATGATGAGCTTGCTCAAATGTGTACAAAGGATTATTCCAAAGAAACATTCGGGCTTGATTTTCCGTTGCTGATTTTGGTCAACGAGGAACGCAATTCTGTAAGGTACTACTCAAAACCGCTGAACATAAAGGGGAAGAAGTATTATATGTGTTCCCAATGGTTTGAAGTACACGCCAATAACGACAGACCCTTTTTGTTAAAATGGTTAGACGGCAAGTTGTAAACAGAATTATTTTGGCAATGCTCATAAATGGGCGGGAAGGGTTGAAAAGAATGTCCTGCCTACCCACTTGACTAAGGTAGCCACAAGATGTATAATATGAGGTATGGAAGAGTATCCGATGACGTTTCGAGAATTTATAAGGCGTTTCTCTACAGAGGAACAGTGCCGTGAG
>JAIRWC010000026.1 GCA_031253495.1 Oscillospiraceae bacterium | reverse complement strand
CCCCGGAATTTATGCCTTTCTCGGAAGAACCGCAAGAGGTTGAAATCCCCGTTTTCGAGGAGGAGGCGGCGGAAGACGGCGGCGAAGACATAATCATCAGCGGGATAGAATTTTCATACGACAGCAATTTTTACGGCGGCTCGACGGGGATAGAGGTTGACGGGAAAGAGGGCGTCCCGCCGATTTTTGAGGAAAACCTGTTCGGCAACGACGACGATATAATTTTCGGGAACGACATCGAAAGCGTTTCCGAAACGGAGTATGAAGAAGCGGGAATACCTTCGGACTATGAGAGGGAGCGCGCGCGCGTCCCCGCGGAAGCCCGCCCGACGGCGGAATCCGTTCCCGTTTACGCGCCTTTTGCCGAAACCGCTTCGCCGCCCGACGACGAACCGGATATAAGCCTTGACGACCTCGGCGCGTTTAACGACATCGGCGGCGTTAACGGCATAGACGACGGCTACGGCGATATCAGGGGCGGGGACGGCGGGGATTTCGGCTTTTCCGTGCCGGACGTGGGTATCTACACCAACAGGCAGCCTTTGAACTTTACGATGTTCGGAAAGAAAACCGAGGTGTCAGACTGGCAGGATATGTTGGTGAAGATATGCGAGCTGCTTATATTGAAAAGCCCGTATATCGTCGCGCAGTTCGACAAATACCAAGACTTAAACTCCGTTAGGCAAACCTATTTCAGCTATAACGAAAAAGACGTCAAGCATATGGGGAGAAAGCTGTCCAACGGTCTGTGGATAGAGGTCGGCCGCACCCCCGACGACACGGTTATGCTGTGCAAAAAACTGCTGGAGCTTTGCGGTTATCCGAGGAACGAGCTGGAAATAGAATTTAAGGATTAGGACGCGAGGGGGTCAAAAGCATGAAGCCCGGAAAAACCGGAACGTATATAGGGATAGATTTCGGCACCACCAACACCGCCGTGGTGAGAATAACCTCGGACGGCGCCGGCGTCGTTACGGAAACGCTCGGCGAAAACGGAAACGCCCCGTTCGCGTCCATTATCGCCATCCCCAAAGAGGGGGGCAAACTGGTCTTCGGGAGGGAAGTGCGGGAACGGCGGCTCGAGCTTTCCGAAACCCACTATATAATCCCCTCGCTGAAAACCTACGTCGGTTCGGACAGGGAGGTCGTTTCCGGCAAGAACCGCTATTCGGGCGAGGACGTAACCTGCGCGTTTTTCAAATACATAAAAAAGCATATACAAAAAAACTATAAAATAGACATTAAAGAGGCGGCGCTCGCCTTTCCCGTGGATTTTTCCGCCAAAGCGAGGCGCTCCCTTAAACGCGCCGCCGAGAAGGCGGGGATGCGCTTCACCGGGTTTTCGGTGGAATCCACCGCCGCGTATATAGCCAACCGCAGTTCGGAAGAGGTGTACCGCGCTTTCCGCCGCGTAATGGTAACGGATTGGGGCGGCGGCACGCTCGATATAAGCATACTGGATTTAAAGGGCACGCGGGTTTATGAAAATTCCGTCTACGGGGAAAGAACCGGCGGCGACGACATAGACCGCGAAATCGCCTATCGCCTGCACGCGCGCTTAGCCGCGAAGCACGGGATTGACCTGACGTTCGACGAGATGGACGCGGGCAACAGGGATAAAATGATTTCCATGTGCGAAAGGGCGAAAATCAGCTTTTCGTTCAGCGAAGAGGACGCGATTATAGTCCTTAAAAGGTACGGTCCTTTCGGCGACGCGCAAATCACGCTTTCCTACGCGACGTTTAAGGACATAGTGGTTCCGATAATAAAATCCCGGGCCTTGAAGGCAATCAGCAACGCCATGAAACAGGCGGAAGTAAGCGCTTCCGGCATCGACGCGGTGATTATGGCGGGGGGGAGTTCGGGGTTGAAGCCGTTCGCCAACGCCATCGCCAACATCTTCGGAAAAGAGAAGGTTATCCTCCCCGAAAACGCGCAATGGTCGGTGGGTTCGGGGGCGGCTTTGCTCGCCTCCGCGGGGGGGGAATATTTCCTTAACGACGATTTGGGGGTTTTGCTTTCCGACGGCACGGTTTATCCGATTTTCAGGAAAAACGCCGACCATGTGGGGAGCAAGGCGGGACCGGTTAATTTTTCGCTTTGCGAAGACGCGCAAAGCGCGCATTTTATTTTCACGAACAAGAACAACACCGTCGTTTACGGCAAGCTGAACGTGAACGCGAAAGGCTTCCTGCAGGAAAACCTGCAGTTGGCCGCGAAAATCGACGAAGACCAGACGGCGTCGGTTTTCGTGAGGAACCGTTACATGGGCGAGGATTATAACAAAAAAATTGAAATCAACAAGTTGAGGTTTTATTACGATTTGGCGGGGCTGCCGAACGAAACGCCGAGCGAGGACGATTTTGAATTATGACCAACTCAGAAAAACCGAACGTTACCGTAGCCTCGAACATATACGTCCGAACCGCGCCGGCGCTGCAGGGCGACGACGCCTTTATCAAAAGCGTGTACGGGCACCGGGCCTTGAATATTTTAAAATCGCGGTTCCCCAAAAGCTACGCCTCGAGGCTTACCCGCGCCCAAATAGAGGAAATGAAGCAAAACGTCGTCTGCCGCGCCGGGAAAACGCGGGAGCACGCCTACGGGAAAGCCCTTGCAAACAATAAAATCGTTTGGTCGTGCCGCTGCGAGAACACGGGCTGCTACGCCTATGAGCGCTGTATGGGCTTGCCCAACGCCCTGCGCATAAAACGGGGCGCGGCGAGCGAGGGGGAAATCCCCGCCGAACCGAACGGATACGGCTTCGATTACGACAGGTGCAGTTTTGAGCCGCCCGTTTCCAAAGTCGCGGAAAAGCCCGAAAAATATCGCGGCGGGGAAATCGCCGCCGTCCCGGTTGAAGCGAGCTACGGCGTGTTCCCCCATCCGGCGGAAAAGCCCGCGTTCGACCCGAATATCCGCACGCTGATAATCTGTGAAAGCGTTCAGGAAGCGGGGTTCCTCTCGACGATACTTTACGGCGAGGGGATAAGGCACCGCTCCCTGTGTTCGGAGGGTTATACCCTGCACAGGAGGATAGCCGACGTTTTCTGGGATTATTGCGGCGAGGAAATAGAGAGGGAGGCTTTCCTTGACAGGTACGCCGTCCGCGCCGACGCCTCTTACAAAGAAGCGAGGGAGTTTTACCGCGCGCTGTTTGAAATGTGCGGGAATCCCGAAACCGAAACGCTGAGGATAGACGTTCTCGCCGACGCGCTGAGCGGCTCCGGCACGGTCAGCGAACGTATGCTGAATATGGAAGACCCCGACTGCCCCGTAACAATCGCCACCCTCGGCGGTCAGACGGACGGCGTTTACGATAAGGTGCTGGCGCTGGAAGGGGCGAACGCCCCGTTGTCGTTCGCGCCGTATTCGAAGGAACGTTTCGGCGACGGTTCCGCCACGGTCATCAAGAAAGGCGACCCGGCTAACTGGGTGTTCGGGAAAAGCCCCGCCGGAAGGCGTTACAGGGTCGTTCGGGGAAATTACAGGGGCGAACATTCGCGCTGCCTTAACGTGGAACTGGGGTTGTGGGGGGACGTGGACTGCAAAAGCTTCCTCGCGGATGAAACGGGCGACGCCATACGCCTGCAATTATACATAGCCGAAAACATCAAGGCGGGGGACGAGCTTACCATCGAGAAAAACGCCGTTACGGGCGGGTACTCCTTTTATCATAAAGGGAACGCGCTTGGCGGCTTTCCCGAGGCGGCAATCCGCGAAATCCGCGAAATTGACGGTTTCCCCGAAGATTTCAGCGCGTTCGGCGGGGTTTATGTCAGGAACATCATCACCTGCGTGGGCGACAGGGACGACGCCACGCTCCCCGCGAGGTTCAGGGAATCGCGGATTTGGCTGGGATTGGAAATTACGGGTTACGCGAAGGTAAAGGTGTAAAAATTTCACAAAAAATAACGGGTATAATAATATTTTTTTTGTTGACAAAGCACTTTCGCTTTGTTATAATGTTCTGTGTACGATAAAACCGATAAGGATTTGACGACAAATGGCCGTTATACTCGCCGCGCGGAATATATCGAAAGAATTTGCCGCGGGCAGGACGGGCGCCGTCCGCGCGCTTTCCGGCGTCAGCGCGGACGTCGAGGAAGGGCGGGTCGTTTGTTTCAGGGGGCGTTCCGGCTCGGGGAAGACTACCCTCGTCAATATTCTGGGCGCGTTGGATATGCCGACGGAAGGTTCGGTTATGTTCGGCGGCGAGGATATAACCGCCCTTTCCGAAGCCAAAAGGGATAGGTTGCGCCGTTACGAGATGGCGTTCGTGTTCCAGTCGGTGGCTTTAATCGGGAGCATGACCGCTTTCGAGAACGTGGAGTTGGCGTTGAGGCTGGCGGGCGTTCCGGCGGGGGAAAGGGCGCGGCGCGTTTCGGAATGTTTGGCGCGCGTGGGTCTTGAAAAGCGTTCGGGGCATCGCCCCGCCGAGCTTTCGGGCGGGGAACAGCAAAGGGTGGCGATTGCCCGCGCGATTTGCCATAACCCGAAGGTGATTTTCGCGGATGAGCCGACCGCCGAGTTGGATACGGTTACCGGGCTCGCGGTTATGAGGCTTTTCCGCGATTTGGTAAAAGAGGGCGAGTTCGGTCGCGCGATAGTGATGACGACCCACGACGAGGCCATGATGGAATCCGCCGACGTTACATACACGCTGGAAGACGGTGAAATCACGTCGGTTGACGTTCAGAGGTAACAATGCCGAAGAAAGTATTGCTCGCGCCGCCCGAAAACGTTATGGTGCGGTGCGACAACCTCGTTAAGATATACAAGAAAAAGGGCGGCAAACGCTTTCCGTCCGTTGAGGTTATGGCTCTGCAGGGGCTTGATTTAACCGTGAACAGGGGCGAGTTGATAGGTATCGTCGGCTCGTCGGGTTCCGGCAAGTCCACCCTGCTTAACTTGTTGGGCGGCTTGGACGTGCCGACGGCCGGTTCGCTTTTTGTGGACGGGCGCGATATGCTGAAGTTCGGCGACGAAGAGCTTACGCGGTATAAACGCGTTTCCGTCGGTTTCGTATGGCAGAACTCCGCGAGGAATCTCGTCCCTTATCTGACCGTTCTGCAAAACGCGGAACTGCCCCTGTTGCTTTCGGGGTTCGGCGACGACAGGAGAAGGCGGGCGGAAGAATCGCTTGAAATGGCGGGGATTTCCCATAAAAAAGGCTCGCTGCCCGGACAGCTTTCCGGCGGGGAACAGCAAAGGGCGGCGATTGCCGTCGCCTTGTCGGGGAACCCGAAGCTGCTTTTGGCGGACGAACCGACGGGTTCCGTGGATTCCAAAACGGCGAAGTCGGTTCTCGAGGCGTTTCGGGCGCTTAACAGAAAAACCGGCGTTACCGTTATCATAGTTACGCACGACGTAAACCTTTCAAAAGAAATCGACCGCGTCGTCGCGATAAGGGACGGCAAGACCTCATCCGAGTTTATTCGCAAAAAGATTGACGCCGTTTCGTTGGAGGAACTGGCCGGCGCGGAGAGCGCGCCGCCGGAAATCGGCGGGGCGCACGAGGAATTGGCCGTTTTCGACAGGGCGGGCAGATTGCAAATCCCGAAAGAATACCTCGCTTCTTTGGGAATAAAAGGCGGCGACAAAGTAAAAGTCGAGTTGGACGGGGACAGGATAATTATTCTGCCCCGCAACCCTTGATAAACGGAGGACCCTTTTTTATGAGGCATTTTCGAGCGTTAAAAAGAGCGGCGGCGCTGTTTGTGTCCGGAACGGTGTTCGTTACTTGCGTCTGTCCGGCGTTTACGGTTTTCGCGCAAGGAGGGGGCGGCGGCGAGGCGGTCGTCGGCGACGTGAACGAAGGCATAATGGGCGGTTCCACCCGTTCGGACTTATACCAGTATTATTATGAAAAACACAAGGGCGAGCCGCGCCCTTCGGAAGAAATTTATATAGAAGCGGTCGATTACGACGAACTGCTGCCGGATTCGGACTTCGGGGAATACCCGCAGGTGGCGAGGCGAAACCACATGTCGGTAAACGACTGCCTTTTATGGGAAAACGACTTGGGGCGCGTCAATTATGTTTTCGACGTGAAAACGAGCGGCATATATAACATGGAGTTTTACTACCACCCGATATCGGGGGGGAGCATTTCCATCGACGTCGGGCTTCTGATTGACGGGGAGTATCCCTTTTCCGCCGCGAAGAACATAGAGCTTGACCGTCTGTGGAAAAACGACGGCTCCATAAGCAAGGACAAGAACGACAACGAGATTTTGCCGTTGCAGGTGGAATTTGACACTTGGATGGTCTACCCCGTAAAGGATAAGGAGGGGCTTTTCAACGAACCGTATTTCTTTTATTTTGAGAAAGGGCGCCATACCCTTACGGTCGAGGGAATAAAAGTAAAAACCGTGTTCAAATCCATAACCTTTAAAAATTATCCCGAGCTTACCCCCTATTCCGAGGTAAAGCCGACGGAAGAGCAGATAAATTCCACCCCCGAGCTTAACCCCATCGTGCCTAACGAAATAGGTTCGAGCACCATACTGTTGGAGGGGCAGACTCCCCTTTACAAGTCGTCGTCCGAGCTTGTGCCCACCTATGACAGGGCGACGTATTTGGTCAGCCCCAGCCACCCCGTAAAAATGCGTTATAACACCATGGGCTCAAACGGAACCTGGGCGAAGGCGGGACAGTCGGCGACGTGGGAATTTACCGTGCAAAACGACGGGTATTATCGGTTTTCGGCGCGGGTAAAGCAAAATATGATGAGGGGATTTTATTCCAACCGCCGCGTCTTGATTGACGGGGAGGTGCCCGTGGCGGAGTTTAACTGCCAGCAGTTCAAATACAGCCCGAGGTGGTACCGCCAGAACTTAGTCGACGAAAACGGCGACGACATATATATATTCCTGAAGAGCGGAACCCACCGTATCACGTTGGAGGCGGTCCCCGGGGAAATAGGGGAAACCATGCAAAGGCTTGAGGAAATCGTGTACACCCTCAACTATTATTACAGGCGCATATTGATGATAACGGGACCTAACCCCGACGAGTTCAACCCCTATTACGTCGATAAACAAATACCCGAGCTTTTGCCCACGTTCGAGGATATAATAGCGCAGCTTTACGCCGAGAAGGCGCGGGTGGAAAGATATTCCTCCACCGGTTCGGAAGCGTCCACGCTGGAGACGATGGCGGTCATTCTGAAACGCTGCGTGAACAAGCCCGACCAAATCCCGATGATGCGAAGGACGCTCAAGGACAACATTTCGGCCCTTTCGGCGTGGATGAGGGAAAAGAGTTTTCAGCCGCTTGAGATAGATTATGTCGAAATCGCGACGGTCCACGAGAAGTTCGGCAGAGAGAGGGCCAATTTCTTTGAAGAGTTGGTGTTCGGGTGGAGGGCGTTCATAGGCTCTTTCTTCAACGATTACACCAAACTCGACGACGGGAAGGGCATCAACGTGTGGGTCGGCTTGGGGCGCGACCAGGCGTTGCTTGTAAAAGAGCTCGTGGACAACGACTTCAATCTGAAGCACGAGGACACCCCCGTAACAATCAACCTTGTGCAGGGTTCCATCTTGGAAGCGACGCTGGCGGGAAAAGGGCCGGAGGTGGCGACCTTCATAGGCGGCGATTTCCCCGTTCAGCTTGCCGCGAGAAACTTGACGGTGGATTTGACGACTTTCCGGGATTATGAGGAAATCGCGGAAAAGAGGTTTACGGAACAGCTGCCGATATTCTTCACCTATCGGGGCGGGGTTTACGGGTTGCCCATTTCGCAGGTTTTCCCCGTGATGTTTTACAGAACGGACATTCTTGACGAGCTGGGGGTGGAACCGCCGAAGACGTGGGACGATTTCGTAAAGACGATTGCGATTTTGAACCGCGCTTACCTTGAAATAGGGTTGCTCCCCCCGACGTCGAACCTGTCGAGCACGATTTTTGAGCCGGGCGAAACGTTTACCATGCTCCAGCTTCAGACCGGGCAAAATTTCTACACCGAAGACCTGACGAGGACTATGTTCGACACCGAGGAAAGCATAGCCGCCTTCACCATGTGGACGAAGTTCTATACCGTTTATCAATTCGAGCAGACCTACGACCCGTTCACCCGTTTCAGAACGGGGGAAATGCCCATCGTCATCCAGCCGTACACCTTCTATAACCAGATTTACGCCGCCGCCCCCGAGCTGAAGGGGCTGTGGGATTTCACCCACGTTCCGGGGACCGTCCGCAAAGACGCCGACGGGAACGAGTTTCTTGACATCGCGGCCTCGAGCTCCTCCATGGGGGCGGTGATATTCAATAAAACCAAGGACAAAGCCATAGCTTGGGAATTTTTGAAATGGTACACGTCCGACGAAACGCAGACGCGTTTCGGCAGGTCGATGGAAGCGTTGGTAGGGCCCATAGGGCGTTTCGACACCGCGAACGTGAACGCGCTGCCAAACCTTTCATGGTCGGCGGTGGAGTTGCGCAAACTCGTCGAACAGCGCGACGCGTTGGTCGAGATACCGATGATTCCCGCTAACTACGCCTCGACGCGCCATATCAAGAACGCGTTCAGGGCCGTCGTGAACGACAACTGGCTGCCGCGTTACGCGATTAGCAGCTATAACCGGGACATCAACGCGGAAATAACGCGTAAAAACGCGGAAATCGCGAGCTGGATAAACGATTAGACATCACACGGGGGTAAAAAGTTTTGGAAAGAATCGTGGTAAAAAATCCCGACAAACAGAAAAGCCCGTTAATACCCGAGAAAAAGCGCGTGGAAGACAGCAGGTTCAGATATACGCTGAAAGAGATGAAACGCCACAGAAGCGCCTACGCCATGATAGCGCCGTATTTTATCCTCTTTTTGGTGATGACGGCGGTTCCGGTCGTCATGGCTTTGCCCATGGGGTTCACCAACTTTAACATGGTAACGTTCCCCAAATGGGTGGGGTTCAATAACTTTTACACCCTGCTCATGGAAGACGAGGTTTTCCTCATTTCTATCCAGAACACGCTCGTTTTCGCGGTGATTACCGGACCGGTGAGCTACATGATGTGTTTTATGCTCGCTTGGTTTATTAACCAGCTGCCCGGGCATTTGAAGACGATTTTCACCTTTATCTTTTATTCTCCCACGCTGGCGGGGAACCTGTATACTACCTGGCAGTTAATCTTTTCCGGCGACACCTACGGCATAGCCAATTCATACTTGATTGATTTGGGGATTATCAACGGTTCGAGGCAGTGGCTGACCGACGGCAACTATATTTTGGGCGTGGTTATAGTCGTTCAGCTTTGGATTTCTCTCGGAACGGGCTTTTTGGCAATCCGCGCGGGGCTGCAGGGCATCCCCGGCGAACGGTACGAGGCGGGGGCCATCGAGGGAATCAGGAACCGCGCCCAAGAGCTTTTGATGATAACCATTCCCGCGATGGGCCCTCAGCTTTTATTCGCGGCGGTAATACAGATAACGACGTCTTTCGCGGCGGGCGACGTTTCGCGGTTCCTGACGGCGTTCCCGACGACGGACTACCGCGCCCACTCGATTATGAACCACGCTTTCGACTACGGTTTTCTGCGGTTTGAGATGGGTTACGCCTCGGCAATCTGTTTCGTGTTGTTCCTGTCCATGCTTTTGGCGAACTGGGGGATAAAAAAGTTACTCGGAAAATACCTCGACGGGTAGAGTCTTTGTTTCTCGCTTAACGCGATTGAAACGGGAAACGGTATAAGGAGTTTGGCGTATGGCTAAGTTTAAAATCGGAAAAAGGAAGAAATACAGCGGTTCCGTCGGCGGCGACATAATGATTTTTCTGCTTTTGGCGATAGTGGGGGTTTTCATGCTTTTCCCCATATATCTGTCGGTGGTGCAGTCGCTCAAACCGAGGGAAGAGTTTTTTCTTTTCCCGCCGAGGCTTTATCCCATCCGCCCCACGACCCAAAACTATACCGAGCTGTTTCAAGTCGCGGGGAATATGTGGGTGCCGTTTTCCCGTTATTTGTTTAACTCGGTGTTCGTAACCGTCGTAATAACCGTGTCTCAGCTCATGTTCGCGTCGTCGGCGGCTTACGTGCTGGCGAAGGTGAGGGCCCCCGGAATAAAGATTCTCAACAAGATTATCGAAATATCCCTGCTTTTCCAGTCCACCGTAACTTTCGTAATGGTGTATTTGGTAATGGCGAAGCTCGGGATGATTAACACCTATTTCGCGATTACCCTGCCCTTTATCGCGACGCCGCTCTCGCTGTTCTTTATGCGGCAGTTCATGGGGCAAATCCACGATTCGATGATTGAGGCGGCGCAGCTTGACGGCGCGGGGCATATGCGCATTTGCTGGCAGGTCGTCATGCCCAACGTAAAGCCCGCTTGGATAACGCTGATTATCTTCGCCTTTAACGGCGCGTGGCAGATGACGGGCTATTCTTTCATTTACAACGAGGCGTTAAAGCCCATTCCGACGGTTATGGAACAGATAAAACTTTCGGGTATCCAGCGTATGGGGATAGCGGCGGCGGCTTCGGTTTTCATTATGGTGCCGCCGATGACGATATTCGTGTTCTGCCAAAGCAACGTAATCGAAACTATGGCGCAAAGCGGCCTGAAAGACTGACGGGGTGCGGGCTTTATGAAGGGTGCGGGCTTTATGACGGGGGTGCGGGTTTTATGACGGGGGTGCGGGTTTTATGATAAAAAAAAGGGTTAAAATTCTTATATCGGCGTTTACGGCGGCGGTAATCGCGGCGGGGACGGTCGCCGCGCTCGTTTCCGCCGACGAGCCTTACGTCGCCTACGATTACGACTGGTGGGCGGAAACCTATCCCGTGCAGAACGGTTATATCGTCGACAGGGTGGTAACGGGCGCGGATTTGAAAATCGCCGACGGGCTGAAGAATCCGTCAGACCTTTTCGTCTACGATAAAACGGGCGAAATCTATATCGCCGACACGGGGAACAGCCGTTTGGTCATCTGCGATTCCGACTTTCAGAACGTCCGCGAGATGAAGACTTTCAGATACGGCGAGGATTTCCGGTTGGACGAACAGAAAATCGGGAACTACACGTCTTTGAACAAGCCGCAGGGCGTTTTCGTTACGGAGGACAGGAACGGCGAAACGTTAATCTACATAGCCGACCATGACAACGAGCGCGTCTTGGCGTGCTACGCCGACGGCGACGTGTGGATGGAATATACCCGCCCCGCGTCGAACCTTTACGACCAAAACGTAACCTTCAACCCGAAAAAGGTAATCGTCGACAACGCGGGCAACGTCTATATATGTATAAAGTCCATTACGAGGGGGGCCGTCGTCTTTTCCGAGAACGGCTCGTTCAACGGTTACTACGGCGCGAACCGCGTGGAAAAAACCTTCAACACGATGCTTAACTATTTTCTCAAGTTCATTTTGACCCGCGAACAGATGGAACAGCGCACGCGCCCCGTCCCCGTCGAATTTTCCAACTTCGCCATCGACGACGACAATTTTATCTACACCGTTACCGAAGCCAAGAGCGCGGATTTGGACGTTTTAAAGAAACTTGACCCCGCCGGGCGGAACGTTTTCGCCAAGCAGGGGTACGACGATATGATATGGGGCGATTTTAACTCCCCCTACGTCCACGGCAAAAGCTACAAGTCCTCAATCGTCGGCGTGGCGGTGGACAAAAAGGGCGATATTTTCCTGTTGGACGCCACCTCCGGAAAAATATTCCAGTACAGCTACGAAGGCGAGCTGATGTTCATTTTCGGCGGGATAGGGGAGCAGAAAGGGCTCTTCAAAACCCCTAACGCGATTGAAACCTACAACGACAAGGTTTATATACTCGACGGCGTTAAAAACTCCATAACGGTTTATAAGCTCACGGAATTCGGTATGCTCGTGAACGAGGCGATGGGGCTGTTCAACCGCGGGCTGTACGCCGAGTCAAGGGAACCGTGGGAGGAAATCCTCCGCCGCGACGCCAATTATTATATGGCGTATATCGGCATGGGGAACGCGCTGTTAAGTTTGGGCGAGTTTAAAGAATCGCTGGATTATTTCCATATGCACTCCCGCGGCGGGTATAACCGCGCTTTCAAGGACTTCAGAATAGATTTTATAAGAAAGAACTTTAACAATTTTTTAGCGGCGATTTTAATCGTCGTCGTGGTTCTCACCGTATTGAGCAAATTTTTAAAGCGCCGCAAAAGGAAGAAAGCGAAATTGGCGGCGGCGCGCTGACGCGCCGCTGAAGAACATCGGAAAGGACGCCCGTTGCATCTATGGTATACGACATCAATTTACCCGCCTGGAAGTGGCCGTTTTACATTATCCGGCATCCTATCGAGGGATACGAGGATTTAAGGTGGAAAAAAGGCTATAATATGAAAGTCGCGCTTGTAATCGTGCTGCTTTTCTTCCTCACGGCGGTGGCTGAAAGCCAAATGACAGGGTTCATATTCAACCGGCTGCAGACGAAATATTTTTTCGTCGTGCCGTACGTTTCCTCGACAATCGTGCTGTTCTTCACGTGGGTGGTGGCGAACTGGTCGCTGTGCACCCTCTTTAACGGCGAGGGAACCATGCGCAATATATGCTGCGTAAGCGCCTACGCCTTGGTGCCGTACCTCTTTTCGGTGGTGATTAACACGGTGGCGAGCAACGTCCTTTTACAGACCGAAGAGGGGTTTTTGTCGTTTATTTCGGTCGTGGGGATAGGGTGGTCGTTCGCCTTGATGGTTTCGGGAATGAAAGCGGTACACCAGTATTCCGTGCCGAAAACCCTTATCGCGATGTTTTTCACGCTGGCGGCGATGGTGGTCATCGTATTCCTTGCCGTTTTGCTGGTCGTTTTGTTTCAGCAGGTGTTTGTGTTCTTTTACACGATTTACACGGAAATATTGTACAGGGTAAGTTAGGGGTGCGATTTTATGATTAAATTAAGGAATAAACTTATCGCGGCGTTCTTGACGGCGGCGCTCCTGGCGTCTTTCGGGCAGCCCGTCCGGTCGGAAGAGTGGGAGGATGAAACCGCCCTTTCCGAGGGCGAGGGCGAAAACGCGGACGAAACGGAAGAAGGGGATTCCGCCGCCGACGAGAGGGAACGGGTTCACACGAGGAAAGAAAGCGACGTTTTGAGCCAAGCCAAGCCGTACGCGGAAAACGATAACTTTATCCTCTACGTCGTCGAAACCTCCGATTACGTCAAAACCGTGAGGGAAACGGTTTCCGTCCTTGACGGCGAGGGCAAGCCCGTCATGGTTCAGGACGAAAGCGGAAAATACCAGCCGCTCACCGAAGAAGTCGAGAACGTCGTCGAATATACCGACAACGAGACCATGTTCGCCGTCTATAACAAGAAAAACGGTTTCGTTTGGTGGTCGTCCCCCGTGAACGCCATGACCGATTCCGTGGCTAAGGGCGCCCAGCGGGAAAACATGATGTCCGCGCTGACTTTCGAGGCGGGGAACCCGTCTTCCTACACCACCATGCCCGTCCGCTCGAAAAAGGACAGCGCCAACTTCCAGTCGAGGGGCGCCGTCAAGAACAATACCGTCATTAAACCGACGTCGAAGAACGACGGCGGCGTGAGTTTCACTTTCAATTTCGAGTCGAAGTACACCTCCGTCACGATGGACGTTACGCTTGACGGCGACAGCGTGCTGGTTGAAATTCCGCAGGATAAAATCATTGAGAATAAAATCACCGCCGAAAGGGGCGAGGACGACGCCAGCGTGATGCTGACGCTTTCGGTGTTGAGCAGCTTCGGCGCGGCGCCGGAAGGGGAGGAGGGGTATATAGTCGTTCCCGACGGGTCCGGCGCGATAATAGAGTT
The DNA here is from genome assembly GCA_031253495.1 of Oscillospiraceae bacterium. Taxonomy (GTDB): domain Bacteria; phylum Bacillota; class Clostridia; order Oscillospirales; family Ruminococcaceae; genus Ruminiclostridium_E. The sequence continues at coordinate 27,248 of JAIRWC010000026.1, read as the reverse complement.
TGACAACAAGAAGGTGAACTCCGCCCCCTATACCGGGCAGGTATACGGCAGGGATTTCACGGTTTCGCAAAAATTCGCCCCCCCCGTAAACGAGCAGGTGTATTTTCCCATGTATTCCATCGTCAGGAAGAACACGAGCGGCGACGGCGGCGATAACGCCCTCCTCGCCATAGCCGAAAAAGGCGATGAAAACGCGATTATCAAAGCGAACGTCTCGCGCCAGAGCGCGACCTCGTATAACGCGGCGTGGTTCGACTTCAGAACCCGCACCACGGATTCTTATTATATAGGGACAAGGAACAACGAGCTTTCGATTTATGAACAGGGGAAAATCAAAACCGGCGATTTGGCGATACGGTACTATCCCCTCGCGGGCGACGATTTGGACTACGTCGACGTCGCCGACGCCTACCGCGGTTATCTGGAAAAACACAAGGGCTTAACCAAAAAGACGAAGGACGGCTACGCCCCGTATTATCTGACGCTGAACGGCGGCACGGTTAAAACCCATTCAATCGGCGGGTTCCCCGTTGATTTACAGACCGACGGAACGACCTATCGGCAGGCGAAAGAGATTCTCGCCCTGCTTAAGAGCGGCGGCGTCGACGATATCGTCGTTACTTTCAAAGACTTCAACACCGCCGGAATCAAGCGCGAAATATCGCCGACCGTGCAGTATTCGTCAAAATTAGGCGGGAAAAGCAAGTATAAAGAACTTTCCGATTATGTTTCGCAAAATAATTTCACGATGTACCCGAGTTTCAATTTCATGGAATATTATAAGTCGGGCAACGGGTATTCCTATCTGCTGAACTCCTCGAAACAGGTAACGAAAGCCTACGCCGCGCAAAGGAAGTACGAATACGCGTTCGGAACCCCCGACGGCTTGGCCGATTCGTGGACTATCCTTTCCCCGTTTTATTTCCCCGGCGTCTTCGATAAATTGACCGCCTCCCTCAAAAACGAGGGGATAACGTCGGTTTCGTTGGATAAGGCGACTTATCTGCTTTACAGCGACTTTTCAAGGAAGAACCCCTTTGGCGGAACCCAGTTCAACCGCAGGGATACGGTTCAAATCCTCACCGAGGGGTATAAAAAACTGAACGACGAGGGGATTTCAATACTCGCGCAGTCCGCGAACGCCTACGCCCTGCCTTACGTCAGCGAGATAACGAACGTTCCCCTGTATTCCTCGAACTATGATATTTTCGATTACGACATCCCGCTTTATCAGATAATCATACACGGGTATATCCCCTATTCGGCGAAAGCGTTCAACGCCAGCGCCGACTCCGACACGTTGAGGCTGTTGGCGCTCTCCGCCGGAACGCCCCTGCATTACGATTTTATTTACAAAAACCCGAGCAAGTTCACGGACAGCGACTATAACAAAAAGTTCTACGCCAATTACGTCGGCTGGACGGAAAAATCCATAAACGAGTATGTTATGTTCAAGGATTTGATAGCCGACATTTCCGGCGAAAGAATCATCGGGCACAAACGGCTGTCGGTTTATGAAGTCGAAACGGTTTTCGAGGGCGGCAAAACGTTTTATGTAAACACCGACACGGGCGAGCTTAAGGTGAACGGGCGGACCGTCGACTTCGGCGATTACGGGTTAGCGGGGAGGTACGGCGATGTCGGATAACAACGAAAACAAAAACGTAAAAGAAGAACCCGCCGTCAAGGCACCGCCGGAAAAAACCGAGGCGGAAACGCTCGCCGCAGCCGAAAAAACCGAGGCGTTAAAACTCGAGGAAAAGGCGAAGGCCGAAGCGTTAAAACTCGAGGAAAAGGCGAAAAAAGAGGCGCTCGCGCAAGAAAGGTTCGAGGAGCGCCGCAAATACCTTATTGAAAAAAACCTGAAAAAACTTGAAGCGTATTCCGAAAAAAAGCACGCCGAGCTTAACAGGGACGAAGAAAAAGCCGTAAACAAGACCGACGACGAAACCGAAAAGAAGCAAATACAAAAAATATGCCGCGAAAAACGCGCCGAGCTTGACGATGAAATCAGGCATAAGCGCAGGCAAATCGAGTGTTCGACGGGAACCCGCCTGTCATACGAGCGGAAGAAAAAGCTGTACGGTTACGGCTTTATCGGGTTGTGGCTGATAGGCGTGCTGTATATGTTTATACTCCCGCTGGGGCAGTCCGTCAATTATTCGCTGAACGACACGACAATCGTCAGCGAAGACCAGGCGGAAAGATACGGGATGAATTCCGCGGGCATCCACTTGAGGTGGAACGACTTCGCGCATTATAAATACGCTTTCTTAACGGACAGCAAATACCCGGTCGAGTTGTTCGCGTCTTTGGGCAACATGGTTCCGAGGGTGTTGCTGATTTTGGTGTTCAGCCTGTTTATCGCGATTTTGTTAAATCAAAAATTCAAGGGAAGAACGGTAATGAGGGCCATTTTCTTCCTGCCCGTTTTGATTGCCACCGGTCCCATAATATCGGTTATCAACGGCGATATTATGTCGCAGGGGGCTTCGGGCGGGGCGGCGCAGTTCAGCACCCTGTTCAAGACCGACCTGGTGGACGGGTTCATGCGGTTCCTCGGGTTGTATAACCTGAGCGAGGGTTTCACCACTTTCGTGTCGGAAGCGACAAGCGACATATTCAACCTAATCTGGAAATCCGGTATCCAAATATTGATTTTCTTGGCGGCGCTCCAGCAAATTCCCGTATCCGCGAAAGAAGCCGCTTCGATGGAAGGGGCGTCCGGGTGGGAGTTCTTCTGGAAAATATCGTTCCCCACCATAAGCCCCATGATTTTGGCGAACCTCATATACACGGTTATAGACACTTTCAGCGATTCTGAAAACGCCGTCATGAGAATAGTGGTGAGCCAGGTTAAAAACCTGCAATACGGTTACAGCGCGGCGATAGCTTGGATATATTTCGCCATTATCGCCGTCGCGCTGGCGGTAATCGTCGCGATTGTGTCGCGGTTCGTGTTCTATCAAGTAGATTAACGGGGAAAGGGGGCTGTGTTTGATGTCTGACAACAACGAAAACAAAACGAAAGAAACAATCGAAGCCGAACCCGCCGCCGCCGCCGCGCGCAGGGAAACCGACTTCGATATGGGTATGCCCAAGGAACGGTTAAGCCGCAAGGAACAAAAGGCGATTGACAAAAGGAACAAAGAAATCCGCAAAAAATACCATATCAGCAACTGGCAGATATTAAAGAATTTCAAAAATTATTCCGAATCGGAGAAAAAGCATTACCGCTATATTTTCGGGCGGAGGATAACCGAGGCGGTGTGGCCCTTTTTCCATTATGTGATTTTGATAGGTCTTTCGTTCATTATCCTTTATCCCATTTTGTACATGGCGACCTCGTCGGTAAAGCCGCAGTTTGAAACCGCCGACCCGTCCGTCATGTGGATACCCAAAACCATCAGACTGCAAAATTTCGTGGAAACCTTCAAGGCTATGGAGTATCCTAAGGTTTTCGCCAACACGCTTTTGATTAACGTCGGGTGTTCGGTTATTCAAGTCGTAACCTGCTCCATAGCGGGGTACGGGTTCGCGCGGTTTAAGTTCAGGGGCAGGGGGCTGCTTTTCGGCATAGTGATTTTGCAGATGATAGTTCCCGTGCAGATTATCCTTATTCCGCTGTACGTTCAGTTCAGATATTTTGACATTTTCGGTATTTTCAACGCGTTGGGGGGCGGTCCGCTTAACCTCGTGGACAACCCGATAGCCCTGTTTATGCAGGCGTTTTTCTGCAACGGGATAAGGGCGGGGCTGTTCATACTGCTGTTTAGGCAGTTTTTCCGCGGGCTGCCCAAAGAGCTGGAAGACGCGGCGCACCTTGACGGCTGCGGCCCCATATCCACTTTCGTCCGTATAATGATACCGAACGCCTTGAACTCTTATCTGACGGTGTTCATATTCTCGGTCGTGTGGTACTGGAACGACAGCTACGTTTCGGGTATGTTCTTCAACGGTTCCGATACCATAGCCCTCGCCATAGACAACCTTTGGAGGATTATGTCGCAGTATTTCAACGCGGGGCGCGTGGAGGGCGGGCCCACGCAGTTCATCGTGTGGGTGCAGGCGGGGTGCCTTATGGCGCTTTTCCCGATACTGATAATGTACGTCTTCTTGCAAAAATATTTCGTGGAAGGAATAGAGCGTTCGGGTATAGTGGGATAACCTAAATCCCGATAAAAAAGGGCCGCCGCTTCTCGCGGCAGCCCTTTCGGTTTTTTTAGCCTTTCAGTTTGAACGTTTGCATCGTGTCGTTAAGCAACCCCTCATAATCGCCGTTCAAATCGCTTAACGCTATCATGTGCATATTTTTGTCGTCGAAAAAGATATACATTATAACGCTTACGTCCACCCCCATCTGATTGGTGGCGAAATATCCCTTATACGCGTCCCTGCCGTCTATCTGAACAAATTCGCCCGATACAAGAACCGCGTCGTCCCCGAAATTCCCCGCCGCCATTTCGTCCGCCATCATCTGCAAAAAATCCCCTTCGGACACCCCCGAGCCTTCGAGGAGCGTGTTCACGTCGAAAGGCAGCGTCATAACCATAAACACCGCGTTCTCCCCGTAAATCGCCATAAGGATATCCATCCCCATCGAATTGGTCAACTCATAGGTACATTCGCCCGTTATCACAACGGAATAATAATCCGTGCTTATCGACTTTGTCTCGTCGGGCGCCAGCGAACCGCTGTCCCCGTCCCCGTCGACGGTATCGTCGTCGCCGTCGTCGTCGCCGCCATAATCGGAAGTGGCGTCGTCGTCCGTTTCCGTCGGCAGTGTTTCTTTCTCGGTGGGCGGGGTTGTCGTTTCCGGCGGGGTCGTCGTCGTCTCGTCGGACTTCTCGGTTCTCGGCGGGGGCTCCTCGCGGTTCACCGAATTTTCGTCCGAGTTACACGCGGCAAGGCCCGTCGCCATCGCGACGCAGATTAAAAGCGCTGTCAATTTTTTCATTTTGTTTTTCCCCTTTTTAAAATAATTTTCTTATTGGTTGCCGAATAACTCGTCGGCGGTCTTTTTGTCCTCGCGCGACACGAAATCGGGCGTTTTAACCCCGCTTTCCTCCCCGAGGAATTTGGGCAAATCCATCCCCGCCTGTTTGAACACCTCGCTAAGCGGGGGAACGGCTTTCATCATGCCGCTGATAAAATCCGCGGTGGAATTTTTCCCGTCGGCGGCGCTTCCCGTATCCCATACCGTAACCTTATCTATCTTGATGTTCTTAATCGCTTCGACTTGAACCTTCATAAGCTCTTCAAGTTTGTCGGCGATAATCAGCTTAACCGCGTCTTCCGCTTTGCCGCCCGCCGCGCTGACGACCTCCCTCAAGCCGTCCGCCTGCTTTGAAAGGATTTCTTTCGCGCCGTTCGCATGCGCTTCCATCTTGGCGAAGATAGCGTCGGCTTCGCCCTTCGCTTCCTGGCGGGTAACTTCCGCCTGCGCCTGCGCCGCGATAACCGCCTGCTGTTTTTCTATCTCGGCTTTTATGATAACGTCGGCCTGCTGGGTTGCGCGCTCCGTTTCGGCGCGCGCCTGCTCCGCGAGCCTCTCCGCTTCATAAGCCTCTTCTTTCGCTTTTGCCGCTTGAACGGCTTCGGCGGCGGTGGCTATCCTTAACGCCTCGGCTTCTTTCTCGCGCCGCAGGGCTTCGGATTGCGCCACGGCGATTTTCGCGGAGTTCTCGCCCTCGATTGCGGTGGCGTTGGCCGCCGCCACTTGGATGCGCTGGTCGCGGTGGGCGTTCGCCTGCCCTATTTCACCGTCGCGGTTGGTTTGGGCTATGGCGATTTTCGCGTCGTTTTCGGCTTTGGCTATCGCCTCCGCCTCTTTTTGCCGGCGTAAGGCCTCGGATTGCGCGATTTCCACTTGGGCGGTGTTCTCCCCCTGAATGGCGCTCGCGTTGGCGGAAGCCACCTGGATACGTTGGTCGCGGTGGGCGTTCGCCTGCCCTATCTCGCCGTCGCGGTCTTTTTCGGCGACGGATTTCTTCGCGTCGTTAATGGCTTTCGCCGCGGCCTCTTTCCCCAGCGCGTCGATGTAACCCGCCGCGTCGTTTATATCGGTAACGTTTACGTTAATCAAACGCAGACCGATTTTCTTCAGTTCGCTTTCCACGTTGCTTGAAACCGCCGCGAGGAATTTGTCGCGGTCGGCGTTGATTTCCTCGATGTCCATGGTGGCGATTACCAAACGGAGCTGACCCAATATGATGTCTTTCGCCAAATCTTGGATTTCGCTCATGCGAAGCCCCAAAAGGCGTTCGGCGGCGTTTTGCATAACCCCCGCCTCCGTGGATATTCCGACGGTGAAGCGGCTGGGCACGTCAACGCGTATGTTCTGCTTGGAAAGCGCGTTTTTCAAATCCACGTTTATTGAGATAGGCGTCAAGTCCATGTATTGATACGCCTGGAAAATGGGCCATATAAAAGACGCGCCCCCGTGAATACACTTGGCGCTCCTCGCTTGCCCGTCCTTGTCGGCGCCGATTTTACCGTATTTTACGAGAATTTTGTCCGACGGGCACTTTCTGTAACGGGAAAGTATCCCCATAAACAGCGCGAACGCGAGCAACACGCCGAAGCCGATTAGGAAAATAACAGCCTTATCCATTATGAGCAATCTCCTTTGGTTATTATTTTAACAACCGCGAAACGCGGTTATTTCTGCCGTTCCACCACGAGCACGTTCCCGCCGAGGATATCGACGACCCTTATCGGCGTGTCCCCGGGAATCTGCCGTTCTTCCTCGCTCACCGCGTCAAACTCGACGTACCGTTCGCTGGTCTGTACCATAACCTTTCCGTAGCCTTCGCCTTTCGGGGGGATAACGAGGTACACCGTGCCGAGTTCGCCAAGAAGGTTCTTGACGTCCAAGTTGCCGCTGTGCGCCATTTTCGACGTAAAGCGTATGAATTTCGCCACGCCGTACATAACCGCGAACCCGAGCAGAAACGCCGCGGGCAAAGACAGGAAAACGGGCACCCCCCCGCCTATCATCAGCGCGCCCGTCCAACCGAACACGCACAGAAACGAAACAATCCCCTGCAAGGTGAACAGGCTCCCCAACCCGAAGTCCGAGGGGATGCCGCCGCCCAAATCGGAAATGTCCCCCCCCGCGTCGCCGTCCGACGCGCCGATAACCATAAGTATCGTTTGCACTATCAGCAGCAGCGTCGACGGAAGCGCGACGCAATAAAGCGCCTGTTCCGCAAAACTCAGCCCGCTCCACCAATCACCGAACCATGCCATTGTCTTTCCCCCTTTCGGCTGTAAATTGAATTTACTTACGCTTAAATTATAACAGTCTTTTCACATAAAGTCAATATTTTTTCGAGCTGTTTGTGAATTTTGGCGAACTATACATAAAATAACGGTCTTAATTGTTAAAATTCAATAAATTTTTAAAAATATGTTGCAATTTAAATAAACAAATGATACAATGTTGTAAATGGGATTTACCGACATGAAAGGGGTGGGCGTATGGACGGGGCGCAGCTCGGGAAAAAGCTGAAAGAGGCGCGGTTAGCCAAAAAAATGACGCAGTCGGACGTGGTGGGCACGTTCATAACCCGCAATATGCTAAGCCAGATTGAAAGCGGAGCGGCTTTCCCGTCCATACGCACGCTTGAATATCTTGCCAAAACGCTTGAAATCCCCATGCACTATCTTATTCCCGATGAAAACGCGGAGGTTGCCGCCCATGAGCCGGAAGCTTCCGGAGCGGTCGGCGACGACTTGTTTGTCAAGTGCAAGAGCGCGTATCTTCGCGGGGAATACGCTTTCGTTACAGAACGCGCCGCCGATTTGTCGGATAAGGGCCGTTTCTTTTACGACGAGGGGGTCGCCCTGCTCGCCCGCGCTTATCTCAATATGGCGAAAATCCTGTCGGAGTCAAACAAGCCGAAGTCCGCCGTAAGCTGCGCGCGTTATGCCGCCGATTACGGCGCGGAAGGGATTTACGCCTCGAGGGAGGTTCGGACGAAGGCGCTTTTGACGCTTGACGAGCTTTCGGAAAAGCTGAAGCCGTGAGGAAACGAAAAACGGCGACCCCGTGTGAAACGCCCAATTGCCGTATTCATTGCGCGAATTTCGGATTTTTGTATTGACAAAATATTAAAATTCTGATATACTGACAATCAAATCTTTGTCGGGGGGTATAGCACAGTTGGGAGTGCGCTCGGTTCGCATCCGAGAGGTCAGCGGTTCGAATCCGCTTATCTCCATAAACAGGTTCGCGGGCATACGCCCGCGAACCTGTTTTTTTGTTCCGGCGTACCGGTTTAATTCATCACCTTCAGCCCCGTGCCGTCGGCGGCGCTGATTTTATAAAGGGGCGTGTTGTCCGAAAAATTATTGACTTGAAAATAAATCCAATCCCCCAGCACGGTTATGTTCTTGAAATTGAAATCGTCGAAGAGGTATCTCACCTCGGAACCGTCGGTGCTGATTTTATACAGATACGCGTTGTCGCCGTCCCGGTAATTCTGGAAATAAATCCAGTCCCCGTCAACGTTAAACCTGTAGATGTTGTCGTCGCTCAACTGCGTGTTTCCGGTGCCGTCGGTCCGGATTTTAAACAGGTTGGAAAGGTTGTTTTCAACCTCGATGGTATAATAAATCCAGTCCCCCTCGACGTTAACGGCGAAAGGGTCCCCGCTTAGGATTTTGGTTTTTTCGGAACCGTCCTTGCGGATTTTATAAATCCCGTTCCCTTTGTCATAAAACCAGTTCGCCATGTATTCGCCGGTTTTCTTGTTGTAAACGAACCGTCTTTTTTTGTTCTCGTCGATATAACTGCCGTTGCTGACCGTGTAATAAACCCAATCGCCGTAAACGTTGATTAAAGAGACGGGTTCGCCGTCTAACCGCATTTTTTCCGAGCCGTCGGCGCGGATTTTATAAAGCCCGCCGTCGGCGTGTTTATAATAAACCCGGTCGCCGACCACGTTCAGGCACGCGTCGGGCGCGTTGTCGTCGGTTATCAGCTCTTCTTTCGAACCGTCGGCGCGGATTCTCCCGATGCCCTCGCTCCCGCCGTAATAAACCCAGCTTCCGACGACGCTGACATACCCGCCCGCCCTGTCGGACAGGCGCGTTTTTTCGGAGCCGTCCTCGCGCATTTTATACAGACGGCCGCCGTCGTTATCGTTGCTGTAATAAATCCAGCCGCCCTTAATCGCGGTGATGCCGCCGCTGGTTATATTGCCGGGGGTATTGCCGTATTCAAGCCCGCCTTCAACGCCGGATTTTCCGAAGTTCAAAGTGAAAACCGCGCCCGCCGTTACAAACGTAACCGCGACCAGCGCCGCCGAAAGCGCGCAAAAACGGTTATCCGAACGATAGCGCCGCCCGGCGGTTTTTCTCGACAGAACCTTTTCGATAAAGTCCTCGCGGCTCCCCGGGGGGGCTATGTCAAACATTTCTCTGTAACGCCTCTCCATATCTGTTCTCCTCCTTTGTGATTATCTCCCTCAACTGTTCCCTCGCCCTGTTTAACTGCGTCGTTACGGTAGACTGCGGCATTTTGAGAATACGCGCTATTTCCTTTGACGAATACCTTTCATAGTAAAACAGATAAATCACGGTGCGGTATTTGGGTTTTAGGCCTTTAACATAATCGATAAGCCCCGTGTCGCCGTTCGAGGGGGCGGCGACGCTTTCGTCCAAATCGGACGCGTTTTTTTTCCAGGCGGATTTAAGCAGGTCCTTCGATTCGTTTATCGCGACGCGGATGAGCCACGCCTTTTCCGCCTCCTCCGTAACGAAACTCTTTTGTTTTTTATACATTTTGAAGAATACGTTCTGCGCTATGTCGTCCGCGTCGTAAACGTTCTTGACGTAGCCCAAAGCGACCCTGAAAACGGTGTCGCGGTATTTTCTGACGCTTTCGGCGAATTCTTCGCGCCCCATGAAAATCACCCCCCATGCCCGAAAAACAACGCGCCTCGCCAATAATACGAATTGCGAGGCGCGATTGTCCCAAAACCCTAAGTTTCGTCTTCGTTTTTTTTGTTTTTATGAAACGGCGAGTTTCGCGCCGACAGCACGATTTTCGTAATCGCCTTTATCACGTCGGGGCGGAACCGCGCGATTTTCTCGTTTACCTCGTCCGCGTCGATAACCGAGCTTACGTGTACGAACACCGGCGGGAGCTCGCTCATCGTCCTTTGCGTAATTTCAAGGCAGCATACCCCGCAGGCGCAGACGTTGAAGCGTTCGAGGGCCGCGCCCAGCTGTTCGTTAACGAGCAGGGAAACGACGTTCACCACCTGCCGTTCGCCCGCCGGCTTTACGTAAACGAGCCGCCCCCCTTTTTGCGGGAGCTTCAGGCCGGGGGGGATGCCCCCTTCGGACTTAAACTCCATATTCTTGATTATCGCGCGGCGGCGGCTTTTTTTTACGGGCTTGGCGGAAGGGCGGTCTTTCGCGCCGCCGTTTTGCGGGGCGTCGGGCGGGGTTTCGGAACGCCCCTCCTCTTTGAAAAGCGCGGGGTCGTCCGAAGCTATGAGCCGCATAACCTGCGACGTTTTATTCGAGCGCGGCAAACGCGCCACCCCCCTTGCGGTGAATTTTGCGGCGAACCTCGGGTTATCGCCGGTCAAAAAATGCTGATGTTGAACTTTTCGAGAATGGAATCGGCGGAGTCCCCGGCGATTATGAAAGCGCCGGAACCGTCGGTCTCGCCGTAAGGGATATAAAAGACGGCGGGGGCGTCGGCGTTCTCGGAAGTGTGGAACAGGGCCTGCTGATAGTTCTTATAGTCCTTGAAGGTCATGTCGGTATCGGCGTTGTTGAGAATCTTGTTGAAAAGGTTTTGGATTTTTTCCGTCGTAAGGTTCCGGCCGTTGCTGTTAATGAACGAAGCTAAGGAAGAACCCGCCGCCACGAGGCGATAATCCTCGCCGTCCTTGAAATTCCTGAAAGTGATGTAATTGTACAAATCCGCGCCCGAAAGGATGGCGGAGCCGGAAGCGAACGAAATATTGCCCTCGCTGATATCGTACGGGATTTTTACGGGCGTGTCCCCCATCAGTTCGGCAAAGTTGACAAAAGAGGTTCTGTCGAATTTGATATAAAACCCGCACTCAATCCTGAAGGTCTCTTTTATGCCGCGCATAACCGCCTCGGCGCCCCCCTGCCCGTATACGAAGGCGAGTTTCCCGCTTCTGCCGCCGCCGGAAACGTACGTTTCCGCCTTTAACGGGACGAGGACGATTCTTTCGTCGCGGGGGCGATAGTTCATCAGCATGAAATAACCGGGCGTCCCCCCCGTCGTTTCGCTCAGCATAAGCAAAACCGTAACGTCTAAATCCTCGCTCGGGACATAGTTTATATAACCCTGCCTGTTTATCGCGGGGGGCGCGCCGACCTCGGGGAAGAAGACGTCCCTGTACGCCAGTATAAAAAGGCTTAACGCCGCGAACGCCGCCGCGAAGCTGATAAGGTATATGTACCAGTTGCTCCTCCGCCTGAGCCTCTTTTTTATCGTCGCCATAGCATACTCCGGTTAACGAACTTTTTAAGGCGAAAACTCCCGGGAGCTTTCATTTTAAAGAATTATAGCACATAAGAAAGAAAATTACAACCTTTGCCGCCGCGTATTTTTTTCCGCCCGCCGCCCCGGGATAATTGACAACCGCCCTTTATTGTGCTACAATTGAACGGGAAACGGCGTCAAAAATTTAAACCGAAGGAACAAAGCCAAGTTTGAAAAACAAGAAAGGACTCCTCGCCATGCCGCAATTTTCATTGAGTTTTGTGCAGGGTGAGGCGGCATGGTCATATGAACGACTGCCTATTTTGCAAAATCGCGAACGGGGAAATCCCTTCCGAAAAGGTATACGAAAACGGGGAAATCGTCGCTTTCAAGGATATCGCCCCGCAGGCGCCCCTTCACCTGCTGATAATTCCGAAGCGGCACATAAGCGGCGCTCAGGCGCTTAACGACGGGGACGCCGCCCTCGCGGGGGAGCTTTTGCTTACCGCCAAACGGCTCGCCGCGGAAAACGGTCTTGACGACGGCTGGCGCGTCGTTACGAATGTCGGGGAAAACGGCGGGCAGACGGTTTCTCATCTGCATTTTCACCTGTTGGGCGGCGCGCGGCTCGGGCGTTTCGGGGAATAGCATTGCGGATAAGGAACAAAGCCGCGACAGTCGGGTTTTCTTATTTCGCGGGGCTCGCCGTTTCGGAATATGCCGGCGTCATCCCCGCGCTTATAATGTGCGCCGCGTTTGTCCCCGCCGGGGTCGCGCTCGGCGTTCTGCGCAAAGCCCCGGCGTTAGGCGCCGTGTTGTTCGTTTCGGGAACGGGGGCTTTGGTTTTCGCGGTTTATAACGTTTACGCGGTTTTGCCGCTCCTGTCCGCGAACGGGGAAACGGCGACCGTAAAGGGCGTTATAGTCGGCAAAACGGAATATGCCGGCGATTTGGCGGCTTATACGGTGCGAACCGAAATAAAGGGCGTCCCCGTGAAAATTCAAATGTTCGGGGAGGACGTCGCCGCCGAATACGGGGACGCGATTACCTTCGAGGCGAAGCTGAGGGCGTTGCGGGACAACGCGCTTTTCCCCGAACGCTCTTACAACCGTTCCAAGGGGATACTGCTCGGCGCCCAACCGCGGGGCGTTATCGAAACCGAAAGCGCCGCCGTTAAAACGCCGGTTTATTATATCCTCAAATACAACGAATATATAAAAGGCAAAATCACGGCCGCTTTCCCGAACGATACCGGCGGCTTGCTGTGCGCGATTTTCCTCGGGGACACGTCGTTGGTTTCCCCGGGGTTGGATTCGGACATAAAAATCAGCGGAACGGCGCATTATACGGCGGTGTCGGGCTTGCACCTGACGCTGATTTCGCATTTTTTTCTCATAGGTTTGGGGCTTACCCCGTTAAAAAACAAACGGCGGCTGAAGTTTGTTTTGCTGCTTTGTATAATCCTCGTTTTCATGGTGTTTTTCAACCTGTCCAAATCGGTGGCGCGCGCGCGGATTATGTTGATTGTCTGTTACGGCGGGGAACTGTTTTACAGGAAAGGCTCGGTGTTCAACTCGCTGGGGTTCGCCCTTTTGGTAATTTTAATCCTTGAGCCTTACGCTTGCCTTGACGCGGGTTTAATACTTTCCGTCGCGGGGACTTTCGGCGTGGGGGTGTTGGCCCCCGCCCTCGCCAAACGTAAGGGCGGCCGCTTTTTCGAGGCGTCGGTCGCCTCGGTCTGCGCGAGCTTGTGCGTGTTGCCGCCCGCCGCGCTTTACTTTAAGGGGATGAGCGTAACGTCGCCTTTGACGAGCGTTATCCTCTCGCCGTTTTTCTCGGTCGCGGCGGTCGCGCTTATCATATTCGCGATAATCGGCGGCAACGGCGGGTTTCTCCTGTTGACCGCCGGAATCATGTCAAAAATAATGGAGGGGATTATCAGGTTTTTCGGCGGTATGAAAGCCGCGTGGGTCAATCTCGATTACGCGTTCGTCCCCTATTGGATAATGTTCGCGGGCATCGCCGTTTTCGCGGTTTGGCTCTTTTACAAAAATGCCGTTAAAGCCGTTAAAGCCGCCGTTATCGCGATTGGCGCCCTCGCCGTTATGATTTGTTCCCATAACGCGCTCACTTTCGGCGAAACATACCTTGAAATCCGTTCCGACGGAACGGCGGGCTGGGCGGTCTTGCGCCGGGGGAAGACGCAAATGGTCGTCGTAACGGCGGACGGTCCGAAGGCGTATTCCGAGATTAACGCGATAAACGGGGATATAACGCTTTTATGTCTGCTCGGTTCGTCGAACAACGCCCTGCCCTTATACGAAAAACTGCCCGCCGGCGAGTTTGTGCCGCCCGGTTCCCCCGGCGCCGTTTATGATATAAGCGGGAAATTCACGCTTGAAACGCGGGAGGGCGAGGCGGTAATCTCCTGCGGGGATTATACGGTCGCTTTGTCCCCCGCGAAAAACGACAGGGATTCTTACGCCGATTTAACCGCGGCTTACGGCTGGGTTAAGAACCGCCGCGACATGAACTCGGGGTTGACCGTTTACGTCAGCGGCAGGATGGACGCGGATAACGGCGGCGAAATAAACGCGTATTATGAAAACGCGAGATTTTTAATAGGGGAAAGCAAATGATTTTAACCGCGGAAAACCTTTCAAAACAGTTGAGGCAAAACGCGCCGAACAGGCTGTATTTCCTGTACGGCAAAGAGGTTTTCCTTACCGAAACCTACGCGGATAAAATTTTGGACAAGTGCCTTAACGAAGAGGAACGCGGCTTCAACCTAATCAAATTCACGGGGAACCCCGACCTTTCCCGGCTGTGTGAAGCGATTGAGGTTTTGCCTGTTTTCGCGGAAAAAAGGGTCGTCGTCATCAACGACCCCGACCCCGAAAAACTTGACGGCGACAGCCTTTCCGGATTTATCGGGGCGCTTTCCGACATTCCCGAAACGACGGTGGTTATCATAAGGATAACCGGTTTTTCCGTCGACGCGAAAAAGGCGAAAACCAAAAAACTGCTCGCCTGCGCGGAAAAGCGCGGCGCGGTCTGCGAGTTCGGGCGGCTTTCCGAAGCCAAGACGGCCGAATTGATTATTAAGCGCGCCAAAAGGGCGGGGTGTGAAATCTCGCGTTCCAACGCCGCTTATTTGGCGCGGCTGGCCCTGTGCGACTTGACGCTTATATCAAGGGAAACGGATAAGCTGTGCGCCTACGCCGGGTACGGCGGCGAAATAACGAGCGGCGCGATTGACCTGCTTTCCGTGAAACAGCTTGACGCGGGGGTGTTCGCCTTGGCGGCGCAAATCACGAACCGAAACGGTTCGGGGGCGTTGCGCCTGCTTGACGAACTGATAGCGCTCGGCACCCCCCCCGTAATGATTATGTCGGCGCTTTCGACGGCGTTTATCGACTTTTACCGCGCCAAGCTCGGCGCGGTCTCGGCTGCCGGGAAAAGGGCGGAAGAGATTGCCGCCGACTTTAATTACCCGAAAAACCGCGCCTGGGCCGTGGGGAAAGCGATGGGCGCGGTCGGCCGCGTCGGCTTGGATAAACTTCGCCAATGCCTGAAAATCCTTGCCGACACGGATTATAAGCTGAAATCATCCCCCGTCGGCGACAGGATTTTGATGGAAAAAGCGGTCGCCGAACTGTTGCTGCGATGTTGAACAGGCTGAAAATCAAACAGGCGGTCGTCGTGGAGGGCAAATACGACAAAATCAAACTCGAAAGCGTTATCGACGCCGTGATTATCCCCGTGAACGGCTTCGGCGTTTACAGGGACAAGGAAAAACTCGCGTTAATCCGCGCTTTCGCGGCTTCGGCGGGGATAGCCGTTCTCACCGACGGCGACGACGCGGGGCGGCAAATCAGGAATTATATCAAAAACGCCGTGACGAAAGGCGAGGTTTATCACGTGTACGTCCCGTCGCTCGTCGAGGCGGAGGACGCGAGCGCCGATATCCTCCGCGAAGCGTTTGTGAACGCGGGCGTGGCGGGGGAAGAACCGCCCCCCGCGAACGGCGAATCCGAACCGATTACCCGCGAACGGCTTTACCGCGACGGTTTAATCGGCGTTCCGCTGGCGGCGGAAAGGCGAAAGAAGCTGCTTCGCCGGTTAAACATGCCGGAAAACTTGTCGGCGACCGCGCTTTTGGAATTTTTAAACGCGGTTTGCAAAGCAAAAGGATACGAAAAAGTTTTAAAGGATATATGATTTATGGTCTTTTCCAGCCTAACCTGCCTTTTCCTTTTCCTGCCCCTGTTTTTCGCGCTTTATTTTATCGCCCCCAAGCCGCTCCGCAATACCTTTTTGTTTTTGAGCGGGCTGGTTTTTTACGCGTGGGGCGAGCCTTTCTACGTCTTTATACTCATTTTTTCGACGCTGATTGACTATTTCGCGGGGCTGTTCATCCATAAATTCGACGACAGGCCGGCCGTAAGGAAAATAGGCTTAATCGTTTCCGTGGTGATGAACGTCATGCTTCTCGGGCTGTTCAAATACGCGGGCTTTATCGTAACCAACATAAACGCTCTGCTTTCGCTGAACATCCCCGACCCCAAGCTCCACCTCCCCATAGGAATCAGTTTTTTCACGTTCCAGACCATGTCGTATACAATCGACGTATACCGCCGCAGGATAAAAGTGCAGAAAAACCCGATTAACTTCGGCGCTTTCGTAACCATGTTCCCCCAAATCGTGGCGGGGCCGATTGTGCGCTACGAGGAAATCGAAAAAGAGCTTAACGAACGCAGGGTTTCCCTCGATATGGTTTACGACGGGATAATAACCTTCGTTACGGGCTTGGGGAAAAAGGTTTTGCTCGCCAACGGCATAGGCGTCCTTTGGGATACGGTGAAGACCTCTGATTTTTCTTCCCTTTCCGCGGCGACGGCGTGGCTCGGGATACTGGCGTTCACGTTTCAGATATATTTCGACTTTTCGGGGTATTCCGACATGGCGATTGGCTTAGGCAAAATCCTCGGCTTCAACTTCCCGAAAAACTTCAATTACCCTTACACCTCCCGCAGTATTTCGGAATTTTGGCGGCGGTGGCACATGACGCTGGGCAACTGGTTTAAAAGCTACGTTTATTTCCCGCTGGGGGGCAGCCGCAAAGGAAAAGGGCGCACGGTGTTCAATCTGGCTGTCGTGTGGCTTTTAACGGGGATATGGCACGGCGCGAGCTGGAACTTCATTTTATGGGGTTCGCTGTACGGTCTGGCGATAATTTCGGAAAAGCTGTTTTTGGGCGGGCTTCTCGGTAAACTTCCGTCGTTGATTTCAATGGCTTACACCATGTTTTTGGTAACGCTGGGGTGGGTGCTGTTCAGTTTGCCGGATATAAAGAGCGCGGGGAGCTTCATCGGCGTAATGTTCAACGTCGGGGGCAGCGGCGCGGTTTTAGACGCGCAAGCCGCTTATCACACGGCGAATTACGGGATAATCTTCGCCGTTTGCATATTCGCCTGCACCGACTCGTGGGTTCGGCTCAAGGGCGCGATTTTCAAGCGCCTGCCGTTTATCGTGAACTACGGGGCCGTCCCCGTTACGGTCGCCTTGTTCGTCGCTTCCGTATCCAATCTGGTAACGGCGGGGTACAACCCGTTCTTGTATTTTAATTTCTGACGGACGGGGGGTGGTTTTATGAAAGACTTACACAAAAAATTGCTTGTAACAATCTTCGCGGCGATGATGTTCGCCCTTCCCGCCGCGACGTTTATCCTTATGCCTAAAGAAGCCATGCCTTTCGCCGAGGACGAAAACCGCTTCCTCTCCCCGTTCGTCAAGCCGACGGGGAAAAACCTGTTCGCCCGCGCGGAAAACCCGGCGGACAAACCCAAAAGCTTCATGGACTATTTCGATTTGTGGTTCGCCGACAGATTTGTAATGAGGAAGGATTGGATTGTCCTCAACAACGGTATTCAGGCGGCGGCGGGAAAAACCGAAATCAACGGCGTCTTCACACGGGGCGGCAGAATGATGCAGGTATGGCGCGATTATGACGCGGACGCGGTCGGCAAGGTTTTGAGCGCGGTTAACGGCTTCGCGGAGCGCAACCCCGAACTCTCCTGCTATTTTATCCTCGCCCCCACCTCTCAGGAAATTTATAAAGACACCCTTCCCCCGAACGCCGGGGCGGGCAATCAAGAAGCGTTCATAAAATTTTGTTACGACAACATGGGGAGCGTAACCCCGATAAACGCGTACGCCCCGCTTTATGAAAACCGCGAGAGCTATATATACTACCGCACCGACCATCATTGGACGACTTTCGGCGCGTATCTGGCGTATTACGCCGCCTGTTCGCGGATGGAGCTGACGCCGTTCGAGTCCGGCGCGTTCAACGCGGAACACGCCTCGTCGGATTTCAGGGGAACGCTTTATTCAAAAACGCTCAATTCAAAGATAACGCCGGACGTCATATCTTTTTATACCCTCGCGAAGTTCCCGCCGCCGAACATAACGCTAAAAATCAATACGGGCGCGGAAATCAACGAGTACGGTTCCCTTTATTTCCGCGAATATCTTGACAAAAAAGATAAGTATTCGGCGTTTTTGGGTCCCAACGCGCCCATAACTGACATCTTCACGGATTTGGAAAACAACGAAAAAGCCCTGCTGATTTTCAAAGACAGCTACGCGCACAGCCTTATCCCGTTTTTGGTCAACCATTATAAGAGGATAACCGTTCTCGATATGCGGTACATCAACACCGACATCAGGTATTTCACGGATTTGACCGAATACGACCAGGTTTTGTTCATATACAACGCGATAACTTTTTCCGAAGAGACCGACCTGATAAAACTCAACGCGGTCAAATAAATTAGGAGGGCGTCCGGTATGACTGTTGAAGAACTGAAGGAAATCGGCGATTTTACCCCCGCCGTTTCCGCCGATTTGGCGCGGGAAATAAAGAGCGTTTACTGCTGCGATTTGTTAAGCGTCGTTATGGGCCGCGCGAAAGCCGGCTGCGCGTGGGTAACGGTTATGGGCAGCGTAAACAGCGTGGCGGTCGCGGTTCTCGCGGACGCGTCCTGCATAGTTTTGGCGGAAGGCGTTCCGTTGGACGACGCGGCCAAGGAACGCGCCGAACAAAAGGGCGTCGCGGTGCTTAAAACGGCGCTCCCCGTGTTTGAGGCGGGGCTTAAAATCCACGCGGAATTAACGCGGGGCGCGAAATGATTAGGCTGTCCTATGATTTACACGTCCACTCCTGCCTTTCGCCTTGTGCCCAAGACGAGATGACGCCGCGGAACATAGCGTTTTTGGCGGATATGCTGGGACTTAACGCCGTCGCGCTGACCGACCATAACTCGTGCAAAAACGCCGCCGCTTTCTTTAAAGCGGCGGAGAAAACCGATATTATCCCCATAGCCGGAATGGAGTTAAACACACAGGAAGAGATTCACACCCTGTGTCTTTTCCCCGAGTTGCGGGCGGCTTTGGCGTTTGACGACGAAGTGGTTTACCCGTCGCTTATGCGGTTTAAAAACCGAGAAGACAAAAACGGGAAACAGCTCGTCATGGACGAGAACGACGACATTACCGGGAGGGAGCCGCTGTGGCTCGCCCCCGCGACCCCCATTCCGCTGTACTCGCTGGCGGAAAAGGTAAAGGCTTACGGCGGGATAATGGTCCCCGCCCATATAAACCGCCTTTCGTGGGGGGTAATCAGCGTTTTGGGCGACGTTCCGGGCGACTGCGGCTTCGACTGCGTGGAAGTCCGGGGGAAAGAGGCCGTCGAAAACTTAAAGGCGCGGTATCCTTATCTTAACGAGTGTCGGATAATCCATAATTCCGACGCGCACAAGCTGGACGGAATCTCACTCCCCGTGAATTTTATCGAGACGGAAGAAAAAAGCGCGAAAGGGGTAATCGCCGCGTTAAGCAAAGCGGCGGGCGGCGGACGGCGGGCGGCGGACGGCGGGCGGCTATAACCTTTTCAACACCTCTTTGGCGAACGACGCGTACGCCTGCGCCCCCTTCGAGCCCGGGTCGTAATAGACGATGGGTTCCCCGTGGCTGGGCGCTTCGGCGATTTTCACGTTTCGGGGGATTTCGGTCTTAAAAATCGCGTCGTCGGGAAATTCGCGGCGGATGGTTTTCATAACCTCGCGGTTGACCATGAGCCGCTTGTCCGTCATCGTAAAAACGACGCCCATGATTTGCAAGCTCTTGTTCACGCTTTTCTTTATCCGCTTAACCGTGGCGAAAAGCTCCGCCACGCCCTCCAAGCTGTAAGGTTCGCACTGCATGGGGATAATCACGCTGTCGCACGCCGCCAGCCCGTTCAGGGCGAGGACGCCCAAGGAAGGCAGCGAGTCCACGATTATCGCGTCGTAATCGTCTTTGATTTGCAAAAGCGCTTTCCTTAACTGCAGGGTCTTATGCTCGAACTTTAAAAGCCGTATTTCCGCTTCGGCGAGTTCCTGCGTGGACGGCATGAGCCACACGTTTTTGAAGCGCGTTTTTCTGACCGCCTCGACCGGTCGGGTTTCCCCCATTATCACGTCATAGGTGGTCGGCTTGAGCGCCCTTTTTTCCGCCGCTTTTATGCCGTAGCCCGTCGTCGTGTTTCCCTGCGGGTCCAAATCCACCGCCAGCGTTTTCTTCCCCGTTTGCCCGAGCGCCGCGGATAAATTAATGGCGGTTGTGGTTTTCGCCACGCCGCCCTTTTGATTGGCAATCGTGATAATCGCTCCCATTTCGCCTTTTCTCCTTGATTTTTTTTAAGTATACCACAATATTCCGAAAAAAGCAACCCTTGCGGGCGGCGGGCGGCGGCGTTCCCCGAAATCTCACGAAACTTGACTTTTTTATAAAAAAATGGTAAAATCATTTAAGGAAGAATATTACATAGTAACAGGAGGTCGGGTATGGCTGTTCTCATAACGGGCGGAACGGGGTACATAGGTTCCCATACCGTCGCCGAGCTGTCGGCGGAAGGCGTAGACGTGGTAATAGCTGACAATTTTTTTAATTCCAAGCCGAAAACCCTCGATATTCTGCGGGAAATCACGGGGAGGGAAATTAAGTTCCATGAAGCCGACGTCGGCGATAAGGCCGCGTTGGAAAAGATTTTTTCAGAGAACGACATAACGGCTGTCGTCCACTTCGCGGGGTATAAGGCCGTCGCCGAAAGCGTGTCGAAGCCGCTCGGTTATTACGGGAACAACATACGCGGCGCCTTGGCTTTGCTTGAAACGATGGGCGAACGCGGCTGCAAGAGCCTGATATTCAGCTCCTCCGCCACCGTTTACGGCATACCCGAAAACGTCCCCGTTACCGAAGAGTCGCCGCTGTCCGCCATTAACCCCTACGGAAGGACGAAGCTGATTATCGAGGATATGTGCCGCGATTTGTGTAATTCCGACGACGGGTGGAGCATAACGCTTTTGCGTTATTTCAATCCGGTCGGCGCGCACAAGAGCGGAAAACTGCGCGAGGACCCGAACGGCGCCCCGAATAACCTTATGCCCGTGATGTTAAAGGCGGCGGCGGGGGAAATCCCCGAGCTCGGCGTCTTCGGGAACGATTATCCCACCCCCGACGGAACCTGTATCCGCGATTACATCCACGTCGTCGATTTGGCGAAGGGGCACGTCGCCGCGCTTAAGGCGATGAAAAAAGGGGTTCACGCCTATAATCTCGGCACGGGGAAGGGTTATTCGGTGTTGGAGATAATCGAAACGTTCAAGCGGGTTACGGGGGCGGATTTACCCTGTAAAATCGTTCCGAGGCGCGCGGGGGACGCCGCCGAGTGCTGGTCGGACCCGTCGAAGGCAAAGCGGGAACTGAACTGGGAAGCGGGGTTTAGCCTCGAGGAAATGTGCAAGGACGCCGCCGCCGCCGCGGGCTTGTTACTGTAAGGACTGTGCGATGAGCAATTATGAACCGGACGTAAAACTCCACCCCGACGAAAAACTTATTCAAGTCGATATCGAAAAGGAAATGAAGCGTTCTTTCATGGAATATTCGATGTCTGTAATCGTCGCGCGCGCCCTGCCCGACGTGCGCGACGGGTTGAAGCCCGTTCACAGGCGTATCCTCTACACCAAGCACGAAAAAGGGCTGACCCACGACAAGCCGTTCCATAAATGCGCCGACACCGTGGGCTCGGTTCTCGCCTCCTACCACCCCCACGGCGACGCCAGCGTTTACGACGCCTTGGTACGGTTGGCGCAGGATTTTTCCCTGCGTTACCCTTTGATAGACGGGCACGGCAACTTCGGTTCCGTCGACGGGGATTCCCCCGCCGCCTACCGTTATACGGAATCGCGGCTGTCGCGGCTTTCCGCCGAAATGCTTTCGGATATAGGGAAAGAAACCGTGGATTTCGTCCCCAACTACGACGACCGGCTGAAAGAACCCGTCGTTTTGCCCTCCCGCTTCCCTAACCTGCTCGCGAACGGTTCGACGGGCATCGCCGTGGGGATGGCGACCAACATCCCCCCGCATAATTTAGGCGAGTTAATCGACGCGCTGCAGCTCCTTTTGGAAAACGAGGACGCGCCGGTTGAATCGCTTATGGCGGTCGTGAAGGGGCCCGATTTCCCCACCGGCGGGATAATTATGGGGCACGCGGGCATCCGTTCCGCCTATTACACGGGAAAAGGGAAAATCACCCTTCGGGGGCGGGCGGATATCGTCGAGGAGAAAAGCCATACCCGCGTGGTCATAACCGAAATCCCGTATATGGTCAACAAAACGCGCCTGCTTGAAAGCATAGGCGCGCTTATGCGGGATAAGCGGCTGGACGGCGTTTCGACGCTTCGGGACGAATCCGACCGCAACGGCATGAAAATCGTTCTCGAGCTTAAGCGCGACGCCAACGCGGGGGTTATATTAAGCAAATTATACAGCTTCACCCAACTGCAGGAAACCGTGGGCGTGATTATGCTCGCCTTGGTGGACGGCGAGCCGAAAATTTTGACGCTTCGGCAGGCGCTGGAGCATTATATAAAGTTTCAAGAACAGGTGATAGCCCGAAGGACGCGGTATGATTTAAACAAGGCGAAAACCCGCGCTCACGTGCTCGAGGGCTTCGCCGTCGCCATTGATTTCATAGACGAGGTAATGGCCGTGCTGCGTTCGTCCAAAAACATTCCCGAAGGCAAGGAAAGGCTTATCGAGCGTTTCGCGGACAAGGGCTTGTCCGAAGAACAGGCCGACGCGATTGTTTCCCTGCGTTTAGGGCAGCTGACGGGTATGGAACGCGAGAAAATAATGGACGAGTTGGCGGCTCTGCGGGAAAAAATAGGCGAATACGAGCTGTTGCTCTCCGACAGGGGGAAGATACTCGCGGTTATTTCGGAAGAGTTGGCGGCGATAAGGAAAAAGTTCGCCGACGAGCGGCGAACGGGTATAGAAGCGGTAAGCGGCGAAGTGGATATAGAGGATTTAATCCCCGTAGAGGAAAGCGTGCTGACTTATACCAACATAGGCTATATAAAAAGGCAGGCGGTCGAGGTTTATAACCTGCAAAAACGCGGCGGCAAGGGCGTTTCGGGAATGAAGCGGCGCGACGAGGATTTCGTGGAGGATATGTTCATCGCTTCCACCCACGACAATATCCTTTTCGTTACGAACCTCGGCAATATGTACAAGCTCAAGTGCTATGAAATTCCGGAAGGCAGCCGCCAGTCGCGCGGAACCAATATAGCGGGGCTTTTGCAGCTTCAGCCGGAGGAACGCATAGCCGCCATGATGAAAACGGCCGATTTCGCCGAAAATAAGTTTTTCGTCTGCGTTACGAAAAAAGGTCTGATAAAAAGGACGGCGCTTTCGATGTACAAGAACGTCCGCAAGAACGGGCTTCGCGCCGTTACCCTCAACGACGGCGACGAAATAGCTTCCGCGCATTTGACCGAGGGCGACAGTTCGGTGATTATCGCCACCCGCAACGGCATGGCCATCCATTTCGAGGAATCGCGGATTCGCGGCACCGGAAGAACCGCGCGGGGAGTTCGCGCGATTAGGTTGAAGAACAACGATTACGTGGTTGGAGCCACCAAGATTTTCGACGAAACCTCGACGGTTCTGACGGTTACGGACAGGGGCATGGGCAGGCGCGCCGCGCTTTCGAGCTACCGCAAGCAAAACAGGGGCGGCAGCGGCTTGACGAATTATAAAACCGGCGCGGAAAAGGGCCGCGTCTGCGGAATAAAGACGCTTTACGCGGACGACGACGTTATCCTTATAAACGACGAGGGCGTGATTATCCGTATAAGGGCGAACGATTTGCGGGTTATGGGCCGATACGCGACGGGCGTGCGGGTTATGCGCCTTTCGCCCGACGGCAGGGTGGTAACGTTCACACGGACGGAACACGACGAACAGGCGGAGCTTGAAGAGGTCGAACAGGCGGACGAGGCGGAAATCCTCGCGGCGGAAGAGGCGGAAAAAGCGGAAATTATCGAAGAAGAGCCGCCCCCCGACGACGAAGAGGAAGAAACCGAGGAAACGGGGGAATAAAAGCGCAAACGCGCCCCTTGATAAAATATACAAAACTAAGGAGACAAACAATGAGAGTTTACAATTTCAGCGCGGGACCGGCGGTTATGCCGGAAGAGGTGTTGGAAAAAGCCGCGGGCGAGATGCTCGAACAGGGCGGTTCGGGGCAGTCGGTCATGGAGATGTCCCATCGTTCCAAAGAGTACGAAACCGTTCAAAACGAGTGCGAGGCGTTACTGCGCGAGACGTTGGCCATTCCCGGCAATTACAGAGTTTTATTCACGCAGGGCGGGGCGCACATGCAGTTTGAGATGGTTCCGCTCAACCTTATGGTAAAAGGCAAAGCCGATTTCGTCGTAACGGGGCAATGGGCGGGGAAAGCCTATTCGGAGGCGAAAAAATACGGCGCGGCCAATCTCGTCGCCTCTTCCGAGGATAAGACGTTTTCCTACATTCCCGCGCTTGATTCCTCAAAATTCGATAAAGACGCGGACTATTTCCACATCTGCCAAAATAACACGATTTTCGGGACGAGGTTCCCGGAATTGCCGGAAACGGGCGGCGTTCCGTTGGTCGCCGATATGTCGTCTTGCATATTGTCCGAGCCGGTCGACGTGTCGAAATACGGTCTGATATACGCCTGCGCCCAAAAGAACATGGGTCCGGCGGGGGTTACCGTCGTGATAATCCGCGAGGATTTAATCCGCGATTTAAGCGGCTCGAAAGTCCCCGTCATGCTCCGTTACCAAATATACGCCGAAAACAATTCGCTTTACAACACGCCGCCCACTTTCGCGATTTATATGTGCGGGCTCGTCCTTAAATGGATTAAGGAAAAGGGCGGGTTGACCGCGATGAAAAGCCTAAACGAGAAAAAAGCGGCGGTTTTGTATGATTACCTCGATTCGTCGAAGCTGTTTAAAAGCACGGTTGAGAAAAAGTTCCGCTCGCTCATGAACGCGCCTTTCGTTACCGGAAACGAAAAATTAGACAAGAAGTTTATCAAAGAAGCCAAAGAAGCGGGGTTCGTAAACCTCGGCGGGCACCGTTCCGTCGGGGGGATGAGGGCTTCGATTTATAACGCCATGCCCGTCGAGGGCGTGGAGAAGTTGGTCGCGTTTATGAAAAAATTCGAGGAGGAAAACCTTTAATGTACAAAATACTCGCTTTAAATAAAATCTCGCCCGCGGGGACTGCGCTCTTCGATAAGGGCAAATACGCGGTCAGCCTTGAAGAGGCCGCGCCCGAAGCGGTCTTGGTGAGGAGCGCGTCCATGCACGACATGAACCTGAATCCCGAATTGCTGGCAATCGCGCGGGCGGGCGCGGGCGTGAACAATATTCCCGTCGAGAAATGTTCAAAAGCCGGGATAGCGGTGTTCAACACCCCGGGCGCCAACGCCAACGCGGTTAAGGAACTGGTAATCGCGGGGCTTTTGATTTCAAGCCGTAAAATCCTCGCCGCCGCCGACTGGGCGAAAACGCTCAAGGGCAAGGGCGGCGAAGTCGGGAAATTGGTGGAAAAAGGCAAAAGCGACTTTGCGGGACCGGAAATATACGGGAAAAAATTGGGCGTTATCGGGCTCGGCGCAATCGGCGCGCTCGTCGCGAACGCGGCGGCAAGCCTCGGGATGGAAATTTTCGGCTACGACCCGTTTTTGTCGGTTGACGGCGCGTTGTCCCTTTCAAGGAAGGTGCGCTACGTCAAAAGCACGCGGGAAATATACGAAAATTGCGATTATATCACCCTGCACGCCCCCGCCGCCGCCGATACCGAGAAGATGATTAACGCGGAGGCGGTCGCCCGGATGAAAAAGAACGTCAGGCTGCTGAATTTCGCGCGGGGGGATTTGGTCGACGACGAAGCGGTTATCGGCGCTTTGAAAAACGGGGGGATGGCGGCTTACGTTACCGATTTCCCCACCGACGCGCTTATCGGGGCGGAAGGCGTAATCGCCGTTCCGCACCTCGGCGCTTCCACCCCCGAAAGCGAGGAGAACTGCGCGGTTATGGCGGCGAGGCAGCTGATTGATTTTATCGAAAACGGCAACGTCGTCAATTCCGTCAACCTCCCCAACCTTTCAATGGCGAGGACGGGCGATTTCAAGGTCTGCGTAATCCACAAGAACGCGGACGGCATTTTGACGCAAATTACGAAAGTCGCCGCCGACGCGAACCGCAACATCGAGAATATGGAAAGCAAGTCAAAAGGCGATTACGCCTATACCGTGCTTGACGTGAAAGGCAAATCCGACGGCTTCGCGGAGAAGGTGGGCGGGATAGATAAGGTTATTTCGGCAAGGGTGATAAGCAAATAAAAGCCGCCGCTTATGAAGCGCCGGCAAGCGATATGTCCGTCCCCGTGAAAGCGGACAGTTTTTTCCCGAAGGCTTCGGCGGCTTCGGCGGTGAAGTTAAACTCGCCGTAAAGCTCCGACTTATCCTCAATCATACCCGGCGTTATGCCCGCCGCTTTATAATCGTCGGAAGAATGCGAATACAACCATCTCGGCGAATAAGCCCTGTCGCCGATTACTATTGCCTGTTTGGCGGCGAATTGAGCCGTAATTATTTTTTCATCGCGTGATAGCAGAGCTTCAAGGTCGGCGCTTGAAAAAATATCCTGTCTGTGATAGTCGTCGCCGTTTTGCAGTTCAATAACCCGTTCATAATGTTCGTTGTTCTTTTTTACGGCGTCCGCCACCACTTCGTCGGGAATATCAAACTCAACCATAAGCGAATATACGTTGCAGGTTTCCGTTAATCCGCTTTTGTCGAGCGAATTTTGAAAATCCAAGTCCCATTTTTCCTCACGGGCATGAAGGAAATCCTCTTCCGAGAGTTTTAAATACTCTGCGAACACATCGGGAATTATCATACCGCCAAGTATTCGTCTGTCATAACGTTGGTTAAAATCCCTGTTTTCGTCCCCGCCGTCGTATTCAAAGGGGGAAGGCATTTCGGTTTCCGTAAAATCGGTTTGCGAAGGGGACTGCTCCGCGGCGTCAGTCGGGTCGCCGGAATTTCCGCGGTCGGCTTGCGCCCCGCAAGCGCAAAGGGTTATCAGCAGCGCCGCCGATAAGATTAGCGATATTGTTTTTTTCATGGTAATTCTCCTTATCTGAATGTGTTGTTTGGGAACATCCCCGAGGGATTTTTTCTGCTTGCGCCAACCGTTACGTCAAGATGTAAATGATAATCTCCCGCGGCTACCGTTGTACCGGTGTCGCCCGTAAGACCAAGCAATGTTGATGTCGATACCGTACCGCTGGCGTTTGAACCGGATTGCAGGTGCAGGTACCTCAC
>JAIRWC010000041.1 GCA_031253495.1 Oscillospiraceae bacterium | reverse complement strand
AAGCGTTATCGCAGAGTGGCGACCCGATATGACAAGCTCGATTTTATGTTTATGGGGTACTTTGTTTTCGCCATGATTGCGGAAGCACTCAGACCATATTAGTGTGAACAGTATCTAGTTGTAACTTTAATTGTCCGCCGTTTTTAAACGGCGAATCGCATAAACCGCTCCGAATTAACGGGGCGCGGCTTGACAAATTCGTCAAACCGCTGTATAATGAAGTTGCCGTTTCGCGCCGCGCGCGCGGCGGCGAATCGTATAAACCCTTTTAAAACAAGCGCGGTCTAAAAAGGACGGAATATGCTTAAAGACATTACCTTAGGGCAATATTTCCCCGGAGATTCGATAATTCACCGTCTCGACAGCCGCTGTAAAATTATCCTTGACATTGTTTTTGTCGTCATGCTTTTTATCGCGAGGAATTTCGCCGCGCTGGGGGTGTCCGCGCTGTTTATCATAATCGCCTACGCCGTTTCGGGAATAAAGTACCGCCTGATTTTAAAAAGCCTGCGCCCCATTTTGCCTTTAATCGCGTTTACGGGGATATTGAACCTGTTTTTCATCACGGGCGAGGAGCCGATTTTTGAATGGCAATTTTTAAAGATATATCCGGAGGGCGCGAACACGTCGCTGTTTATGATAATCCGTATAATCGCGCTGATTGTCGGAATGTCGCTGCTTACATACACGACCTCGCCGATTATGCTCACCGACGCGATTGAAAGCCTGATGTCCCCGCTGAAACGGTTAAAATTCCCCGCCCACGAATTAGCCATGATGATGACGATAGCCTTGCGCTACATTCCGATACTTATAGAGGAAACCGACAGGATTATGTCGGCGCAAAAGGCGAGGGGGGCCAACCTCGACACGGGCGGTCTGATAAAAAGGGCGAAAGCCTTAGCCCCCATTATGATACCCTTATTCGTGTCGGCGTTCAAACACGCGAACGAACTCGCCATGGCGATGGAATGTCGGTGTTACACGGGCGGCGAGGGGAGGACGCGGTTAAGGCAGCTCAAAACAAGCCGGCTGGATTTCGCGGCGGCGGCGGTCATGCTTTGCGTGTTCGCAATGACGGTTACGGTGAATGTCGTCTTATGAGAAACCTTAAAGTCCTGATGTCGTATAACGGCGCGGCTTACCGCGGATTTCAAAGGCAAAGGAACGCCGTTACGGTCCAAGGCGTCGTCGAAGCCGCGATAGAACGCCTTTTAAAAGCCCCCGTACCCGTAACGGGCTGCGGCAGAACCGACGCCGGCGTCCACGCGAGGGAGTTTTGCTTTAACCTGCGCGCCGAAACGTCTATCCCGAACGACGGCTTTGTCAAAGGCATGAACTCGCTTTTGCCGAACGACATGGCGATATCCTCCTGCGAGGACGTAAACGCGGATTTTCACGCCGGATATTCGGCGACCGGAAAAGAGTACGTCTATCTTATCAACAACGGCGTTCGCCGCGACGTTTTCACGGTTGACACCGCGCTTTTCCACCCTTTCCCGATAGACGAGAAAAAGATGGATTCCGCCGCCGGGCTGTTCGTCGGGGAGCATGATTTTTCCGCCTATTGCAAGGCGGAATCGTTGGGGGTAATCCTGTCGAAAAAACGCGGCGCCGTCAGGAAAATATACGATTTTACGGTAACGCGCGACGGCGATTACGTCGAAATGAGGGTGAGCGGGAACGGCTTTTTGCACAATATGGTCAGAATAATGGCGGGAACGCTTATATACGTCAACGCGGGCAAACTGACCGAAGACGATATCGCGGCGTCTTTCATCCGCCCGGACAGGGGCAGGACGGGCGTTACCCTGCCGCCGCGCGGATTATATCTCAACAAGGTGTTTTACTGAAATGAAAAACCCGAACGACATAACGAAGTATCGCCGCGGGAAAAAGCGGGGCAAACTCGCGTTAAAACCGCTTGTCGCGGCGATAATCGCGGCGGGCGCGGCTTTCGCGGCGTTTAACGCCGAAACGGCGCTCGCCCCGTTCGAGGGGATAGCGCGAAACCTTTTCGGGAAAAAGCCGAGCGGCGCGGCGGGTTTCCCCGTGAGGCTGCCTGGGAGCGCGGGGTATTTCTTCGGCGCTTACGACGGCGGTTTTATGCTTTTGACGGACACTTATATCTACACATACGGGGAAAACGGCGCGCTGATTAACTCGTTGCAGCACGGTTACGCCAATCCGCGCGCGTCCGTCAACGATAAAAAGATACTCGCGTACGACCAAAACGGGCGGCAGTTTTCGTTTTACGGGAGGAACGGGCGCGTTTACGAACACAGCGCCGAAGACAGGATAGTTTACGCCGAGATAGGCGAAAATGAAGCCGCCGCCGTTGTTTTCAGGGGAACGGCATACGCGAGCGTGCTTGAGGTTTACGACGGGAAAGGGCGGTGGAAATACCGCAGACGCTTCGTTGACGAGCATATAATGCGGGCGGCGTTTATGAACGGGGACAGGGAACTGATTGTCGCTTCGATAGGCTTCGATTCGGGGGACAACACCGCGACGGTCCGAAAATTCAACGTCAACAGCGAGGACGAGGAAGGGTTGTGGAAAACAGCCCTTCCGCCGAACGTCCTCCCTTTCGCGCTCCGCGAGGACTCGGGCGACGTTTTTGTGCTGTGCGACGCCGCGATTTTTGTCATCGACGCCGAAAGCGGCGTTATGAAAGGCGGTTACGAGTACAGCGGGGTTTTGATAGATTACGCGTTTCACGGCGACGCGGGGGTTCTTTTGGTTGACGATTATCTTGTGGGCGACAAAATGCTGCTTGTCATAGACGGGAACGGGGAGTTGTCGTGCCAAGCGGACGTCGGTTATAACGCGGTCAGGGTCGAGGCGTTCGACGTTTTGCAGGGCAGCGCCGTCTACGTCATGGAAAACGACCGCGTTACGGAATATACGTGGGATTTGAGTTTATCCGGCGAATACGTCCTCGGCGACGAATACTCCGAATTTATCAAAATAAAAAATTATTTTTATCTGTTAGGCTACGATACGGTGGAAAGGAAACCGTTGCTGCAATGGGAGCGCGAGGAATGATATATTTTTACTTGATACTGCTCGTCGTTTCCGCCGCCGCCTTTACCGCCGACATGATTTTGCGGTACATGGAAAAAATAAAAAACTTTTCTTTGGAAAAGCGTTTTTTCAAGTTTAAGGGCGCCGATATCCCCGCCGAAAAGTTCCTCCCCGCCAACCTCACGGTGCTTTTGGTTTCCTTGACGGCGGCGTCGGCTACGGGAATACTGTATGAACTGGCGGGGATGAGGTGGTATCTTTCCCTGCCTTGTTTTGTCGCGGGCGGATTGCTCGTGTGTTTCGTCATCCAGTATTTCGGGGAGAACGCGCTTAACGCCATTCGCGGCGACCGCCTTCCGAAAGGGGAGGACGCGGCGGGTCTGGACGGCTACTGCACGGAGGAAATCGAACCCGGCGACTGGGGGAAAGTCAGTCTCTTTTACAGGGAACGCGAATATGAAGTAAACGCCGCGACCGCCGGGGGAAAAACCGTTTCACGCAAGGAGAAAGTGGTGTCGCTTTATGAAAGCGACGGATTTTATTTTGTCGTTAAGTCAAGCGAGATTTACAGGGACGTCGACATTTGACCGGCGAACGGCTGAAAATCCCCCGCCTTTAATAACCTGTATTCAGTAGGCAAAATGTTCATATTTTCAAGCGGATTTTTTGTCAGACAAGGCAATTTTGACGCGAATATCAGTGATATTTAAGGAAAAATTAACGCAGTATGACGAAAAATCGGCGAAA
>JAIRWC010000040.1 GCA_031253495.1 Oscillospiraceae bacterium | reverse complement strand
AAGTTTGCCGAAACCGTTGACAAGCACTGGGACGGAATTGTGAGGTACTTCGGAAGCCGCGTAACCAACGGAATTGCGGAGGGTATCAATAGTCTAATCAGAATAGTGCAAGGTATCGCGCGAGGGTTTCCGAATAAATCGAATTTAAAGGCGATGGTTTACCTTAAAGAAGCGATAGAATGACGGGGTTGGCGGCGGTTACGGCGTTACCACCGTTAAATAGCGAAGAGCCGGTTTGTCGGCTGTATAAAGCCTGACGGGGAACTGCTCGCAAACTCATCACAATAAACACATTACTTGAAATCTGTTAAAATATGACTTGCATTTCAAAAATAAGGTAAGTTTTTTATGTCTTTTCTCATACGTTGGCTCTGGAAAAATCT
Organism: Oscillospiraceae bacterium; assembly: GCA_031253495.1. Classification (GTDB taxonomy): domain Bacteria; phylum Bacillota; class Clostridia; order Oscillospirales; family Ruminococcaceae; genus Ruminiclostridium_E. Next base: position 4,428 of record JAIRWC010000040.1, on the reverse strand, counting down.
GCAAGGCTACCGCAAGAGGTACGTGTTCGCCATGTTCTTGTCGGTGGTCTGTCAGGTTATGTTCGTTTTTAACCCCATTTTTACGAGAATAATCGTCGATACGTTCATCTCCGGCGAAAACGCCGCCGAAAACCTCGCGACGCGAAAAGACCTGCTGTATTCGCTCGTCGCGCTCACGGTCGCCGTCAATCTGTTCAGAACGGCTTTGCAGTACGCCACGAACATGACTTACGAGGTCTGCTCGCAGGGGGTGATTTACCGCGTGAGGGCGTACCTGTTCGATAATATCCATAAGCAGGACGCGTCGTTTTACGACTATTACCGGACGGGGGACATAATGACAAGGCTTTCCGGCGACATTGAAATGGTTCGCCATTCCACCGCCTGGATAATAAGGGTGATTCTCGAAAGCTTCGTCATCTTCACGGCGGCGGCGGTTTTCTTTTTCACCATTAGCGTCCCCATGGCGCTGTGCATGGTCGCCTTAACCCCGTTTTTGTTTATAATCTCGTTCGTTTTCAGGAGGAAAGTCGGCCCCATGTACGGGGACCTGCGCGAACGCCTTTCGGACTTGAACACCGCCGCGGAGGAGAACATTTCGGGGAACCGCGTGGTCAAGGCTTTCGCCGCCGAAGAGTTTGAAAAAAGCAGGTTCGGTTCGTTCAACGGGGAATATTCCTCCGCCAACAAAAAAACCGCCCTTGTCTGGTGGAAGTTCTTCTTCCCGATGGAAACGGCGTCGCAGGCGATTATGGCGGTGCATTTGACGGCGGGCGGGCTGTTCGTAATAGGCGGCGAGATAACGCTCGGCGATTATATGGCTTTTTCAATGCTGATATGGACGATGTCCGGCCCCATGAGCTGGCTTGGGAACATCATCAACGATTTGCAGCGCTTTACCGCTTCGGCGAATAAAATCATAGAAATATATTACAGCCGTTCAAGGATAGCGGACCGCGCCGACGCCGTCGAGCTTGACGGCGGAATCAAAGGCGATATCGAGTTTAAAAACGTTTCGTTCGGCTACGGGCACGAAGAGGCGCTGTCGGACGTCAGCTTTAAAATAAAGGCGGGGCAGACCGTCGCGATTATGGGGGAAACGGGTTCGGGCAAAACCACCCTCGTTAATTTAATCCCGCGTATCTACGACGTTACGAAAGGGGAAATCACCGTCGACGGGCATAACGTCCGTATGCTGAAATTGGCGCAGCTGCGTTCGGGGATAGGCATGGCCACGCAAGAGGTTCTGCTTTATTCCGACACCATAGAGGGGAATATCGCGTTCGGCAATTCCGGCATGGATTTTTCCGGCGTCGAGGCTTGCGCCAAAGCCGCGGACGCGGACGGGTTCATAAAAAACACTTCCGACGGGTACGACACGATTATCGGGGAACGCGGGGTGGGGCTGTCCGGCGGGCAAAAACAAAGGATAGCCTTGGCGCGGGCGCTGGCGATAAAACCGTCGATTTTGATTTTGGACGACACCACCTCGGCGGTGGATTCGGAAACCGAGAAGCATATACAAGAAAGCCTGAAAAACCTTGATTTTACCTGCACGAAAATTATTATCGCCGCGCGGATTTCGTCAACGAAAGACGCGGACAAAATCATCGTTTTGAAAGGCGGGAAAATCGCGGAAACCGGAACCCACGAGGAACTGCTCCGCAATAACGGCTATTACAGGGAAGTGTATGATTTGCAGTCGTAAACGAGAAACGGCATGAAAGGGAGACGCCATGGCGCGCAACAGGTTCGATATAGACGAAGAATTAGAATCCCCGTTTAACGTCGCGCATTTAAAACGCGCGCTGGTTTACGCGGGCAAGTATAAGAAAAAAATCGCGGCGGGGCTGGCGTTAAGCGTGATTTCAATCGTCGCGTCGCTGTTCCCGCCCGTGATTTCCAAAGTCGCGTTGGACGACGCAATCCCGAACGGCGACGTAAGGCTGCTGCTTTCGCTCGGGGGGCTTATGCTCTTTTCCGTCGCGGTCAGCGTCTTTTTCGCGCAGAGGCGTTCGATTATTATGACAAAGGTGGGGCAGGATATAATTTATGATATCCGGCGGGATTTGTTCGAGCATCTGCAAAGGCTGTCCTTCGAGTACTACGACGGCCGCCCCCACGGGAAAATACTCGTCCGCGTCGTCAACTATATCAACAACGTTTCCGACTTGATGACCAACGGGATAATAAACTTCGTCCTTGAAACGCTCAGCGTAATTTTTATCGCGGTTTTCATGTTCTTCGTCTCGTGGGAGCTGGCGCTCGTCATTTTGGCGGGGGTTCCGCTGTTTTTGGCGATTATATTGGTTATCAAGAACAAACAGCGCAAAGCGTGGCAGGCGGTTTCAAACAAAACGTCCAACTTAAACGCCTATCTCCACGAAAGCATAGTGGGGGTAAAAATCTCGCAGATATTCACGAGGGAAGAAGAAAACGCGGAAATCTTCGACCGCCTTTCCCGCTCTTACCGCAAAGAATGGATGCGCGCCGTCGCCTATTCCAACTTGGTTCACCCCACCGTGGATAACGTTTCGGCTTTGGTGAGGGGCGGGGTATACGTCGTCGGGCTGACGCTGTTCATAACCACCCCCGCGAGTCTGGGAACCGTCGCGGCGATGTCCAACTATTCCTGGAGGTTCTGGCAGCCGCTTTTAACCCTTTCCAACCTGATGAACGCCTTTATCACCGCCGTCGCCTACCTTGAGCGCATATTTGAGGCGCTCGACGAGCCCGTCGCGGTCAAAGACGCGCCGAACGCCGTGAAAATGCCGGTTATCGACGGCCGCGTAACCTTTGATAACGTAACCTTCTCTTATGAAAAAGGCGCGGACGTGCTTAACAACCTTTCCTTTGAGGTAAAAGCCGGGGAAAGCGTCGCGCTGGTCGGTCCCACGGGCGCGGGCAAAACCACGATAGTCAGCCTTATCTCGCGGTTTTATAACCTTAACGGCGGCAGGGTGCTTATCGACGGGACGGATATATCCGGCGTTACCCTGACGTCGCTCAGGGAACAAATGGGCATAATGCTTCAAGACAGCTTTATCTTCAGCGGAACGGTGATGTTCAACGTCAAATACGGCAAAAGGGACGCCACCGACGAAGAAGCCCGCGAAGCCTGCCGGATAGTCGGCATAGACGATTATATCACGAGCTTAAAAGACGGTTACGACACGGAAATCAAGGAGCGCGGCGCGGGGCTTTCGTCGGGGCAAAAACAGCTGATCGCCTTCGCGAGGACGATACTGGCGAACCCGCGCATATTGGTTCTCGACGAAGCGACAAGCTCGATTGACGCGAAATCGGAAAGGTCTCTGCAGGAGGGGATAAATTATCTTTTGAAAGGGCGGACGTCGTTTGTAATAGCGCACAGGCTCTCGACGGTAAGGAACTGCGACAGGATTATGTACGTTTCCGACGGGGGGATTACCGAGGAGGGGGCGCACGGCGAACTGATGGCGAAAAAGGGCGATTATTACAGGTTATACACGACGCAAAGCGGAACGGTCGGGAACGCGCCGTAACATTCGCACAATTTTCACTCGGGCGATTTGTTGAAATCGCCGAAAATATAAAAATTTTATAAAAACCTGTAATTTTTCGCGGGGTGTTTCCGTTATATATAACAGAGGCGGAAATAATCCGAAACTGTTATTTGTCGTCTTCGCCGAGTTGGCCATAAAGCGAAGATGTGTGAATAAAATATTTTTAAAGCTCAAGGAGGGGTTTCAGCATGAAACACCCAAAAATCATGGCAATGTTTGTGGCCTGCGTAATCGCCGTTTCCGCGTTTACGCCGATCGCAAGCGCAAATCCGTCAACCTATTGGTGTACCAAGCATCAAAAAACAGGATGTACCCATTGCGCAAATCATTCGGTGGCGAATGTGTCTACCGGAACCGCGAGTTGCACCCAACCCGGCGGGCAAATCCGCTATTGCTCGACTTCCGGATGCGGGGCGACATTTTATCAGACCCCGCCGTTAGGGCATTTGTATACCCCTTCCCAAAACGGCGCAACCAAAAGCTGTGTCAGAACCGTTTCGTGCGGCGCGTTGAACGGCGCGACATCGTCAATGTTTCAGCACTATATGTACAGAACCGGAAACATGGCGAATTATATTTCAAACGCATGGCAATCGCCCGGTCACGAAGCCATTGATATAACCAACACAGGTTATATATCAATCAACGGATTCCCGATATACGCGCAGGGAAGCGGCACTGTTACGGATAAAGGCGGCGGTACCGGAGACAGCAGGGGTTTCTTTGTGGAGGTAACGTACAATATCAACGGAAGTTCGAACAAAGTGAGGTACCTGCACCTGCAATCCGGTTCAAACGCCAGCGGTACGGTATCGACATCAACATTGCTTGGTCTTACGGGCGACACCGGTACAACGGTAGCCGCGGGAGATTATCATTTACA
>JAIRWC010000035.1 GCA_031253495.1 Oscillospiraceae bacterium | reverse complement strand
AAAATGAAATACGATTTCGACGCTGTTATAAACAGAAAAAACACCAATTCGCTGAAATACGATTTTGCCGCCGAACGCGGAAAGCCTGACGGTCTGCTCCCCATGTGGGTGGCGGACATGGATTTCCCCGCGCCGGTTGAGGTTTTGGAAGATATGGGGAAAATCGTGGAACGCGGCGTTTTCGGCTATACCGAGGTTAAAGACGATTATTACGAAGCCGTGGGCGGCTGGTTCGGCGAGCGCTTCGGATATTCGGCGGGCAAAAACGAAACCGTGAAAACCCCCGGCGTCGTGTTCGCTTTGGCTATGGCCGTCCGCGCTTTTACGAAACCCGGCGACGGGGTGATTATACATACGCCGGTGTATTACCCGTTTTTCGAGGTAATCCGCGAAAACGGCGCGAAAACGGTCGAAAACCCGCTTATATACAAGGATAACGAATACTTAATAGACTTTGGCGATTTTGAGGATAAAATCAAAACCGAAAACGTGAAGCTGTTTTTGCTGTGCAGCCCGCATAATCCCGTAGGGCGGGTATGGACCGGGCGCGAGCTTGAACGGCTGAATGAAATCTGCGCGAAACACGGCGTCGTAACGGTATCGGATGAAATACACTGCGATTTTGTGTGGGAAGGACATAAGCACGTCTGTTTCGGGACGCTGAACGAAGACGCGGTTATCGCGACGTCGCCGAGCAAGTCGTTTAACCTCGCGGGGCTGCAAACGGCGAATATTTTTATAAAGAACGCCGGGCTTCGCCGTGCCTTCAAGGCGGAAATCGGCAAAAGCGGTTACAGCCAGCTTAACGCTTTGGGGCTCGCCGCCTGCCAAAGCGCTTATACGAAGGGCGGCGAATGGCTGGAGCGGCTCAAAGAATATATTTCGGGCAATATCGGCGCCGTCCGCGAATTTTTGGCGAAGCGGCTTCCGAAAATCAAGTTGGTCGAACCGGAGGGAACGTACCTGCTTTGGCTGGATTTTTCGGAATACGGCTTAAGCCAGGCGCGGCTTGACAGTTTAATCGTGAACGAGGCTAAGCTGTGGCTTGACTGCGGAACGATGTTCGGCGCGAACGGCGAAGGCTTTCAACGGATAAACGTGGCCTGCCCGAAAAAAACGCTGAACAAAGCCCTTTTTCGGCTTGAAAAAGCCATGGGCGGCGCAGGGCGGCCGTAGCCCGCCGGGCTCACCACGGTTTTACCTTTCCGACAATCCCGCTTAAATCGTCAATCCCGTTTTCTTCCATGTAACGCTCTATCCCGCCGATAATTTTCAGCGGCGCGAAGGGGTCGCCCATCATCACCGTTCCGATTTGAACGGCCTTGGCTCCCGCGAGCATCATTTCGACCGCGTCCTCCGCCGAGGAAATTCCGCCCATGCCGACCACGTCGATTTTAACCGAACGCGCGACCTGCCACACCATCCTCACCGCTATGGGGAAAACGGCCCCGCCAGAAAGCCCGCCCGCGTTATTCCCCAAAACGGGGCGGCGGGTTTTAACGTCTATCCTCATCCCGAGAACCGTGTTGATAAGGGAAACGCAGTCCGCGCCCTCGGCTTCGGCAGCCCGCGCGATTTCGGCGATATCGGTAACGTTGGGCGTTAATTTCACCATCAGCGGCTTGCCCGTCGCGGCCCTCACGCTTTTTGTAACCTCGCCCGCCCCCGCCGCGCTCACGCCCCACGCCGCGCCGCCTTTTTTCACGTTGGGGCAGGAAATATTCAGTTCGATTATATCCACGCCGGTTTCGTCGAGTTTTTCGGCGATTTTTTTATATTCCCCGATGGTTTCGCCCGATATATTGGCGATTACCACGTTGCAGTTTTTTTTCATGTAAGGCAGATGCCTTTCGATAAAAACGTCGACGCCGGGGTTTTGCAGCCCCACCGAATTGAGGATGCCGCCGGGCGTTTCCGCTATGCGCGGGGGCGGATTGCCGGCGCGTTCGCTCAGAGTCAGCCCCTTGCATGAAATCCCGCCGAAAACGCCGGGCGGGTACAATTCGGCGTAATCCTCCCCGAAACCGTAAGTCCCGGAGGCGGCTATCACCGGGTTCGGGAACCTCACCCCGGCGACCGTTACGGAAAGGTCCTTCGGCTTCACGGCATAACCTCCCTACCGTTAAATACGGGGCCGTCCTTACATACCCTGAGCATAAACTCCTCCCCCCCGCGAACCGCGCGGCAGACGCAGACCAAGCAGGCGCCCACGCCGCACCCCATTCGCTGTTCCAGCGAAACCTCGGCGTTCAAGCCGCTCTTTTTACATTCCCCGACGACCGCTTTAAGCATGGGTTCCGGGCCGCAGGCGAAAACCCCGTCCGCGCCGCCCTTAACGGATTCGTCCCTTAAAACGTCGGCGACGGTTCCGCGAACGCCCGCGCTCCCGTCGTCGGTGCATATTATGACTTCGGCGCCGGCGCGTCTGAAATCCTCCGCGAGGATAATCCTTTCGCGGCTTTTGAAACCGAGGATTGCCGTCGCGTTCCCTTTCATAACCCTCGCGACGCCCAATAAAGGCGGAACGCCTATCCCCCCCCCCGCGAGAATCACGCGGCGGCCGGGGGCCATGCTTTCCGGCAGGGTGAAGCCGTTTCCGAGCGGGGCGATTATGTCCGTCTTGTCCCCGACGTTTATATCGGCGAGCCGCGCCGTCCCCTTCCCCCTTACCTCGAAAACGACGCGGAGCGAACCCTTTTCCTTATCCGCGTCGCAAATCGAAACGGGGCGGCGCAAAGTGAAGCCGTCAACCTTAATATGCGCGAACTGCCCCGGTTTTGCCAATTCCGCGACGTCGGGGCAGCTTATCACATAAGAGTATATTCCCGCCGAGATTTCGGTTTTTTCCGTAACCGGATAAACGCCGCATTTGTACATGGCTCCCCCGTCGTCAACCTTTCTTTGTTTTTGCCGTTTTCGTTTCGCGTTCAAGGAGTTTAATCCTGCCTTTGGCGAAGTTCGCTATAAAAAATATCAAAACGGCGCCCGCCAATACGGGGAAACTGAAAACACTCTCGCGGACGCGCATGATATGGTTCGCGTGCCTGCCCATTAAGTCGAAAACGACGATAAGCGCGGGTATCCTCGCCGTTAAAACCGCGTAAACCCACAAGTCGTACTGCTTTTGCGACATCTTCGTCTTCTTCTTGTACGCGAACGGCGCGACGACCCCCGCCGCGAATACGAGAAAAGCGACCGCCCCCCATACGATAACGGGATACGGGTTTAATTTTATTTTTTCGGCGTCCGGGGCGACCATATACCCGTTCAACTTGCCCGTAAGGCTGAAAAAATCAATTATACTCGCGGCGAAAAGATAAAGCATGAACAAAGCGGCGCAGTCCAGCAGAAACTGCAAAAGCTGATAATTGCGTTTAATTTTCATATCTTCGTAATATCGACCAGCTTCGCGTCCTCGATTGTTTTTTTCATTTCAAGGCAGGTCAGCAAAGCCGAAGCGGTGTCTAACGAGGTAAGGCACGCCACCCCGCGTTCGGTGGATTTTCTGCGGATTTTCACGCTGTCAAGGGCGGGCTTGCGGCCCGTTTCCGACGTGGAAACGACATACTGGATTTTCCCGCTTTCAATCAGGGACAGCACGTTAGGCTCCCTGTTATCCTCGTTTATGCGGTAAGCGAAATTCGTCGCTATCATGTTGCGGTTTAACAGCGAGGCGGTTCCGCTTGTCGCGTAAAGAGCGAACCCCAGCTTTTCAAACCGGCTCGCGATTTCGACGATTTCGGGCTTGTCGCCGTTTCTCACGGAAAACAAAACCCCGCCCTCGCCGAACATTTTAAAGCCGGCCGCGATAAGCCCTTTAAACAGCGCCTCGTCAAAGGTTTTGGCTATCCCGAGAACCTCGCCCGTGGACTTCATTTCCGGACCGAGCTGGGTATCCACGTCGTGCAGCTTTTCGAAACTGAACACGGGAACCTTTACCGCGACGTACCCGCTTTCGGGGAAAACGCCGCTTTCATAGCCCTGCGACTTCAACGAAATGCCGAGCATGGCTTTTACGGCGATATCGACCATGGGGATACCGGTAACCTTGCTTATGTAAGGCACGGTGCGCGACGAGCGCGGGTTAACCTCTATCACGAACACCTGATTGTCGCGCGCGACGTATTGAATATTGACGAGACCGACGACCTTTAACGCCCTCGCCAACCTTTCGGTGTAATCGACAATGGTTCTTTTCGTCCTTTCGGAAAGGCTGTGCGGCGGATAAACGGAAATGCTGTCGCCGGAATGTACCCCCGCCCGCTCCACATGCTCCATTATCCCCGGAATGAGAAAGTCGGCGCCGTCGCATATCGCGTCGACCTCAACCTCCGTACCCATCACATACTTATCGATAAGCACGGGGTTTTCCAGTTTCACGGCGGTGATAATCTCCATGTATTCGGTTACGTCGGCGTCGCCGTGGGCGATTATCATGTTCTGCCCCCCGAGAACGTAGGAAGGGCGCAAAAGCACGGGATAACCCAACTTACCCGCCGCCGCCAGCGCTTCCTCCGCGGTGTAAACCGTACATCCCCGCGGGCGCGGGATGCCGCACTCTTCCAAAAGCGCGTCGAACTTTTCGCGGTCTTCGGCAATGTCGATGCTTTCGGCGGGGGTGCCCAATATATTCGCGCCGGTTTCGCTCAAATGGCGGGTGAGCTTTATCGCCGTCTGCCCCCCGAACTGAACCACGACGCCGTCGGGCTTTTCCGTCGCGAGGATGTTGTCGACGTCCTCTTGCGTCAGCGGGTCGAAATACAGCCTGTCCCCCGTATCAAAATCGGTCGAAACCGTTTCGGGGTTGTTGTTGCAGATAATCGCCTCATACCCCAATTCTTTAAGCGCCCACACGCAATGCACCGAGCAGTAATCAAACTCAATCCCCTGCCCTATCCTGATAGGTCCGGAACCGAAAACGACTATTCTCTTTTTGCCGCTTTGCTTTTTTTTAATGAATTCCTCGGCTTCGTTCTCCTCGTCGTGCGCACTGTAAAAATAAGGCGTTTCGGCGGCAAATTCGGCGGCGCAGGTGTCCACGGTCTTATAAACGGCGTATTTCCTCGCGACGCCCTTGTCGGCTAATTTCCGCCCCGAAATATTCTCGACGGTCTTGTCAAGGTAACCGAGCCGCTTGGCTTCTTCATATATTTCCCGGGACAACTCCGCGCCCGCCAGTTTTTTCTCAAAATCGGAAAGGTTTTTCATCTTATGGATAAACCATTTGTCAACCGCGGTAATCTCGTTTATCCTATCGACGGAAACGCCCCGCTTCAACGCCTCGAATATACAAAAAAACCGATCTACGTCGGTATCGTAAAGTTTCTCCGCGACCTCGGCGTCGCTCAGCTTGGCGAACGACGGCTTCGACAGGGTATCCATGCCCAGCTCCGCGCCGCGAACCGCTTTCATAACCGCGCACTCAAAACTCGCGCCGATTGACATAACCTCGCCCGTCGCCTTCATTTGCGTGCCCAAAGTCTTCTTCGCGTAGACGAACTTGTCGAAAGGCCATTTCGGGAATTTTACGACGAGATAATCTATGGCGGGCTCAAAGCAGGCGTATGTCCTCCCCGTAACCTGATTTAAAATTTCGTCGAGGGAATAGCCGACGGCTATCCTCGTCGCCACTTTCGCTATGGGATAGCCCGTCGCTTTCGACGCCAACGCGGAGGAGCGGCTTACGCGGGGATTGACTTCTATGACCGCGTATTCAAAACTGTCGGTTTTCAAGGCGAACTGAACGTTACAGCCACCCTCGACTTTAAGCGCTTGAATGATGTTCAAGGCGGCGCTGCGGAGCATCTGGTATTCCTTGTCGGCAAGCGTTACCGCGGGCGCGACCACTATGCTGTCCCCCGTGTGGACGCCGACGGGGTCCACGTTTTCCATGGAGCAAACGGTTATCACGTTGCCTTTCCCATCGCGTATAACCTCAAATTCAATCTCTTTCCAGCCCGAAATACATTTTTCGATAAGCACCTGCGTAATCGGCGATACGCGCAGCCCGTTCCCCGAAACCTCGCGAAGCTCGTCTTCGCCGTAAGCTATTCCGCCGCCCGTTCCCCCCAGCGTGAACGCGGGGCGCACGATTACGGGATAACCGATAACCCCGGCGAACTCCAGCGCGTCGGGAACGTTTTCGACCACCTTCGACGGAACGCAGGGTTCGCCGATTTCCCGCATGGTATCCTTGAAAGCCTGCCTGTCCTCCGCCTTGTGAATGGTTTCGGGGTCGGCGCCGAGCAGTTTTACGCCGTTTTTCTCAAGGAATCCCTCTTCGGCAAGCTGCATGGACAAGGTAAGCGCGGTCTGCCCGCCCAGCGTTGACAGCACGCCGTCGGGCTTTTCGGTTTCTATGACGCGCCTGACGACCTCTAAAGTCAGCGGCTCGATGTAAATCCTGTCCGCCATGTTCTTGTCCGTCATGATTGTGGCGGGGTTTGAGTTTATTAAAACAACCTCCAAGCCTTCTTGCTTTAGGGCGCGGCAAGCCTGGGTCCCCGCATAGTCAAACTCGGCGGCCTGCCCTATCACTATGGGTCCGGAGCCGATTACCAAAACCTTCTTCACGTCGTTTCTGAGCGGCATAAAATGTCTCCGTTCATATAGTTATTTTATGGATACGTTTCATAATGTCGTCGCGCATATGAACGGCGCTTCTGTACGCCGCCCCCGCGTAATCGCGCTCCCCGCGCCTTTCGTTTTTATAGGCGGCGATAATCCCCCTTGAACTGTTCACGACGCCGCCCAAGCCGTCTTTCCCGAAAGCCGCCGCCAAGTCTTCGGCTTTACCGCCCTGCGCCCCGTAACCGGGTATAAGGAAAAACGTGTTCGGCAGCCTTTTCCTCAAACGCGCGATTTGCTCGGGATAAGTGGCGCCGACGACCGCCCCCGCCCCGGAATACCCGTACTTCCCGATAATATTTTTGCCCCATTCGGCGCACATATCCCCCATTATTTCATACACCGCCCGCCCGTCGGCCGTTTTGTCCTGAAGCTCGCCCGACGACGGGTTTGAGGTCTTTACCAGAACGAACACGCCCCTGTCATATTTCCCGCAGGCTTCGATAAACGGTTTGACGCCGTCCGAACCGAGGTAGGCGTTTACCGTCAGCGCGTCCGCCGGAAACGGTTCGTACTCGTTTTCGCCGATTTTTACCGTGCCGAGGTAAGCCGAAGCGTACCACGAGGCGGTCGAGCCGACGTCGCCGCGCTTTCCGTCCAATATGACGTACATCCCCCGCTTTTTCGCGTATTCGCAGGTTTTGCAAAGCGTTTTTACCCCCTCGACGCCCAACGCCTCGTAAAAAGCCGATTGCGGCTTTACGGCGGGGACGATTTCGCAAAGCGCGTCAATCAGCCCCTTGTTAAATTCCCAAACGGCCCTCGCCGCGCCTTTAAGCGTTTCTCCGTGCTTCGCGTATGATTTTTTTCTGATAAACCCGGGAATCAAATCAACGGCGGGGTCCAAACCGACGACCGACGGGTTTTGGGTTTTCACGATTTTTTCAATCAGCAAATCAAGCGACATTCTGTTCTCCGGTTTTTCGGCGGATTTTGCCGGCGGCGTTTCGGATAAAAACGGCTATTTGTCCTCGTAAACGACCTCGCCGTTCACCAGCGTGTATTTTACCCTGCCTTTCAGGCGCATACCCTTAAAACAGGTGTTTTTGGATTTGGAACGCAGCTTGCCGGGTTCGACCGTCCAGTTTTCGTTAAGGTCGAACACCGCTATGTCCGCGGCGCTCCCCGCTTCTATCCCGCCGCCGCCTATCCCGAGAATACGGCGGGGATTCACGCACATCATGCGAACGATTTTTGAAACGGGCAGTTTCCCCGTGTGATAAAGCCGCGTAAGCGTAACGGGCAAAAGCGTTTCCAGCCCCGTAACGCCGAAGGGCGCGGTTTTAAAATCCGCTTTTTCCCGCTCGGCGTGGGGGGCGTGGTCGCTGACTATGCAGTCGAACATATCGTTGCAGAGCGCTTTCGTAATCTCGAGAACGTCGTCAAATTCACGCAACGGCGGGTTCATGCGATAGTCGGCGTCCTTCTTGAGAAGTTCCTCGTCGGTGAGGGTGAAATAATGCGGGGCGGTTTCACAGGTTACCATTATCCCGAGATTGACCGCCATGTTTATATACTTAATCGCCTCTTTGGTCGAAACGTGGGCGATATGGATATGCGCCTTCAAATCGTTGGCAAGGCAGATTTCGCGCATTGTCATAATATTTTCGCTCGTGCGGCTTATACCGTTGACGCCGAGTTTCGCCGAAACGGCCCCCTCGTTCATTATCCCGTCCCCGGAAATGTCCGTATCCTCGCAGTGGGATATTATTTTCAACCCCGCCAAACGGGCGCGAATCATGGCTTCCATCATAAGGCGGGCGTTTTCCACCGGCTTTCCGTCGTCTGAAACGGCGACGGCCCCCGCTTGCTTCAGCGCCTCGAAATCGCACAGCTCCGACCCGCCTTGCCCGACGGTAACCGCGGCGCAGGGATATATCTTCACCTTCGACGTTTCCGCGCGCTTGACGATATCGCGGACGCGCTCCGGCGAATCGACGGCGGGGACGGTGTTGGCCATGCACATAACCGCCGTTACGCCCCCCGCGACGGCGGCTTCCCCCGCCGTAACGAAATCCTCTTTATGCGTCTGGCCGGGGTCGCGCAAATGCACGTGCATATCGCAAATCCCGGGAATAACCGTAAGCCCCGAACAGTCGACCGTCCTGTCGGCGGGAGCGTCCATATTCGCGGCGACGGCGGAAACAAACCTGTCCTTGATTAAAACGTCGAAAACGCCTTCCCTGTTATTCATGCTGTCCACGAGATACCCGTTTTTCAATAACGTCGTCATGCTTCCCTCCGTGATGAACATACATACTCGGTATATTATACAATATTTTACATGTTTTGGCAAGAAAAATTTTCAAATCGCCGCGACAATCCGAAATTCCGCGTAAGCGTCCGTATTGACAAAACGGGCGAACCGTGTTAAAATAAACTTACATAAACCTATAATCGGAGGTATAAGGTTGAAAAACAAGAAAGGACTCTTCGCCATGCCGCAATTTTCATTGAGTTTTGTGCAGGGTGAGGCGGCACGGTCATAAAAATGCCGCAAATGAATCAACGGGACGACGGGCGCGTTTTAACCGGGCACCGCGCCGACATTGTCGACGCTTTAAACAAAATGATTGAAATTATCACCGATTTTAACGAAGACGCGTTTGAAATCGTGATGTCCAAGGCTTTGGATCCCGTCGCCAAAGCCATTCGGCTTGACCGCATCGCCGTTTATCAGATTTTAAAGAGTTCGTCCCGGCTCGGGCAGACTTATGTCTGGTACAAGGGCGAATCGGTCGAATTAGACAAGGAGCTTGTCGTTCTGCCCGACCACCCTTCCGTCAATCGATGGGTTGAAATCCTTATGAAAGGCGATTGCATAAACGGCAACGTCGACGACATGAACGGCGAGGACGCGGCTTTTTGCGGAATGTTCGGCGTTAAGTCCATTTTGTTCGTGCCGATATTCACGTTCGGGAAGTTTTGGGGCGTCATCACCCTTGAAGACCATACCTCCTGCAGGTATTTCTCCGACGATTGCCTCGACCTTATGCGCTCGGCGGCGCGGCTGTGCGCCAACGCGTTCATACGCGCGGGCGCCGAGCGGGAACTTTCCATGGTCAACGACTATAACCTCGCCTTATTGAACTCGTCCCCCATCGGCATAACCATTATCAGCAAGGATTTGAAGGCGATTGACTGCAACGACGAGATTCTCAACCTTTTCGGCGCCACGAAGCGGTATTACCTCGAGCATTTTTTTGAGGAGTTCTCGCCGGAATACCAGCCGGACGGCTCAAATTCTTTTGAAAAGGCCATGGAGATTATCAAACGCGCGTTCAACGCCGAAAAGGTCGTCAGCGAATGGACGCACCTCGATTCATACGGGAGGGAAATACCCTTCGAGGTTACTTTGGCGCGGGTGCTGTACAATAACGAGTATTTCCTCATCGGGTATCAGTACGACGTTACGAATATCCAAAAGATGACCGACAGTATCCGCGAAAAAAACGACGTGCTCGCCGCGCGCCTTGAACAGCAGGAAGTTATGGCGGATATTTCGAGGGGCCTGATAGCTTCCGGGGACATGGAAACGCTGATTAACGGCGCGTTGGCGAAATTGGGGAAATATCACAAAGTTACGAGGGTCCTCGTCATAAAGATAGATTACGCCGGCAAGGACATAATCATGTCCTACCATTGGAATTCCGACGGCGCGCCGCCGCTTAATTTGGTAAGGTTCGGCTCTTTCGACTTAATCATGCGCTGCTTTCCCAAAAACCTTGCCGACAGCGCTTCCGCGCCGCCTATCTGCCTCCCCGACGTCGCCTCCGGTCCGGTGGAATACCATCCTTTGCTGGATTCCGACGTTTATTCGCTTGTCAGCGCCCCGATTTACGTCGAGGGCAAGCTTTGGGGGCTTTTGAGCGTCGAAAACAATTCGCCCCGCGACTGGAAGAAAAGCCAGGTGGACTTTGTTACGATAACCGCGAGTACCTTGGCCGGCGCGATTATGCGCGATATTTTCAACCAAAGGCTGTCGGAAGCGTTGGAAAAGGCGACCGTCGCGAGTAAGGCCAAGGGCGAGTTTTTGTCCAATATGAGCCACGAAATGCGCACGCCGTTAAACGCGATTATAGGGATGACGGCAATCGGCAAGGATTCCGCGGATATCGAAAGGAAAAATTACGCCCTGAAAAAGGTGGAGGACGCTTCGGCGCATTTGCTGGGCGTTATCAACGACGTTCTCGACATGTCGAAAATCGAGGCGAATATGCTGGAGCTGTCCCCCGTCGAATTCAGCTTCGAGAGAATGTTGCAAAAAGTGATAACCGTTATAAATTTTCGCGTCGACGAAAAACTGCAGCGGTTAAAGGTCAACGTCGACAAATTTGTGCCGAGGTTTTTAATCGGGGACGACCAGCGTTTGGCGCAGGTCATCGCCAATTTGCTGTCAAACGCGGTTAAGTTCACCCCCGAGAGCGGCGAAATCAGCCTCGACGCGTTTTTGGAAAGCGAGGAGGACGGCGTTTGCGTAATACGCGTGGAGGTTATGGACACGGGGATAGGCATTTCCCCCGAACAGCAGGAACGGTTGTTCCTCGCGTTCGAGCAGGCGGAAAACATGACGAGCCGCAATTTCGGCGGAACGGGGTTGGGGTTGGCGATTTCAAAGCGGATTACCGAGCTTATGGGCGGCGACATATGGGTGGAATCGGAGCTGGGCAAAGGCGCGAAATTCATTTTTACGGTAAAGATGCTGCGCGGCGAAAAAAGCTTAAATTCGTTGCTGAGCCCGGGCGTGGACTGGGACAACCTTCGCGTGTTGGCCGTCGACGACGAGGAACACGTGCGCGCTTATTTCAAAGACGTGTTCGGCGTTATCGGGGTGAAATGCGACGTGGCCTTCAACGGTATCGAAGCGTACGGCATGGTGGACGCGAACGGGGATTATGACATATATTTCATTGACTGGCGGATGCCGGGAATGGACGGAATCGAGCTTACAAAAAAAATTAAAGCCCGAAAAGGGGACAAGCGTTCGGTCGTAACGATGATTTCCTCGGCCGAATGGGCGCTTATCAAAAACGAGGCGATTAGCGCGGGCGTGGATAAATATTTGCTTAAACCGCTGTTTTCCTCGACGATAATAGATTGCGTGAACGAGTGTCTCGGAATCGACGGCGCGCAAAAAGTCGAGGTGTTCAAAAAGGATGTTTCCGGCGGCTTTTCGGGGAAGCGCGTGCTTCTCGTCGAGGATATCGAGATTAACCGCGAAATAGTGCTGTCGCTTCTGGAAAACACCGGACTGGAGATAGACTGCGCCGAAAACGGCTTGGAGGCCGTGGATTTATTGAAGGCAAACCCCGAAAAATACGATATGGTTTTTATGGACGTGCAGATGCCGAAAATGGACGGGCTTGAAGCCACGCGCCTTATTCGCGCCGGTCCGGGTTCGGGCGGGCTGCCGATTGTCGCCATGACGGCGAACGTGTTCAAGCACGATATAGACGAATGTTACGCGGCGGGAATGAACGATTATCTCAGCAAGCCGCTCGACGTCGACGACGTTTTCGAGAAATTGAGGAAGTATTTGCGCAAAAATAACACAAAAGGAGTTTTTAAAAAATGACAAACGACGAAAAAATTCTCGCTTTGCGGGGGATTGACGAATTGGACGTGGACGCCGGGCTCAGGGTTATCGCGAATATGACGGCGCCTTACCTGAAGGTTTTGCGTATAGCCGTTAAAACGGAAGCGAATGACAAGGGCGTCCTCGACAGGCTGCTCGCGGAAGAAAAATACGACGATTTCAGGGTGATTGTGCACGGTTATAAAAGCGCTCTCGCCAATATCGGGGCGCTGAAACTCTCCGCGACGGCGAAAGAGCTTGAAATCGCCTCGACGGAGAAGAACCGCGCGGAAATTGACGGAAAGCTGCCCGGGTTTTTAAGCCGCTTCGGCGCGTTGACCGAAAACCTTAAAGAAATATTGGGCGACGAATAATTATGCTGATTGACTTCCACGTCCACGCCTTTGCGGACGAAATAGCGGAAAAGGCGATTAAAACCTTAATCGCGAACGCGCAAATCCCCTGTTATACCGACGGCACGGCGGGCGACACCCGACGCCGCCTGAAAGAATGGGGGGCGGATTACGGCGTGCTTTTGCCGATTGCCACCAAACCTTCCCAGCAGGTTACGATAAACAACTGGGCGGCAAAACAAGCCGGCGGGGGAATTATACCTTTCGGGACGGTTCACCCCGCCTCGCCCGACGCCGCCGGCGAGTTGAGGCGGATAAAGTCGCTGGGGCTTAAAGGAATAAAACTTCACCCGGACTATCAGGACACTTTTTTGTTTGACGAGAAAATGGGGCCGATTTATAAAACCTGCGAGGAATTGGAACTCCCCGTCGTAATCCATATGGGGTACGACCCCGTTTCCCCCTTGACGCGCCACGCCATGCCCTATCACTTGGTCGCCGTCAACGACGAGTTTCCGAAGCTGAAGATTATCGGGGCGCATTTGGGCGGAATGTTCGCGTGGGACGAAGTGTCGCGTTATTTGTGCGGGCGGAGGAATATATGGCTCGACTCTTCTTATCTGGCGGGGGAAATCGACGCGAAGACGATGACGGGGATTATAGCGAGACACGGCGCGGACAGAATCCTGTTCGCGTCGGATTGCCCTTGGCATACCCCGAAACAGGAGAAAGAGTTTATTGAAACGCTGGGGCTTTCCGAAGGGGAAAAGGAGCGGATTTATTGGAAAAACGCGGCGGAGCTGCTTGAAATGGGGGAATTTTGATGTTTAGGTTGTCGGAGCTTTTGCGGTATGAACGCGTGGTTATACAGTGCCACGACAACCCGGACGCCGACGCGATTTCCTCGGCTTTCGGGATACGCGCTTATTTGTCCGGTAACGGCAAAGAGTCCAAAATCATTTATTCGGGCGTTGAGAGGATAAAAAAACGGAATATCAAAAACATGGTCGAATGGCTTAACATTCCGTTGGAACACGTCAAGAACCCCGGCGGTTTCCCCGCGCCGGAGCTGCTCGTCTGCGTGGACTGCCAATACGGCGAGGGCAACATCACGAAAATCAAGGCGGACGCCGTGGCCGTTATCGACCATCATCTTCAGGTAATCGGGGACGGCGAGTTCGATTTGGGCGCCATTCAATCCCAGCTGGGGAGCTGCGCCACCCTCGTATGGGATTTGCTTTCGGAAGAAGGTTTTGATTTCAAGGCGAACAAGGACGTTTCCGCGGCTTTGTATTACGGGCTTTTAACCGACACTAACGATTTTTCCGAAATTAACCATCCGCTTGACAAGGATATGCGGGACGAGCTTCAACAATACTGCGACATGGGGCTAATCAAGCGTCTGCGTTTATGCAACCTCACCATTGACGAGCTTGAAATCGCGGGGGTGGCGTTGCTGCGAAATTATACCGATTTCGACAAACGGTACGCGATTTTTAAATCCGAATACTGCGACCCCAACATTCTCGGGTTTATAAGCGATATCGCGCTTCAGGTGGACACGGTGGACGTTTGCGCCGTTTACAGCCTGCGCGAAAACGGGGCGAGGCTGTCCGTCCGCAGTTGCTCGAGGGAAGTAATGGCTTCCGAATTGGCCGAGTACATTACGGACGGCGTGGGTTCGGGCGGCGGGCACAGGGATAAGGCGGGCGGCTGGTTGCAAAAAGACGGAATAGAAGACGCGGGCATGAACGTCGACGAATACGTAAAAGGCAAAATCGCCGAATATTACGACAGTTTCGACGTAATAACGGCCTCTTCCCACGACATTGACGTCGCCGCCATGAAGCGGTACCGCAAAAGACCGATACCGAAAGGGTTCGTGGTTTCAACCGACGCTTTTCCGGAAGGCGCGCCGCTGATGATTAGGACGCTCGACGGGGATTCCGAGGTTAAGGCGTCCCCCGATATTTACCTTATGATAGGCGTGCAAGGCGAGGTTCACCCCATTAAGGCGGACAAGTTCGGCGCGTATTATCGTCTTTGCGGCGAACCCGTCAACATAGACGACGACATTTACACGCCGACGGTAAAAAACGAGGCTACGGGAGAAATCAAGGAGTTGTTACCCTTGATGAAATCCTGCGTGTCGTATACGGACGCGCCGGTTTTCGCCGCCCCGCTGGAACGCGGCGTGAAGATTTTCAGCGACTGGAACCCGAACGGGTATATACGCGGCAAAGCGGGTGATTTCCTCGTTTTGAAATGCGATGATATCCACGACGTTTATACCTTGCGAAGGGATATTTTTTTAGAAACCTATGAAGAGATTTAATCTTTAAAAAAACCTTGGGAGTTTTTAAGCGCAAATATTGCGGGAGGGTGTTGTTATGAAAGGCTCAAAGGCCGAAACGGCGTATGCCATCGTAGATTTTTGGCATACGGTGGAATTCTTAACTCAAAACGATTTCCCGAAGGATACGGCTGAAAACCAAAAAAAAGTTCACGCGGAGGAGGATGCCGCGAAGACCGGAAAAGACGCAATCCATGATTCCGTCCTGTTGTTCCGCTCGCTGCAAGACTCGCAAGCGGAACAGATACCGGCGGAAGACGACCGCCGTTTCCCGAAACATATGTCTTATACCAAGATACATATTTGCGTCGGAGAAATGGAACGCGAGGCGCTGATACAAAAGTTGTACGGCGCTTTGAATACCGAAGACGACAGACCGGAGACAGACAAAAGCAAAATTTGCCTGATAGGTTTTAAGGTTGACGCGCAGGGAAAATATATTGAGCAAAGCCTTCAGGTTTCTCCGGTAGCGTGGGGCGTTTCGCGTCTCATTCGCAAGCTTGAAATAACGCGCGAGGCGTATCAGGCTGAAATGGAATCTTTCGAGTCTTTGATGAGCGATACGCAGCCTGTGACCCAACGCAATATAGACGAGCTTTACAACAACATAAAAACTCGTTTTTTAGAACCTGTTTCATTTCCGGAAAAATCAGTTTCACGTAAGGGTCAGCTTATATATTCAAGGTATAAAAGCCAAAAAGCGTTAGACAAGGCGGATGATACCGCAAAGGATTACAGCGCCCTGCTTAACGGGTTTTATTTGGACGATTTGGAGATGATAAAAAACCATATCCGTAAAAATAAAGCCGACAGCCCAATGATGGAAAGCCTTCTGGATTATATCGTAAGCGGCGGCGGCGATATAGACCAAAGCTTACGCATAGACATTCGGAACAATACCGATTATATTGGAAATTGCCTGAGCGCCGCAAACTCGCCCGCCGGAAAATGGCCGTCGCGCTACCGTCCGGCGCTTATGCAGCAAATAGCCGTTAATATGAGCATAAACAGGGGTAAATATGAACAATCGATTTTTTCGGTAAACGGACCGCCCGGCACAGGCAAAACCACCCTATTAAAAGAAATTATTGCCGCAAACGTAGTCGAACGCGCAAAATTTATTTGCCGTTACGAAAAAGCGGACGATGCGTTTGTTGACGCCTATTTTTCCGACGGACATATTTGCCGCAAGGATTACAAAGGCTACGACTATTACTATTATCACTATCACAAGTTTAAAGATACTGAATTGTCGGATTATTCCATGCTTGTGGCTTCCTGCAATAACGCCGCAGTGGAGAATATTACAAAGGAACTGCCGGATGGCGTCGCGCTGCTTGACGGTCTTGCGGGCGAAGACTTATCGGAAATTGCGGAGCTTTTCGATGTTTCAAAGACGAGCGAGGTCGAAACTTACAGAGACAAGCGAAAGAGCGGCATAGAAAAAAAGGACGTCTATTTTTCTTATCCGGCGCAAAATATGAAAGATTCTAAACAGTGGGGGTTAATTTCCGCGCCGTTGGGCAAAGCCAAGAATATCGGAAATTATTATTACAAGGCTTTAAGAGTTATTATAGACAGTCAGTTAAATATTAAAAAAGATATCGAGGCGCGGCACGAGAGATATTTGGAAAGCCGGGCAAGATTTCAAGAGCAGTATAAGAAAGTAGAGGCAATTAAAAAAGTATTGGGCGCGGTAAGCTGTTTGCCGGAAAACTATGGCGTGATTAAAAAGCAATGCTTGGAAGAAATTCAACAACACGAAAAAAATATCGAACAAATAAATGAAAACCATAGAAAGCATATCCAAAATCTGAGCGAAGCACAGGCGCGGCGCGTTGAAGCGGAATTACTTGTTTCTGAGGCAAAGGCTGCGTTAGATGAATGTCTTTCGGCGCAAAACGCTTGCGAGGCGGAAATAAAAAAAGCCGAGGACAAAATTAAACCTTACGGCGATAAATTGATGGAATTGGAAAGCGGACGCAGGCTTACAGAGGTGCTTTTTGGGAAATGGTTAAAAACAGAACGAACCAATCAAATCGCCGAATTAAAGGATATCCTTTTGAAAATGCGCGCGGAACTTACCCCGATGCGCCAAAGCCAAGCGAAAGCTTCCGCGGCGGTTTCACAAGCCGAGAACCAATTGCTTCAGCGACAGAATGAAGTCGAACGTTTAATGAAAAATATTTCCGAACTGACACGAAAAAAATCTTTTTTTGAACAAGAGATAGCCTTGCAGAAACAGGAAATTCAAAAATTGCGTAAAAAAATCGACGATGAAGCGCAGTCTCTGAAATCGCGTTTAGAAGATTGCAAAAAGGATAGGACGCCTTTAGACGATTCATTTTGGGAGAAACTTCGGTCCGAAAATGAAAAGATTTCCACAGAAGCCCAGCTTGTCAATCCGTGGGTAACGAAGGAATATGACCGCGCTCGAGAAAAACTCTTTTATTTAGCGCTGTGTTTGCATAAAGATTTTGTGCTTTCTTCCATGGCCTGCCGCGACAATTTTATCAACCTTAGTTTGCTTTGGAAATACCGCAAAAGCCAATCGGGCGAAAGCGGTCGTGAAGGAGAACTGTGCAAATTCAGCGTGAAAGATAAGAAAGATTCGTTCGGAAGTCTGCTTAATACTTTGTTTTTACTCACACCGGTAATCTCGACGACATTCGCTTCAGTCGGACGATTTTTAAGCGCTGTTTGCGAACCGGGTGTTTTTGGTACGCTGATTATAGACGAAGCGGGACAAGCTTCGCCTCATTTCGCTCTCGGCGCGCTTTGGCGTTGCCGCAGGGCGATTGTTGTAGGAGACCCGAAGCAAGTGGAGCCGGTTGTTACAGGCGATGTGGATATTATAAAAAAGGCGTTTACGAATCCGATTATCAAGGCTTATCAACGCAGTACGCTTTCCGTGCAGGAATTTGCCGACAGAATCAACCGGTACGGGGCGTCTCTTGCGGGATTGGAAAACGAAGAAGACGGTTTATGGATAGGCTGCCCATTGGTAGTTCACCGTCGGTGCGTAGAGCCGATGTTTTCCATATCAAACTCTATTTCCTATGGCGGTACCATGAAACTTCAAACACAGAAAGCAAAGAAAGACGCGGAAGAAAAATTTATTCTGGAAAAGTCGGGCTGGATAGATATAAAGGGACAGGAAACAGGCGCAAAAAACCACTTTGTAAAAGCGCAGGGCGAAAAAGCACTGGCTTTGATTACCGAAAGCTTTGAAAAAAACGGCGGCAGACCCGATTTATTTGTGATTTCACCTTTTACCACTGTAATAGACGGTCTTAAAAACATGGTTTCATCCTCATCGCTTAAACAAAAACACCCGGACGCCGAACTGTGGATGGAAGAATGTTGCGGAACCGTACATAAATTTCAAGGCAAGGAGGCAAAGGAGGTAATCTTTTTGCTTGGTTGCGACGAAAAAGCGTCAGGCGCGGTTATGTGGGTAAAACCGAACATATTAAACGTAGCCGTTACCCGCGCGAAGTATCGGTTTTATGTTATAGGCGATTATAATGTATGGAAAAAATCGGAGATTTTTCAAACGGCTTATAATTATCTTGGCGGGGCGGACAATTAAAGTTACAACTTTTCTTTGCCAATGTCGGGGCGGCCAGCCATTGACAACTATCGCGGATAATGGTATAATGGGGGGAAAACGGGGCGGGGTTTCAGCCATACCGAAGCGGGGGGCGGGTTCGTGCTTATCTTCAATTTCGTTTTAATTTTGTTGGCGGCGGTTATTATGTCCAATCTGATTAACCGCTTTTTGCCGTCGCTGTCCCTGCCGATTTTACAAATCATCCTCGGCGTGCTGATTTCGATAATCCCTTACGGCGCGTTCGGTTTTGAGTTCGAGCTGGAACCGGAGCTTTTCTTTGTCCTGTTCCTTTCGCCGTTGGTTTTCCACTCGGTCATGACAGCGAACAAGAGAACCATGCGCCATATGATTAAGCCTATTCTCATGGCGGCCCTCGGCTTGGTTTTTATCACGATAATCGTCGTCGGGTATTTCCTTCACCTGCTTGTCGCTTCCGTTCCTTTGGCGGCGGCGTTCGCGCTCGCGGCGGCGCTCGGCCCCACGGACATAGTGGCGGTTGAGGCGGTGGCTCACCGCGTGTCCCTGCCGCGCAGGATTATCAGCATTTTATCGGGCGAATCGATTATAAACGACGCGACGGGCATCGTGTGTTTCCAATTCGCCATTGTCGCCATCACGACGGGTTCGTTTATCATTTGGCACGGATTGGCGCGTTTTTTCGTTTTGGCCGTCGGCGGGCTGTTGGTCGGGCTGGTTATGACCGCGCTCAAGTATATGCTTGTGCGGTGGTTGCAGTATTTGGACATAAATTACGCCCCTTTGCATATATCCATAGGAATCCTGACCCCGTTCATCATCTACATGGTGGCGGAAGCGGTAAGCGTGAGCGGCATTTTGGCGGTGTTTTTCGCGGGTTTGGTCCATTCGGTATTCAGCGACAGGTTCAACCCCGAACTGATAAACCTCAAAAAAGCGCAGGAAAACGTGTGGTCCGTGCTGTCCTACAGTTTGGACGGGCTTGTTTTCGTCATACTGGGGACGCAACTCTTCCGCATATTCCAAGAATACGCGGGCGGCATGTACGATTTTAACTGGCGGCAAATCGCGGTTTACGTCCTGCTTATCTCCCTGGCGCTTTTGGTAACGCGGTTCCTTTGGTGGATAATTACCGTAAGGCGCAAAACCTATGACGACGCCGAAACCCCGACGGGCAAAATCAAATCCGGCATGATATTCAGCGTGGCGGGCGCGCGGGGCGCCGTATCCATGGCGAGCGTGATGTCAATCCCGCTGTTGCTACCGGACGGGACGGAATTCCCCGAACGCGACATGATTATCCTTATAGCAAGCGGCGTTATCGTCATATCGCTGCTTATGACGAACTTTATCCTGCCGCTCTTCGCGAAGAAAAGGACGGAAACGCCGCTCAACGAAATAGAACAGGAAACGCGCGTGGAAATATTGGAAACGGTGGCGAAACGCCTGAAGGAGGCGGCGACCCCCGAAAATTACGCCGCCACCGCCATTGTGGCGCGGAACTATTACACCCGTATGAACCAACGCCCGAAAAAGGGGCACAAACGCCAAAAACATAACTTCCGCCGTAACGTCTTGTTCTGGGAGAAGGACGTAATCATGCGCATGGCGGAGACGGAACAAATCAGCAAAGCCATGGCGGAGCATTATATAGAAGAATCCAACAGGCTGATGGCCGAAAGCGACAAAAAAAAGAACACGCTCGGCTGGCTGATAAGCACGGTGTGGCATTTTATCCATTCTTTCGCCTGGAGGGCGCCTAAATTCCCGGACAGGGAACATTTGGAGCTGAAAAATATAAACGAGCTGGCAATGCGCAAAACGCTCAAGGAACTCAATTTGGCGGAAGACGACCCCGTCGCCGCGATAATCGCCGCCGAACACGAAAAGGTCGTTTCGGCGCGGCTGGGAATGGCGGACAGCAAAAAGACGCGCTTTGATTATCACCGGAGCATTTACGACGTCGCGGTCAACGGGTTCCATATGGAAAGGGTGCTTATTCAGCAAATGCTTGAAGCGGGCCGCCTGTCCTGGAAGACCGCCAAAGAAATGCAGGCTAACATCATCATGCTCGAAGCGCAGCTTCAAGCAGAATAAAGCCCCGCCTCACGTCGGCGAGTTTGCGCTCAAGGCGTTCCGCCCGTTCGATGAGCTGTTTCGTCCTTTCGCGGACTTGCTCGTCGATATTGATATAATTCCTGATACGGTTCAACAGCACGGGTTCGGAAATCGGCTTCACGAAAAAATCCAGCGCGCCCAGTTCGATGGCGTGGTCTTCGTTGACGGCGTCGGTCAGCCCCGTCAGGAAAATAACGGGTATCCCGGCGTACGACTCGCTTTCCTTCAACAGCTTCATCGCCTCGAACCCGTCCATTTTCGGCATTTCAATGTCCAAAAGGATTAGGTCGGGCGTTATCTTCTCCAGTATCGCGAACATTTTTTCGGCGGACGACAGGGGGATTACCCTGTACTGCTTTTCAAGCGCCGCTTCGGCTACGGAAAGGCTTATCGTATTGTCGTCGACCACGAGAATAGTTTTTTCCATGGTTTTATCCCCCTTTGGCGGATTGTGGCCGTTTAAATTCATAACGCGAAGCGTTTTGAATTTAAACGTTACGGGAATTTTCCATGACAATTCTATCACGGGCGGCGGTCGTTGTCAAGTAAAAAGCCTTCGCGCCCGCCGAAAAAACGAAATCGCGCTAAAATAACCGAAGAAAGGGGCGTTATGTTTGATGGAAAGAAAAATAGTTGACGGCGTCGCCGCGCTTGAAGAAGCGCTTGCCAAGGTGAGGCGGGCTCAAAGGGTTTTCGCGGGGTTCACTCAGGAAGAGGTTGATAAAATCTTCCGCGCCGCGGCGCTCGCGGCAAATAAGCGGAGAATACCGCTGGCGATATCCGCCGTCCGCGAAACGGGCATGGGCGTTATGGAGGATAAGGTCATAAAAAACGCTTTCGCCGCCGAATACGTCTACAACGCGTACCGCGACGCCAAAACCTGCGGAATTATCGAGGAGGACGAAACGGCGGGCATTATTAAAATCGCCGAACCCGTCGGCGTCGTGGCGGCGGTAATTCCGACCACCAATCCCACCTCGACCGCCATATTCAAGTGCCTTTTGTGCCTTAAAACGCGCAACGGCATAATTATCAGCCCCCACCCGCGCGCGAAGCGATGCACCGCCGAAGCCGCCGGTATTATACTGAAAGCGGCCGTCGAGGCGGGCGCGCCCGAAGGGATAATAGAGTGGATTGACGTCCCGGGGTTGGAGCTTACCAACACGCTGATGAGGGAAGCGGATTTAATCCTCGCCACGGGCGGTCCCGGCATGGTGAAATCCGCCTATTCGTCGGGGAAACCCGCCGTGGGCGTCGGCGCGGGGAACGTTCCCGCCGTAATCGACGGCAGCGCCGACGTAACGCTCGCGGTAAACTCCGTCATACATTCCAAGGTTTTCGATAACGGCGTGATATGCGCCTCGGAACAGTCTGTTATCGCGCTTGAAAGCGTTTACGGGCGGGTAAAGGACGAATTTCGCCGGCGCGGCTGTTATATCTTGAATGAAGAGGAAACCGAAAAAATACGCAAGACGATAATCATCAACGGCGCGTTAAACGCGAAAATCGTCGGGCAGCCGGCCCGCGCAATCGCGAAGCTGGCGGGGATAGCGGTTCCCGAAAGCGTGAAAATTTTGATAGGCGAAACAAAAAGCGTCGAGCTTTCCGAAGAGTTCGCCCATGAAAAGCTGTCGCCCGTCCTCGCCTTATACGAAGCGGCGGATTTCGACGACGCGCTGAATAAAGCCGAACGGCTTGTGGAGGACGGCGGCTTCGGCCATACCGCTTCAATTTATATCGACGAAAAAGCCGAGAAAGAAAAATTTTCACTGTTTTGCTCGCGTATGAAAGCCTGCAGAATTTTGCTTAACACGCCTTCGTCGCAAGGGGGGATAGGCGACATTTACAACTTCGCGCTGACCCCGTCGCTCACGCTTGGCTGCGGTTCGTGGGGCGGCAACAGCGTTTCCGAAAACGTGGGAGTAAAACACCTGCTGAACATTAAAACGGCGGTGAAAAGGAGGGAGAACATGCTTTGGTTCCGCGCCCCCGAGAAGACTTATATCAAACGCGGCTGCCTTGACTTGGCGCTGGAGGAGATAGGCGGTCCGATGGGAAAGAAAAAGGTTTTCGTCGTTACCGACAAATTCCTCTTTAACGCGGGTTATACCAAATGCGTTACGGAAAAGCTGGAGGAAATGAAAATACAAAACTCGGTCTTTTTCGACGTCGAACCCGACCCGACCATTTCAAGCGCGAAAGCGGGGGCGAAAATGATGGCGTCGTTCGCGCCGGACTGCGTAATCGCTTTGGGCGGCGGTTCGGCGATTGACGCCGCGAAAATCATGTGGGTTTTATACGAGCATCCCGACGCGAATTTCGAGGATATGGCGATGCGTTTCACCGATATAAGGAAGCGCGTGTACACCTTCCCGAAAATGGGGCTGAAAGCCGATTTCGTCGCCGTTCCCACCACGGCGGGAACCGGTTCGGAGGTTACGCCTTTCGCCGTAATCACCGACGACGAGGGGATAAAATACCCGCTCGCGGATTATGAGTTAATGCCCGATATGGCCGTCGTAGACGCGAATTTGATGATGGACGCGCCGAAGGGGTTGACCGCCGCTTCGGGAATAGACGCTTTGACACACGCGCTGGAGGCTTATGTTTCGGTAATGTCCACCGACTTTACGGACGCGTTGGCGCTTAGGGCGATAAAGCTGATTTTTGAGTATCTGCCGCGCGCTTATGAAAACGGCGCCGGCGACCCCGAAGCCCGCGAGAAAATGGGCAACGCCGCGACGATAGCCGGTATGGCCTTCGCGAACGCGTTTTTGGGGGTCAACCACTCGATGGCGCATAAGCTGGGCGGTTATCATCATCTGCCCCACGGAATAGCCAACGCGATTATGATATGCCATACTTTGAGATACAATTCCGCGGAGGCTCCCGCAAAAATGGGCAGTTTCCCCCAGTACGCCTATCCGAACGCGCTGGCGCGTTACGCCGACATAGCCTCGTCGCTTAATCTGGAAGGGAAAGACGACGGCGAAAAATTGACCGCGCTTATCGAAAAAATCGAGGAGCTTAAAACCCGAATAGGCGTCAAAAAAACAATCGCCGACTACGGCGTAACCGAAGAGGCGTTTTTGTCCGCGCTCGATAAAATGTCGCTTGACGCCTTCGACGACCAATGCACCGGCGCGAACCCGCGCTACCCGCTGGTCGAGGAAATAAAAGAGATGTACGTTAACGCGTATTACGGAGGTGCGAAAAATGAATCTTGACAATATTATCGCCAAAAGGAGCAAAAAGACCATCTGCCGCGACGGGGATTTGATAATTAAACTTTTTGACGACGACTACTCAAAATCCGACGTGCTTAACGAGGCCCTTAACCAAGCGAGGGTGGAAGAGACGGGGCTTGCCATACCCAAGCTGCGCGAGGTTACGAAGGTTGACGGGAAATGGGCGCTTGTTACCGATTTTATCGAAGGCTCCACGCTGACGGAAATAATGAGGGACGACCCCGGGAGCGCCGACGAGTACCTTGAGCTTTTCGTGGATTTGCAGATGGAAATTCACTCGAAGCGCGCCCCGCTGCTTACGAAGCTGCACGACAAGATGAGCCGCAAAATCGACCAAACCGAGCTTGACGCCACCACGCGCTACGACCTGCACACGCGGCTGGAGGCGCTGCGCGCGCACGACAAGGTTTGCCACGGCGATTTCAGTATGGGGAACGTGATTATCTCAAAGGACGGCGACCCTTACATTATCGACTGGGCGCACGCCACCCAAGGCAACGCCTCGGCGGACGCGGCGAGGACTTATTTGCTGTTTTGGCTGAAAGACGAAAGGGAGCTCGCGGCGAAGTATATGTCGCTGTTTTCCAAAAAGAGCGACACCGCGAAACAGTATATAGAAAAATGGCTGCCCGTGGTAGCCGCGTCGCAAAGCGTCAAAGGCAAGCCGGAAGAAAGGGAGCTGCTGCTTTCATGGGTGAACGTGGTGGATTATGAATAACGCGTATATCCTCAACTTGAAATTCGGAACGTGGGAAAATCAGCTTTGGTTCGCCGGGGAAAAAGACAAAAAAGCGTGGAGTTCCGCGGTCGCGGAGCTTGACGAAATCGGCGACGGCTGTTCGGGGGCGAACGAGTTTTTTCTGAAGGTTACGGATTTTTTGGAAGGGCGCGGTTTTTACCGCATAGAAAAGTGAAAGAATTAACCGCGGGGAAAAACGACGCGGGGCGGCGGCTCGACCGCTTTTTGATGAAAGCGTTTCCGCTGACGGCGGGCGTCGTTATGAAGGCTTTGCGGAACAAGAAAATCAAAGTCAACGGCGGGCGCGCCAAAGCCGCTTATAAACTTGCCGAAAACGACGTCGTGAGGATATTTCTCGGCGACGGCTTTCTTTCGGAAACCCCGCGCGCGATAAGCCTCGACGAAATCCCGTCCGAATTGAGCGTTATCTATGAGGATGAAAATATTCTGCTCGCGGATAAGCCCGCGGGGCTGTTGTGCCACGAGGGCGGCGGGAACAGCCCCCCCGACACGCTGATTAACCGCGTTAAGGCGTATTTATACAAAAAGGGGGAATTTATCCCCGAAAACGAGAACGGCTTTGAACCCGCGCTTTGCAATCGGCTCGACCGCAACACGCGCGGCGTCGTCATAGCCGCCAAAACCGCCGAAGCGCTCCGCGTTTTGAACGAAAAAATCAAGCGGCGTGAAATCAAAAAGCTGTATTTGTGTATCTTGACGGGCGTTCCCAAGGAAAAGGCGGCGACGCTCACCGCCTATCTCGAAAAGGACGGGGCGTCGAACACGGTGAAAATAAGCGGAAAGAAGACGCCGCAAAACAAGACGATTGTCACGAGCTATCGGGTTATCGGAGAACGGGGGGGCATGGCTTTGGCTGAAATCGACCTTGTTACGGGCAGAACGCACCAGATAAGGGCGCATATGGCGCATATCGGCCACCCGCTTCTCGGGGACGGGAAATACGGCCGGTTAACCGGCAAGGGCGCCGGGTTTAAGAATCAGGCGCTCTGCGGTTACAAAATAATTTTCACGTTTAAGGAAAGCTGTTCGCTGGATTATCTGAACGGAAGGAGCTTTGAGGCGGACAAGACTTGGCTTTTGGGGAAATTTAACGGGTTGTAGGAGTGGACAAACAGTCCGCTTTATGGTATAATCTTTTAAAAAGAAAACTCTCGGGAGTTTTCATTTTAAAAGGGTTTCCGAGGAGGTCTGATGCATACGCCGACTGTTTGCCGCATTGACGGGCTTTACGGGACGAACGGGCATAATCGGGAAGCCGAGGCGGAAAAACGCCGCGAGCGGTATGAAGCCCTGTCGTCCTCGTTCAGGGGGCATTTCGGCGCGGAAAAATCGCCTTTGCGGTTTTTTTCCGCGCCCGGCAGAACCGAAATAGGGGGCAACCATACCGACCATAACGGCGGAAAGGTTCTCGCGGCGGCGGTAAACCTCGATATAATCGCGGCGGTCGAACCCATTGACGAAAACAAAATCGTCGTTAAGTCCGAGGGATTCGAGGAAAACGGCGTTTGGTTGGACGACCTCGAACCCGCAAACGGGGAAAAAAACACGTCGGAAGCGATAATACGCGGCATAGCCAAAGGCTTCTCGAACGCGGGGTATAAGACGGGCGGTTTCAAGGCTTACACCGTTTCAGAGGTGATAAAAGGTTCGGGGCTGTCGTCGTCGGCGGCTTTCGAGGTGCTTGTCGGCACGGTTTTGTCGCACCTTTTCAACGGGGGGAAGGTCGCCCCGATGAAAATCGCGCAAATCGCGGGCTTTGCCGAAAACGAGTATTTCGGAAAACCGAGCGGGCTTATGGACCAGATAACCTCGTCCGTCGGCGGCTTTGTCGCCATAGATTTTAAAGAGGGCGTCCCGGTTATCGAAACCGTTAAAGCCGACTTTGACGCTTTCGGGCACGCGCTGTGCATTATTGACACCAAAGGCTCCCACGACGGCTTAACGGCGGATTACGCCGCCGTCGCGAACGAGATGAAATCGGTCGCCGCCCACTTCGGCGTGGATTGTCTGCGTAAAATATGCAGACAGGACATTATACTGAATATGGGCGCGTTGCGCGCTAAGTTCGGCGACCGCGCGGTGTTGCGCTCCCTGCACTTTTTCGACGAGAACATCCGCGTGGACAAGCTGGTTCACGCGCTTAAGAACGGCGATTTCCCCGCTTTTTTGGATTATATAAACGAATCGGGGAGCAGTTCGTGCAAATACCTGCAAAACATATACTCGCCGGATAACGTGAAAAACCAGCCGCTCGGGATAGGGCTGAACGTCGCCGAGGTTTCGCTGTCGCGAAACGGCGCCTGCCGCGTCCATGGCGGCGGTTTCGCCGGAACGGTTCAGGCTTTCGTCCCGCGCGAACTGCTGAAGGAATTTAAAATGAACGTGGAAACGGTGTTCGGGGCGGGTTCGTGCCATATCCTGACGGTTAGGAACACGGGCGGGACCGAGGTCGTCGTCAATCGGGAAGTAGAAGGTCTATTTTAAAAGATTATAATCCGCGAACGTTTTGAGCAGCTTTTCCTCCACCAGCGCGTCGAGCTTTAATCCGTCCGCGGTGTATTCCTCGGAAAAGACCTTGCCGTTTACGCGGATTTTCGCCGCCGCCCCTATCTTGTCGAAAGGCAAGAGCAGCTTCATCCTCTTGGCCGAAACCGGCAGATTGGCGGCTGTTACCTCTAACAGTCGGGCGAACCCCTCGCGGTTTTTCGCGGAGATTTTAACGGTGTTTTTATCCTCGGGGAAATCGGTTTCAACGGCGTCGCACTTGTTGAGGATGTTGACGCAAGGGATTTCCGCGCATCCCAATTCCGCTAAAATCCGCGACGTTACCCGCGCCTTCTCCTCCGCCTCGGGGTCGGAAACGTCCCTGACGCACAGGATTATATCGGAATCGGCGGCTTCCTCGAGGGTGGACTTGAACGCCTCGATTAAATTGTGCGGCAGACGGCGGATTAACCCCACGGTGTCCACGAGGACGAGGTTTCGCCCGTCGGGCAGCTCCACCCCCCGCGAAACCGGGTCGAGCGTCGCGAACAGTTTATCCTCGGCGGGAACGCCCGCCCCGGTCAGCGCGTTTAACAGCGTGGACTTCCCCGCGTTGGTATAGCCGACTATCGCCCCGACGTAAACGCCGTCTTTTTTACGGCGGGAACGCGAGAAATCCCTGCGGGCGGCAAGCTCGCCAAGCTCGGCGGACAGCTTTTCTATCCTGCGCCTGATATGTCTGCGGTCGGTTTCGAGCCGCGTTTCACCCGGACCGCGCGTGCCTATTCCCCCGCCCTGGCGGGACAGGGACGCGCCCATTCCGGCAAGCCGGGGAAGCCGGTATTTCAGCTGCGCCAGTTCCACCTGCAGCTTTCCCTCGCCGGAAACGGCGCGCCCCGCGAATATGTCGAGGATAAGCATGGTGCGGTCGATAACGCGGGTTTCGGCGATTTTTTCGATATTGCGGATTTGGCTCGCGGTCAGTTCCGCGTCGAAGATGAGCAAGTCCGCTTCAAAAGCGGCGCAAAGCCCTTTGATTTCCTCAATTTTGCCTTCTCCCAGAACCGTCGCCGGGTCGGGCGCGGGGCGTTTTTGTATAACCCGCGCCGCGACGCCCGCCCCCGCCGTCCGGGCAAGCTCGCAAAGCTCGTCCATCGACGCAAAAGCGTCGTATTCGCCCGTATCGGCCCCCGCGAGTACGGCGGTTTGGGTTTCGTTTGGTTTTTTTGTCATGGTATCTTTCTCTCTTTCGAGGTGCGCGTATGCTTTTTAAAAAATACGACGTGATAATAGCGGGCGCGGGGGTTTCCGGCCTGTACGCCGCGTATAATCTCGACGGCCGTCTGAAAATCCTTATGCTGTCCAAAAGGGAGCTTACCCTGTGCAATTCCGCGCTGGCGCAGGGCGGCGTCGCCGCCGTCATAGACAAAAGCGCGGACGATTTTGAACTGCATATAAGCGATTCGCTCGTCGCCGGCGGTTACGAGAATAACCGCGAGAATTTGCGCATCCTTGTGGAGCGCGGCCCCGAAAACATCGAGGAACTGTTGAAAATAGGCGTGGATTTCGATAAAAATTCCGACGGCTCGATAGCTTTGGCGTTGGAGGGGGGACATTCCCGCAATAGGATAGCGCACCACAGGGACAGCACGGGTTATGAAATCGTAACGTCGCTGATTGAAAAGGTTCGCGGGTTGGAAAACGTGGATTTGTTTGAAAACGCGCATCTGCTGCGGCTTGAAAAGCGCGGGGACGATTTTCGGGTCGAGGCGGAGCTGGGCGGGGTGCGCCGTTATTATACCACAAAAGTATGCGTCCTTGCAACAGGGGGGATAGGGCGGGTCTATAATTTTACCACAAATTCCGCGACGGCGACGGGCGACGGCATCCGGTTCGCCTACAATATGGGCGCGGAAATAAAGAAGATGAATTATATCCAGTTCCACCCGACGGCTTTCGCCGACAGGGAAAACCGTGAATGTTTCCTTATTTCCGAAGCCGTTCGCGGCGAGGGCGCGTATCTTTACAACCGCGACAAAGAGCGCTTTATGAAAAAATACGAGCCCGTCCGTATGGAGCTTGCCCCCCGCGACGTGGTTTCCCGCTGCGTTATCGAGGAGGGGGAAAGATTGGGCAGCTCCGATTTTTACCTCGACATTTCGCATAAGGACGGCGAATTTGTGAAAAGCCGCTTCCCGATGATTTATGAAAGGGTGCTTGAAAAAGGCTACGATTTAACCAAAGAGCCCATTCCGGTTTATCCCTGCCAGCATTACTTGATGGGGGGGATAGCGGTGGGCGGCGCGACGGGGCGGACGCGGGTCGAGGGCTTATACGCGGCGGGGGAATGCGCGCACACCGGCGTTCACGGGAAAAACCGCCTCGCCAGCAATTCCCTGTTGGAGGCGTTGGTGTTTTCCCGGTTGGCGGCGGCGGACATTAACCGGCAAGCCGAAGCCGGCGGCGCGTTTTTTGAAAAATCCGTAAAAGAGGTCGAGATGCCCGACTTCCCCGATTGTAACGGCGAATCGGCGCCGGACGGGCTTCGCGCCGAAATACGCGGCATAATGCAAAAGTCGTTTTTCGTAACGCCGGATTACGCCGAAGCGAAGAAAGGGCTCGCCCGCGTCGCCGAGATAAAGGCGCTGTTGGAAAGCGGCAGGTTCGGGATAACGCCGCGCTTCGCCGAAACAAAGTCGCTCGCCACCGTCGCGTGGCTGATATTGGACGAAGTAGTAAAGACAGAAGGAGGACGGCATGATTTTACCGAAACTGCCCGATTTTTACGTTGACGGCGTTATCGCCCGCGCCATAGGCGAGGACATAAATTATATCGACGTTACGACGGATTTGCTGATTGACGCGGACGCCGACGGCAAAGCGCGTTTCGTCGCGAAGGCCGACGGCGTTCTTGCGGGGATTGACGTCGCTTTGCGCGTGTTCACGTTCCTTGACGGGAAAACGCGCGCCGAACCCCTCTTCAAGGACGGCGCCGCCGTCAAAAAAGGCGACGTTATCGCGGAAATCAGCGGGAAAGCCGTTCCAATGCTTAAGGGGGAAAGGACGGCGCTCAACATTTTGCAGCATATGAGCGGAATAGCGACCTACACGCGTTTTTGCGCCGACGCGGTAAAAGGGACGAAAGCGAAAATAACCGACACCAGAAAAACCTTGCCCGGACTCCGCGCGTTACAGAAATACGCGGTGTTATGCGGCGGCGGGAACAACCACAGATATAACCTGTCGTCGGCGGCGTTAATCAAAGATAACCACGCGGACGCTTACGGCGGGATAGCGAAGGCGGTCAAGGCGCTGCGCGAAAGGGCCGGGCACGCGGTCGTAATCGAGGTCGAGGTGGGAAGTATCGGGGAACTCCGCGAGGCGCTCGGCGCGGGGGCGGAAATCGTCATGCTCGACAATATGCCCGCCGGCTTAATGAGGGAAGCCGTGAACATTACCGCCGGACGCGCGAAGCTGGAAGCCAGCGGGAACGTTACCGCGGAAAACGTCCGCGAAATCGCCGAAACGGGCGTGGATATCATCAGCTTGGGCGCACTGACGCACAGCGCCAAGGCGTTCGACATTTCAATGAAATGGACGACAAATTGACGGGGAAACAAACTTAATATACCGCGGAACGCATGTGTAATACGCCCGTTCGTTTTGTGCAATATATACAAAAAAAAAAAAAAAAGAGTAAAATTTTTGTATTATATCAATAGTATTGCTTGGGGAAATATGTTAAAATAAGGCATAACAAACTTTAAGGAGGAATTTTCCCATGAAGAAAAGGCTTTTAAGCGCGGTTCTGGCGGCGTCAATGTCAATGTCGCTGTTATCCGCGGCGGTAAGCGCGGCGAGTATCCAAGACACGGCGAAAGAGCTGAAAATCGGCGGTTCGGTATCCGGCAAGCTCGAAAAGTCGAACGCGGAAAACCCCAAGGACTATTACGTCAAGGTTACGGGGACGGGGGTTTTGAAGCTGACGGTTGAATCGTGGACTTACGAGACGCAGATATCCGTCTACGACTCCGACGACAGGTATATCAAGCCGCTGTCCGACGATTCGGAAACCATACAGGGACGGACCGTTTTTCGTGACAACGATACGTACATCACTTACGACGGCACGCTGAAAAAGAGCAAGGTCATTCTCCATTACGAGGTGAAGAAGGGGACGTATTACATTCGGATGAACGCCGGTTACGCCGATTCCACCGAGAATTTCAAGCTCTCCGCGAGCGCCAGCGTAAAATCCGTAAACGAGGCGATGTTCGAGATTACGCTGAAAAAAGGCAAGTCCATAAGCCTCGGGACGACGTTTATGAGCGGTCAGTCGGTTACGTGGAAGTCAAACAAGACGTCGGTCGCGAAAGTGAACGGCAAGGGGAAGATTACCGCCGAGGGCAAGGGCAGCGCGACAATCACGGCGAAAAACGGGAACGATACCATTAAGATTAGGGTAAAGGTTACCGCGTAATACCGTTCCTCATCGCCGTTCCCGCCGCGAAGGCCGTCGAAAACGCGATTTGCAGGTTATACCCGCCCGTAAGCCCCGCGACGTCTATGATTTCCCCCGCGAAGTACAGCCCTTCGACAAGTTTCGAGCGCATGGTCTTGGGGTCTATTTCCTTAACGTCGACGCCGCCGTCGGTTATCACCGCCTCTTCAATCGGGCGGAACGCCTTCACCGCGAGGGGGAAGCGTTTGAGCAGGGCGGTCAGCCGGCGCCGTTCCTCCCGCGTGATTTCGTTGACGCGCTTGTCCGGGCTTATCCCCAGGCGCCGGATAAACATCCCGATGATTTTCGGCGGCAGCAACCCCCGCAGGGCGTTTTTTAACGCCCTGTTTTTGTTTTCGCCGAAATCGCGCAAAACCCGCGCGTCAAGCGTTTTTTCGTCCAAAGCGGGCTTAAAGTCCGTCAAAAGCGCGTAACCGCCTTTTTCCGGTTCGGTGATATAGGAACTCGCGCTCAACGCCAGCGGACCGGACACGCCGAAACGGGTGAACAGCATTTCCCCCTGCCCTGAAAAAACGCCGACGCCGTCTTTGGTCAGCGTCAGCCGCGCGTTTTTTAACGTCAGCCCCGCCGCCGAACCGCAATCCTCGACGATTACGAGGGGAACCAGCGACGGCTTGAGCGGCGTAACCGCGTGCCCCGCTTTTTTCGCGATTTCATAACCGTCGCCCGTCGAACCCGTCTTCGGGTATGACAGCCCGCCCGTCGCGAGCAAAACCTTTTCGGAATAATAGACGCCGTCGTCGCATTTCACGCCCTTGACGGCGGCGTTCTCGACTATCAGTTCTTCCGCGCGGGCGGTAACGGTTTCGGCGTTTGATTCCTTTAACCGTTTGTTCAAGGCGGCGATAACGTCCCCGCTTTTGTCGGAAACGGGAAAAACCCGCCCCCCGCGCTCGGTTTTAAGCTCGACGCCGAGGCTTTCAAAGAACGCCATGGTTTCAACCGGGGGGAAACGGGAAATCGCGCTCCTTAAAAAGGCGGCGTTTTTGGGGACGCGTTTCAAAAAATCTTCGGCGTCGCGGTTGTTGGTGAGGTTGCATCGGCCCTTTCCGGTAATCGCGAGTTTTTTCATAAGGGCGGCGTTTTTTTCGATAATCAGGACCCGCCGGGGGGGAGCCGGCCGCGCGAGCGCGGCGACGCACCCCGCCGCGCCGCCGCCGATTATGATAATGTCGTAATAAGCGTTAGCGGTATTCATGGAGATATTATATAACGGCGGCCGAGCGTTGTCAACCGATAATTTTTCCGGGAGCGAACAAATTTGTCAAGGTTCGCCTTTACAAAACATGAATAATATGGTAATATGGATAGTGTCGCGACGGCGCGGCGTACGGAGGGCGAAAGATGAGTAAAAACGAAAAATCCCCGGCGAAGAAACGCGGCTTTGTCCCGTTCAGAAAATCCCTGCAGCTGCGTCTGCTGGCTTCAACCGCGCTGGCGTCGCTTTTGCTGGATATCTTCGTCGTCATCGTTTTAAGCTACGATTATAACAAACGGATTGAGAAAGAATACATCAGCAGGGGGGAATCCGCGGCGCGGGCGATTTCCCATATGATAACGGGGGAAAAGCTCGACGGATACTTTTCCTCGGGCTTTGAAAGGAACGAGGAATACGAAAACGACCTTTACAATCTGCGCGTAATAAAAAGGGAACACCACCTGTTCTTCGTTTACGTCGTGCGAATGACGGAAAACGGTCAGATTTTCATCTTCGACGCCTATGACGAAGACCCGGAGGGTTACGCCGAACCGGGCGAGAACGTTACGTGGGAGGAGCTTGGGGTCGAGCTTGACGGCGAATATACCGGGGCGCTCTTACGCGGGGAACGCGTCGAAAACGAGGTCGCCGACGGAATATACGGGCGGCTGCTCACCGTTTACGAGCCTGTCGCGCGCGCCGACGGGAGCGTCGCGGGTTATGTCGGCGTGGACGTTTCGATGGACCAGATTATACGGGAGCGGAATTCCGCTTTCGCCTTATTCGGCTGTTTGGCGGCCGCTTTCTTTGTTCTGACTTCGGCGGTCAGCCTATACATAACCAAGAGGATAGTCAACAAACCGATAAATCTGTTGGAGGAAAAGGCGGCTTCTTTCTTAACCGGCAAATACGGCGGGGACGCCGCCCTTGAAGAATCTTTCCTCACGCCCCAACTGCTTTACGGGGACGAGTTTTCCTTTTTGGAACGCTCGATTATTGAAATGAAGCGCAGGGTCGGCGCGGAGATAACCAAGCGCGAGGATACGGAGCGGATTCTCAAAAGGCACGAAAGGATGATTGGCGCCTTGAACGAGGCGGCTATCGTTTTCCTGTCGCAAAGCGAGGAAAGTTTTTCGAACACGATGACGAAAGGCGTCGGGATTATCGCGAAAACGGCGCGGCTTGACAGGCTTTCCGTCTGGCGTAACTCGGAGACGCCCGACGGTATGAGCGTTTCGCAGGTTTATCGTTGGGCGAAGAACGACGGCGGCGTCACCGAACCTTTGGAATCGCTGCAGAACCTTATGTATTCCCGCGTTATGCCCCGATGGGAGGAATTGTTCGCGAGGGGCGAGGTCGTCAACGGTCCGGCGCGGCTTTTGCCCGAGTCGGAAACGCTCTTGTCATACGGGTGCGCGTCGGTTTTCGCCTCGCCGATAAGCTTAGGCGGGAAGCCGTGGGGCTTCGTGCTTTATAACAACGACGAACACGAGCGTTCCTTCTCCGACAGCGAGGCGGATATGCTTAATTCCGCGAGCCTTATGATGGTTTATTCGCTGACGCGTTATGAGAAAACCGTGAAAAGCCGCGAGTCGAACGAGCGCGTCAGGCTTATGCTTGACGCCATGCCGTTAGGCTGTCAGATATGGGACGAGGACCTGAAAATCACGGACTGCAACAAAGCCCTCGTAAAACTGTTCAAGCTAAAGGACAAACAGGAGTACATGGACAGGTTTTTCGAGTGTTCGCCCGAATTTCAGCCGGACGGCAGACATTCCGAAGAGACGGCGAAAGCCCTTGTCAGAAAGGCGTTCAACGAGGGCCGCTGTTCCTTTGAATGGACTCACCGCATACCCGGCGGCAAAACGATTTTCCCGGCGGAGATTACGCTTTCACGCGTGGAGCGGGAGAACGGCTTCGTCGTCGCGGGGTATACCCGCGACCTGCGCGAACACAGGCGGATGATGAGCGAAATAGAAAGACAGGCGGCGTTAATGAGCGCGCTTAACCACGTTTCCGTAATCATGCTCAACACCAACGTCGAGAATTTTGAGGAAGACCTGTTGAATTCAATGGGGATAATAGCGGAAACGTCGGGCGCCGACCGCGTTTATATATGGAAAAACTTCGTCAGGGAGGGGCGGCTTTACTGTTCGCAGATATACGAATGGTCGGAAAGGGCGGAAGCGCAAGCCGGTCAGGAATTCACCGAGGAATCGCTGTACGAGGACGTCGTCCCCGGTTGGGAGGAAATCCTTTCGCAAGGCTACGGCATAAACGGCGTCGTCAGCGAAATGTCCGAAAAGGTGCGGGAAATCCTGTCCCCGCAGGGGATAAAATCGATTTTGGTCGTGCCGATATTCTCAAAGAACAGGTTTTGGGGTTTCGCGGGGTTTGACAACTGCCGCAGCGAACGCGCGTTTTCGGCGGACGAGGAAATGATTTTGCGTTCGGCGAGCGATTTGATAGTCAACGCCATTATCCGCCAAGAAGAGGCGTTTCGCGCGCAGGAAGCCGATAAGCTCAACAGGATTATGCTCGACGCCACGCCCATGATTTGTTTCCTGCACGACGGTACGGGCAACGTGGTGGAATGTAATCAGGAAGCGCTGAACATTTTCGGCGCGCCCGACAAAGCCTCGTTTATCGAAAATTTTTCAAATTATGTTCCCGAATATCAGCCAAACGGCGTTAAAAGCGCGGAAATGCAGGAGAAAATCATACGCGAGACGTTTGAGAACAGCGTTAAGCAAAAGTTTGAATGGAGCTTTAAAACCGCCGACGGGGAACCGCTCCCGGTCGAGGCGACGTTGGTTCGCGTCAAATGGAAAAACGAATACCACTGCTTGGGCTATTCCAGAGACTTGCGGGAGGAAATCGCCAACCGCGTGAAAATGCTTGAGGCGGAGGAGAGGGGGCGGCTTCTCGAAATCCAGACGGAGGCGGCGCAAATCGCGTCCGAGATGAAATCGCAGTTCCTGGCGAATATGTCCCATGAAATCCGCACGCCCATGAACGCCGTCATAGGTATGTCCGACATTCTGTTGGCGGGGAAACTTGACGGCGAACAGCGGGCGTACGCCGAGGATATAAAGACGTCCGCCGTGTCGCTTTTGGAACTTATCAACGACATTTTGGACATTTCAAAAATACAGGCGGGGCGGTTAAGCCTGAACCCCGTCCATTACGACTTTGGCGCGCTGTTAGACAACATCAGCTCCATGGCGAGCCTTTTGGCGCAAGGGAAAGATATAGGGTACTGTTACAAAGTCGAGGGCGAGCTGCCCGCGTGCCTGTACGGGGACGACACGCGGTTAAGGCAGGTGCTGCTGAACGTGCTGGGCAACGCCGTCAAGTTCACCGACGTCGGAATGGTTTCTTTCACCGTTACGGTCGGTTTCGACGCGGTTATGTTTTCCGTAAGCGATACCGGCGTGGGCATACGGGAAGAGGATATGGACATGCTGTTCGACGCCTTCACCCAAGCGGACGCGCGCAAAAACCGCAACCGTTCGGGAACGGGGCTGGGCCTGTCCATCACCAAAAGCATAATCGAGGCGATGAACGGGGAGATTACGCTGAACAGCGTATACGGTCAGGGCACCACCTTTAACATCGCCATCCCGAAAATTATCGGCGACGAAAGTTTGGTGGCGGACAACGACGCGATAAAACCCATATGCGCCCCCGCCGCGAAGGTTTTGGTGGTGGACGACAACGCCGTCAACTTAAACGTGGCGCGCGGTCTGCTGCGTATCTGCCAGATTAACGCCGACACCGCCATATCCGGCAGACAGGCCGTCGAGATGTTAAGGCAAGACCAATACGACGTCGTGTTCATGGACCATATGATGCCCGGCATGGACGGCGCGGAAGCGACAAAAATTATCCGCGGCATGGGGATAAAGGACCCCATTATCGCCCTCACCGCGAACGCCGTCGCCGGCATGAGGGAAATATTTATCGCGTCGGGGATGAACGACGTGTTAATCAAACCGATTGAAAAAGAGAAATTTTTCAGGATTTTAGCCGAATGGATACCCGCCGAAAAACAAATAATCCCGCCCGAAGCGGAAAAAGAGGCGGATTATAAAAAAGACGCGGCGCTTAAGGCGTTTTGGGAAAAAATCGAAAAAATCGAAAACCTGTCCACGGATATCGGGTTAGACAGGGCTTCGGGACAGCGGGACGTCTATGAAACGTCGCTGAAGCTGATGGTTATGGAAATCGACAAGTGCCTCAAAAAACTCGGCGTTTTCTTTGAAGACGGCGACCTGCACAATTTTGAGGTGTCCGCCCACGGCATGAAAGGCTCGCTTTTGGGCATAGGGGCGACGCGGCTGGCGGAACACGCCCTGCAGCTTGAGAAAGCGGCGGCGCGGGGGGACGTCGGTTTTTGCTCTTATACCCTGCGGGACTTTTTCGCGGGGCTTGAAACTCTGCGCGACGGGATTAACGACGCTTTCTCGGCGAAAGACGCGGGGAGCGAACCGGTCGAAATTCCGAAAGAGCTGCCGAAAATTTTTGAAAGCATGAAAGCGGCTTTCGACAAGACGGATTTCGAGGCGATTGACAAAGGGATGGAAAGGCTCGACGCGCTGTCTTTGACGGGGAAGTTGGCGGAGGATATAGCGTATATCAAAGACGCGGTTATGATGATGGATTATGAAGGGGCGGCGCATACAATGGATTCGCTGACGGGCGCGAATTAAAAAAAAAAAAAAAACGCGTAAGGGGACAATACCGCGATGGCTGTTTTGAACAAAATCCTTAAAACCGACGGCGACGGCTTAAATCCGTCAATCGGGTGGCTGAGGCACGACGAGCTTACGGATAAAATTCCGGAGGAGATAATAGCGCGCCTGCACGAGGGCGCGGAGCAGGAGGACAACTGGTCAAGCTACGACTGCCACGAGGATTATGACATATTTTATCTGGCGACGCCCGAGGAATTAAAGGACCCCGCCAGCCTTTTGCAACTCGGCGCTTATATATCCAAAACCGAAGTCCTCGTTGTTTACACGCATTGGGAAGACCGCTCCGACGATTTTATCCCCGCGCTGCTTATGAAAAAGACGACGGCGCACAGGGCGTTCCTTTCCGTGATTGACCACATTACGAAAAACGACGGCGTGATGCTCGGCAGAATAGAGGACGAGCTGACCACCCTTGAGGAAGCGGCTTTGAAAGCGTCCGGCACGGAGCTTTTGGGAAAGAACGTTAAAATCTCGGAATTTCGGCGCAGGCTCCAGCCCATGCAACAGATGTACGAACAGCTTATGGACGCGCTCGAAGACCTTGTCGAGGACGAAAACGGGATTTATTCCCCGGCGGACGTAAAATACGCCGCCCGCATACAAAATCGCGTCGAACGGCTGTATAAATCAACCATTAACCTTCGCGACTTCGTATCGCAGGTGAGGGAGGCGTATCAGACCCAAATAGACATAGGGCTGAACGACATAATGAAAGTGTTCACCGTTTTGACGGCGATATTCCTGCCCCTAACCCTGATGACGTCATGGTACGGAATGAACTTCGATTCAATGAAAGAATTGGGATGGGATTACGGGTACGCCGTCTTTATCGGGGCGTTCATACTGGTGGCGTTCGGATTTATACTGTTTTTCAAAAGGAAAAAATGGTTTTAGACGGAAAATTTCGTCTAATCCGCCAATTTCGGGTTAAAGTCCTCTTTCCACGGCAAGCCCCATTTGTTCAGCGCGTCCATGAACGGGTCGGGGTCAAATTCCTCGATATTATACACCCCCGCTTTGTTCCAAACGCCCGTCATAATCATCATCGCGCCAATCATGGCGGGAACCCCGGTGGTGTATGAGACCGCCTGCGAACCGACTTCTTTATAACATTCCTGATGGTCGCAGACGTTATAAACGCGGTAATTGAGGCTTTTGCCGTCTTTTTTCCCCCGTATGATACAGCCGATGTTGGTCTTTCCCTTGGTCCTCGGACCGAGGGAGGCGGGGTCGGGAAGAACCGCCTTGAGGAATTGCAGCGGGACGATTTCCCGCCCTTCGTAAACAATCGGCTTGATTGAAGTCATCCCCACGTTTTCAAGGCATTTAAGGTGGGTGAGGTAGCTTTGGCCGAACGTCATAAAAAACCTAATCCGCTTAACCCCTTTGATGTTCAGGGCGAGGGATTCCAGTTCCTCGTGGTGGATAAGGTACATATCTTTTACGCCCACCTCTTCAAAATCGTATTCCCGCTTAATCTCCATGGGCTCGGTTTCGATATGCTCGCCGTTTTCCCAGTAGCCGCCTTTCGCCGTAACCTCGCGGATATTTATTTCCGGGTTGAAGTTCGTCGCGAAGGGATAGCCGTGGTCTCCGCCGTTACAGTCGAGGATGTCTATATATTCTATCTCGTCGAAGTAGTGTTTCGCCGCGTAAGCGCAAAACACCCCCGTTACGCCGGGGTCGAAGCCGCTCCCGAGTAACGCCGTTATCCCCGCTTTCTCAAACTTTTCGCGGTATGCCCACTGCCATTTGTATTCAAACTTAGCGTCGTCGGGCGGTTCGTAATTCGCGGTATCCACATAGTGGGTTTTGGTGGCGAGGCAGGCTTCCATTATCGACAAATCCTGATAGGGCAGCGCGAGGTGCAAAACGACGTCCGGCTCGAAACCGCCAATCAGCGTGATTAACTCGCCTATATCGTCGGCGTCGACCCGCGCCGTGCGGATAACCGCGGAAGTCGTCCCCTCAAGTTTTGCCTTCAGCCCGTCGCATTTGGACTTGGTTCGGGCGGCAATCATAATTTCCTTGAAAACGCCGCTGTTTTGGCAACATTTGTGAACGGCGGCGCTCGCCACGCCGCCGCAGCCGATTATCAAACATTTTCCGTTCATGGTCGCTCCTTATGCCAATCTTCAATTAAAACGCGGCGAGTCCGCCGCGACGGCGCGGTCGGTTAATTGTTTTCCCGTTTCGGGGCGTTGGCGATAACCTCCGCCTCAAGGTTTTGCGGAAGCTCCTGATACCTCGCGAATTTCTGCGTAAAGCTGCCCATGCCTTTCGTCATCTGCAAAATGACAAGCGCGAAATCCGACGTTTCGGCTTGCGGCATTTCGGC
Organism: Oscillospiraceae bacterium; assembly: GCA_031253495.1. Taxonomy (GTDB): domain Bacteria; phylum Bacillota; class Clostridia; order Oscillospirales; family Ruminococcaceae; genus Ruminiclostridium_E. The sequence goes on along the minus strand of JAIRWC010000035.1, from coordinate 6,997 downwards.
CTCTATCACGGTCATGCCGCCGCCCGCGGGGTTGGTTCCGAGAACCGCGCCGCGCCGCTTGTTGACTATCCCCATTACGTCGCCCGTGTTCTCGTCGCCGACGAGGATTTTCATGGAAAGTATTGGTTCAAGCAAACAAGGGGACGCTTCTTTCACGCCTTCCTTAAACGCGAGGCGCGCCGCCTGCACGAACGCTATTTCCTTGCTGTCCACGGGATGGTACTTGCCGTCGACCAGCGTCGCTTTGAGCCTTACGACGGGATAACCCGCGAGTACGCCGTGTTCCACGCTTTCCCTCAAACCCTTTTCAACGGCGGGGAAGAACTGCTTGGGCACGCTGCCCCCGAACACCCGTTCCTCGAAAATCAGCTCGTCTCCGGCGTGCGGCTCAAATTCCATTATAACCACCCCGAACTGCCCGGCGCCGCCGGATTGTTTTTTATGTTTGCCCTCGATGTTCACGACCTTTTTGCGTATGGTTTCGCGATAGGCGATAATCGGTTCCGAAAGCTCCACCTCCACGCCGAACTTGTTCCTCATTTTGCTGACGGCGACGTCGAGGTGCTGTTCGCCAAGCCCGCCCAAAACGCGTTGGTGGGTTTCGGCGTTATTCGCGTAGGAAAGCGTTAAATCCTCCTCGATAATGCGCCCGAGGGCGTTGCTGATTTTACCCTCGTCGCCCTTGCCTTTTACGGAAACGGCGCGGAAAAAACAGGGTACGGGAAATTCAACCGGGTTGAAACCGACGATTTTTGAAGCGGCGCAAAGCGCGTCGCCGGTGGTCGCGTCAAGTTTGGTAACCGCCACTATATCCCCCGCGAACGCTTCCGTCAGCTCGTCTTGCTTTTTGCCTCTCAACGCCAATATCTTACCGAACCGCTCCGTCTCGCCCGTGCGGGAGTTCGTGGGTTCGGCTTTCGCGCTTAACGAACCCGTTATGATTTTCACAAAACTCATCTTCCCGACGAACGGGTCGGCGAGGGTTTTGAATATATACGCCGCCAAAGGAGCGGATTCGTCGTATTTGATTCTCGCGTCGCCCGACCTCTCCCCGTCGGTTTCGTCGGCGGCCGGGAACGAGTCCGCGATTAGGTCGAGTATCATGTCAATCCCTAAAAGGGTTTCGGCGGAACAACAGATTACGGGCGCGATTACCCCTTGAACCAACCCGTCGCGCACGCCCTTGGCAAATTCCCCGTCGGTGAAGTCCTCGCCCTCGCTTTCAAAGAAACGCTCCATTAACGCCTCGTCGGTTTCGGCTACGGCTTCCGCCAGTTTTGAACGCAAGGATTTAAAATCGCCCGCGGGCAAAGCGGTTTCCGAACGGTTCCCGGCTTTGTCGTATTTGTGCGCTTTCATGGTCAGCAGGTTTACGAGAACGCCGTCCCCCCCCGGTATTATCACGGGGCGCGCGGACGAACCGAACTGCGCTTCAATCCCCTCGAGCGCTTTGCCGAAATCGGCGTTTTCCTCGTCGGTTTTCGTAACGGCGAAGACGCGCGCTTTCCCCTGCCTGACCGTTTCGTTATACGCCTTGATTGTCCCCACCTGAACGCCGTCTTTGGCGGGGAGCGCGATAATAACCGTTTCGGCGGCCCTAATCCCCTCGTACATCCCGCCTATAAAATCAAACTGCCCCGGGGTGTCCGCGATATTGATTTTAACGTCTTTCCATTCGGCGTAGGCAAGGGAGGTGTTGAGCGAAATCTTTCTTTTTATTTCCTCCGGGTCGTAGTCGCAGACCGTATTGCCCTCCGGTACGCGCCCCAGTCTGTCGGAGCCGCCGCTTTTGAATACCAACGCTTCCGCTAAGGCGGTTTTACCGCTTCCGCCATGACCGACAAGGGCGATGTTTCTGATGTTTTTGCATTTATAGGATTTCATTGGGTTCCTCCCCGCGTTTTATAATTCAATAAAAACTCCGCGAAGCTTTTATTTTAAAGCGGTTAAAATTTTTGCGCGTTTGCCGCCCGCGCCTATTATACCACCGCCCGGCGCGTTTGTCAAGCCCGCGCCCCCAAACATACCCTAACGCCGTTCCGTAACACCCCGCCGCGATACGGTTTCCGACGAGAACCGAAACGTTATTTCTTTTTCGGGACAAGCTCGCCTATTTTCAATTCGTGGATTTTCGCGTTCCCGCCATATTCCGCCGTTACCCAATAAATCCTGCCGTTCGCGTAAACGGGTTCCTCGCAGGCGTTCAGCCGTATTTTATTCATGGGGGCGGCTTTTTGCAAAACCGCGCCGTTTGAACTTAAAACCATATAATAACTCTGCGCGAATTTCCCGGTCTTCCTGTTGTGCTTTTCCCACATAACCACTATTCTGTCGTTGTTTGTATAAACGACCTGCGATTCCCGCGCTTCATAATCCGTGCCGTAATCCGTGAGCCATAATATGCCCGTGTCCGTAACCTTGGCGCCGTTGCAATCGCCCGTGCGGGATTTGCCGCCCGGCATCTTCAACTCCGGGTCTGCGTAAACGACAAAAAGATTCCGCGACTGTTTTTCATACGTGCTTTTCGTCATGCCCTTAACCGACGCGCCGGCTAAAACTATTCCCGTGCTTGTTTCGACTATTCCGCCTAATTGCGCGTTCGTGATGTTTACTATATACATATCGCTGAAATCGGACGCGTCAAGGTAAAAATGAAACGGCACAAAGGCTTTTCCTTCCGTCTCTGCTTTAAACCCGCGCGGATAAGCGTCGCCGTGTTGGGCGAACCAAACAGCCCCCGTTTTGTCGAACATCACCCGCTGGTCGAAGGAATGGCTGGCATATGAACCGTAATCCTGATTCTTCTCCATGGAAGATATATTTACCGCAATCACCCCGTTGCTTTGGTGATTTAACCCGTCGGACGATTTATACATGGTTCTGGCGTAATTGACGACCAAAACGTCGCCTTTCAAGGCTATAGCGCAATTTCCGCAGCGGTATGGCGTCATTCCTGTAACCCCGTAGTAGAACGGCAATTTTGTGCCTATATCCCCGCCTTGATACGTCGTCGTTTTTATATGCTTGCCGTCGCCGTTATACTTTGATACCGCCAACGTAACGACCGTTTTCTTTTCTTTTTCGTCGTCCTGCCCCCACACGATGTAATAATTGCCCTTCGCGTCGCTTGTCAACCCGCCGAAGAGCGGATATTTTTTCTTGATTTTCAAGGTTGAGGTCAGCTTTTGGTTCTTGTCGAGCTTGGCTATTTTTATATAGTCGCCGTCTTCATACGCGAAACAGGGGTTGCCGCCCTTATCGACGAATTGCGTGAGCGAGGAAACCCGCGCCCAATTTGACCTTGTATCGGCAGTCGTATAAATGTTTTTTGCGGATATTTTCACCGTTTTGGATGTAACGCCCGCCGTATAACCCTTGTCGATTTTATCGTTGCGGCTCTTGATTTTTGACGGGTCGTCGAGCGTCCGCACACTTATATCCGACAAATTCGAAATGTATCTATTCCCCTCATAACTCGTCTGGGCGCGCACCCGGAACGTATAAAAGGTACCCGGTTTTAAGCCGGTAATCTTATGGCTTGTCGCATTCCCTTTTTTGGTAGCGATTATGGCATATTCTTTTTTCGTCGAATTATACCGTAAAATATCATATTGCACCGCGTCGGGAACGGCTTTCCACGTTAATGTCGCGGAGTTTTCCGAAAGGTCGGTATTCACGTGTAATTCCGGCAGATAGTCCCACGAATAGTCCCGCTTTGAAAGAGTAATATATTTATTGACATATTCATAATCGTCCGAAGATTCCGCCGACGATTTAAATATCAATCCCCCGTTCGGGACGAGGACGACGCCCGCCGCCATGGCGAGCGTCAAAAATACGCTTAAGATTTTCTTTTTCATTGACATTATCCGCCTTTCACAAAAGTTTCACTTATTATAACATATTTTGACATTTTTTGCAAGAGTTTATGACGTGTTTTTCAACACTGCCCATACGCTCGCTCCGCCAACTCGTTTATAAACTTCTCCGCCCGTTTCGCCGCCCCCTCAAAATCGCTGTTCAAGAATAAATCGCCGCGAATTTCATCGAGTATTTTCGAGGTTTCTTTTTTCAGGCGCTTTTCCCCCAATCGGTCTAAAGCCGCGTACGCGGCGGTATCGTCGTAATCCTCGCAGGCTGATTTTATCACGCGCAGCTGCTCCGCCAGATACGCGTCGTCTTCCGTTACGTCGCCGCCGTCCGCGCCCCCCGTTTCTTTCGGGGTTAATTCTTCGGCTAAAGCCTCGAGCGTTTCCGCAAACCTTTCCGCGTTCGCGGATATATATCCCGTATCGCCGCCGCGCCCCGCGCTTTCAAGCCGGGCCGCCGTTTTTGAAAGCTCGGTCTCGCCGATATTTGCGAGTGCGGACTTCGCGCCGTGGACGGCGGTGGTGAACAGCTTTGTATTGCCGTTTTCAACCGTTTCCCGCAGCACGGCGACGGTTTTTTGTATATCGCGCCGGAATACCGCGAGCAGTTCCGGGTCTGTTGCGTTTTGCCGCATTTGCGGGTTATACGGCTCGCGGACGACCGGCAAACTTTCGGCGCGCCCGCCGTCCGCGAAGGCAAAATCGCGCGGGCGCCGTGAAATCTTTGAACCGACGGTTTCGCCGTTCACCGCTTTTTGTTTCACCGTTACGGTAAACACGCTGCCTTTGCCGTACTCGCTTTCAACCTCGATTTTTCCGTCCATCATCGTTACAAGGTTTTCGGTTATGTTAAGACTTATTCCCGTCCCCTCCGCAAAGCGGTTCGCCTCGGCGTTGAAACGCGGATGCTTTGAAAACAGCCGGTCTTTGTCCTCGGGCTTCAAGCCCTGCCCCGTGTCCTCTACCGCGAAACGCAGGAACACGTCGCCATTTTCGGCGGTATGGCTCGCCGACAGCTTAACATAGCCCTCTTCGGTGTACTTTACGGCGTTTGAAAGCAAGTTGTTCAAAATCTGTTTGAGCCGCAGTTCGTCGCCGAACATCTTAAGCGGCAGATTTTCGTCTATGTCAAGCAGAAACTCAATTCGCTTGGAACCGATACGCACGGCGTTAATCCGCGCCACGTCGTTGATAAGGCTTGGTATGTCATATTCGGCGGGGTTTAATTCCGGCTTCCCCGTTTCTATTTTCGACAGGTCAAGAATACTGTTGATAATTCCAAGCAGTGTGTCGCCGGCGTTGTATATTTTTTCCAGCGCAACCGTTTGGTTTTCCGTTAGGTCGCCTTTTTGAAGCTCGATTTGCGCTATTCCCATAATCGCGTTCATCGGCGTGCGTATCTCGTGGGACATATCGGCGAGGAAATTGCTTTTCGCTTTGGAAGCGCGAACCGCTATCTCGACTTGCCTTTCCAATTCAAGGGTGCGCTCTTGAACGGCGGCTTCCAAAACGGCGTTCGATTCCCCCAACCGCTTGTACATTCCGGCGAACCTCTGCGACAGGCTGAAAGTTATCAGGATATGGAACGCGAAGACGCCGTACAAAAAAATGCTGAAAGGGGCGTTGAACAGTATCACGCCCGCGGTGTCATATATTACGCAGGCATAGACCATAGCCGAACCGAAAAGGATATTTCCGAAACGCGTGTCGGTTTCGTCGGATTTTTCCGCCCTCTTGCTTTCGCGCCGCGCACGGATATAAAAAGCCGCTATATCGTGGAAGAAAACGTAAGTAAGGTAAATTAAAGCAAAAACGTTCCAGACCGCCAAAACCTCGTCTCCGAACTGGGCGCAGAAAAAAGTCTGGCTTATGGTCGACAGCGCGCAAAATCCGAGGAAAACCCAAGTGGGCTTTGTTGTTTTGCGCCGCCCCATGTTCTCGACAAACAGCCCGAACACCGGGAGCAGCATAAACAAGGAGGCATATTCCAAGCGTATGGAAATATCCGAATCGGGAATCAGAGAATTTACCATACTATCGTTTCTTACCACGGCGTAGATGCACAGCAAAAACGAGAAAAGACTGAAATAAAGATTGAAAAGCTCCCTTTTTTCCCTGATTGAGAGAAACAGCGTCAGGTAATAAAAACCGGCGAAGCCGAATACGCCGCACAACGCCGCGAGGAAGAAATTGCGTTGCCTCGCCTCGATGCTCCCGTAGTCGTCTATGTAATTACGCGACGCGTAATAAAGCCCGGTCGCGTCATAGGCGGGGTCGCCGATAATCCTGAATGTCAGGATATTCGTACCCGGAACCAACAGCGCGGTTTCAAAAGGGAAATATACGTCCCTCCATGTGCGGCGGGACACGATTTCCCCCGCGTCGTCCAAATGCGTTTCAGAGCGTATGAGCTTTCCGTTAAGGAAAATCTCCCAGTTCTCCCCTATGGAGGACAAAAAAATCCCCGGAACGGCGTTTTTCCCGAAATTTACGCCGCCGTCCGCGAACGCGGCGGATTGCCCGTCCATTTCAAATAAAACGGCGACGGTAAATTCCTCCGTATCCATGCCCCAAGGCGAAAGGAACGGGCGGTACGGCAAATCCGGCAGGGGAGAATCCATTATACGAAACGGCGGGTATTCAAAACGCGCCCACCCCCCGGAATTTTCCGCCGGAATTTCAAGGAGACTGTTCGGGTCGAATCCGCGTTTTACATACGCGGGAGCTTCCGCCAAATTTTGGTAAAAGGGGCTGCCGCTGTCCCGCCCCGCGGCGTCGTATTCGCCGTGTTGGTATAAAACCGTCAGCAGCACGACTGCCGTGAAAATAAGTGGAACTAAAAATTTCGGCCGTTTACGCGATTCGCCGTTTTTAAACGGCGAATCGGGTTTGCGTTGCCGCGACGGCGCGCCGCGCCCGCAGGCGCCGAATACCTCGGGCGGTTTTGAAACGGCTTCGGCGGGAACGGCATTAGCCGCCTCGCGCCTTTCCGTTTCCGGCGAATTGCGGTCGCGGATGTATTTATTTAAAACAGTGTCCAAATGCCGCGCGTTTATCGGTTTTGATATGAAATCGTCGAACCCGTTTTGTTTGAACATGTCGTCGTTGCCGGCGAGGGCGTTCGCCGT
>JAIRWC010000022.1 GCA_031253495.1 Oscillospiraceae bacterium | reverse complement strand
TTTTCAAGCCGATTGCTCTTATCGAAAAAAGAATACTGCATTTTTTGTCCCTCACACTTTTTTCTTTTATTATACCATATCTCAACGATTATTCAATAGGTTGTTAGAGGGACTCAATTGATAAACTTTATTTCGCGGCAAAGCCCTCCCAGTCTTTCAAAAACCGCTCTATCCCCAAATCCGTCAGCGGATGGTTAAGGCACTGCCACAACACGTTCGCGGGGACGGTGGCTATATGACAGCCCGCGCGCGCCGACCGCGTTACGTGAATGGGGTTTCTTATGGAAGCCGCGATGATTTCGGTCGCTATTTCCTGAACGGCGAAAATATCCACGATTTCCTCAATCAATTCCATTCCCCGCGTCCCCACGTCGTCAAGCCGCCCCAAAAACGGGCTGACGAACGTCGCGCCGGCTTTCGCCGCCAAAAGCGCCTGCGCCGCCGAAAAAATCAGCGTTACGTTGGTTTTTATACCTTTCGCGGTAAGGGCTTTGCAGGCTTTCAGCCCCTCCTCGCACATGGGGAGCTTGATGACGATGTTCTTGTGGATTTTCGACAGCGGAACGGCTTCCTCGACCATTTCGGGGGCGTTGAGCGAGATTACCTCCGCGGAAACGGGCCCGTCGACGATTGACGTTATTTCGGTTACGACCTGTTTGAAATCCCTGCCCTCTTTCGCAATCAGCGACGGGTTGGTGGTAACGCCGCAGATTATCCCCATGTCGTTCGCGCGCTTAATATCCGCTACGTTCGCGGTATCGATAAACAGTTTCATGGTTCCTCCTCGTCTTAATAAAAATCTTAAAGGTTCAGTTCGGCCAAAGCCCTGTAACCGTCTTTCACGGCGGGGTAAAGGCTTTTGTACAACGAATACGCTTTCTCGTATTTCCCCGTGTTTTCCGCTATCGGCTCCTGAACGCGTTCTGGTTTGACGACGGCTTTGCAGGCTTCCGGCACGCTCTTGTATATCCCCGTTCCCACCGCCGCCAACAGCGCGGCGCCGAGCGCGGGCCCCTCCTTGTTAAGCGTGGTTTTTACGGGGCAGGAGTATAAATCGGCCAACATCTGCCGCCAAATCGGCGAAGTTCCTCCGCCGCCGCAAGCCATCATGTCGCTGACGCTTATACCCATTTCGCGTATTACCTCGGCGCAGTCCCGCATGGAAAACGCCACGCCTTCCATAATCGCGCGGAGCATATCCCTCTTTTTATGCATGGACGAAAGCCCGAAAAACACGCCGCGCGCGTTCGGGTCTAAGTGCGGGGTGCGCTCCCCGTTAAGATAAGGAAGGTAAATCAGCCTGTTGGAGCCTATCGGAACGGCTTCGACCGCTTTGTCGGTCAGATAATACGGGTCTACCCCCATTTGGAGCGCCGTCTCCATTTCCCCCCAGCAGAAGTTGTCCCTGAACCATTTCAGCGACAGCCCCGCGCTTTGGGTAACGCCCATAACGTGCCACGCCCCGGGCACGGCGCAACAGAAAGTGTGAACGCGCCCGCCCTTGTCAATCGCGATATTCGACATATGCGCGAAAACCACCCCCGACGAGCCTATGGTCGTGAACGCCTTTCCGTCCTCGACGACGCCCGTTCCGACCGCCGCCGCCGCGTTGTCGCCCGCGCCGCCCACGACGGGAGTTCCTTCCGCCAATCCCGTTAACTCGGCGGCGCTCTTGGTGATTTTTCCCGTTATTTCGGGGGACTCATAAACTTTCGGCAACAACGCCCCGTCTATTTCGAGAAGTTTTAAAATCTCGCCCGACCAGTCGCGCTTGGGAACGTCGAGCAGCTGCATTCCCGACGCGTCCGAAACCTCGGTGGCGTATTCGCCGGTAAGCATAAAGCGGATATAGTCTTTAGGCAAAAGGATGTGCCGGCATTTTTCATAGATTTCCGGCTCGTTGTTGCGCACCCACAGGATTTTCGCGGCGGTGAACCCCGTAATCGCGGGGTTGGCGGTAACCTCAATAAGCTTGTCGCGCCCCGCCCGTTTGGTGATTTCGTCCGCCTCCGCCGCCGTTCTTTGGTCGCACCATATGATTGATTTGCGTAAAACCTTGTCGTCGCCGTCAAGCATGACAAGCCCGTGCATTTGCCCCGATAAGCCTATCCCCTTGATTTCGGAAGCGTCGACGCCGCTTTCGTCAATCACGTCGCGCACGCCGCCGGCGGAAGCGTTCCACCAGTCCTCGGGCGACTGCTCCGCGTAACCGTTCTTCGGGGTGTAAAGGGGGTATTCATGCGTCGCGGAAGAAACCGGACCGCCGTTTTCGTCGAAGAGGACGGTCTTCGTCCCCGACGTTCCTATATCTATTCCCAAAACGTATGGCATTGTGCTTTCTCCTTAAAGTTATAAATTAAACATAACCCCGTTCATAATGTTTTCAAGGTATTCCTGTCTGCCGCTCGACAAAGAAGACACGACCTCGCCCTTTTCAAGCGCGTACTTCTCCAAATCGGCTAACTTCGCCTTGCCCGATATAATGTCCTTGCCTATCCCTTCGCCCCAACTCGCGTATCTGTCGGCGACGAACTTGTCGATTTTTCCGTCGGATATCATCTTGTCGGCTATTCTCAAACCCAGCGCGAAAGCGTCCATCCCCGCTATGTAGGAATGGAATATATCCTCCGGGGCGAACGAACCGCGCCGCGCCTTGGAATCGAAGTTCAAGCCGCCGTTTGTAAAGCCGCCCGCCTTGATTACCTCGTACATACATAAAGCGCAATCGTAAACGTTCGTCGGAAACTGGTCGGTGTCCCACCCTAACAGCGTGTCGCCCTGGTTGGCGTCAATCGAGCCGAACATCCCGCTTTCCCGCGCGACCCGCAGCTCATGCTGGAAAGTGTGCATCGCCAAAGTGGCGTGGTTCGCCTCTATGTTCAGTTTGAAGTCCTTATCCAAGCCGTAATTGCGGAGGAAACCTATTACGGTGGCGCTGTCAAAGTCGTACTGATGCTTCGTGGGTTCCTTCGGCTTCGGCTCGACGTAGAAGTCGCCCTTGAACCCTATGGAACGCCCGTAATCGACGGCAAGCCGCATTAAACGCGCCATGTTGTCAAGCTCCAGACCCATGTCGGTGTTCAAAAGCGTTTCGTACCCTTCGCGGCCGCCCCAGAAAACGTAACCGTCCCCGCCTAATTTAACGGTAACCTCAAGCGCTTTTTTTATCTGCGCCCCCGCGAAAGCGAACACGTCGGCCGACGGAGAAGTCCCCGCGCCGTGCATATAACGGGGGTGGGAAAAGCAGTTAGCGGTTCCCCAAAGCAGCTTTTTACCCGTTTTCGCCTGTGTTTGGGCGATGATTTCAACCGCTTCGTCAAGTTTGGCGTTGGTTTCGGCAAGCGAACCGTAGTCGGGGGAAATATCCCTGTCGTGGAAGCAAAAATAATCGACCCCCAGCTTATCCATTATCTCGAACGCGGCGTAAATCTTGTTTTCGGCGCGTTTGGCGGCGTCGGAAGCGTTCCAGCTTTTATCCGCCGTCCCCGAACCGAACATATCGGTTCCGTCGCCCCCCATCGTGTGCCACCATGAAAGCGCGAACTTCAACGTTTCGCGCATGGTTTTGCCCCCGATTACCTCGTCGGGGTTGTAGAATTTGAACGACAGCGGGTTGTCGGAAGTCCTGCCTTCGTACTTGACGCGCGGAATGTCCTTGAAAAATTCACTCATTTTGATGTCCTCCGTTTTTTTAAAGTTATACAGACCTCCTCGGAAACCGTATCGCGGCGGCTTTGCGGTTGATTTTCCGCCGTACGGAGGTCTGACAAACCTATTTTAATACAATTAACACCGCTTGTCAATAGGCGAACGGCATAAAAACGCCGCCGCGTTTACAATAACCGCTTTGGACAATTAAAGTTTCAATTCGGCGTTTTTTGTTAAAAAAAAACGTAAAACGCGGTAAAATTGGGAGCGGCTCACGCCTACATAAAGCTCTCGCCGCTCCCGTCAACAGACGCCGCCGGCGTCCGTATGGCAAATTTATTCCGTCCGCGTTCGCGGGCGTGCCTACGCAAAAAAAGCGGACGTCGCTTGTTTTTGCCGCTTCCTCGGCGGTGTCGGTCACCGTAAAAGTTTTTCCGAGGTTGCGGGTAAGCGCGTCGTCAAGCCCGGGTTCAAAAATTTAAAATCGCGGGGGTCGTCATTTATGTCGGGAATAACGATATATTTAAAAATAATTTGCCCCTCGCGCCGATTTTATCGGGTGAGCCGTCGTCGACGATTATAAACTCGAAGTCCGCGAAGGTCCGCGCTATCTCAGCCTTTCCAGTATCATCGCCGTAATATTCTGCAAAGGTGCCTGCCTCACCACGCCGCCCATGTTAAACGCCACCATCGGCATCCCGTAAACGATGCAGGTTTCCTTATCCTGACCTATTGTGTAAGCGCCGGCGTTTTTCATGCTGAGCAGACCTTTCGCGCCGTCCGCCCCCATTCCCGTAAGGATAACCCCGATGGCGCCGTTCTTGGCGGTTTCCGCGACGCTCTCAAACAGCACGTCCACGGACGGGCAGTGCCCCGAAACCTTTTCGCCGCGCTTGCACTCGACGTAATAGCCTTTCACATCCCTCTTCAAACGCAGATGAAACTCGCCCGCCCCGATTAAAATGAGCCCCTGTTTCAGCCTGTCGCCGTCCTGAGCCTCGCGCACCTCCATCTTGCACGCCCGGTTAAGGCGGTCGGCGTACATCTTGGTGAACCCGGCGGGCATATGCTGCACGATAACGGTACCCGGCGTATTCGCGGGTAAATCCTGCACGACGGCTTGAATGGCGTCGGTTCCGCCCGTGGACGCGCCAATCGCGATAACCTTATTGGCGTTTCCGGCGATGTTCAGTATGTTTAAGTTCGGCAACGGGGCGGCGGGGGCGGCGTAAAAAAGCCTGCCGGCCCCGACCCTCGCCGTGGAAGCGACCCTTACCGCCTTGCGCAACTCATGGGCGAAAGAGTCCATCTCTTTCGCCGACGGCTTTTTGATAAAGTCGACCGCGCCCGCCGCGGTGGCTTCAAACGCTTCCACCGCCGAAGAGGTTACGACGATTACGGCGACCTTTTGCTTCGGTACCAGTTTTTTCAAAAACTCGATACCGTTCATTTTGGGCATCTCGACGTCGAGGGTTACGACGTCGGGATTTAGGGACAGGATTTTATCGTTCGCTTCCATCGCGTCGACGGCGGTACCGATTATCTCGATATCCGAAGAGGCTGTGAGGGCGCTGGTAATAACCGTTCTGAACATCGCCGAATCGTCAACGACAAGGGTTCGGATTTTTTTCTGTGGCATAACATTCCCCTATTTTGTAATCGTCTGTTTATCCGTTTTTACCTGCCGAGAGGCTTTCTGTAAATCGCGGGTTTGATATACTCAAACTTGGTCGAATCCCTCGGAATGCTTTCGGCGTGCCCGATGAACAGATACCCGCCCGGCGACAGCACGTCGTACAGGCGGTTGACGAGGTCAACCTTGGTTTGCATTTCAAAGTAAATCATGACGTTGCGGCAGAAAATCAAGTCAAACGGATAACTTCTGAAAGGTATTTTATCCATGAGGTTGAAGGTTTTAAACTCGACCCGCCTTATAATATCGGGAGAAACCTTGAAACAGTCGTTGGGAGCGGGGATAAAATACTTTTTCTTCCAGGTGTCGGGAAGATGCTCCATTGATTCCTTGTGATAAACGGCGGCTTTCGCTATATCCAAAACACGCTGGGAAATATCGGTCGCGAGCGTGGATATGTTCCACATAACGGGCTTATGGCCGAAGTATTCAAGCAACTGCATTATGTTGGTATAAGGTTCCTCCCCGCTTGAACACGCCGCGCTCCATAAATACACGCGGTGGTCTTTCTTGACCTGTTCAAAATAAGGCATGACAACCTCTTTCATATAGTCGTAATGCCCGTCCTCGCGCATAAAATAGGTGTGGTTGGTAGTGAGCTTGTTCAGCAGACTGACCATTTCGGTGCCGGTCTTATCGGCGAAAACCATGTTCAAAAACGAGGAAAAATCCTTAAACCCCCTTTGGGTGATGGTGTTGGAAAGCCGCCCCTCAATCAAAACGCGCTTTTGTTTGAGGTTAATGCCGTACTTGTTTTCCATGAAATCAACAAGCCGTTTAAAGTCGGCGTCCGAAATGTTCATTGAAGGCATAGTCGTGTCTCTTTCCCGTTATTTTAATAAGCGACGTCGTGGTCGAAAATGAGCTTTTGGATATCAAGCACCAGCTTAATCCCATCGTTCATCTCCAGAATATAGTCTATGAACTTATTATTGTTCACATGATTCAATTCCGGCGTCTCGGCGATATGCTTTTCCGAAACGGAAAGCACGTCAAGAACCTCGTCCACAATCAGCCCCACCGAAACGTTGTCGTGCGAAACGATAATGGTGCAGGCGCGTTCGTCGTATTCAATCTCTTCCTTGCCGAAACAGGCGCGGACGTTCACGACCGGGACGACCTTACTGCGGACGTTGATGATGCCCTTGATAAAATCGGGAATCTCAAAGCACGGCACCCGCGTTATCTTGGGAACGCCGATTATCTCGATGATATACGGTATCTCAATCCCGTAGACCTGCTCGTCTATCAAGAAAGTGAGAACCTTTGTGATTTCGCTTTCCTTTTCGGTTCGGATGGCGTTCTTCCCGCCGGAAGACACGTTTTGCTTTGAAATGGCTATTTCTTTTGCCTCGCTCATTTTATACCCTCCGTTCTGGTTGATAATTGGTTTTTAATTTTCGATAAGGTTCGCGACGTCGACGATAAGCGCGATGCTGCCGTCCCCCATGATGGTGCAGCCGGACAGCCCGCCCGCTTTAATGTTATACCTGCCGAAATAAGGCGGAAAAGGCTTCACGACCACCTGCTGCTCGCCAATCAGCTTGTCCGAGAACAGGCAGACGCTTTTATTTTCGGTTTCGACAAGCAACAGTATGCCGTCCTCGAAGTTCGTGACGTCCGACGGAATGTTAAACCGTTCGTGCAGACGCATAATCGGATAACACACCCCGCGAATCATTATCATTTCGCCGCGCTGGGTGTCGCGGATAATCTGGTCGCTCGTAACCTTGAAACTCTGTTTTATCATGGAAATCGGGATTGTGAATATCGTGCCGCCGACCTCGATTTCCATGCCTTCGATAATCGCGAGGGTCAAAGGAATTTTAATGATAAACGAAGTGCCGACGCCCACCTTGCTTTCAACCACGACGGTGCCGCCGCATTTCTCAATATTCTGCTTAACCACGTCCATGCCCACGCCGCGCCCGGAATACTCGGTAACTTCCTCGTTGGTGGAGAAACCGGGCAGGGTAATGAGGTTTTGCGCCTCGCGCTCGGAATACTCGTTCCTGGGCTTCGTCAGCATACCGTTGCGCTCCGCCTTGTCGAGAACCTTTTCGGGGTCTATTCCGCCGCCGTCGTCGCTGACGGTGATGATTACCTCGCCGGAAGCGTTCGCCGCGGACAGCTTGATATAGCCCTTGGTATTCTTCCCGCGCGTAATCCTGTCCTCGGCGTGTTCCTCTATCCCGTGGTCCATACAGTTGCGGACAAGGTGCATAAGCGGGTCGTTAAGGTTATCCACTATAGATTTGTCAACCTCGGTGGTTTCCCCTTCTATAACGAGGTCGACGTCTTTCCCCAGCTTCATTTTCATGTCGCGGACAATGCGGTTCATCTTTTGGAACGGACCCGAAAGCGGAACCATCCTGATAGACATAACCGTGTCTTGAAGTTCGTCCGTCAGCTTTCGCAGTTCCCGCGCCGCCTTATGGAAACTTTCAAGCTGCAGGCCGTCTAACTCGGGGTTTGATATAACCATGGATTCGGTTGTGATAATTTCGCCCACAATATCGTGAAGCTGGTCTAATTTCACCAAATTCACGCTGATAATGCTCTGCTTACCGGAACCGCCGCCGTGCTGCGCCGCCGCGTTCGCCGCCGCCGGCGGCGCGGCGGCCGCCGGTTCTTTCTCCGCGGGTTTTTTCTGCGGGGCGTTGACGCGGTGCTCGGAATCCTCGACCACGCCGGAATCCGCCGCCTTCTCTTTTTCGGGGGTCTTGTTGTCAACGACCTCGTAAGACTCGACGTTAAGCGCGTTTTCGACGGTTTTGAACACGTTTTCCTTGTCTTCCGCCTTGAAAGTAATCCTAAAACCGTGTTCGGCGATGTAAGCGGCGGTTTCGGGATTATTTTCCACGTCTGCGGGGGAACAATCCAAAACGTCGGCTTCTTCTTTGATTTTATTGAGCAGCAAAAACGCGCGCAGGTTCTCCATTTCGGCGCCGTGCTCGAAGATAACGCGGATTGTTACGCAGTCCTTGTCGAAACTTTTCGCGGGTTGCGCGGGTTGCGAACCCGCGCCGGGAACCGGCGGCGCCGTCCCGTTTTCAATCGCCTGCGCCTCTCCCGAAAGCATTGCCGCCCCGTTTTCAAGTTCGGCTATTATATTCGAGAAATCCGTCGGCACATAGTCGTCTTCGGTCTGGATTAAGTCGATTTCCGCCTTGAACAGGTCGGACATACGGAAAACGAGGTCGTACACGAAAGACGTGTCGGGGAGGTTGGTGTTTTCCCTTATCAGAAAAAACATATCCTCCCCCTTATGGGCAAGTTTTTGAAGGCTCTCAAAACCCATCATCGCCGACGAACCTTTAACCGTGTGCATTATACGGAAAATCTCGTTTATGTCCTCGTCCGTAAAAGACCCGGCCTGTTCCGTCCGCAGAAGTATTTCGTCAAGCTGTTCAAGAAGGGTGCTGCTCTCAAACAAGTATGTGTCGAGCATTGCCTCCATTCCGGGTTCGACTTTTGCCATTGTTTTCCACCTGTCCTTTCGTTATAATTATCTCCATTATAGTCATTATAGCACATTTTACATGAAATTTGTTAATAAATTTTAATTTTCATATATTTTTATTAAAAAATCGCGTATATAATTGCTTATTTTTGAAATTTATGATAAAATGTATAAGAAACGCCGCGCGATTTATTCTTTATTAAAGAGAGGGTTATCCGAAAATGGCAGGCATACCGCAGATTTCCAATCCCGTGCAGGGAAAAGGCTATTCGTCGACGTCGCTGAACAATAACCGCCCTCCCGGCAGCGAACAATTTGAAATAATCCAGCTCACCAAGCCGCAAGCCGCGAAAGAAGCCGGCGAACGCGAAGCCGGAAACCGCTCCCTCGCGCCCGACCGCAAGGATTTAATCCCCATGACGGTCAAGACGCCGAAAGACCCCACGATGGCTGTCGAAACGCTTAAAACGCTGATAAACAGCGAACTTTTGGCGACGGCGAAAGCCAACGGTTACACCGAGTTGTACGGCGAGCTTGAAGAACTTTCAAAATCAATTTACCTGTCGGCGGACAAACTGGTCCAAGAACTCCTCAACCAAGAGAAGCAAACGTCGATGTTCTCGGGCAATAAGCTGTTCGATATGTTAAGGGCGTTAGCCGGGAGGGCGATTGTTTCGGGCAACGACGACCTGGCACATTCCATAGGGAATTTTCTGAAAGCGATAAATTATTCCCTTAACCGCGACGAAATCCTCAACGCCGTTTCCTCCAACCTGAAATTCCTTTCCGGCTATTTTTCGCCGTCGCAAACCCTTTCTGAACAGCTTTTCTCCCTTTCGGAAGCGTGGTCGGCGAACGACGCGCGCGGCTTTTTCGAGTTGCTGAAAGGCGAAACCCTCAATTTACTGCAAAACGTTTCGGAAAGCCTTTTAAACAACGAGAAAACGCAAATCTTGATTCCGCTGATTATACACAACCTTTCAAGGTACAACACCAACAATTATATGATAAGGGACTATTTCTCCGCTTTGCTGATTCACATACCGACGTCGCTGAGAAACGAGCTTATCGACGCTTTCGAGGCTTACGCGGCGTCGCTGAACCCAAACGGGAACTCAAACGGCGAAAAAACTCCCCAAGCCAATGATACTACAAAACCCGAAATAAATCAAGAGGTTTTTAACAAAGAAAGCTCTTTTCCCGCGCTTTTCGGCGAGAAATTGTCAAAAGAGGGCTTTTTTCCGCGGCCGGAATTGACGACAGACAGTATATCGGAGGGGTTGAAGGGCTTTTTGACGGGTAAAACGAGCGGGATGGACGCGATTAAATCGACGCTGACGGTTCTAATCGGCGACGACAAGGTTTTGCTTGCCGCGCTTAACGCGGATTTGAGCAAGGCGGACAGCATAAGCGGGCTGGTAAATTATCTCAACGATATATTGAAACTGCTCCCCGATACCGCCGAACGTCAAAGCGTTTTTGAAATATTATCCGAAACCGTTATGAAAATGGCGGAAAAGTCCGAACTCCCCCCCGAAAAGCCGCCCCCTCCGCCCCCCGCCGGCGCGGACAAATCCGCCCTTGACGACTTAACGGCGTTTATCGAAAAGAACATAAACCACGCCGCCATAAAATCGCTCAACAGCTTTAACGCCTCCAATCTTCTGCAAAGCCTGATTAACGCGCCGGGCGTGTTCACGCCGCTGTCCCATTATATCATACCTTTGCAAATCGGCGATACGAAGGCGTTCGGCGAGTTGTGGGTGGACAACGACGAGAGGAACGCCGCCTCACAGGCGGAAGGCGGCAAGAAAAACTTTCATCTTTTTCTGACGTTTGAAATCGAATCGGTGGGCAGGTTTGAAACCGACGTATACGCCTCGGGCGAGGATATGAGTTTGGCCCTTTTATATCCCGACGGCTTCGCCGGGGAGATAAAGACCGTAAAGGAAAGGATAAATCGGATTATCGCCGATACGGGCTATTTAGTGAGGGAATTCAAGACGGGCGTTTTGAAAGAGCCGCATAACCTGACCCAGATATTCCCTCGGATTCTTGAGAGGAGAGCGGGCATCGACGTTTTGGTTTAACCGATAAACCGTTGCGGCGGCAATTTACGCCAAATTCGCCGTATCGCGAACGAGGGGGGATTATATGGCGGAACCTAAAAAACCGAAATTCGGGCAGAAAGCGGCGGTCGCGCTGAAATATAACCCCGACATGAATTACGCGCCGGTGATAGTGGCGGCGGGGTTGGGGCATCTCGCCCAAAAAATAGTCAACATAGCCGATGAAAACGGCGTTCCCGTTTACCGGGACGATTCCACGGCGGCTTTGCTTGTTATGCTCAATTCGGGCGAACGCATCCCGCCGGAGCTGTACTCCGCCGTGGCGGCGATATACGCGGAAGTCGTTTTGACGGCGGACAAAATGAAAAAAGAAGACGAATAGCGGAAAACCGCGCGGAATTTATGCGCCCGCGTGAAAGTTTTCGAGGAATTTCGACAAATTTCAACATACGGATTTACACCGAAACGCGCGGAAATTACAGTCGTTTAAACTTAAAATGCCTTGCATTTTGAGTTTAAACGACCATAAAAGCGTTACATATTCGGCTTTGCCGCCCCAAAAACCGATTTGTGCGAAACAAGGGCGGTATATCCGCCGATTTACATTGCGGGCTGTTGTATTTTAAAACCATATGTGCTAATATAAAGGAAAATTTAATTTTAACGGGAGGCGGAAATGATAAAGCAAAAACGCGTTTTGATAGGCGACGACAGCATGGAGTTCGGTCTTAACTGGGCCGACGCCTTGAAAGCGAAAGGAATGTACGCGGTCACAAGACCCAAAAACGGTAGAGTCATTTTCGACGCGTATAAAGCGGGAAGATTCGACGCGGTTATCGCGGAGGCGAAAATGCCGGGGCTTGACGCCGTTTCACTCATCGGTGAAATCAAATCCCTGCCCGGGGATTTTCCGTTGATTATCATAATCGCCAATTATGATTCGCCGCAAACGGAAAGGGAGATTATGGAAGCGGGCGCGCGTTATTATATGGTGAAACCGTTTGAAACGAAAATTCTCGCCGCGAGGTTGGAAAGGCTCCTCGATAATTCGCCGCCGCCCGAACCGAAAGGAACTCTAAGCGGGGGGCGAGGGTGCGACGCGGATAATATCGAGCGCGTTTTGACCGATATTATCCACCAAATCGGAATACCCGCGCATATCAAGGGATACCATTATCTAAGGACGGCGATTTTACTTTCCGTCGAAGACGCGGAAATGGTTAACCGCGTTACCAAACTGCTTTACCCCACGGTGGCGAAACGGTATTTCACGACGCCGTCAAGGGTGGAACGCGCTATCCGGCACGCCATCGAAATCGCCTGGGACAGAGGAGACGTCGATACGCTGAACGGTTTTTTCGGGCACACCGTTCATATGTCGAAAGGCAAACCGACGAATTCGGAGTTTATCGCGCTCATAGCGGATAAACTGAATTTGTCGTATAACCCCGCGACGGCGCGCGGTCGTTTCCGTTAAAAACAAAACTAAAAAAAAAAAAAAAAAAAAAACGCCCTTTCCCGTCATGAGAAAGGGCGTTTTTGCCTTACTTGCTCAAACGCGTCGCCTTGTAACCCGTATGCAAAAGCTCGTGCGCCTTATGGCTGCCCGGTTTTTCCAAAAATTCCGCGTAAACCTGCTTGATGTCGGGGCTTTCATGGGATTTGCGCGCCAGCTTGTTGTTTTCGTCAAGGCTGTAGAGAGCCTTAGCCCTTTCGGCGCGTATATCCGTGAAATTGCGGATAACGCTCGGGACGACGGTTTGACCGCCGCCGTTCACGCAGCCGCCCGGACACGCCATGATTTCAATGAAATGCAGCTTCATCTCTCCGCTTTTGACTTTTTCCAGTAAAATCTTGGCGTTAGCCAAGCCGCTCGCCACCGCCACGTTTATATCCTTTCCGTTCACGTTATAAACGGCGGTTTTTACGCCTTCAACGCCGCGCACTTCCTTAAATTCGACGGGGCTGTCCGCGCTCTCGCCGGTAAGCTTCCAGACGGCGGTGCGCAGGGCCGCCTCCATAACGCCGCCCGTCGCCCCGAAGATAACCGCCGCGCCCGAACCGTTCCCGAGTGGGGAATCAAACCCGCCGTCCGGCAAATCCGCGAAACGTATTCCCGCTTTGTCAATCATCCGCGCCAATTCGCGGGTGGTGATTGAGACGTCAAGGTCGGGATACGTCCCCTGCCCCGATTGATTGCGGCGGGAAATCTCAAATTTCTTGGCGGTGCAGGGCATTACCGACACGCTGACGATTTTCGCGGGGGCAACGCCCGTTTTGTCCGCCCAGTAGGTCTTGGTGATAGCGCCGTTCATCTGCTGAGGGGATTTACAACTTGATAAATGCGGAAGCATTTCGGGGTAATAAGCCTCGCAGTACCTTACCCACCCGGGGGAACATGAAGTAATCATCGGGAGGACGCCGTTATTTTGAATACGTTCGATAAGCTCGTTCGCTTCCTCCATAATCGTCAAATCCGCGCCGAAGTTGGTATCGAACACCGCGTCAAAGCCGAGTTGGCGCAAAGCGGACGCCATCTTCCCCTCGACCGGCGTCCCTATGGGAAATCCGAACGCTTCGCCCAGCGCCGCCCTGACGGCGGGGGCCGTCTGCACGACGACGACCTTTTCGCGGTCGTTAAGCGCTTCCCACACCTTTCCGGTATCGTCCTTTTCGGAAAGCGCACCGGTCGGACACGCGGTTATGCACTGTCCGCAGGAAACGCAAGCGGTATCCGCCAAAGGCATATCGAACGCGCAGGCGATTTCGGTTTTGAAGCCGCGCTCGTTCGCGCCGATAACGCCGACGCCCTGTAATTTTTCGCAGGCAGCGACGCAACGGCGGCAACTGACGCACTTGGAATTATCGCGGTACATATGCGCCGCCGAATTGTCGATATCGGTCGGGCTTGTCCCGCCATCGAAGCGGTTTTCGTCGTCTACGCCGAGTTCGCGGCACAGCGCCTGAAGCTCGCAGCCGCCGCTCCTGGCGCAGGAAAGACACTTCTTGTTATGGTTTGACAAAAGCAGTTGAAGGGTGGTTTTCCTGCTCTCGAGAACGGCGGGCGACCGGGTGATGATATTTTTCCCCTCGTCAAACTTCGACAGCCTGTACACGCAGGAAGCCACAAGGCTCCTCGCGCCCTCCATTTCCACCACGCAAATCCGGCACGCGCCGATTTCGTTTATGCCTTTCAGCCAGCATAGCGAGGGAATATTTATTCCGCTTTCATGCGCGGCTTCGAGAATAGTCAGTCCCTCGGCGACGGCGTGCTCTTTTCCGTTGAATTTTATATTAACCATAGTTTTTATCCTTTCTGACATATTATGCCCGAATTATCGCGCCGAATTTACATTTTTCCACGCAAGCGCCGCACTTCACACACTTCGTTCGGTCGATAACGTGTTTTTCCTTAACCTTCCCGGAAATCGCCCCGGCGGGGCAAGCCCTGGCGCAAGCCGTACAGCCTATGCACTTATCCTCGAGGATGGAATACTGCAACAAGCCCGCGCATACCTTCGCGGCGCATTTTTTATCCTTGACGTGCTGCACGTATTCGTCCTTGAAATTATGGAGCATGGAGAGAACCGGGTTAGGCGCCGTCTGACCCAGACCGCACAGCGAATTGTTCTTGATATATTCGCAAAGCGTCTTTATCTTGTCGAGGTCTTCCATCTCGCCGTTGCCGGAAGTGATTTTCTCCAGCATTTCATAAAGCCGTTTGGTCCCCACGCGGCAGGGGGTGCATTTCCCGCAGGACTCGTCCACGGTGAACTCGAGGAAAAATTTCGCCATGTCGACCATGCAGTTATCCTCGTCCATAACGATTAACCCGCCGGAACCCATCATAGAGCCGATTGAAATGAGATTGTCGTAATCAATCGGAATATCGATGTTCGCCGCGGAAATACAGCCGCCGGACGGACCGCCCGTCTGCGCCGCCTTGAAAGCCTTGCCCTTGGGTATCCCGCCGCCGATTTCGTAAACAACCTCGCGCAGGGTCGTGCCCATCGGAACCTCCACCAAGCCGGTGTTGTTGATTTTGCCGCCCAAGGCGAACACCTTGGTGCCCTTGGACTTTTCCGTGCCCATGGATGCGAACCATTCCGCGCCTTTCAAGATAATCTGCGGGATGTTCGCGTAGGTTTCGACGTTGTTTAAAACCGTGGGCTTGCCGAACAGACCCTTTTCCGCGGGGAACGGCGGGCGCGGGCGGGGTTCGCCCCTGTTGCCCTCGATTGAAACCATGAGCGCCGTTTCCTCGCCGCAGACGAACGCGCCCGCGCCTAACCTTATATCCACGTCGAAATCGAAGCCGGAATTGAATATGTCCTTCCCGAGCAAGCCGTAGTCGCGGGCTTGATTGATGGCTATCCGGAGCCGTTTAACCGCTATGGGGTATTCGGCGCGGATATAGATATAGCCTTGCGTCGCGCCAATCGCGTAACCCGCTATCGCCATCGCCTCGATTACTACGTGCGGGTCGCCTTCCAACACGGACCTGTCCATGAAAGCGCCCGGGTCGCCCTCGTCGGCGTTGCAGCAGACGTATTTCTGGTCGGCGTCGGGAATCAGTTTCCTTGCCAAATCCCACTTCCGCCCCGTCGGGAAACCGCCGCCGCCCCTTCCGCGCAGACCCGAATCCATGACGGTCTTGATTACCTGTTCGGGCTTCATTTCGGTTAACACCTTTCCGAGGGCCTGATAACCGTCCGCGCCGATGTATTCGTCGATGTTTTCGGGGTTAATCACGCCGCAGTTCCGCAGGGCGACGCGCTTTTGCTTTTTGTAAAAAGCGGTGTGGTTCAGCGATTGAATACCGTCCGCCGATACGGTTTCGCGGTAAAGCAGGCGTTCGACGACGCGCCCTTTCAGCAGATGTTCGGAAACGATTTCGGGGATGTCGCTTTCTTTTATCGCCGAATAAAAGCTCCCTTCGGGGTAAACCACCATAATCGGACCCAGCGCGCACAAGCCGAAACACCCGGTTTTGACGACGCCGACCTCTTTTTCAAGTCCGTTTTTGTTTATTTCCTCCGAAAGGGCGCTCATAACCCCGTCGCTGCCCGACGCGTGGCAACCGGTGCCGCCGCAAATTAAAACGTGTGAACGAAACATTTATATTACCAATCCTTTCGCTTTATTTCGCCATTCCGGAACTGTTAATGGTATAGTCCGCCATAACAACGCCGCGCATAAGGTGCCGTTCGACCACCTCTTTGGCTTTGCCCGCGTCCATGTTTATATAAGTAACCTTTTCCTCGCCCGGGCGGGTGATTTCCACAATCGGCTCGTACTGGCACAAACCTATGCAACCCGTTTGCGTTACCGAAACGTCCTTGAGGTTGTTCGCCTGCACGAGGTCGGAAAAAGCCTGCAGAACGGGTCTCGCCCCCGCCGCTATCCCGCAGGTCGCCATTCCGACGACCACGCGGACGGATTTATCGTCGTCGCGAAGGTTCACCTGCCCTTGCATCTTTTCCTTAATCGCCTGTAATTCCGCTAATGTTTTCATGTGCCGTCTCCTTTGTTTAATAGATTTTCCCTTTGTTGCACTCGTTTGTGTTTTCTTCCAGAAATTCCCTGATGTAACCGACGACCTCCGGGGCGTTCAGCGGCGCGCCGCCGAGAACCTCTTTCATTTCCGCCGTCGAGAGGGCGAACTCCGCTTCGTCAACGCGGTAACGGTAGATAAAATCAATCCCCGCATTATAGACAACCAGCGTTTCCACGGTGGAACCCATATCGCCCAGCGGCAGGCGGTCAATACTGCTCAAAACGAAAACGGCCTTGACTTTGGTGCCTTTGCCGACCTCGGAAGTTA
Organism: Oscillospiraceae bacterium; assembly: GCA_031253495.1. Lineage (GTDB taxonomy): Bacteria > Bacillota > Clostridia > Oscillospirales > Ruminococcaceae > Ruminiclostridium_E. The sequence goes on along the minus strand of JAIRWC010000022.1, from coordinate 9,146 downwards.
TCTCGAAGCCGCCCCCCGTCATTTCCGCCGCCTGCTTGAAGAACGAAACGCCGAGCCCCACGCTCCTCGTCTCGCGCGTGGTGTAAAACGGGTCGGTTACCTTCGCTAACTGCTCGCCGCTCATTCCGCAACCGTCGTCGTCGATTTCGATAACCATGCTGTCCTCGGCGGTATCGATAACAACGCTTATCTCAATCAGCCCCGCGCCGGCCTTAACGCTGTTTTGCGCCACGTCGAGGACGTTGAGGGATAATTCCGTCATCATCGTTAATACTTCGCCAAGATTCCGTCAATCTCGTCCCCGGTGAGCTTGCCGTAAACGTCTTCGTTTATCATGATTACGGGGGCTAACCCGCAGGCGCCTATGCAGCGGCAGTCCTCCAGCGAGAATTTCCCGTCGGGGGTGATGCCGCCGGGGTCTATGCCCAAGCTGTCCTTGAGCTTCTTGAGAATATCGCCGGCCCCTCTTACGTAACAGGCGGTTCCCATACATACGGCGACCTTGTACTTTCCTTTCGGGTTAAGCGCGAACTGCGAATAAAACGTAACAATCCCGTAAACTTTTTCAAGCGGGACGCCCATTTCTTCCGCGATAACCGTCTGAACCTCGATAGGCAGGTATCCGTAAATTTCCTGCGCGCCCTGCAAAACGGGCATAAGGGCGCCCTGAACGCTCTTATACTCGTCGATAACCGCGTACAGAGCCTTTTCCTGCTCCGCCGTCCCCGCGAAAGGAACGGCGCATTTCTTCAAAGCCATAATTGCCTCCTTAATCTGTTATTTTTAATTGATAAAATCATAACAATCAACATTATAACATATTGTACAAAAAAAATCTACACAATTTCACAAATATCGCATATAAAAAAAACGGTTAAATTTTTATGCAACTTGTTTAAATGTTGACAATTCGGCAAAATAATGGTAAAATAGGGAAAATAACTTGAAAAGGAAGGGCGTCGTCTATGGAATGGTTCAACAACGCGGTGATTTATCAAATTTATCCTCTCGGTTACTGCGGGGCGGAGCGTGAAAACAGTTTCACGCCGTTTGACCCCGGCAAAGGCAAGGCGAAGTTATTGAAAATAATCGAGCATATCCCCGAAATTAAACGGTTGGGCTTTAACGCCGTGCTGTTTAACCCGCTTTTCGAGTCTTCGGCGCACGGGTACGACACCGCCGATTACACCAAGGTCGATTCCCGCTTGGGCGGGAACGGGGACTTTAAAGCCGTCTGCGCCGCCCTGCGCGAAAACGGCATAAGGATTATCCTCGACGGCGTGTTCAACCATGTGGGGCGCGAATTTACAAAATTCAAAGACGTCCGCGAAAAAAAATGGGGGAGCGAATATAAAGACTGGTTCCACATCCGCGACGGAAATTCGAATTACGGCGACGGCTTTTACTACGAGGGTTGGGAGGGGCATTATGAGCTTGTCAAGCTGAATTTGAACAATTCCGCCGTCCGCGATTATCTGAAAAGCGTCATTTCCGGCTGGGTCGCGGAATTCGGCATAGACGGGCTGAGGTTAGACGTGGCGTATTGCCTCGATTTGAACTTTCTCAAGGAACTGCGCGCGCACTGCAAAGGCTTGAAAAGCGATTTTTGGCTGATGGGCGAAACCCTCCACGGCGACTATAACCGGTGGTGCAACCCCGAAATGCTCGACAGCGTTACGAATTATGAGTGCTATAAAGGGCTGTATTCCAGCTTCAACGAATTGAACATGTTTGAAATCGCCTACTCCCTCAACCGCCAGTTCGGGAAGGAGGGCTGGACGATATACAGAGGGAAGAAGTTGTTGTGTTTCCTCGACAATCACGACGTTTCGCGGATTGCTTCGAGACTCACGGAATTTAAGCATCTGCCCGCCGCTTACACCCTTATGTTCACCATGCCGGGCGTTCCGAGCGTGTATTACGGCTCGGAATACTGCCAAAGCGGGGACAAAAACGCGGGGGACGCCGTTTTGCGCCCCGAGTTCGACTTGAGGAATTATGACCAAAACTGCGAATCGGCAATGCTTATAGCGAAGCTGACCCGCCTGCACGCGGGGGTGCCGGCGCTGTATGAAGGCAGTTACGCGCAACTGCAGCTGTTGAATCGGCAGTTCTCGTTTATTCGGGAAAGCGGCTCGTCCGTCGCCGTTACGTTGCTCAACGCCGACGATAAGTCGTTTACGTTCAATATCAACCAACGCGGCGAGTTCACCGACGCGCTGACAGGCAGGAAGATTGACGCCTCAAGACCCATAGAGCTGCCCGCGTTCGGGGCTATGGTTCTCGTCAACGAGCCGATAAACCTTGATATCCCCAAAAGCGCCGCTATTCTCCAAAGCGTCGCCGAAGAAGCGGCGGCACCCGCGGCGCCCGCCGAGAGCGAACCCGACGAAAAGACGGTAAAAGCGAGACGGTTCGTTTCAGAGGTTAAAGAGCTTGCCGAAAAATACGGGTTGCCCGTTTTCGTCGTAACGGACGGCGCGAGCGGCGCGAACGACATAGGCTGCGAAGCCGTCGAGCGGGCGAAAAACGCGCACGACGAATGGGAATCGGAACGCTGAGTTTAAACGGGGAGGCGGGGGGGTAAATCCCGCCTCCCTAAGGAGATTGTATGATAAAAGCGGTTCTCTTCGATATGGACGGGACGGTTCTCGATACCGAACCCATGTACAAAAAAGCGTGGAAAGCCGCTTTCGAGAGAGAGGGTTATGAGTTTAACGAGGAGTTATTCAATAAATGCGTCGGCTTGTCCGTCGCGTTGTGCAAGAAGCTGATAAACGAAACCTACGGCGATTCCGGGTTATTCGACAAAACGTTTCCCGTCGCCGCCTCATGGGTGTACAACTATAAGAAAGCCAACGGTATTCCCATAAAAGCGGGGTTCGTCGAATTAAGCGATTATTTGCGCGATAACGGCGTTAAGTCCGTTATCGCCACTTCCACGAGCCATAACGCCGCCGTCGAGGATTTAACCTATTCGGGTATAATTGACCGTTTCGACGGGATAGTGGGCGGGGACGACACCGAAAACGGCAAGCCTTTCCCCGACCCTTACATAAAGGCGGCGGAACTGGCGGGGGTCGGGCGGGACGAGTGCATAGCCGTCGAGGACAGCAAAAACGGCATAACATCCGCCCATTCCGCCGGGATTAGGTGCGTCTACGCGAAGGATTTTCTCGAAGTTCCCTCCGAGACGGAAGAAAAGGCGTTTAGAAAGGTAAAGTCGCTGAAAGAAATCATCAACATAATTAAGGAGGAAATATAATGCCGCATATTTCAGTCAAAATGTTAAAGGGTAGGACGCCCGAGCAAAAGAAAAAAGTCGCCGAAGCCTGCCAAAAAGCCGCGATGGCATCCCTCGGAATAGGCGAAACCTACGTAACCGTCTCGGTGGAGGATTTTACCGCGCAGGAGTGGCAGGACGTTTTTAAAGAAGAGGTTACGGATAAAGGGGACAGTGTTCTGGTTAAAGCGAAATACGACCCGAAATCGTTGTTGTAAAGCCAAATTTGACGGCATCGGCGCGAAAGCCCTCGCAGTCGTTTAAATTCTTGAATTTAAACGACTGCGAGGGCTTTTTTTTTTTTTTAATTTAACCCCGTTTTCCATTTGCCGCTCATGTAAAAGCCCCACGCTATTAAAATTCCGCCGACCGGCGCAATCGCCGTGGCCATAGGTATTCCGTAAACCCCGAAGCCCAGCCCGAGCGCGAACAGATAGGCGAGCGGAACCCGCATCAATATAGAATTTACAAAGCTGTTGATAAGCGTAATTTTCGGGTGCCCCGCCCCTAAAATCAGTCCGTTTATCATAAAAAGTTCGGATACTATAATGTATTCGGTGCAGCCTATGCGCAGATAATTCGCCCCCGTTCCGGCGTTGCCCTCATAATTCGTGAAAACGCCCATAAGCGTTTCCGGGAAAAAGAACACCGCCGCCCACACCGCCAGCGATACGGGCAGAATGAGTAACATGGCGGAGCGCATAATTTTTTTCGCGCGGTCAATTTTGCCCGCGCCTATATTCTGCCCCGTCATGGAGGAAACCGCCGCCATCATAGCCTGCGCCGGCAAAATGGCAAGCCCGTTTATCGCGCCCATTACCGCCGCGATTGACGACGCGCCGATTGAGTTGGCCAACGGCGTTATGGCGAGGAACGAGCCTTGGACCAAAGACTGCTGAACCGCGCTCGGCAACCCCAGCCTGACTATATTGTTCAGCTCGGCGCGTTTTATTTTAAAACTGCCCGGCTTAAAGTCAAAGACAAACCCGCTTTTGGAAAGGTAGACGACGGCGAGGGTAAAGCTCGCCGCCTGCGAGATGATTGTCGCGAATCCCGCCCCCGCCAATCCCCAGCCCAACGCGCCGATAAACAGCAAATCAAGGAATATATTCAGCGAAGCGGCAATCGCGACGAAAACCATGGGGCGCATGCTGTCCCCCATTCCGCGGAGCGTCGCGCTTACGGAATTGTAGCCCGCGACGAAAACGAAGCCCGCCGCGTTTATTCTGAGGTAAGCCTTCGCGCCCTCGAAAGCGGCTTCCGGAGTTTGCAGAACCTTCAGCAGCGCCGGCGCGAACGCGAAAAGCAACGCCGACAAAACGACGGCGATAATACCGAACGCCGAAAATGTCGTGCCGATTATGTCTTTCAGTCGGTCAAGCCTTTTCGCGCCCACGCACTGCGCGATAATAACCGTTACGCCGACGGTTAAGCCTATGATGACCGCGTTCATAAACATCATAATCGCCCACGAAACGTAAAGCGCGTCCGTGCCGAGCGAACTTTCGCCGGTATCCACGAAATTGCCTACTATTATGCGGTCGGTTATGCCGTAAAGGGCCTGCATAAAATTAGCGGCGAAAAAAGGCGCGGAAAACCCGATAAGCTGTTTCGCGACGTTGCCTTCGGTTAAGTCGCGAGTGAAATTTTTCATCCGTTTAACGTCCTTATACTGTTTCTCGTTTAATTGCGTTAAATAAATTCTGTTAATGGTATTTTACAATAAATTTATGAATATTTCAACTAAATTTTACGTTTTAATTTTGTTAATTTAGCATATTGTAAACGGTTACATTTTAATTTATAATATTATCATACGTCAGCGGGATGAAAATATCAAGAGAAAAAGGCGGTGCGGTTATGAGCGTAACGATAAAAGACGTCGCGCGCGCGGCGGATGTTTCCGTGGCTACGGTTTCACGCGTGCTTAACAAAAAGCCGAACGTTTCGCCGGACGCGGTAAGAGCCGTGGAAGCCGCGGTTGACGAATTGGGTTACAGCCCTAATTTTCTGGGGCGCGACCTGCGTAAAAGCGAAACCAAACGCATATTGGCGATTATCGCGTCAATGAGGCACAGTTTTTATTCGGACGTGCTGATAGGAATGGAGCAGGCGGCAATCGCGGAGGGGTACGACGTTCTCGTGGCGACGACGCACGACGACCCCGCGCATGAGATGCGCCTGCTCGGGATGCTGTTTTCCCGCTCGGTCGACGGCGCGGTTCTTCTCGCCCCGAAATTAGACGCCAAGACAATATCGGGGCTTGCCGAAAACCATAACATAGCCATCTGCCTCGAACGGCTCGAAAATTGCAAGGCCCTCACCGTTACCATAGACAACGTGCGCGCGGGTAAAGACGCCGTCAGTTATCTGTTGGGGAAAGGGCATAAAAAAATCGCGATGATAAGCACGGAAATCCGCACGCAATCCTCAATAGACCGCGAAGAAGGGTATCGGCGGGCGCTGAAAGAAAACGGTATTCAGTTCAACGAGCAGTATCTCTATTACGGCGACTATGACAACGAATCGGGGGTAAGCGGCTGCGCCGCCCTTCTGGGCTTGAAGAATCCCCCCACCGCCATTTTCTGCATTTCGGACATGGTGGCAATCGGGGCGATGAACGCCGCGATTAAGCTAAGGCGAAAAATCGGGAAAGACATAATGATTTTCGGGTTCGACAACATCTCGTTTTCGCGGATATTCTCGCCGCACCTCTCGACCGTGGAACAGCCGTGTATACTTCAAGGGCGCATAGTGGTTGAAAAACTTATCCGTAACATTAAATCGGACGCGCGCGACAACAAGCTGTATATGCTCCCGCACAGTTTGATTTTAAGGGAATCAACGGGGGATTGACGAACAGGCGCGCATGAATTGATATGTTATTGGGTAAACGCCGAACGGCGCGGCAAAAACGGCGGACTCAAACGTTGTTCTTTTTTCTGTACAGCGCCGCTCCCGCCGCGAACGCCGACAGCATTATCAACAAAACCAACTTGAAGCTGACGCCGGTTTCCGGTATCGCGTCGTCGCCGTCGGCGGTCGGAGTCTCCCTGTCGTCGTCGTCGTCGTCGCCATCGTCGCCGTAACCTCCGCCGCCGTCGTCGTCGTCGTCGCCGCCGTCGCGAACGCCGCCCGGCACGGTATTCGTAAACACCACCGCGACGTCGCCCGAAAGACCGAAGTTCTCCGTTTCCCCGTTTTCCGCCGTCGTTTCCGTGCCGGAATTGACGGAATACGTTACCTCGTACCCCGAACCGTTCAACTCCGCAATCTTGTAGGACGCGACGGGCAACCCCGTTATAACCGCCGTTTCGCCGTCCTTGAGCGTCAAAACCGCGTCGCCGTTTAAGTCTGCGGGGTCGATTGTGTAGCGGTTCTCCGCGATTTTTGTCAGCGGCAGTATTTCCTCGTATGAATTTTCGCCCGCGTATATGACGTTAAACTGAAATTCCCCGTCCCGGGCGCCCCCGGCGACTTTTTTTGTTATCGAAAGACTGTTGGTTTTGTAATTTAAGAAAGAGAACCAGAAATACCCGTCCCTGACCACCTCGAATTCCTCGGAATAATGACGGCCGTTTTCGGCGTTCCAGTTTTGGGCGGCGCTTTGGTTCGACACGGTGAGCCACTCGCTTTGAACGTCGTCAAATTCCGTCTGAACCAAAGCGTACACGGATTGGTATTTCATACCGAGGTCCTCTTCGAGGACGCGGTAAATTTTATCCGCGTTTAACTCGATATAAGCCGCGTCAAACATACTTAAAACAAATCTCCCGTTCGCGGCGTCGGTAATCCCCCCGTCCTTTCTGTCGCAACGGAATATGTCGGGGGTAAGGTTGACGGGTCGCCAGTCGGTCCCGCCGTTCGCGGAACTTTCAAGGACAAAATCATAGTCGTCGTCGTAATTAAAAACCGCCTCGACATTTTCGTTGACATAATCTATCGACACCTTCTGAACGTAAAGGCGCGCGTAGGGGAACTCGTTCCTCGTTCCGGGGGTTTCCGGGACGCCGGGGTCTTCCGGCGCGTCCGGCGACGGCTTTTTAACGTTGATAAACGTCGCCATAGCCAAATCCAAATCGCCGTCGGGGCGAAACGCGGAGGTCAAAGTGCCGCTCCCGCCCGTAACGTCGGAATCCCCTATGTTGATTTCATAATCCGGGATAGGCTCGAAAGCGTCCGGGATATCAATTTCCTCAAACCTGTAATAATATTCCGACGGCAGACCTTGAACGAACGCCAGCCCCCCGTTCCTGAGCGTGAAAGTCCCGTCCGCCTCGTTTACGCCGCGCGCGCCGTGAACGTGATAATCGCTTAAATCCACGGGCGCGCCGACGGATTCCGCCGTCGCCCCGTAAAGCAGACGGAAAGTAAACTCGGCGTTTTCATCAAGCGGCGAATAATTTTCTATGCGTTTCGCGATATATATGTCGCTCACGGGGCTGTCGCCGGTCTTTACGGCGGCCTCCGCGTAGAGGTTCGCCCTCGCCCCGTCGGCGGCGGCGCCTATAAACGCCTGCACGGCGTCCCAGTCTTGAACGCCGCCCCTTTCATAAACGAAAACGACGGGCGTCCCCGCGGCGAGCAAAACGTCGGAGGCTTTCGCCCGCGCCTCTACGGTTAAAAGGTCGGTGCCGGCGCGGGAGGCGGGGATTTTAAGATAAAACTCGCCGCTTTTGTTATTTGTGAAGCCGTCGATATACTGTTCGCTTTCGCTCGTTCCGTATACCGTCCCGGCGGGGAGCTCGGGAGCGGAGGCGTTCGGGGCGGCGACGAACGAAATCCCTTCCGACGAAACGCCGCTGACGTTAAGGAACACCTTATCCAAATTGAGCCCGCCGGATGAATTGCTCAAACTCGCGGAAACGCTCATCGGCCCGTAAAACCTAAATCCGCCGTCGTTTAACTGCGCCGAGTGTTCGTCGTTTATCTCCACCGAAAAGCGGGTCATGCCGAGACCCGTCGAACGCCCGTTCACGGCGTCGGAAACCAGCGAGCCGACCAAAGCGTCGAATGTGCCCCTCGCTTCGGGGGAACCGTCCAAACTCGTCTTTATAATGACCACGCCGTCGCCCGCCAAGATTTTCCACATAGCGACTTTCGTCGCCATAAGGGCGATTTTTTCGTCGATGTCCCCTATGCCCGGATAAAGGCTGTTAAGGCGCGCCACGCTCCGCCGGCTTTCGCCGTCGTTCGCGAGGTAATCGCCCCTGTAACCGTTCAGCGCGAGCCAGTAAACCGCGTCCGCGTTAAGGCGCATCGACGCGGAGGTGTTCCAGGGGGCGGCGGCGGCGTAACCGCTTTTTTCGTCAACCGTGGCTTTTGTCGGGCTGTCCCAGTATGTCCTGTCCGCTTTCGAGTGGAAAGGCACAAACGGGTCGACGCAGTAAATCTGTTCCGAAACGCCCGCGCCGCCTACGGGTATATCGGCGGCGCCGCTCCAAATACCGCCGCTGGGGTAGTTGAGCGTGTATGTTATCTGGATGCTGTCATAATACCGCAGCGTGGCGGAATAAGAATCCGAAGCCCCGGGGGCGGCGTCCCCGCGGATTTCGCCGAGCGGGGGGAAAAAAGCGAATAACAGCGCGAAAGTCGCGAGATAAGCGGTCATTTTCCTTTTCATAATCAGCCTCCGATATTCTGTGTTTTGGGGATACACAGGTAGATTCTAACATACGATTGTGATTATGTCAAGCGAAAAATCCGCGAGGGCGCGAACTGAAAAGTTTTAGCTGAATTGAAACTTTAGATGCTGTTCACACTAATTTGCTTGACAAGCAGGGAAAAATATGATATATTTTCCCCATGAAAATAACAAAAGAACAATTTGCGATAATCGCGCCCTTGCTGCCAAGGCAGCGGG
>JAIRWC010000020.1 GCA_031253495.1 Oscillospiraceae bacterium | reverse complement strand
TTGACCCAATTGAAACGGTACACCTTATCGGTGAAGCGTCCGGCGATTTCGACGGTTTTGTCCGTCGAGCCGGTATCGACGATTATAAGCTCGCTTGAAACCGCGTCTAAAAGCGGCTTTAACGCCGAAAGGCATTTTTCGAGGTATTTTTCCTCGTTTTTGACTATCATGCCGACGGAAAGGACACATTCCGGCTTGATTTCAATAATTCTCGCTTTCATAAAAACCGCCCTTAACATTCTTTATATCGTTTAATCGTGATAATACCGCCAAAGCCAAAAATAAAAACCCGCCACCGCCAACAAAAGGAGCAGTATAGCCGCCTGCGGAACGCCCCACATCGATTTTGCCGTGAAATAAACCGCCAAAAACGCGGCGGCCGCAACCGGAACGGCGACATTGACAAGCATATCCCTTTTGGCGTTCTTCGTTCTTTTTCCGTTCTTCCTTTTCTTCATAAACGCTATGACTGCAGTTTTTTCGCCGTGAGCGTGTTTTTCATAAGTATCGCCCGCGTCATGGGACCCACGCCCCCCGGAACGGGCGTGATGTACGAAGCCTTTTCGGCGACCTCGCCGAACTTTACGTCGCCGCAAAGTTTGCCTTCGCAATCGCGGTTTATGCCCACGTCCACGACGACGGCGCCGTCTTTTACCATATCGGCGGTGATGAACCCCGCTTTCCCCACCGCGCTGAAAAGCAAATCCGCGCGGCGCGTAACCCCGCTTAAATTAAGCGTTTTGCTGTGGCAAACCGTTATCGTGGCGTTCGCGTTGAGCAGCATCATCGCCAACGGTTTCCCGACGATGTCGGAACGCCCGACGACGACACATTCTTTCCCTTCGACGCTTATACCTTCCTTGCGGAGCATTTCCATAATCCCTTCCGGCGTGCAAGGCATAAAGTCGTAATCGCCGAACATAACCCTCCCCGCGGCATCCGCGCGGAAAGCGTCCACGTCTTTGAACGCCGAAATCGTTTCGTTTACCGTGGTAACGTTTATATGCTCAGGGAGCGGCTGCTGCACGAGGATTCCGTTTACGCGGGCGTCCTCGTTCAACTCCTCGATTAATTCGAGCAGCTCTTCTTGGCTTATGTACCCGGGGAGGGCGTATTCAAAGGATTGGACGCCGCACTCGACGCAATCGTTTTTCTTGTTTTTCACATAGATTTTTCCGGCGGGGTCGTCGCCGACGATTATGACCGCCAAGCCGACGCTCAAATTATCCCGTTCGATTTCCGCGCGGATTTCCTCTTTTATTTCCGCCGCGAAGGCTTTCCCGTCAATTATTTTCGCCACTGTCGCTTCCCCCCGTTTCTCCCCCGCCCAGCACGCTCGGCGCGGAAGGCTCCTCCAAATCCCGCCTGACGCGTTTCAGCGCCCGTTTCGCCCTGCCCTTTTCCTTTTCCAGCTTCGCGCGGTATTCAAATTCCCCGATAATCAGCCGGCTTTGTTCGGTGTCTTTGTACATGGTATAGCCGGAAGCCTTGTTAAGCGTCTTCTTGAAATAAACGAACAGGATTAAGGCGAAGACCGCGCTCGCGACCGCGAGTACCTGCGACGCCTTTAACCCCCCCGCCATGAGCGAGTCCGTCCGAAGCTGCTCGATAAACGCGCGCCCCGCGCCGTACCAAAAGACGTACAGCAGAAAAATCTCCCCGTCGAAGCTCCTGAATTTTTCCGCGTAAAAATGCAGTATCGCAAAACCGAGCAGGCACCAAAGGCTTTCGTACAAAAAGCAGGGATGCACCAAAACGTTTTCGCCGTCGGCGACGATTCCCGCCGTTTGCTGTTCCCGGATAAATTCGGCGATATACGGCCTGCCCGTCATCCCCCAAGGAAGATTTCCCGCGGTGGGCGCGCCGAACGCCTCTTGATTAACCAAGTTCCCCCAACGCCCGACGCAATGCCCGATTAAAAAGCCCATCCCGACCAAATCCGCTATCGGCGGGAATTTGATTTTCAAGAGCTTCGCCGCCGCGAGCCCCGCGAACGCCGCGCCGATTAACCCGCCGTAAATGGCGAGACCGCCCCCCCGTATTCCGGTAATCGCGGTTGAAAGGGTATATTTATACTCGTTTTCGGGATTTAGGTTCCAAAAGATTACATAATACGCCCGCGCGCCGATAATCCCGCCGATTGTCCCCCAAAAAGCGACGTCGAAGACGTTGTCGGGCAAAACCCCCGCTTTCTTCGCGCGTTTCAGCGAATAAAGAACGCCGAGCGCCACCGCCGCCGTGATTATGACGCCGTACCAGTAAACGTTGATGCCGAAAATCCTGAACGCCACTTTGTTAATCGGTATATCGCCCGAAAACAGATTGGGGAACTCAACGTACGTTATCTCGCCGGAAGAGGCGGACGCCGCCGCGTTTAATTCGTTAAACAAGCTCATATCCGCCCGTCCTTAATTTTCGACTATGGAAACGCAGGAATTTTCCTCGTCAAACCCCGCGAGCTTCGACGTTATATCGCTGAAAGCGACGTTGGCGGCGGCTTCGATGTCGGAAAACATATCGGCGTTCTCGATACCGGAAAACTCGGCGTTCATCATGCCGCTTGCCACCGCTTCCACGCTTGCGAGAGAACCGACAAGCTCGCCGTAGGTTTTCTTTTTTACCGAGTTGAAATCCTCTTCGGGCAAACCCTCTTTCTTCAACCGCTTAATCTCGTTTTTCAGCGCGTCGAAGACCTTTTCCGGCTCCCTCGCCTCGCCGTCCGCCACGCAGAGGAAAAACCCGCGCCCGTTGAAGACGGAAACGTTAAAGGTTTCGTTAATCAACCCGCTTTCATAGGCGTCAAGATAGAATTTTGAACTTTTTCCGAACGCGGTTTCCAAAAGGATGTTATAGTGCGTGTAATTTTCGCCGACGAACGAGTAGCCGTTCGGCATTTTGAAAGCGACTTGAAACAGGGGAACCCCGCAGGGCAACTTTTCCCGAACCGTTTTTTCCCTCACGCCGGGCGGTTCCTCCGGAATAACCGTTTCCAGCCCCAAATCGGGCGAGGGCTTTAACAGCCTGCCGCATATCTCCAAAGCCTCGTCGGGGTCGAAATTCCCCGCCACGGACAAAACCATGTTGTTGAGGTTATAAAACGTGTTATAGCAACGGTAAAGCAGGTCCTTGTCTATTTTTGAGATGCTTTCGACCGTTCCGGCGATGTTTACCCTTACCGGGTTTTCGTGGTAAACCGCTTCAAGCCCGTTGAAGAACACCCGCCAACCCGGCTCGTCGTCGTACATTTTGATTTCCTGCGCGATGATGCCCCGTTCCTTTTGAACCGTCGCGTCGGTGAAATACGGCTCTTGCACGAATTTAAGCAGAATTTCAAGGTTTCGGTCGAATTTCTGCGAACAGGAAAACAAATACGCGGTTTTGTCGAACGAGGTATAGGCGTTCGCCTGCGCGCCGGTTTCGGCGTAAAGCTTGAACGCGTCGCAATCCTCGTTCTCGAACAGCTTATGCTCGAGATAATGCGCAATCCCCGCGGGGACGGCGGTAAAAACCGCGTCCGACTTGGTTTTGAACACGCCGTCAACCGAACCGTACTTCGCCCCGAATAAGGCGTAAGCGGACGAGAACCCTTTCATCGGGCACAGGCAAACCGTGCAGCCGCTTTCATGCCTGACGCGCGTATATTGCTCGTTTACGCGGTCGTTCCTGATAATTTCCTTATTCATTTCCGCCGTCCTTTTCGGTCAGTATATAAACGGCGTCAAGGCTTAAACTGTTCGCGGCCTCGATTATCCGTTCCCTCGTAACGGCAAGGTACCGCTCCGCCATTTGTTCGGGGGTAACCGCGTCGCGCTGATAAATCCGAACGAAATACCACAAGCTTATCCCGGAAAGTTTGTCGTTAACCGTTTTGAGGTCGTTTTGCAGGGACAGCCGCGCGTGCGCGAGTTCGCCGTCGGTAAAATCGCCGTTTTTGATTAAGTCGAGCTGATTTATGATTTCGGCGCGGGCTTTTTCCATATTTTCGGTTTCCACGCCGCACTCGGCCGTTACCGTGCCTTTGAGCGGCTGCAGCTTCGCCATGCAATAATAGCAAAGCGACATCTTCTCCCGAACGTTCTCGAACAGTTTGGACGCGGCGGAACCGCCGTATATTTTCGTCATAACGGTCAGCGCGTCAAGGTCGGTCGAGGCGGTTTTGAACCCGACGACCATTTTGCTTTGATTAACGTCCATTTTTTCGGTGCGGACGACCGGTTCGGGTTTGAGCGGGCTGTATTTTGAGCCGCACTCTCCGATTTCGCCGCGCCTGACGCCTTTGAACGCCGCGGCAAGCGTTTCGCCGACCCCCGAAAAGGCGTTGCCGCCGCCGCAAAAAATTTCTGTCCGCGCGGTTTCAAGCAATCTTTTGTACGCCGAAAACGCCGTTTGCGGCGTAACCGCCCTTACCCCGCCGACGGTTCCCGAAGCGCGGACCGCGCCCGGCTCGCCGGCGCACAGTATCTCCGCGGCGCGGTTCAAGGCGTAGACGCGTTTTTCGTTGAGTTCCGCCTCTATCTGGTCGATACACGCCTGTTTCTCGATTTCGGTTACGCTTTCTTTGAAAAAGCCGTTTTCATCGGTCAGCGGGTCGAATACGCAACCGAGGAGTATATTTATCCCCTCGTTCAAAACCGCCTCGCCCTCGAGCGCGTAACGGTCGTCAATCACGGAGATTTCAACCATTACGCATTGGTCGTCGCCCATGTTGGCGACGCTCGCCGTCAGGCGCGCCGCGTATAAGGCGGAAAGCCGCGCGTTCAACGCCCTTAAGTCGGGGTAATCGCGGCAGGAATTAGTCAAGATTTTAGGGACGACCGCGTTGACGGAAGCCGTTTCTTCGCCGAGGCGGGTCAAAAAACAAAACGAAACGCGGTTTTGCTTGAAGCGCGCGTCGGTTATCCGGCTTAAAAAAACGCCGGGGGCGATTTCCGCGCGGTTTAATATGTCCATTACCGTAAACTCTCCTTAGAAAACAGCGTCAACTGTAGTATATCACAATTTGAACGGATAAGTCAAGACAAGAAAGTGAATTTTTCAATACCGGCCGTGTTGACAAAATTACATAAAACTGTTATAATGGGCGAAACGGTCATAATGACAAGGAGCGGCGCGATGGAAAATCACATACGGGAACGTTACGGCTTATGGTTGAAAAGGGCGGTCAAGGACCCCGACCTCGCGGCGGAACTGCGGGAAATAGAAGGGGACGACGCGAAAATCGAGGAACGCTTCTACCAAGACCTTGAATTCGGGACGGGGGGGTTGCGCGGCGTTATCGGCGCGGGGAGCAACCGCATGAACTATTACACCGTCGCGCGCGCGACGCAGGGGCTGGCGGAATACGTCCTTTCCCTGAACAAGCCGGGCGCTTCGGTGGCGGTCGCCTACGACAGCCGGAACAAGTCCGAATATTTCGCGAGGACGGCGGCGGAGGTTTTAGCCGGAAACGGTATCAAATGCCATATTTACAAAGAACTGGCGCCCACGCCCATGCTGAGCTTCGCCGTGAGGGAACTGTCCTGCGAGGCGGGGATAGTCGTCACCGCCAGCCATAACCCCGCCAAGTACAACGGTTACAAGGCTTACGGGAACGACGGGTGTCAACTGGGGCTCGAGGCTTCCGAAGCGATTTTGCGCAGGATAAAGGCCATCGACGAGTTTGACGGGATAAAGACGGCGGATTTTGACGAGGCGCTCAAAAAAGGGCTCGTCGCGTATGTCGGCGGCGGCGTCGTCGAAGAATATTTCAAAAACGTTCTGGCGCAGTCCGTCCACGCCGGAATATGCGCGGGTTCGGGGCTTAAAGTGGTTTACACCCCGCTTAACGGCGCGGGCAACAAACCGGTGCGCAGGGTCTTGAAAGAAATCGGCGTCGAAGACGTAATCGTCGTTCCCGAACAGGAGAACCCCGACGGCGATTTTCCGACCTGCCCCTATCCCAACCCCGAATTTCGCGAAGCGCTGGAAGTCGCCCTGAAGCTTTGCGGGGAAGAAAAACCCGACCTGCTCATCGCCACCGACCCCGACTGCGACCGCGTCGGGATAGCGGTCCGCGACGGGGGGGAATATTCCCTCTTCACGGGGAACGAGACGGGGGCGATGCTCCTCGAGTACATCTGCCGCGAACGCAGGGCTTTGGGCACGATGCCGAAAGACCCGGTCGCGGTCAAGTCAATCGTTTCCACCGCGATTGCCGATAAGATAGCCGAAAAATACGGCGTTCAGTCGGTCGACGTGCTGACGGGGTTCAAATTTATCGGGGAGAAGGCGGGCGAACTGGAAAAGCGCGGCGAACGGGAAAGGTTCGTTTACGGCTTCGAGGAAAGCTACGGTTATCTCGCGGGCAGTTACGTCCGGGATAAAGACGCGGTCGTCGCCTCCATGCTGATATGCGAAATGGCGGCTTTCTACCGTTCCCGAGGGACGTCGCTGATTGGCGCGAGGGAAGCCATGTATAAAGAATACGGGTATTATATCCACCCGGTGGAAAACATCGCTTTCGAGGGCGCGGCGGGCATGGGCAAGATGAAAGGGATTATGGAGAACATACGCTTGAATTATCCCCGTTCGATGGCGGGGGTCGAGGCGGCGGCGTTCACCGATTATCTGGCGGGGACGGTAACCGACCTGTCAAACCCCGAAAACCCGCCGAAAAGCACGGGCTTGCCCAAATCGAACGTCGTGAAGCTGACGCTGGCGGACGGTTCCGGCGTAATCGCGCGCCCGTCGGGAACGGAGCCGAAGCTGAAGATTTATTACACCTGCGCCGGCGCGAGTTTCGGCGAGGCGAACGAAAGGCAAAAGAAAATGGCGGCCGAATTTTCGCGGTTAGTTGGAAAAAATTGAGACAAATACTCAAAAAAAACGCGCAATATTTAGTGATATTGCATATTGACGGATTTACCGTTTACGTGTTAAACTATAACGCGAGGGTATGTAAACGGTTTACAGCCTAAAATTTTAAGAACGAAAGGGAAAAAACATGAAAAAGATTTTAACGGTATTGCTTTTCTTCGCGCTTGTCTTCGCTTTGACGGCGTGTAACGGCGGCGGCGGCGGCGGCGGAACGACCTCCGGGGGCGGCGGCGACACTTCGGCTCCCGCCGACACCGCGGCTCCCACCGAGGCTCCTCCCACCGAGGCTCCCGGCGGCGTCGAAGCGAGGACGTTTGATTTCGGCGTGCTTAAGTTCACGAGCATGGAATTTACCGTGGACCCGTTCCGCAACTTTTGCATCGGCGAGAACGTAGGCGACGAGAAAAGCCCGAGCGACGCGAGATTCGGCATACAGGCGCCGCTTCAGCAGACCGCCAACATGGACGGCGACAACGCGAGCAGGAATCCCGACGGCTTTATCATCAGCGAGAACGGCGACTTTTGGTACAACATCGACCGTATAGAAGCTAAGTTCTACATCGAGGACAAGGGCAGCGAAATTCAAAGCAAGCCCGAACATTACGGGTACATTCAACCGTATATCCAAATCGGCGGCGGTCCGGAAGTGGGCACGAAGTGGGAATGGTGGTCCCCGGGGCAAGACGGGGATACCACCCAGGTGAACCTCGCGCATATCGGCGGCGACATTGACAGCGACATACTCCCCGACTTCGGGAAAGACAACGTGATTTCCATAACGTGGAACGTGTCCGACGCGTATAGGTATTGGGGCGAAACGCGGGGTATCCCCGGGGACACCTCCGGCGAGGAGTGGACGGCGGGCAACGGGCTGCAGAAATTCGGTATCCAGTTCGGGCGTTCCGACGATTTCTTCGACGAGAAGGACGTTGAGCTGGACTTGTACGTGGGCTGGGTTGACGTGGAAATCTTCGTCAAGGACATGGACAAATACAACGAATACGTTGAAAAGTGCGCCGAACTGGGATTCACTGCCGACTCGGACGTGAAGGTTTCATTGGCGTAATTGAAACGTGCGGCGCAACCGACTTTAAGGTTGGAAAGGGATAACCATGAAAAAGTTTGTAACCGCGTTACTTTTCTTCGCGCTTGTTTTCGCTTTAACGGCGTGTAACGGCGGCGGCGGCGGAACTTCCGAAGGCGGCGGCACGGCGGCCCCGACCGAGGGCGGCGACACGGCCGCCCCGACCGAAGGCGGCGATACGGCCGCCCCGACCGAGGGCGGCGACACGGCGCCCCCGCCGGTAAGCAGCCTGCCGACCGAAGCGCAGGATTTTGAATTCGTCGCGTTGAGCTTCAACTGCCGCGAATTTGACGTCGGCGACAGCGGCGCCGAGGTTTTCATAGGCGACAACATGAATTCTAAGAGGAACGGGGCGAAAGACGCGATAAAACAGGCGTTCCAGCAGGAAGACGAAGCCGACCCCGAAAGCGAGTATGTCGACCACCGCTTCCTCATTTGCCAAAACGGCGATTTTTGGAGCAACGTCAGCCATATCACCGCCACCTTATACCTTGACGACGTGGGCGGCGGCGGCGACCCCGTCGACTTCGCCTGGTGGGAACCGTATATTCAGCTCGGCGGGGGGGTCGACCACTATTTCGATTTCATCGGGATGAACATTATCGAACAGTTTGACGAAACCGGGGGGTTCGGGTTCGGTTCCGACTATGTGGCGACGATAACCTGGCCCATCAACGATTTCTGGAAAGAACACGGCACGCTTGACATAGCCGCCGACGACGACGGCGGCGGCTTGCTGAAGTTCGGCACGAAGATGCGTAACGACGGGCTTGACGCGTACACCCTCAAAGTTAACTGGACGAGCGTCGAGGTATTCGTCTACGACGAGGCGAAGTTCATGGATTACGTTGACCGGGTTACCGAAATCAACGGCGTCGTCATGTCCGACAACGCGAAGGTTACGCAAGTGGGATAAAAACGTTTGTCGTTCAAACGCTCGGGCGGGCTTGGTCCCGCCCTAAGGCGTTTCGGAACCCCGTTTAAAAGGAGGCGAATTATGATAAATCCGATGACCTACGTGCCGAATTTGCTGATTGGTCTCGTTCCGGCGGGGGCGGCTTTAATCGCCTTGATTATCCTCGGCATCTTAGGGAGAAAAAGCAAGAAAAACGGCTCGTCCCCCAAAAAGCCGAAAAACGAAAAGGATAACGGGGGCAAAGTTTGAAAAATAAGAAAGGACGAATCACCGTGCCGCGATTTTCATTGAGTTTTGCGCAGGGTGAAGCGGCACGGTCATAAACATGAGCGTGAAGATAATCGGCTTAAACTCCCTGCCGAACATTCCGTGGGAGGAAAAGCCCGCGGGCTGTAACGAGGTCGTGCGGCGGTATTCGGGGAACCCCATTATAAAGCGCGACCAACTGAAGTGCGGCAACTCGATTTTCAACAGCGCGGTGGTGCCTTTCGGGGAAAAATTCGCGGGGGTGTTTCGCGTTGACGACAAGCGGAGGAATATGCAGTTGCACGTCGGGTTTTCAGACGACGCGATTAACTGGGAGCTATCGGAGGAGCGCATAGACTGGCTCAACGACGACGCGAAAACCGCCGAGGCGAACCCGTGGCAGTACGGCTATGACCCGCGGGTGGTGTTCATTGAGGACCGCTGGTGGGTAACGTGGTGCAACGCTTACGGGTGGAAACCGACGATAGGCGTGGGCTACACCTTCGATTTCAAGGAATTCCGCCAGTGCGAGAACGCCTTTTTGCCGTTCAACCGAAACGGGGTGCTGTTCCCTCGGAAAATCAACGGGAAATACGTGATGTTCAGCCGCCCGTCGGACTCGGGGCACACGCCGTTTGGGGACATTTACATTTCGCAATCGCCAGACATGAAATATTGGGGGGAACACCGCCACGTCATGGCGCCGAAGAACGGCTGGGAGTCGAAGAAAATCGGCGCGGGGCCCATACCGATTGAAACGAGCGAGGGCTGGCTTTGTATCTATCACGGCGTTTTGGAATCCTGCAACGGGTTTGTCTACAGCTTCGGGGCGGCCGTCCTCGACATTGACGAGCCGTGGAAGGTCAAGTACCGTTGCCAAGAATACCTGTTAAGCCCGCAGACTATTTACGAATGTACGGGCGACGTCCCGAACGTCGCGTTCCCCTGCGCCGCGCTTTGCGACCCCGACACGGGCAGGCTGGCGATTTATTACGGGTGCGCCGACACCCATGTGGGGCTGGCGTTCGCGAACGCGGACGAGCTGGTCGAATACGTGAAGGAACATTCGTGAAAAAAGGCGGCGGTCGTTATGACCGCCGCCGTTCGGTTTGCCCGAAAACGGTTTTATCATTAAATTGCACAATTTTTTTAAAAAATGTTTGTGAAGTTTTACAAAAAGCGGTTATAATGTTTACTTTTTAAAATTTTTGTGGTAATATTAGTTAGATTTAGTTTTGTTCACAGTTTAAAGGGGTGTTTCCATGAAAATCAAAACCTTTCTCACTTTTATTTTCGGGTTTTTCGCCATGGCGGCGGTAATCGTCTTTTCCGTTTTCACGTCTTCCACCCTCGGAAACGAAACCGAGAGGGAATATGTGAGTTTGATTAACGACGCGGCGCAAAAGCAGGCGGCGAACGTTTCGCTGTATATCAAAGCCGCGGAAAGCGGGTTTTCGGCGATAACGGCGAATATCGAGAATATCGGGGACGGCGGGGATTTGGAACCCTTTATTAAAACCGTCGCGTCGCGTTCGGACGTCGTCGGCGTCGTTATCACGGACGGCGGCGGGAATGTCAAGCTGTCCGCGGGCGGGGAATTTGACGTTCAAGCCGCGCTCGAAAACGAAAGCGGAAAGGCTTACGTCCATACTTCGGCCGAAAAATTTCCGACCGCCGACTTTGTGGTTACGGTCAAGGAAGAAATCGGCGAAAATATACTGATTGTCATATATTCGGGCGACGGCGTCAAAAGCTTCGCGAACGCCGCGTCTCTCCCCCATAACGGCAGGATTGTGCTGGTTGACCCGAACAAAAACGTCGTCGACGAGGGCATGATGATGGGCGAGCTTTCGTCGCTGTCGCGAACCGCGATTGACAAAGCGGCGGAATACGGCGAAATAGTAAAGGCGGTCGATTCGTCCGCGTCAAGGGAATTTTCCGTGGGCGGGCATAAAAGGGCGGCGGGATATTCCAAAATAACCGTCGACGGCGACGACGCCGGGTGGGAGGTCGTTACGGTGGGCGACGTAAGCGAAGCGAGGAGGGCGGCTTCCAAAGCGACGGGGATAATAACCGTGCTTACCGTGATTATATGCGTGGCGGGCGTCGTGCTGACGGTTATCACGGTTTCGGCGTTCACAAAGCCGCTGAACGTCATTTCAAGAACCATTATGCAAATACGGCGCGGCGACCACGACGCGAGAATCAACGTCATGTCCAAGAACGAGTACGGGGAAATCGCCCGGCTGTTCAACGACCTGATTGACGATATAGTAGTCAGCGAATCGCGTTACCGGACGATTATCGAAATGTCCGACAACATCATATTCGAGTGGAACCTGAAAAATAACGAAGTGGCGTTTTCAAACAACTTTAACAAAAGGTTCAGTTACCGCGCCCCTTCCGAACACTTCGGCGACAGCTTTTTGTTAAAGTGCAAGGTTCATCCGGACGACGCCCCGCGTTACCGCTCGGACTTGGAGAAATTAGGCAAGGGCGGGGACTTTAAACGCAACGAATACAGGATTAAAAACATATACGGCGATTACACGTGGGTTTTAATCCGCACCGCCTCCATTAAGGACGCCAACGGCGAGATACAGAAAATCGTGGGCGTTATGGTGGATATCGACAGGGCGAAAAAGAGCGAGGAAATCTTAACGACGAGGGCGAGTTACGACGCGCTCACCGGCGTTTATAACCGCGATTCCGTCGAAAGCCTGATAGAGAACGAAATCGACCTTATCGCGGCGCGCCATGACCAATTCGCGGTGCTTTTCGTGGATATCGACGACTTTAAGGATTACAACGACAATTACAGCCACGCCACGGGCGACCAGGTGCTGAAGTTCACCGCCGGAACCCTTCAGAACATCGTTCAGGGGTTCGGGATAGTGGGGCGTTACGGCGGCGACGAGTTCGTGGTCTGCGTGAAGAATTGCGAGGCCAACGACCCCGCGAGGATAGCGGAAGAGATTTTGGAGCGGCTTAAAGAGGGGTACGCTTCCGACACGGGCGAACGTATCACCATGGACGCGAGCATCGGCGTAACCGTGGTCAGCGACGCCTCCAAACGGATTGAAGAGATTATCGGGGCGGCGGACGACGCCATGTATAAGATTAAAAAAGGCGGCAAACGCAATTACGGGTTTATCGAAAATTAGCCTTTATTTGATTAAGATTCAATCGGGGCGCGCCGGAAGCGGTTGCGCCCCGAACCGTAACAATACCGTTTCCCGTTTAATCGCGTTAAACGGCGAATCAAGAACGGAGCCGCGGCATGAAAAACAAACGCAAATACCGTTTCCTCGATACCGGGCTGCCGCTGAAAAAGCGCGTCGCCGACCTTGTTTCGCGCCTTACCCTCGATGAAAAGGTAAATATGCTTTCGGTTCGCCAAAAAGCCGTCCCGCGCCTCGGAATAGGCGAATGGAACATCGGGACGGAAGTGGCGCGCGGTTATGTGGGGCGCCAACCGGGGGAATATTCCACCGTGTTCCCTCAGCCCGTCGGGCTCGCCGCGACCTTCGACCCCGCGTTAATGCGGGAGCTGGGCGAAATCGCGGGTACCGAGGCGCGCGTTTATCACAAAAAAGAACCCTGTTCCAAGCTGATGATGTTCGGGCCCACGGTGGATTTGCTGCGAGACCCGCGCTGGGGCAGAAACGAGGAAGGTTACGGGGAAGACCCTTTCCTTGCGGGGGAAATGTCCGCCGCCTACGCCAAGGGGATGAGGGGCGGCGATAAGCGGTATATGCGCGTTTTCCCGATATTGAAGCATTTTTGCTGCAACAACCGCGAAGAGCTTCGCGGGACGGATAACGCCAACGTCGAACCGAGAACGCTGTACGAGTATTATTACGCGGCTTTTGAGCCGGCAATCAAAAGCGGGGGCGCGTTATCGCTTATGACGGCGTATAACGAACTTTCGGGCGTTCCGTGTATGATTAACCCGGAAATCAAAAAAATCTGCATAGACAAGTGGGGTATGCTGTTCGCCGTAACGGACGGCGGCGATTTCACCCAGAACGTGCTGTTCCACAAATACGGCTCGTCGCACGCCGAAACGATTTCCCTCGCCTTAAAGGCGGGCAATTACGCGATGTGCGACAGCGCGGAAACGACCGCCGCCGCCGCGCTTGAAGCGGTTAAACGGGGCTTGATGGGCGAAAAGGACGTGGACAGGGCGGTAACCGCCACTTTAACGGGGAGGTTTATGTTGGGGGAGTTTGACCCGCCCGAAAAAAACCCCTACGCCGATATCCCCGACGAAAAGCTGAACTGCGCGGAGTTCAAAGCCGTCGGTTCGCTCGCCGCCCGCGAGTGCGTAACGCTTTTAAAGAACGACGGTCTGCTCCCGATTAAGGCAAACGGCGGCGAACGGTTGAAAATCGCCGTCGTCGGTCCGCTCGCCGACGCGAATTATCCCGACTGGTACACGGGGAAATCCGATTATCACATAACGGTTTTGCAGGGGTTGAGGGACGCTTTCGGAAAAGACCGCGTGAGTTATCACGACGGGTGCGATACGGTGGCGCTCAAATCGCTGTCGAACGGCAAATATATCCAAACGGGGGAAGACGGGTTCGTTACCGCCGGCGCGGATAAGGTTACCGCCGCCTGCCGCTTCAAAAAAATCGAGTGGGGGGAAGAGGCGGTCTACGTTTCGTTGTTCAACGGCAAGCTGCTTAAGCTTGACGGCGGTTTTATAAACGCCGATGGCAACGACACTTATGAATGGTTCGGGAAAACGATTTTCCGCCCGGGCGAATATTTCGGTTTTGTTGTTATTAAGACGTGGCGGGGGCGGGATATAGCCGTCGACGCGAACGGCCGCCTTTACGAGACGTTCGGGAACGCGGTTACGAAAGAAAAGCTGTTCGGTGAGGAAATACTTTCCGACGGCGTCAAAGAGGCGGCGAAAATCGCTGAAAAAGCCGATTACGCCATTATTTGCGCGGGGAACAACCCCATGGTTACGGCGCGGGAATGTTACGACAGGAAGACCCTCGCGCTGCCGCCCGCGCAGCAAAGGCTCGCCTGCTCCGTAAGCGCGGCCAACCCGAAGAGCGTTTTGGTTATAACGTCGAGTTACCCCTACGCGATAAACAAAGAACAGCGGGAGCTCCCCGCGATTGTCCACACCGCGCACGGCGGACCCGAATCGGGTTCGGCGCTCGCCGACGTCCTTACCGGGAAATACAATCCGGCCGGGCGGCTCCCCCAAACGTGGTACAAAAGCGAACGCGAGCTGCCGGACATAACGGATTACGATATTATCGACGGCGGTTCGACCTATCTCTATTTCGAAGGGGAGGCGCTGTACCCCTTCGGGCACGGGTTGAGCTATTCAAGTTTCGAGTATTCCGATTTTTCCGTCGAGGACGGGGGGAAAACGGTCGAGGCGCGGTTAAAGGTAAAAAACGTTTCCGGCGTTTACGGGGAGGAGGTCGTCCAGCTCTATTTCACGGCGTTGGAACCGAGGGTAAAACGCCCGAAAAAACAGCTCTGCGGTTTCATACGAAAGGGGATAAAACCGGGCGAAACGGCGGAAATCGCGTTCGTTTTCAATAAAAACCGTCTGCGTTTTTGGGACGTAACAAGGGGGAAATTCGCCGTTGAAACGGGCAGGCACAGGTTTTACGCCGCCTCGTCAAGCGCGGACATACGCCGTTCTTTCGACGTCGACATAATCGGCGAGAAAATTCCGCCGCGCGATTTAACCGAAACCGCGCGGGCCGTCGACTACGACGGGAAGTTCAACGTCCGTATGCGCTACGACCGCGAAAGAAAACGCCATTATATCAACGGCTCCGAGTTCGGGGGGGAGCTTGAGTTTTTCGGCGTGTCGCTCGACGGCGTAACGGGGATAGAGGTTCGCGCGGCGACGGACGCCGGCGAAGGGGAAATAGGCGTTTTCGTCGGCGGGGAACGGGCGGGGGAAATAAAAATACCCGCCACGGCTTCACCGACGGGGTTCAAAAAGAGAAAAGCGCGGTTTGAAAAGCCGCTCGGCGGCGCGGGAAACCTCGTTTTAAAGCTGCCGTTCGGCGTTAATCTGCTTGACGTCAGACTGTTCGCGGACTAAGGGCCGCGGAAATGATTTAAACAGACTTGCCGCCGACGGTTCGCCGATTTAAATTTTTCAAAATTTCTATAATTTTGTCGCGCTCGCCGGGCGCGAGGGGCTTTCTCGATTGATAACCGCCGATAAACGCGACCAACTCGTTTTCCGAGGAGGCGACGTGATAATTGGCGCTTAAGTCTAAGCGCAGACTGACAAACCCCGAAAAGAACAGGATATTGTCCACCCATACGTCAATCCCGTTCGCCCTGAGGATGCTTTTTAAAATTTCCCGCTGGCGCTTTATCTGGCGGAAAGGGTTGTCCATTTTGATTTCGGTCGTTTTGCCCTTGCGGTAATATTTTCGCTGAACCCACGTTTCCGCGCCGCTGCTGCCCGTTAATACGCCGGAATGGTTTTTCACCTCGACGATTAAAACCCCGGATTCCCCTATGAGCAGCATATCTATTTCCGAGCGGTTTTTTTTGTAACGGACGGGCAGGTTGGTGAAAACCGAATAATCCCCGTCCAGCTTTTTCGCGATTTTGATAAGGCGCTTTTCGCCCCTGTACCCCGAAACAAGGATATTATACCGCCGCCCCGCGATTAAATAGCCGGCGAAAGAGAAGAGCATCGCCGATATAAAGGTTATGCCCAACCAAACGTTCCTTTCCTCCAGTTGGAGGACGTAAATCACGAAAAGCACCGCCGGCAGCATCCCCGAAAACACTTGGGCGACAAACAAAAAAGAAAGTTTTTTAACGTTGGCGTTTTTGTTTTTATAAAGCTGTATCATATTCCGTTTCACGCGCGGCGGAGCCGTTGCTTTCGCGAGACCGCCCCGCCGCTTTCCCCCTCTGTTTCGCGTTCGCCGCGCATAAGCAATGAACGCCCGCGTTCATTATAGCATATCCGCAGGATATGGTATAATTGCGCATCAAAAAGCCGGTTGCCCCAACGGGGCGAGGCGTTGCGCATAAGTGTATAATGAACGCCCGCGTTCATTATATCATGGCGATTTTCAGATGTCAACCTTGACATCCGCTTTATAATTTGTTATCATAAAAGTCTGTAATCTTTAATCCGAAAAGGAAATCGAAACATGAAATTTACCGGACTTAACGAACTTCGCGAGAGCTTTCTGAAATTCTTCGAGGGGAAAGGGCATTTGCGGCTTAACTCCGCGCCGCTTGTGCCGCAGGGCGACGACTCAATTCTGCTGATTAACGCGGGAATGACCCCCCTTAAAAAATACTTTCAAGGCTTGGAAGAGCCGCCGCGCCGCCGTTGCGCCTCTTGCCAAAAATGTATCCGCACCCCCGATATAGACAACGTCGGGAAAACCGCGCGGCACGGCACATTCTTTGAAATGCTCGGCAATTTCTCTTTCGGCGACTATTTCAAAGAGGACGCCTGCGAATGGGCGTGGGAATACTTCACCGAAGTGTTGGAAATTCCCGCCGAATTGCTGTGGGTCAGCGTTTACGAAGAAGACGGCGAAGCCGAGCGCGTTTGGGTCGATAAGGTGGGAATCCCCCCCGAACGCATTGTCAAATTCGGGAAAGCCGATAACTTTTGGGAACACGGGAGCGGTCCCTGCGGCCCGTGTTCGGAAATATACTTCGACCGAGGCGCGGACAAGGGTTGTGGGGCGCAAAACGGCGGCTCCTGCAAAGTGGGCTGCGATTGCGACCGTTATATCGAAGTGTGGAATTTGGTTTTCACCCAGTTCGACAGCGACGGCAAAGGCAATTACTCCCCGCTTGCCACCAAAAACATCGACACGGGAATGGGGCTTGAACGCCTTGCCTGCGTAATGCAGGGCGCGGACAACCTGTTCGAGGTCGATACCATCAAGAGCGTTATTGCCGAAATCGAAAAGCTTTCGGGGGTGCGGTACGGCAAAGCCGAAAAAGCGGATTGGTCCGTTCGGGTTATTACCGACCATATAAGAAGTTCGTCGTTCATGATTGCCGACGGGGTTCTGCCGTCGAACGAGGGGCGCGGCTATGTTCTCAGGAGATTGTTAAGGCGGGCGGCAAGGCACGGGCGATTGCTCGGCGTTGAAAAGCCTTTCCTGTACGAGCTTTGCGACGAGGTTATAAAATCCGGCGGCGACGCTTACCCCGAGTTAAAGGAAAAACGCGCCCATATTAAGCGGACCATTCAAACCGAGGAAGAGAGCTTTGCCAAAACCGTCGAAAAAGGCTTGGAGCTTTTAAG
The DNA here is from genome assembly GCA_031253495.1 of Oscillospiraceae bacterium. Lineage (GTDB taxonomy): Bacteria > Bacillota > Clostridia > Oscillospirales > Ruminococcaceae > Ruminiclostridium_E. The sequence continues at coordinate 44,564 of JAIRWC010000020.1, read as the reverse complement.
CGGTTATTTAAACAAAAAAGAAACCGTAAGCGGCGACGTCGTCTTTAAACTGCACGACACCTTCGGGTTCCCCGCGGATTTAACGCGGGAGATTTTAGCCGAAAACAACCTGTCTTTCGATGAGGAAGAGTTCAACGCCTTGATGCAAAGGCAAAAAGACGCCGCAAGGGCAAACCGCGCGTTCAAGGGCGGTTGGTCGGCGGAAAACCCGCTCGCTTCAGACTTCGGCAAAGACCTGAAACCCGAGTTCGCGGGGTACGGTCAATTGTCTGTCGAAACCAAAATCTTAGCCATCGCCAACGACGGCGTAAACGCTTCGGTCATGCTTGAAAAAACGCCGTTCTACGCCGAAAGCGGCGGGCAGGTCGGCGACGTCGGCGAAATTGTGCTCGAAAATAAAAGGCTGTCGGTTCTCGATACGAAAAAATCGCCGACGGGTCAGTCGGTGTGTTACTGCGTTATGGAAAAGGGCGATTTTTCAACGGGCGACACGGTCAAGGCGGTCGTCAACGCCGAACGCCGCCGCGCCGTCGCGCGAAACCACACCGCCGCCCATTTGTTGCAGGCGGCTTTGCGGGAGGTTTTGGGCGAGCAGGTTCATCAGGCGGGCTCGCTTGTCGATAACGCGAGATGCCGCTTCGACTTTACCCACGGGCGGGCTTTGACCGACGAGGAAATTGCCCGAACCGAAGCGCGGGTCAACGCCGTTATTCTCGGCGGGGAAGGCGTCGTCACAAAGAAAATGCCGATTGACCAAGCGCGGGAAATCGGCGCGACCGCGCTTTTCGGGGAGAAGTACGGCGACGTTGTGCGGGTGGTGAGCGTGGGCGGTTTTTCAACCGAATTGTGCGGGGGAACCCACGTCGGCAACACCGGCGAAATCGGCTTGTTCAAGATAATTTCCGAGGCGAGCGCGGCGGCGGGAATCCGCCGAATAGAAGCCGTTACGGGATTTGGCGTGCTTTCGCTCCTTGAGGAAAGGCAAAGCGAGTTCAAAGACGCAATCGAAAAGCTGAAGGCGCAAAGTTCCGACCGGCAAAAGGAAATATCGCGGTTAAACGCGATAATCGCCAATATGCGGGCAAAATCCGCCGAGATTTCCGAAGTCGGCGAAAAGGACGGCATAAGGCTGCTTACCCTGAAACTGCCCGACGCCGACGCGGACGCGCTTCGGCAGGCGGGCGACAGACTGAAATCGGAACGAAGCGGGTTCGCCGCCGTAATCGCGGGCGGGAGCAATTTCCTGTGCGTCTGCGATAAGGAAGCCGTGGCCAAGGGGTTTCACGCGGGGAACATTGTCCGTGAAATCGCCGCCGTTTCCGGGGGGAAGGGCGGCGGCAGACCCGACGGCGCAATGGCGGGAATAGGCGACGTTTCTAAGGTCGACGAGGCGTTAAGGCGTTTCGCCGAGTTGTGAAAATAACGGCGGCTGTCGTTATGAGGTATTTTGATTTGAAAAGGCAAGGCGACGAATTAAAGCTCAGGCGGGAAATCTGCGAGGCGGGGCGCGTCCTCTGGCAATTGGGGTTCGCCGCCGCTTCCGACGGGAACGTTTCCGTAAAGCTGGCGGAAGGGCTGTTTTTAATAACGCCGTCCGGCGTGTCGAAGCGCCTGTTGCGGCCGGAAATGATTGTTAAGATAAACGCCGACGGGGATATCGAGGGCAAAACGCCGGGCCGCCGCCCGTCGACCGAGGTTAAGGCGCATTTGCGCTGTTACGGGGAGCGCGGCGACATAAACGCCGTCGTTCACGCCCATCCGCCCGTCGCCACGGGGTTCGCCGCGGCGGGGTTGGCGTTGGACGACCGTTCGCTGACCGAGGCGGTGATGTTCCTCGGGAGCGTTCCCGTCGCGCCTTTCGCCGTCCCCGGAACAAGCGAGGCGGCGCGGAACGCGGCGGCGCTCATAAAGGCGCACGACGCGGTTTTGCTGGCTAACCACGGCGCTTTAACCGTCGGGGCGGACTTGAACCGCGCCTTGTATAATATGGAAACGCTGGAGCACTACGCGAAGGTTTCGCTGACGGCGAGGCTGCTCGGCGGGGCGAAGCCGCTTTCCCCGGAGGAAGCGAAGAGGTGCGGGAAAATAACGACGTAGCAAAAACCTTCGCCCCCCCAATCGCTCGCGGCGGAAAGCGGCTTTGCCGCTTTCCGCCGCATTTTAAACGGTTCATTATCGCTTCTTTGCCGTTAAGCGTTTTCCGCGCCGCCTGATTACGGCCGTCGCGCCGAGCGTTACGGCGGACGCCGCCAGTATCAGAGTTCGGAACGCCAACCGCCCGTCGTCCCCGGTTTTCGGAAGGTCGTCGCCGCCAAGGTTGAAGGAGATTGCCCCATCTTCTATCGTCAGCGGAATACCGGCGGAGAAGCCGTCTGAAAATTCCGCGACGAACACGTGCGTTCCGGCTCCCAGCGTTTTGATATATTCCTCTTTGAGGGTGATAACCGTGCTGCCTTCCGTTACGGTGTAAAAGGACGGGTCAACCTCGGTTCCGTCGAGGAGTATACGCAGGAATTTGGCGTAATCGGCGTCTATCCGCGCGGTAATCGCGCCCTCGCCTCCCCATGAACCGAAACTTTCAAGCACGCCGTAAACAACGTCTTTGTCCGAAGAGGTAACCGCGTCCGTCGTTTCGGGCGGCTTCGCCGTTTCGGGCGGCTTCGCCGTTTCGGACGGTTTCGCCGTCGCGGGCGGTTCCGTCGTTTCGGGCGGCTTCGTCGTTTCGGGCGGTTCCGCCGTGTCGGGCGGTTCCGCCGTGTCAACGACCTCTTCTTTAATTATTTTCAGCGTGATTTTTGTCGTCGCCGGCGCTTCGCTGCCGGCATACGGGTCTTGCGGGTATTCCGCGCCCATCGGGTTATAAGAAACGGTTAGCGTGTATTCCCCCGCCGCGAAGCCGTCAAGGTAATCCGCCTTGAACGTAATCGTTCCGCCCGACGCCGTATAGTCCGAACCGCGGGTCAAATCGCCGGTTTCGTCGCTGATTTTCGCTATCGTGTTGCCGTTAAGCGTTACGTTTGCCGTCGTGTCCTTATCGGAGCCTTTGACGAAGCTGACGGACGCGGTTTCCGCCTTGCTGTCCGTGTAAACCGTAACGCCGTCGGAGCATATGACGGTTTCGTTGTCCTCGTTGTCGGTAATCCGCGCGTAAATTACGCCTTTCCAGTTTGCCGTTACGCCGAACTTGCCGCCGTTGTTGATAACCGTCCAGTCCAGTTTATCCCAGTTCGTCGTACTCGGAAGATAGGTTTCAGACTTATAGTACTCCACCGTTTTTACGCCGGATTCCCCGTCGCTCGCCGTAACGGTAACGTCCGCCGTATCCTTAAAGAACAAGCCGAAGGTAATCGTGTTCAGGAACGTTTTGAAAGCGTTGTTTTTTATGGTAATCGTGCCGGCGGGCGGCGCGGCGTCGTCGCCGATTACCCTGAAACTTACGTCGAACGAACTTCCTTTCACGCCTTCGCCGCTTACGGTAACGGCGGCCTTATGGTTCCCCGCGGCGAGGCCGTTTTTCGGCGCGATTGTGAAAAAGGCTTTACATTCGGGTTCTATACTGCTTATTGTCCGTTCCGAAAGGATGAAGCCGTCGCGGCCGCTCCCCGAAACCGTGATTGTAAGCTCGCCCGTGGGCATATTGCCCGTGTTTTCCACGATAACGGTTTTTGCCGCCTGTTCGGGATAACCGTGTTTAACGCTGTCGAAGACAAGCGTTTTGTCCGCGTTTAAGCTGATTTTCTTCGTGGCTTCCGCCGAGCTTTCGTATAACCGCTGAATGGCGGTGGCGTTCATCGCGCCCTGGAACAGGCTGATTTCGTCCATTTGCCCCGTGAACGCGCCTGTCGTGGCCCCCCTGTGGTACCGCCCGCCTATTACGAAGAAGTTCTGGACGTTGCCCGAGGGCTGCCCGCCGTGCTGGTGAACCTGCCTCCCGTTGAGGAAATAGGTAACGGTGCCGGAATTTCCCGTCCGAGAGTGGGTTACCGCTATATGCGCCCATTCGCCCGATTTGATGGGGGCGTGGTTGGCGGACGTCATCGTAACGCTGCCCCCGCCCATATTATACGAACCGAGGTATCCCCCCGCCCTCAGTATAATATTGTCGTCGCCGGGGCTCCGCCCCATAAGGTACTGCTGTCTGGATACGTCGTCGGATTTAATCCACATCGAGAAGGTGAAGCTGTTTGTCGACGTGTTGAAGTTTCCGCCGGTAATCGCCAGATAGTTGTTGTTGTTCGGGAACGTCAAGCCGCCGCCGCCGTTAAGGCCGCCGTCCTTGTTCCAAACCGCGCCTTTTATCTCGTCGACGCCCCACGCCCCGGCGCGTTCCAATTCGGCGGGGTCGTCGAAAGTATAGCGGAACAAATTGGTCGCTTCCGTCGGTTCCGCCACGATAAACCGCACGCCGAACGATTTGACTTCCGTTTCGTCGCCGCTTACCGTAACCGTCGCGTCGTAAACGCCGTCGCCCAATCCCGCTTTCGGTTTTACGGTAAACAGCGCCGCGCGCCCCGGTCCGATTGTTTCAACAAACGCCGGCGTTACCGTAAAACTTTCGGCGTTTGCGCCGTCAAGCGCGGCGGTAACGCCCGTAACCCCGACGACGTTCGAGCCGTTGCTTACCGCGAACGATTTCAAGGGGATTTTGTCGTAACCCGTTTCGGCGGCGGGGAACGTATATGTGCCGCTTATATCCAAATTAATGACTTTGGGCGCGACGGTGAAGCTGACGTTAAACTTCTTGGGTGAAAGCCCCGCCCCCGCCACGGTAACGGTGGCGCTGTGAACGCCTATCGGCAGCCCCGGTTTGGGCGCGACGGTAAAGCCGCTTTTGCCGCCGACGGCGATACTGCCGATGGTTTCCGCGCTGAGGATAAAGCTGTCCGCGTTGCCGCCGCTTAAAGACACGGTCAGTTCGCCCGTTTCCTCGTCAGCGATATTACTCACCTGAACCGTCAGCGAAACGTTCGGGTCTTCGCCGTAAGGCTTTTTGGGGAACGTTTGCAAACCGGTCTTGTTCAGGGAAATCGCCTTGCTCATGGGAACGGTCGCGCCGTATACCTCGATTTCCGCGAGACCGGCGTTTTCGCCCTCATAGTCCGAAACCTCAAACTTCAGCGATTTAACGGTCAGCCTGGCGGGGAGCGTTACGGTCAAGGGTCTGCCGTCTTCGGGGAGCGCGCCCACCGTAACGGTTTCGCCCGTTTGAACGCCGTCGCCGTCATAGAAGGTCAGTTCGCCGCCCTTGATATTCTCGCCTTTTTTGGGTCTCCCGTATAACTCTATTCGGTCAACCATAACGTTTTCGGCCCAATCGAGCCGCAGCCACGCCCCCGTCGTTTCGCCGTCGCTCACCCATTCCGCCGTAGGGAAGCGGTCGGGGTGGTCGCCCCTTATATAAGTGGACGTGCTGTTCGGATAATCGTCTTTCATCGAGGTGGATTCACCGTCGCGAACGCCGTCAATCGCTTTTCCCGCCCCGCGCGCGCCCGATAACTCGCTGGACGCGAAAGCGTCGGCGAAGAAGGACAGGTTTTCAAAATCGCGCGGCCAGAAAAATTCGTCAAACTTGGCGAAATAGGTAATCCAGCCCTTGCCCTGCGAGGGATACTTGAGTATGGCCTGATATTTCATGTTGAAATCGTAGGGCGTTACCCTCATGGGTTCGGGAACGGTAACGCTTTCCCTGCGGTTCCAGTCAAAGATGGTTCTCTCGTCCAATCCCTGCGGGTATTCAAAGGGTTCGACGCCGGCGGTCTTTTTCGGCCAGCCGTTGCCGTTGTTCTTCTCGTCGGAAGCGCAGGAATGGACGAACGTTTCATGCAGTTTGGGGCTGTAACTTGAATCTATTCGGCGCAGGTTCACCAGCGCTTCGGTGGCGAACAGCCCCAACGCGGCATGGTCGGCGTGCAAATCGTAGCGCGAGGTGGTGTAAATGTCGTCGGGTCTTACGCGGTCGAACGCGTCTTGCACGCCCATCAGGAAGTTGGCGCGGGTATAGTCGACCTGCGTTCCGAAGAAACGGTCGTAATAGGATTTCACGCCCGCCGCGGAACCGTTGTAGGTTTGCGTTTCGCCCGCGCGCCGCCCGGGCACGATTGCGTAAGGGTCGCCCTCGTTCATGTACAGCCTGTACAGCGCGCTCCCTAAATAATAGTTGCTTTCGCCCGTCATCCCGAATTCGTCAAGCCCGCCCGTGTCGGGGAAGCTGAGGAAATATACGTTTTCCCGCTTAACCCCGAGGTACGACATGGCGGAAAGGGTTTCCCTCATACGCGCCTGACCGCCGCTCGACGCGTCGCCGCGGCCGTTATAGTCGCCGTTGGTCGCCATAAGGATATATACGTCGTCTCCGTTGTCGACGGCGCGTTTGATTGTGCCGCCGCCGAAAAGCGTTTCATCGTCGGGGTGCGCGCCGAAAATCATGATTTTGCGGGGCGGCGAGGCCGTCTCGTCGCCGTTCGCCTCGACGCCGACGATATTCGCTCCCGGCTCCGCGTCAATCAGCAGGTAGCGGCCTTTTTTCGCCGCGCCGCCGTAAACCTCGACCGCGCCCGCGCCGACGGGTTGCGTTCCGAGGGTTTCCCAGCACGCGTCGCCCGTGTTTTCGCAAACATCCTCGGAAACCTTTACGGTTACGCCGCCCGAACCGGGTTCGTCCCCGCGGAAAACGACGGTTACGCTTTCAATGTCGTACCGCAGCCCCAAGTCGATTCGCAGGGCGTCGCCGTTCGCCGTCCAGAAGGTTTCGGCTTTGCCGTCGGTAACGGCTTCCGGTTCGCGCGGGTTTAAGGTATTCCCGCCTATCGGCAGGACAGGCTTGCCGTAAGCCAAGTTGCCCGCCGCCAAACCGCCCGCGTCCCAGCCGCCTTCGGGGACGCCGTAGGCGCGGAATTGGCGCAGCGACAACCAGTATTCGGTTCCGGGGGGAACCCCGTAAAACACCACCCTGAAATAACGCGCCGATACCGCTTCGCTTTTTTCGTAAACCTGTATAACGTCGCCGGGCGCGCCCTGCCCCCTGCTGTGGTCGACCCAGTCCGTCCAGCCCGCCGCGTTGACGGCGGCGTCAATCTCGTCCGGGTCTGACGTCGCGGCCGTGAACGACGTCGCGCCGGCCCATACCGAAGCGTCGGCGGAATACTGTATTTTATACAGCCAATTCGTAACGTCGTTCGCGGCTTTCCCCGTCCAGTCGATATGAACCTCGTCGACGTCGTGGTTTTGCCCCAAATCAACCGCCCAGACATAAGGGACGCCGATAGAGGGGGAGGCGTTAACCGCCACGGTCGACGGGCTTCCGTCGACGGCGTTCCCCGCCGTTCCCGAACGGTTTTGCTTGGCGGTTTTGCCGAGGGCGACGTTGACTTTCGGAAGCGTGCCGACGCCCGTTTCGCTCAGTATAAATTCGTCAAAATATACGTTGCTCGCTCCCCACGGGCAATAAATGTCAATCTTTAACGGCGTTCCGCCTTCGCCCGAACCGATAAAATCGGTGAGGAAGCTGTTCTTGGCGGAAGACAGGCAAAACGTCTTGGATTTGTTCCCGTAACTCATGGTAACGATTGCCGCGTTGCCGGTGCGCGCCATAAAGCCGTCGAAACAGTACCCTTCCGGAATTATGATTTCGGCTTGGCTGACATGGGCGGAGTTCGTGTTCCAATATAACTCCGTGCCGTACCTCGCGCTGTCCTTCGGTCTGCCCGCCTCGTTCAAACCGTTGAGAACCGTTCCGTTATCCTTTGCGCGCCAGCCCGAACCGGAGTATTTGATACCGTTCTCGTCCGTTACCCCCGACATATTGGCCTTGACGTTCGCGTCGTCGCCGAAGCGCGTCAGCCTCTTGCCTTCGGGGATTGAAACGTCCGCGCCGATTTCAACCGCGCCTATGCTCGGCGGGTTGAAGGGCGACACGTAGTTCCCGAAAATGTCGCGCCCGCCGTTCGCGAACGTTCCGCCCGTGTTGTTCGCCTCGCCGATTGAATTAAGCGTTTTTCCCGCGCGGTATAAGACGGATTCCGTAAAGCCGCCCGCCCCGTCACGCGCGAAGTTGTTGATTTTTTCCCAACCGGCGGCTTCCCTGACGGCGTTCATCGACTCCCCGTAACCGGGAAGGCCCGCCACGGTCGTATACCCTTCCGGCCGCGCGATTTTTGCTTCCAGATTGTCAATTCCCAAAATTCCGCCCGCGGGATTGCCGTCCTGATAGGCTTCATCCCCCGTTACCGCCCTTAATTTATCTTCGCGCGTTCCGCCGTAATAGTTGCTGTCGAAGCGCGAGCTGTCTATAAAGTTCAAAGACCACGCTTCGTTATGGGCGGAATATTGACCGGATTTGCTGCGGCCCGCGCCTTTTCCGCTGTCATAAAAGACGTTGTTCATAATATAACCGGGTCTGTACGCTCTGGCGGCGTTCCAGTGGGTTCCGACAAGCGCGCTTACGTTGTCCCCGATGAAAACGTCGTTGTTGTAAAAATAAAAGCGCGAATTGGTGTTGGAGGCGCTCTGATAGGTAATGACCGCGCCGTTGTCGTGGCTGTTTTGCCCCGTGCCGTCGTTCACGCTGATGTTATACCGCCAATGGGAAACGAAGGCGGTGCCGAGGTCGCACTGGAAATACGCGCCCGACGGGTTGTCATGGGTATAGTTATACTGAATGACGCTTAAAGGGGCGTATCCGTCGGGGTCGAAAACTTGGCTGTCCTCTTTGCCGGTGGACGCGCCCGTGTCGAACGCCTCGTTGAACTGGCAGAGTATATAATCGCTGGCATGCCACCAAATGGGCACGTTTCCGTTAAGGCCGCTGTTGCAGTGGTCTAAGACGTTATACTCGACGACGGCGTTGCCGACCGCGCCGAAATGGACGGCGGCGTTACCCACGTCTTGGAAATAGTTGTTTCTGACTATGATGTTTGTGCTTAACTCGTTGGAGTTGTTCATTTCCGAAGAGGGGATTCCGTTTTCGGAGGCGAAGGTTCCGCTGGCGTTCAACCGCCAGGTGCCCTCGAACGAGACGCCGTAATGCCCGATGCTGGGGTGTTCGGGCGACACCTTCAGCCCCAGCTCATAGTCGTTGACGTTACCGAGGCGGTTTCCTTCCACTATGATGTCGTCCCAGCGGGTGCGCACATCCTTTCCGCGTATGAGGTAAACTATTCCCCCGCGCCCTATGCCGGCCGCGCTCGTATACGCGGCGTTAACGCCGTGTATGTAGCAGTCCCTTATATACATATGGCGCAAAACGCCCGCGTCTTTGCCGACAATCAAAATCCCGTAACGGTTCGGGATTTTGGTTTTTACGCTCGCCGCGTCGTGATAAGTAATCACGGTCGGGCTGAAGTTCGTAACCTCAAGATTGTTGATTTCCCAATACTGCTGGTTATAGAACACGACGGGCGCGTTCCACACGCGGTCTTCGCCGACTTCGTTGCTTACGTCGTCGTTGTAGTTGAAGCCGGGATACCATTCCATGTTGCGCGCGTTGATACGCGGCATATTCCCCGTGCCGTAAGCGTCTATGACGATGGGCGCGTTGCCGCTTCCGGAACCTTTCGGGGACAGTTGCGCGTCGTCCCAGACGGAACCGCGTTCCAGCAAAATTTTGTCGCCCGGCCTGAACACCGTTTCGTTCACGTTGGCGAAGGTCTTCCAGGCGTTGGCTTGCGACGTGCCGAGTTTATTGTCGTCGCCGTTGTTAAAACTGACGTAATAGACCGTTCCGGAAGCGGTAACGGTTTCGGCTGAGGCGAGCGTTTTTGAAACGCCGGGCGGCCCTATGAACGATAGCGTCATAGCGGCTGTCAGCGTCAGCGCCAAAGCCCTTTTTGAAAAACTTTGTCTCATGGGTATTGTCCTCCTGAAAAAATTATTGCTCGGACGCGCCGTGTCCGATTAGCTTTTGGATTTCGCCTTGCAGGAACCGTTCAAACTTTTGGTTAATCACATCCTTTTTTACATAGAATAACGCGTTTTCAAACGAAGTAACCCCCCCTTCCTCATAGTTTAAAAGACGGTAAAAGAAAACCCTGCCGTCGATGTCGCGCGGGCCGCCGACGGAGTTCGGTTCCGAAGCGACGGCAAGCTCGTACAGCTCCGCGAATCCGGAATGTGTTTTGGTGTTCTCCTTTATGGTCAGCTCAAAGGGTCCGCGTTCCGGGTCATACTTCGCCATAATATCCGTGAAGTCCGCGCCGTCCAGTATATCCCGCTCAATCGAGGCAATGACGGCGTCTAAATCCTCGCGCCCGGAATCCAGCTCCAGTATTTCAACCGTCGCCCTCGCGACGTAACGGTATTTTTCTTCTTTATGCTCGTTGTAAAAGTTTTCAAAATCGTTTTCCGACACGCTCAACGTCCCGTTTTCGACCAGCCGTTCCGGCAGGCGCAAGAGGAGGTTGCTCACGATATAGTCCAGATAATCGGATTCTGAAAACCGCGTAAGCCCGAAAACGGTTCGGTCGTTTCGCAGCGCGTCGCTCCTGCGGGCGTTTTCTTTTTTCAGGGATTTTAAAAATCCGGGCATATCGCCGAAATCGGTCAGCCCCTCTTCATAACCCAGCGCGAACAGCGCGCTGTACCGCGCGTGCGCCCTCATAACCGCCTCGTCCGTCGAAACCCTGTTCCTCAACAGTTCATAGACGTCCCGCTCAATCGCGTAACCGCCGTTTATGACAACCCGCCCGCGCGCCGCCGTTGCGCCGGCGGTTATCCCCGCCGCCAGCAGCAGTATTATTGCCGGGATAACGAGTTTGCGCGTCTTTTTCATCGTTTGACCACCCCTTTCCGCCTTTCAGTATAATTGTTAAGGCAACTTTAATGTCAATACGTTTTTTGAAAATATTTGAAAACGAATTTTCAGCGGTACGGCGGGGATTTTCTTCCGCCGCCGCCGAATTTTTTCAGCAAAAGGCGGCAAAAAGTTTTAAGCCGCTTTAAACTTGCGGAAAATAAAACCGAAAAAACCCGCCCCCCTTTGCGGCAAAACCTTGACAACCCCGTTGATTCGTGCTATAATTGTTAGCGCGCTTAACATATAAACGTAAAGGAGAAGCAGCAATGGGAATTTATGAAATCGCAAGCGCCGTAATGCTTATCTTATCCTGCGTATTTATAATAATCATCGTGCTCATGCAGGAATCGAAGAGGGGTATGTCGCAATCAATCACGGGTTCGAGTTCCGACAATTATTATCAGAAAAACATGGGGCGCACGAAGGAAATAAAGTTAAAGCGGCTTACCACCGCGGCGGCCGTGGTGTTTTTCGTGGTGGCGATGGCGGTGAGCATCGTGGGCGTACATTTTTCCGGCGGGGGGACGGCGAACTCCGGAAGCGACGTCGACTTCGACTGGTCGGGTTTAACGGACGGCGAAGACGACGATATCGAAGATGTCTATAACGAAGAAAACGGCGGCGAAGAAGACGGCGGCGTTTCGGAATGACCGAAGCCGCCGGGGGCGAAAATTATGAAAGGAAAACAGAGTTACCTTGAATTTAAGGTAACTCTGTTATGTGAAGGACAATGGAACGCAACCTTATGAAGGGCAACGAAGCCCTCGCGGAAGCCGCCGTCCGAGCGGGGTGCAGGCATTATTTCGGCTATCCGATAACGCCCCAAAACGAAATCGCCGCTTATATGTCAAAGCGCCTGCCGAAGATTGGCGGCGTGTTTATCCAAGCGGAATCCGAAATAAGCGCGATTAACATGGTTTACGGGTGCGCCGCCGCCGGAACGCGGTGCATGACCTCGTCCTCGTCGCCGGGGATTTCGCTCAAAACCGAAGGGATTTCCTACTTGGCGGGGGCGGATTTGCCCTGCGTTATCGTAAACGTTCAGCGCGGCGGCCCGGGACTCGGGAGTATTCAGCCGTCGCAGGCGGATTATTGGCAGGCGACAAGGGCGCTCGGGCACGGCGATTTGCGAATACCGGTATTGGCGCCGTCCACCGTTCAGGAAATGGCGGATATGACGGGGAAGGCGTTCGACTTGGCGGACGAATACCGCGCGCCGGTTATGATATTGGCCGACGGGCTTTTAGGGCAGATGATGGAACCGGTTTCGTTCCCGGATATCGGAAACGCCGACGAACCCCGCGCGAAGGCCGTTCCGAAAAAATGGGCGGCGGTCGGGCACGGAAATTCCCGCGGTAAGAACATAATCAACTCGCTTTATTTACAGCCCGAAAAACTTGAGGAAAAAATAACGGAGCGTTTCAAAAGATATGAGGAGATAAAAAACAAACACGCCGGCGCGGTTTCGGAAAACTGCGACGGCGCGGATATAGTCATAGCCGCTTACGGGGCGACGGCGAGGATAGCCCGCTCGGCGGCGGAAACGGCAAGGGAAAAGGGAATAAAGGCGGGAACGTTCCGTCCGCTTACGCTTTATCCGTTCCCGGAAAAAGAGCTTCGCGAGGCCTGCAAAACCGCAAAAAAAGTCCTCGTCGCGGAAATGTCCATGGGGCAGATGGTCGACGACGTTAAGCTGGCCCTCGAATGTAAGCTGCCCGTGGAATTTTTCGGGAGGACGGGCGGCTTTATACCCGGACCGGGGGAAATCCTCAATAAAATTACGGAGGTAACGTAAATGCCGAAATTCGCGAGACCCCGTTCGTTAGCGGACGTTGAAACGCATTATTGCCCCGGCTGCGCCCACGGCATAATTCATCGGATATTGGCGGAGGTTATCGACGAAATGGGCATTGAAGGGGATACAATCGGCGTTTGCCCCGTGGGTTGCTCGGTGCTCGCTTATGATTATTTCAACTGCGATATGATTGAGGCGTCGCACGGGCGTTCCCCCGCCGTGGCTACGGGCGTTAAGCGTTCGCTCCCGGATAAGTTCGTGTTCACCTACCAGGGGGACGGCGATTTGGCGGCAATCGGAACCGCCGAGATTATCCACGCCGCCGCGAGGGGCGAGAACTTCACGACGGTTTTCGTCAATAACACGACCTACGGGATGACCGGCGGGCAGATGGCGCCGACGACGTTACCCGGGCAGGTTACGCAAACCACGCCTTACGGGAGAAACACGGCGACCGAGGGTTTCCCGCTTAAAATATGCGAGATAATGGCGCAAATCGACGGCGTGGCTTTGGCGGAAAGGGTCGCGGTGATTGACCCGAAAAGCGTGTTCGCCGCCAAGAAAGCGATTAGGAAAGGCTTCGAGTTCCAGAAAAACAAGCAGGGATTTTCGATAATCGAAGTTCTTTCGACCTGCCCGACAAACTGGGGTTTGACGCCGGTTAAATCCGTCGAACGGCTCAAAAACGATATGCTGCCGTATTATCCGCCGGGAGTCTATAAAGAGGGGGCGGTAAGATGACAAGTGAAATTTTAATCGCGGGCTTCGGCGGGCAGGGGATACTGTTCGCGGGGAAGCTGCTTTCTTACGTCGGGTTAATCGACGGGAAAGAGGTGTCGTGGCTGCCGTCTTACGGACCCGCGATGCGCGGGGGCACCTGCAACTGTTCCGTTTGCGTAAGCGATAAGCCGATAGGCTCCCCCCTTGTGCTTAACCCCGACGCGCTCATCGTTATGAACGCTCCGAGCTGCGACAAGTTTATAGGTTCGGTGAAGGAAGGCGGGAAAGCCTTCATAGACAGTTCGTTCGTCGGCAAAGAGCGCGGCGACCCCCGTATTGACCGATATTATATCCCCGCGACCGAATTAGCGCGCGATAACGGCTTAAAAGGCATGGCGAACATTATTATGCTGGGGAAAATGATTAAGGAAACGGGGCTCGCGAGTTTTGACGCCGTGAAAAGGGCGGCGGAAAAAACCGTTCCCGCAGGTAAGGCGGATTTGGTTGAAGCGAATATGAGGGCGATTGAGATAGGCGCGGCGAACTGAAACCGGCGGACGCCGCCGCGGCGGCGCAATTCCGTTTGAATTTAGACGACCGCACGGTCGGGAGAGATGGCTGAGTTGGTCTAAGGCGCACGACTGGAAATCGTGTGCGGGCTAATACCCCGCCGGGGGTTCGAATCCCCCTCTCTCCGTTCAAAACCGCTTGACTGCTAAGATTAAGCGGTTTTTGCTTTTAATCCGAACGCCGAAAATCTGAAAAAACTATTGACAATTGCTTTATATTGCGATAAAATGGATTTAAATGCGCTTGTACAGCTTTGACAGACCTCCCCGTAAACTGTGCGCGAGCGGGGTTGCGGGCGGGTTTTCCGCCGGACAAGGTTATTTGTTTTTTCCGGACGGGAAAGGTCCGTTCGGTTCACATATTTCAGAAAAGAGGATAAAGAATGGATTTAGCATTAACGATAGCGCTTTGTATGGGCGCTTTCGCGGTCGGCGCGGTCGTTTTCGGGTTCTTGATGTACAGGGCCGGCGAAAAACACCGCATCAAATTCGGCGAGGCGCACATAGAGTCCGCCGAGAAAGAGGCGCTCCGTTTAATCAACGAAGCGAACGAAAAAGCCCGTTCGGAGAAGAAAACGGCGTTGGTTGAGGCGAAGGACGAGATTTTTAAGCTCAAGGAAGAGGCGGAAAGGGAAATTTCCCGCCTTAAAAACGAAACGGAAAGGGAATTGAAGGAGAGGCGTTCCGAAGTGTCGAGAGCGGAACGGCGGTTACAGCAAAAGGAAGAAAATCTCGATAAAAAGAACGATAAAATTGAAAAATTGGAAGAAGCCCTTTTAACGAAAAACAAAAAGGCCGACGCGAGTTTGGCGGAGGCGGAGCAAACCAAGAAAACGCAAATGGACATCCTGCAAAGGATATCGGGGTTTTCAAACGAGCAGGCGAAGGCGCACCTCCTCGAAATGCTCGACGTTCAGTTAAACCACGAAAAGGCGTTGAAAATAAACGCCTATGAACAGCGGTTAAAAGACGAGTGCGACGAAAAGGCGCGCAATTATATTTCCCTCGCGATTGCCCGTTTGGCTTCCGAAACGGTTTCGGAAATGACGGTGTCCGTGGTGCCTTTGCCCAACGATGAGATGAAAGGCAGGATAATAGGCAGGGAAGGGCGCAACATACGCACCTTGGAACAGCTTACCGGGGTGGATTTGATTATCGACGATACGCCGGAAGCGATTACCCTTTCCAGCCACGACAAGGTAAGGCGCGAAATCGCGCGTATCTCTTTGGAGCGGCTCATTCAAGACGGGCGCATCCACCCGACGAGAATAGAGGAAATGGTGGAAAAGGCGCGCCGCGACGTGGAACTTAAAATCAAGCAGGAGGGCGAACGCGCCGTTATAGACACCAACGTCAACGGCTTGAACCACGAGCTTGTCAAGCTGTTGGGGCGCCTTTATTACCGGACTTCATACAGCCAGAACGTGCTGACCCATTCAATCGAGGTGGCGCACCTTTCCGGGATTTTGGCTTCGGAACTGGGGATAAACGCGGCTACGGCGCGCAGGGCGGGGCTTTTGCACGACATAGGCAAAGCCTTGACGCATGAAATCGAGGGGAGCCACGTCCATATCGGCATGGAGGTTTTGAAGAAATACAAGGAAATCGCCGAAATCATCCACGCGGTGGAAGCGCACCACGGGGATGTCGAAACAAAGACCGTCTTAGCGGCGATTGTTCAGGCGGCGGACGCGATAAGCGCGGCGAGACCCGGCGCCCGCAGCGAGAATTATGAGAATTATATCAAACGCCTGCAAAAGTTGGAGGAAATATGCGCGTCTTATCAAGGCGTGGAGAAGTCTTTCGCGATACAGGCGGGGCGCGAGGTTCGCGTTATTATCAAGCCGGAAGCGGTCAACGACGACGGCATGGTCGTCATGGCGAGGAAAATCGCCGAGCGAATTGAAAAGGATATGGAATATCCCGGGCAGATACGGATTCACCTGATAAGGGAAAGCAGGGCGATTGATTTCGCCAAATAACGATTACGGGGGGCGGACGAGTTCCGCCCCCCGTAAAGCTTTCGGTTGATTTTTTGTAAAAAACGTGCTATAATTGCATACGGATTAACAAAAGGAGCGTTTTTTCGCATGGAAAAAATTACGAGAATAGCCATAGACGGCCCCGTCGGCGCGGGGAAAAGCACGATAGCGGAAGCCGCCGCCAAGCGCCTCGGCTTTATCCATGTGGACACGGGTTCGCTTTACCGCGCAATCGGCGTTCACTGCAAAGAGAACGGTTGCGACGTTTACGACGATTCGGCGGTTTTCGAGCATATAGAGAAGGCGGGGGTCGATATAAGCCTGCGCTTCACGGAAGGGGAACAGCGCGTTTTCGTGAACGGCGCGGATTTCACCGATAAAATCCGCACGCCCGAAGCGTCGATGCTCGCTTCCCGCGTTTCCGCGAATCCGAGGGTGCGCGAGTTCCTTTTGGAGCTGCAACGCTCGTTCGCCCTTAACAACAGCGTGATTATGGACGGGCGCGACATAGGAACCGTCGTTTTGCCGGAAGCCGAGATAAAAATATTCCTCACCGCGACCCCCGAGGAACGGGCGAAACGCCGTTATGACGAGTTGACGGAAAAAGGCGCAAAAACGGATTATGAAGAGGTGCTGAACGACTTGAACAAGCGCGACTACGACGATTCGCACAGGGCCTCCGCCCCGCTGAAGCGGGCGGACGACGCCGTTCTCGTCGACACGACAGGCAACGCGTTCGAGCAATCCGTCGAGGAGATTGTGGGTTTGATAAATGAAAAATTCAATCGGTAACTTTCTCTACCGTTTTTTAAGGTATTTCGTGCAGTTTTATTTTTTCCTGAAATACAAAATCAAGGTTTATAACAGGCACAAACTGCCGAAACTGCGCGGCGGCTACATAATCGCCTGCAACCACCAAAAATATTCCGACCCGCCCGCGATTACCGCCGTGGCGAGGGGGCGGTTTTCGTTCATGGCCAAGGCGGAGCTGTTTCAAAAGAACGTGTTTTTCACGTTGCTGATAAGGGCGTGCGGCGCGTTCCCCGTCGTTCGCGGCGGGGGGGATAACGCCGCCATCGACCGCTCGGTTTCGGATTTGAAAAAAGGCAGGATTTTTGTGATTTTCCCGGAGGGGACGCGTTCAAAAGACGGGAAAATCGGCAAGGCGAAGTCGGGCGTGGCGCTGATAGCGGGAATGGCGAACGCCCCCGTCCTTCCCGTTTGCATAATGTACGGGTTAGGCGGGAACAAAAAAAATCTGGATTTCGCGGTGGGCGACATTATCCCCGCCGAAGAGCTGAAGATTGGCGAAAACGGCGACAGAAAAGAACTGAAACGTATTTCCGGACGGATAATGGACGGCATAAAGGAATTACAAAGGCAGATATATGAGGAAAGGGGGGTTGAAATAATTAGTGAGTAACGTAACTTATAAATACATCCGCCAAAACAAAGACATCCAAACCTATATCGACCACGCCGACGCCGCGCTTTCCACAATCGGGTACACCGAACATTCAAAGGCGCACGCCGAAAAAGCCGCCGAAACCGCCTTTATGATTTTATCCGAGCTGAACTATTCCGAGCGGATTTGCGAATTGGCGCAAATCGCGGCTTATATGCACGACATAGGGAACGTAATCAATCGCAACGACCACGCGCAAACCGGCGCGGTTATGGCTTTCCGCCTGTTAGACTGCATGGGGATGCCCGCCGACGAAATAGCGGTGGTCGTTTCCGCCATCGGCAACCACGACGAAAAAACCGCCTCCCCCGTTAACCCCATAGCGGCGGCGATTATCTTAGCGGACAAAACCGACGTGCGGCGTTCGCGGGTGAGGCATACCGTCCTCGGGGGGGGGGAAAGGGAGCCGGACGTCGCGCAGGACGTCCACGACAGGGTAAATTACGCTTGCGTCAGGTCAAGCGTGGGCTTTTCAAAAGATAAGGAAGCGATAGTTCTCGACCTTGTGATAGACGAGGAAATCAGTTCCATCATGGAATATTTTGAAATTTTCCTCGACCGCATGGTGCTTTGCCGCAAAGCCGCCGAAACGTTGAAAGCCCGGTTTGAGTTGATAATGAATAATTCAAAGGTGTTGTGAGGGAATATGTCGAAATCTAACCGCTGCGTCATCTCGGGAACGGATATTTACCGCCTGCCTTTCGGGTTCAACGAAGACAGCCGCGAATGTCAAAAAGTCAAAACCAGGCTGCTCCACGCGATTACGGCTTTGCATAAAAACGGCGTGGACGAATTTTATACCGATTGCGGTTTGGGTTTCCCGTTATGGGGCGGTGAAATCGTAACGGGTCTTATGAATTATAACAACGTCAAGCTCTTCGTCTGTTTCCCTTACGAGGACCAACCGTATAAGTACGCCGAAAACTGGCGCGAGCGGTTTTTTAAAGTACACGAGCTGTGTACCGAGGTCTTTCCGATTTATGTAAAATTTGACGACGAAAATAAAAACTTTGATTTTTCGGACGAAAACGAGGAGGAGCTGGTGCGGCGCGGCGCCGATTATATGCTGGAAAAATGCGGGAAAATGCTTTTCGGCGGGGATGGCGACGGCTTGTATATTTACGACGAGGCGCGAAAACGGGGGCTTGAGATTTATACGCTGGAAATGGTTTAACCGCCGCCTTTGCCGCAGAGAACCCTTTGGCTCGTAATATCGGAATACAGCGTCAAACCGTCCGTTTCGGCAAGGGCGACGGCGTCGCCCCAGCCTTTTTCGTCGGGGAGAAATTTTTCAAGCAGGTTTTCGGCGGCGAGAACGTATTCGGGGCGGAACAACACCCCCTCTTCCCCGTCGAGGACGGCGGCGTAGAATATCCCGGTTTCCACTATATCCTGAAAAAAGTGGCTCCCGAACGACAGTTCCGGCATAAGCCCGCCCTGTTTATAGGCCACCTCGCACAACACGGACATGTTGCAAAGTTCGCTGAAGCGCACCGGCACGCCCAAAGACGGGGTGGTCGTCCCCCATCTCCCCGGTCCGATTAACATGACGGAGCGCCCCTTGAGCTTTTGGTTAAGCTCGCCGATTAAACGGGCGACGTGGTACTTTTCCCGTTCGGAAAGCTCGAGATATTCCCCCGCTTTCACAAAAATCACGTAATCTATCGGCAACCTGACGTTCCCCCCCATAAAATTGCCGGTTGAGGAAAACAATACGCCGCCCTCTTCGGGGTTCGGGATTCCCACGGCTTTGCCAAGCCCCTTCGTTTGCAGGGGGCGGCATTGCAGGAGATTAAAACGAAAATCGCCGCCCGGGCTGAAGTTCGCGGTAAATTCGATATCCACGGGATAATCGTAAGCCGCCTCCAAGGCGGAGAGCATCGTTTTCGCCGCGGCGGGAAACTTCGTTTCGGAAAGCAGTTTGTTAAAGTCCAAAATCCGCGGGGACGGCAAATCCCGCCCCCCCGTTTCCCGAAGCCGCGCGAGCGTCGCCGCGTCCAAGCTGAAAAACAGGCTTTTATCGGTTTTCAAATCGCCGTCTTGCAGGGCGTCCGGCGATATTTCCGTCAAGCCGTTTTCTTTTAAATCAATCGCGTCGGCCTTGTGCTGAGAGAATTTCCTTTCGTCGCCGTAAGCGACGGGGACGCCCTTTTCGGGGCGGTCGAGCGAAACAAGCTTCGCGTAGTCGCCCGAGACGCGGTCAACGGCGCGGGTGCCCAACCCGAAAACCAAGCGCAGCATCCCGGCGCGCGGGTCCATATCCTTGTTCCATACATATAAATTAGACGAAAAGCCCACCCCCGCGATATGCGGGAAAAACATTCCGCCGTGGCGGTCGCCCGAAACGCGCTGAACCAATATCGCCATCTGTTCGTCTAAGTCGGCAAGCCCGCGGCTTTGGCGGTAGGTTAAGGCGTCCGCGCTCATGGCGCTGGCGTAAACCGCGCGGACCGCCTGTTCAAACGCCTCGAAACGCTCTTCCGGGGAGCCTTGGTTGGCGCAGAAAACGCTTTCGTATTTCCCCGCGAACGCGTTGCCGAAGTTATCCTCGAGCAGCGAGCTTGAACGGACGATTATCGGCGACTGCCCGTAATGCTCCAGCATTTGCATGAACTGTTCCCTGACGACGTCGGGGAACTTTCCGCGCAGAAGGTTTTTCTTTAACTCCGGCGCCAATTTGAAGTAGCCGTTCGGGTTCTTTTGTTTCGCGCGTAATTCCCACCAACCGTTCTGCACTATGTAGGTGTAAAAAATATCGGAGCCGAGATAGTAGGAATCGTGCGGTTCCCAATGGTTTTGAAAAACGTCGCGGACGTTTTCCTCAAGGATTTTCCTGCCTAAGAGCATGCCGACGCTTTTCCCGCCGATGAAACCCGTCCCTATTTCCCGCGCCGCTATGCCGAGGATGTCGCGCAGGGTGAAATACCTGTCGGCTAACTTCGCTATGCGTTCGCCTTTGCCGATTATCAGGCTTATCAGCAGTTTTTTCATTTCGGATAAGGTTTTTTCGTCGCCGGGATTTTCAAGCGCGCCGTAAGCGCGTTCCAACGTTATTTCCCAATAATCGCGGGCGAGGGCGCTTTTCCCCAAGCCCGAAAACAAGGCGGCGGCGTCCGCGCTCGCCGTTACGGAAACGGCGGCGTCCCCGTCTATTAAATGGGGGAAGAACATGGCGGGGGTATACCTTTCCCAGACTTTGAGCGGGTGTATATAGATTTTTTCGTCAACGTTATAAATATCCAGCAAAAGCTGCGTGGTTTCCCTTATCCTCGCGACGGTGGCGTGGGTGTGAACCCCGCGTATCAGCGCGAAATAGGCGACCGTGTCCAAGACGAAAAGGAACGGGCAGGTAACGCGGAAAAAGTTCCCTATCATAAAATCGGAGTACCAAAATTCCAAAAGGTCGCTCAGGCAGTCAAAGACGTAAAAGGCCTTCAAGCCTTCGCGCTCGATAATGTCGTGGATTTTCCCCTCGAAGGTCTCGAAGCCTTCCGAGGCGTCGACCTTATACGTTACCGAGGGCTCGTCCTCCCCCATCAAAGGCTCGTGCGCCCCGAAACGGAAATAAACCAGCCGCCGCCCGTCTTTTTTCGCCTGTTTCACATAAGGCTTGACTACTTGAAGATAGTCGCTTACGGACTGCACCTGCCAAACCACGTTGTCGCCCAGCCTTAACATATCGACGACGCCGTCAAGCCCTTGTATTCCCGTGCTTACCCTGTTGTCAATCGCCACGCGCAACCAACCCCCTTTTCCGCATAAATGGCGCGGGCGCGCGAACGGCTGTTCGCGCGCCCCATACCCATGTGTTTATAGATTACTCGTCGCCCGGAACAGGGTCTTGCAGGGCGGCGTAACCTTCTTCCCCGGTGCGGATTTTAATGACGTTCTCCACATCGTATACGAATATCTTTCCGTCGCCGATATTGCCCGTGTATAAAACCTCTTTAACGGTTTCAATCAGCAACTCGAGCGGCACCTTGCTAATCACTATGTCAATCTGGATTTTCGGCATCAGCTGCGATTCCACCGGGACGCCGCGGTACATTTGCGCGCCGCCCCTCTGTATTCCGTAGCCCAACACGTTCGTAACGGTTATGCCGGTTATGCCTATCCTGTCGAACGCGTCTTTCAAATGCTCGAACTTGCTTTGTTTGGTGATAATCGTAACCTTAGTCAGCCTTGTCCCCGACGATACGTCCGTTACGGGAACGGCTTTCTCGACCGGCACGGGGGCGGAAGCCTTTTTCTCCGAACCGCCGCCAAGCGCCTGCGAATCCGGGCTGACCACCGGCAGGAAGTCGGCGTAGCTGCTTGCCAACCCGTGTTCGGAGGTATCCAAGCCCATGATTTCGTCTTCGGCGGAAGCGCGCAGACCGTGCGCCTTCTTTATAAGGAAGAAAGCCAAACTCATCGCGGCTATCGTCCACGCGGCTATCGCAATCACGCCTATTACCTGAACGCTCAACAGCCCGGCCCCGCCGCCGTAGAACAAGCCGGCCCTTTCCACCACGCCGCCGTCCAATTCCGCTTCATAGGGAACCGCGAGCAACCCGACGGCAATGGTGCCCCATATGCCGTTTACGCCGTGTACCGCCACCGCGCCGACGGGATCGTCCACGTGCAGTTTAAGGTCGATGAACTCAACCGCCAAGACCACCAAAATCCCCGCGACGGCGCCGACGACGAACGCGCCGAAAGCGTCCAAATTGCCGCACCCCGCCGTTATGCCCACCAGACCCGCGAGCGCGCCGTTAAGCGACATCGAAACGTCCGGCTTTTTGTTTTTGAACCAGGTGAACAGCATGGTCGTTACCGCGCCGACAGCCGGGGCGATTGTCGTGGTTACGAATATCTTGCCCAACTCGTCCACGCTGCCCGCCGCCGCGCCGTTGAACCCGTACCAGCCGAACCACAGGATGAAACAGCCGAGCGCGCCCAAGGTCAGCGAGTGCCCGGGGATGGCGTGGGCTTTTTTCTTGCCCGTTTTCTTGTCTTCGGTGTACTTTCCGATACGCGGACCGAGGAACGCCGCGCCGAGGAAAGCGGAAATCCCGCCCACCATGTGGATTGCCGAAGAACCCGCGAAGTCGACGTATCCCCTTTCCGCGAGCCACCCCGCCGAGTTCCAGACCCAGCCCGCCTCTATGGGATAAACAACCGCGCTTATAACTATACTGTAAATGCAATAGGCGCTGAACTTCGTCCGTTCCGCCATCGCCCCCGACACGATTGTCGCGGCGGTGGCGCAGAACACGAGGTTAAAGATAAAGTTCGAAGAGTCGAAGTTTGCGAAATTGGCGAAGATATCAAGGTTCGGGACGCCGATAATCCCCATCACGTAATCTTCCGCCATCATAATGCTGAAACCGATGAGAGCGAAGAAAATCGTCCCCAAAGAGAAGTCGATAAGGTTTTTCATAATGATGTTGGCGGCGTTTTTCGCCCGGGTAAAGCCCGCCTCCAACATCGCGAACCCCGCGTTCATAAAGAACACCAGCGCGGCCCCGATTAAAAACCAAATACCGAAAGGGATGGCCGGGAGCTGTTCCGCAACTTCTTCAGCTGTAATCGGTGTCAAAATTTGCGTCATAATTCATTCCGCCTTTCTTTAAGTGAGTGTATTTATCAAAGAAAGACGCCACGGATATAAATCCACAGCGCCTTCGCCAACTTCCACGCAACCATGATACCACACTTTCCGACGTTTGTCAATAGTTTTTGAAAATTTTTTTTTGGTTTAAAAACACCTTATCCGCGCCGTTCGCTTAATTTCTTCGTTAATTCGCGCAAAACGCCATAGGCTTCTCCCGGGTCCGAAATGCCCGTAACCGCCTTTTCCATGGGGCAAAGCCCCTCGGCGCCGCGATTGTTTATCCGCGCGACCTCGCGTTCGGCAAAATACGGCACGCCGTTTTCTTCCAACGCGGAGACCGCCGCCTCGCTTATCAGCGCGGAGTACAGCTCTTTAACGCCGCCGTAAACCATCAGCAAAGCCGCCGCCCTGCCCGTAACCTTATCGGCGGCGCTCGCGCCGTTAAGGATTTCGGGGGTTTTCGCGAGCAGCTCCATAACGGGGGCGATACCGCTTTTTTCGGAAACGCAAACGGTTTCCCCGTTGATTAGGGCGAACGTCGTTTTTTCAGTGAGTAATTTCCGGGCTTTTTCTAAATTGCCGCTCAAGGAAACCGCTCCTTTCCAGCGAGTATATTACGGGAGGTATGTAAGCAAGCTGAATTATTATCCCGTATATTCCGGTATTGACCGCCGCGGCGGCGAAGCTCGCGCCGCCCAGCCGCGTTATGCCGAGCAAATCCCCCGCTATCAGCAAAGCGAAAGCGAAAGCGAGCCGCCCGAAAACCATCGAGGCGATTAACGTAACGCAAATCCCCGCCTTTTTCCCCCGCAGGAATTTATACAGCAACCCGCTCATAAACCCGTAAGCCCCAAGCTCCAAAATCATAAACGGCAACCGGAAAGACGGCGGCATCGCCGTCAAAAAATGACTCAACACGGGGGAAACCGCGCCGACGGCCAACCCGAACGCCGGGCCCAAAGCGAACCCGCCGATTAACACGGGGATATGCATCGGCAAAAACACCTCGCCCGCCATCGGCACCCCCGTAAAGTGGAACGCTTGCGGGAGCAGCACGGCCAAGGCGATAATCACCCCGCCGAACGTTATTTTTTTCGCCGTAATTTTCGCGGCGGCGTTCATATCGCGCGGTTTGCCGCGTTCTTTAATACTGTTTTTCATTTAATCGCATTACGCGTAAGCGCGTCCAATTGCGCCTGAACCTTTCTCAAATCTTCGCGGACGGCGATTTTCGTAAATCCCGTAGGGGAAACGCATACAGCCGAACCCCAAAAGGGACGGGGATACGCCAAGTTTTTCAAGTTTTCTGTATTCCATGGCACACACACCTTTTTTTAAAATCCGACACGCTCCCATTATACAGCAAACGGCGCTTTTTGTCAAACAAAAACGCTTATAAAAAAAATCGCGGTTTTGCTTGACAACGACGCGGCGAATGGTGTAAAATCGTATGTGGGAAAAGACGGGAATTTTCAGTTTCAGAAAGTATTTGTAAGTTTTATGATATTCGCCGACCTTTTGTTCATATACGTTTTTCTGCCGGTCAATCTGTCGCTTTACTTCATTTTCAGGAACGCCGCCTACAGGAACGCGGTTCTTGTGGCGTTTTCTTTGCTGTTTTACGCGTGGGGGGAACCCGTGATGGTTTTTCTCCTCGTCGCCGCGTCGGAGGTCAACCGGATTTTCGCGCTGAACACCGAAAGGCACTTAAAGCGCGGCGACAGGAAAAGAGCCAAGGCTTCCGCCGTTACGGGGGTCGCGCTGACGCTGGCGTCGCTCGCGATATTCAAGTATTCGGGGCTGCTCGCTTTGCCGTTTAAGCCGTCGCTGCCCATAGGGATAAGCTTCTATTCGTTTCAGATAATCTCATACGCCGTCGACGTTTATAAGGGAAAGATTTCCGCGCAGAAAAGCCGGTTAAAGTTCCTTATGTACGTTTCGCTTTACCCGCAGTTAATCGCGGGCCCCATAGTGCGTTACAGCACCGTGGAACGGCAAATAAACGAAAAACGCGCCGTCAACGCGGAAGATTTCAGCGCGGGGATAAACCGTTTCGTAATCGGGCTCGCCAAAAAGGTTATATTGGCCAACCAAATCGGCGCGGCGGCGGACACGATTTTAAACGGGGACGCGGGCGCGCTGTCCGTAACGGGGGCGTGGCTCGGTATAACGTTGTTCGCTTTGCAAATCTATTATGATTTTTCGGGATATTCCGATATGGCTATCGGGCTGGGGCGGATTTTCGGGTTTGAGTTTCCCGAAAACTTCAATTACCCTTATATCTCAAAATCCGTAACCGAGTTTTGGCGGAGATGGCATATGACGCTGGGCGGGTTTTTCCGCGATTATGTGTATATCCCGCTGGGGGGCGGGCGCCGGCACATTTGGCGGAACCTGTTAATCACATGGTTTTTGACGGGCTTGTGGCACGGGGCGAGTTGGAATTTCGCGCTGTGGGGGATGTATTTCGGGCTGTTGATTATCGCCGAGAAGGCGTTTTTGCTGACGTTGACGGAAAAAGTCCCCGCCTTTGTGAAGATTCCCGTTAACCTCGTTTTTGTGGTGTTCGGGTGGGCGATATTCTATTTCACCGATTTCGGGAAGATGCTCAAGTTTATAAAAAGTCTGCTGGGGTTGAACGGCGCGGGCATGTTCGACGTCATAACGCCGAACATACTCTATGACAAGCTGTTCCTCGTAATCGCCGCCGCGATATTCTGCGCGCCCGTTTACGGGCTGTTCAAGCGGCTTTTCCGCCGCGCGGGGTTTGTCCGGTACGTTACCCCTTTCGCGAACGCCGCGATTATACTGATTTGCTCCGTTATGCTCGTCGGTTCGACGTATAACCCGTTTTTGTATTATAAATTTTAGGAGACGTTATGAAAGACAAAAAGACGCCTTATATCGTTAACATAGCGGTTTTCGCGGCCGTTATCGCGGTCGCGGGCCCTTTGCTGATTTTCGCGCCGCGCGAAACGGTTTCCGAAACGGAAAGGCGGGAGCTTGAGCGGTTCCCCGAATTTTCGTGGAACGCGCTTTTTTCCGGCGGGTATACGCGGCAAATCGCCGTCTATTTTTCGGATACGGCGCCCATGCGGGATAAAATTACCGAAACGTCCGCGTTTTTGAAAGATATGGCGGGCGTGCGCGTAGACGGCGTTAAACTGCATAACGTCGTCATTACGGACAACCCCGACCCCGTTCCTTCGGAAACGTCCGCGCCGCCCGAGACCGCGAAAACGTCCGCGCCCGACGAAACCGCGAAAACGCCCGCGCCCGAACAAGGCGAACCCGACCGGGAACCGGGTTGGGACGGCGTTATACCGGAATATGACAACGAAATTGACGCGGTCGCCGATATAGCGAACAACGGCATTTTGGTGTACGAAACGCGCGGGCTGATGCTTTTCGGCGGCAGCCACGCCGCGGGGGAGCGTTACGCCGCCGCGCTGAACGCTTATAAGCGGCGGTTGGAGGGGGTCGATATATACAACATGGTTATCCCCACCTCCGTCGAGTTTTATTGCCCCAAGAATTACCGCGGCCTAAGCGGGGACCAGCGGGATAACATAAACCACATCTATTCGTTCCTTGACGGCGTTATACCCGTAAACGCCTATTCCGCGCTCGCGGAGCGCGCCGGCGGGGATATTTACCTCCGCACCGACCACCACTGGGCGCCGCTCGGCGCGTATTACGCCGCCGAGGAATTCTGTAAAACCGCGGGAGTTCCGTTCGCGCCGCTTTCGGAATACGAAAAGGTCGTTATCGAGGGTTATGTGGGGACTATGTACGGTTATTCCGGGGATATAAGGCTCAAGAACAACCCGGAGGATTTTGTCTATTATAAGCCGCCGAACAGCTATGACGTTACCTATTATAACTACGACGACCCGGAGACCGCCGTAAAATCGACGCTTTTCATTCCGCAGAGCGTGGGTATGTCTTATTGCGTGTTTATGGGGGGGGACGCGAAAATAACGCATATTTCCACCGACGTTAAAAACGGCAGGAAATTAGCCGTGTTCAAGGAAAGCTACGGCAACGCGCTGATACCTTTCCTCACGGGGGCGTTCGAGGAGATATACGTTATAGACATACGGTATTTCCCGTATGAGGCGGTCGGTTATCTCACCGAAAGGGGCGTTACCGACGTGCTTTTCGCCAATAACGTGTTCGCGGCGAATACGGGAAGCATGATAGCCTATATAGAGGATATAATGTGATTTCGAGGCGTATTTTGTTGCCGAGGCAACGTTAGCTGGCACGGAAGCGTTAAAACAAGTGATATTATTGTATTATGGAAAAGCGGGGGAGCGGTCGGTTCCCCCGCTTTTTAACCGGTTCGGACACAATTTCGCAAAGGAGCTTTTATGAAAAAAGAGGATTTTGTTTCGCTCGGGGTGAGCGAGGACGCCGCCGAAAAAGCGGCGGAGGCTTTCGCCGAGGCGCTCGGCGGCTTCAGGCTGGAGGGGGCCGTCGAGGCGGCGGTCGCCCGTTCGGGGGCGAGGAACGTTAAAGCCGTCAAGGCGCTGCTTGATTTAAGCGGCGCCGTTTTTTCCGAGGACGGGACGGTCGCGGGGTTGAAAGAACAGTTAGACGCGCTGAAATCCGCGGGCGACACGGAATTTTTGTTCGTTAAGCCAGGCGCGGCGGGGGAGGCTTTCACACTTTCCGGCGCGGTTACGGGGGAGGCGGACAGGGAAATAATTTGCGGCGGGACGGATTTCTCGAAGCTCAATTATTCCGAGTTGTGCGCGTTTTTGGAAAAACACCCGAAAACCGATTTATGACTTCAAGGAGGATAAAATGAAAAACACAAGATTTAACGCGAAGAAATTTAACGCCGACGCGTTCGGGTGCGTGGTTAAAAGAACCGGCGGGCTGAAAATCGGCGAGTTGAAAAAGGCGAAGGCTTTGACGGGGAACCCCGACATAAGGGAGGTCTTTTCCTCCTCGAGCGGCGCGGGTTACGCGAGGATTATCCTGCGCGGCGGGCTTGACGGCGGCGCGGTCAATTATGACGGCGGCACCGACATCTGCGCCGACCCCGCCAAGGTCTTCGAGCAGGGCGTCGTCGTGGTCGGCAGGGCGAAGGGCTGGGTCGAAAAGGATTTTACCTATTATTCGGGCGGCGGCGATTTTATGGACGGCGTGGCGCGGCAGGTGGCGGAGTATAAGGACTTTTTGGACTGTTCGACGCTGCGCGCCGCGCTCGGCGGCATCTTCTCGATGAGCGGTTCGCACAACGGCGCTTTTGTCAGCGGGCATACCAGCGATATTTCCGGGGAGGGGGACGGGACGGTTTCCGCCGTTTCGCTGAACAACGCCGCCTTTAAGGCCTGCGGGAGCAATAAAAAGAATTTCACCGTCGTCCTTATGCACTCAAACATCGCCACCGCCCTCGAAAACCTCAACTTGTTGGAGCATTTGCGCTATACCGACAGGGACGGCATTGCCCGGGAGCTGCAGTTGGGCGCGTGGAGCGGCAAGTTGGTGGTCGTCGACGACAATCTGCCCGCCGAAGCCGGGGACGGCTTTACGCTTTACACCACTTATCTGCTTGGGGAGGGCGCTTTCGCCTATGAGGACATAGGGGCGAAGAACCCTTATGAACTGGCGCGGGATCCCAAGACGAACGGCGGCGAGGATACCCTTTATATGAGGCAGAGGACGGTGTTCGCCCCGTATGGGATAAGCTATGAGAAGCTGTTCCAGACTTCGCTTTCACCCACCGACGCGGAGCTTGGCGAGGGGGATAACTGGTCGCTCGTCAACATCGACGGCGCGGACTATATCGACCACAGGAAAATCCCCATCGCGAGGATAATCTCGAAGGGATAGGCGGTTTGAAACCGCGAATCAAAAAATATCGGAATGGGATCCGGTGGCATGAAGCGACAAAATCAGCCTGTCTTCAAGCACGCGATATACCAAAAACCAGTCGCCTTTGATATGACATTCCCTAAACGCCGATAATTCCCCTTTTAATCGGTGGTCGCGGTACTTTGGGGGAAGCCGTTCGCCTTTTGCCAACAACGTAATCGGCTCTTCCAAAAGGGACAAATCAAAGCCCCGCTTTTTCGCGAGTTTTCTGGTTTTTTTAAACAGCGACGTTTCAATCAGTTTGTATTTGTAACCGCTCATCAGCCGCCGCGTCTCCACTCCGCGAACAGTTCCTCGGGTGAGGCGTATGTTTTCGCGCCACCGGCGGCTATCGCCTTATCCGTTTTCGCGGCGTCGCGCAAAAGCGCGTCGGCGTAGGCGGGGCTTGAAACAACTTCGCCAAGGGGCAATTTGCCTTGAATAATCGATTGTGTGAGAAAAAGGTTGATTGCGCCGGATAAAGTCAGACCCATGCTTCGGTATAAAGCGTCCGCCTGTTCCTTTGTGTTTTTGTCAATGCGGATATTGTATGTCGTGTTCGCCACTTTCATCACCTCATGGCAAGTATACCGCAAATTCAACACAATGTCAACATTTTTTGCGATTTTTTCGCAGTAGCGGTGCAAACGAAACAGTAACGACGGCAAAACGACCGCCGCCCTTCCCCGAATACGGGGGAGGGCGGCTTTATCGGGAGGTTTTTATGTCTGAAAGGATTTTAAAAGGGGCGCGGGGGATTTTAAAGGCGCTGGGGTATCGCATGGCGAGGCGCGACGCGGAAATCCTCGCGCTGTGCTGCGAGGAGGCAAAAAACGGTTTTTTGGCGGCGAGCGGAATGAAAGCCTTGCCCGAGGAAAGGGTAAAAGGTGTCGCCGCGGGTGCCGCCGGCGAGTTTTTAGCCATTAAGAAAAGCCTTTGCCGGCTCGACGGGTTCGTTCCGGATTTGGGAGCGGTCAAGAGCGTTTCGGAGGGGGACACGAGCGTTACGTTCCGCGACGAGGCGGCGCCGCTGGACGAGGTTATACGGTTTTTGAAAGGGATGAACAAGCCCGGGCGTTACGGGAGGCTGTCGTGGTGAAAGGACATTTGGCGGTTCTGTGGAACGATTTTTGCGACGTGTATGAAAGAAAGACGTTCCGGAAAGAGGACGGGAGCGCGGGACTGCGGCGGGAGCGGGTTTTTTGCGACCTGCCCTGCCGCGTTTCGTACTCCGGGGGGAGGGCGGGAAAGGAAAGGGGTTCTTTAACCGAGGCGCGGCAGGAGGTCAAGCTGTTCCTCGGGGCGGAATACCCCGTAAAGGCGGGAAGCGTGATTGTGGTGAGGCGAAAAAATACTAACACGGCCTATAAAAACAGTTCGCCTCCCGCCGTTTATTCCTCGCATCAAGAGATATCCCTTGAATTATCGGAGGAAATTTTATGATAAACGAAGTCATTTCCGGCGTGTGCGGGGCTTTGTCGGAAGAGTTCGGGGACGCTTTCCCCGTTTATACCGAGAAAGCCGTTCAAGGGGCGGTAAAGCCCTGCTTTTTTGTCGCCTGCAAAAACCCGAAGAGCGGGAGCGTGAAAGACCGGTATTTCATAAGCAGGCAGTTATTGGGCAACAGGTATTTGAAAAGGGTCGGGCTGTGCGTCGAGTTTTTCCCCGCCGCCGACGACGTTCGCGGGGAGTGCGGCGAGGTGCTGGACAGGTTGTTTTTGTGCCTTGAGTATATACCCTTTATGGGCGGCACGCTGCGCGGACGGGGTATGCAGGGGGAATACGCGGAGGATATGCTGAATTTTTTCGTGAATTACGACGCGTTTGTTTATCTGGGGGAGGAAAAGGACGTTATGGAAAAAATCACGGTTGAGGAGGAATTTATATGGCGTTAGGCGGAGGGGTTTTTTTAGGGCAGAGTAAGACGCTGCCGGGCGCTTATGTCAATTTCGTGTCGCTCGCGAAAGCGGGCGCGCCGCCTTCCGAAAGGGGGACGGCGGCTTTCGCGCTGGAATTGGACTGGGGCGTCGAGGGCGAGGTTTTCACGGTTACGAACGAGGATTTTACGGAAAGGTCGCTGTCTTTGTTCGGCTACAATTATTCGGACGGGAAGCTGAAAGGGTTGCGCGACCTTTTCCGCAACGCCGGGACGCTCCACGCTTACAGGCTCGGCAGGGGCGCGAAAAGCCGGTGCGATTATGCCGAGGCAAGGCGCGCGGGCGCGCGGGGCAACGATTTGCGCGTTATAATCGGAGAAAACGCGGAGGAACCCGACTTGTTCGACGTTAAGGCGTTCCTCGGCGGAAAAGAGGTATTTTCGCAGACGGTTTCTTCCGCCGCCGAATTGACGGACAACGATTTCATCGTTTGGGATAAGGAAGCCGTTCTCGCCCTTACGGCGGGGACGCCTTTTCACGGCGGGGAAAACGGCGAGGCCGACGTTTCGGACTATCAGGCGTTTTTGGAAAAAATCGGGAATTATTCCGTGAACGCCGTCGGCGCCGTTTCGGAAAACCCCGCCGTGAACGCGCTGTTCGCCGCTTACGCGGGGACGACGCGCGATAAAACGGGCGTTAAGCTGCAATGCGTCGCGTTCAACTGCGCCGCCGACCACGAGGGGGTCGTAAACGTGAAGAACCCCGTCCTTGACGCCGGGGAGAGCGCGGCGTCGCTGGTTTATTGGGTTACGGGAATAATCGCGGGATGCGAGGTGAACAAATCCAATTTGAACAAGGCTTACGACGGGGAATTTGAAATTTTCGCCGACTATACCCAAAAGGAGCTTGAAAACGCCATCAAAGCGGGGGAATTTACCCTGCACAAGGTGGGAAACTCTTTGAGGGTGCTGGCGGATATAAATTCGCTCGTTACGGTTTTCGACGGTAAGGGCGAGGCTTTCAAGGACAACCAGACCGTTCGCGTGATTGACCGGATTGCGGGGGATACGGCCGCGCTGTTCAACACGAAGTATTTGGGAAACGTTCCCAACGACGAAAGCGGGCGTATAAGCCTGTGGGCCGATATAGTAAAGCTCCACGAGGAACTGGCGAGAATCCGCGCAATCGAGGATTTTTCCGACGGGGACGTCGAGGTGCTTCAAGGGGACGGCAAGCGCGCGGTTACGGTAAAGGACAAGATTAACGTGGTAAACGCGATGGCGCAGGTATATATGACCTGCGTGATATGTTAGCGGCCCTTGACGGGGACCGTTTTTATCGGAAAGGAGCGCGGCGTGAACAAAAACATTGTCATGCGCGGTAAGGACGCGATTTCCGCGAAGCTGGCGGAGTGTTTCGTTACCGTTGACGGAAACCGCTATAATTTTATGCAGGCGATAAATTTCGAGGCGAAGTTTGAGCGGACGAAAACGAAAATCCCCATTCTCGGAAAGACCGGGGCGGGGAATAAATCGACCGGCTGGAGAGGCGCGGGGAAGGCGACGTTTCATTATAACTCTTCCGTGTTCAGGGAGATGATGCTGAAATACAAAAACACCGGCGAGGATATTTATTTTGAGATACAAGTTACGAACGAAGACCCCGCGTCTTCGGCGGGGCGGCAGACGGTCGTGTTCGTCGACTGCAACATCGACGGGGGGATTTTAGCCAAGTTCGACGCCGACGGCGAATACCTCGACGAAAAGCTGGAGTTCACTTTCGAGGATTTCAAAATGCCGCAAAAATTCAAAAAATTATCGGGTATGTAAAAAGGAGCGGTTATGGGCGAGTTATCACTGTTTTTAAAAGAAAACAAAGCGAAAAAAGAAAACGCCTTTTTCGCGGCGGCGAAGTCGCTGAAAGACGGGGGCGGGAAGCCGCTTTTGTGGGAAATACGGGCGGTTACGACGCGTGAGGACGAGGAATTCCGCGACGCCTGCACGCGGTTCGACGACGAAGCGGGGAGGTTCCGTTTGGACGTAAACCGTTATATGGCGAAGCTCGCGGCGGCTTCGGTCGTTTATCCCAATTTGTATAACGCGGAGCTGCAAAACTCTTACGGCGCGAACACGCCCGAGGAGTTAATCCGCGAGATGCTCGACGAACCCGCCGAGTATCAGGCGTTCGTGAGGTTTGTTCAGAAGTTCGGCGAAACGGACGTTTCGTTAAGCGAAAGGATAGAAAACGCAAAAAACTCATAACGGGCGGCTTTGAGGCTAAAGCCGCCCATTACTGTCTGCACAGGTTCAATATCCTGCCGTCGGAATTTTCACGGTTGGAAAAGAACGAAAAAGCTTTCATCATAGCTTCGATTTTAATGAAAGGAGAAACGCCGTGACGGATTTTCTCGACGAATACGAACGCCTGCTTGAAAACGAACGGACGACCGTCGAAAACGCGGCGAACAACTTTAATTTCTCGACGGGCGATATTTTCCTCGAAATCGACAAATCGCTGACGGAAGCCGGCGAATATTTAACGGTCGACAACGGGCGGTCGTCGGTTGATAATTCGCGGGTCTTTGATTATTCGCGGACAAAAATCGACGGTTCGCGGTTTTTTGACGACACGCGGATAACGGACAACTCGCGGAGCGAAACGCGCAATTCAAGGGAAACGACGCAAAATTACGGCGGCGTTTCCGGGTTGACCGTGAATTTCAACGCTTATAACAAAATAAGCTCAAGCGCGGATATTGACGCGGTTATGACGGCGTTCGGCGAAAAATTGGCCGAAGCGGTAGCTTCGGCGGCGGAGGGGATTCATATATGAGTTACGCTTTTTATTTAGGCGAGGTTTTGCTGCCCGTCGCGCCCGCCCGCCTTGAAATCAGCCGCGGCAATAAATTAAAAAAATTCGACCTGCTTTCGGGGGAAGAAATTGCCGTTTTAGGCGGGCGGGCGCTGTCGGAAATCAAGTTTTCCGCGCTGCTGCCGCAAACGCGGTATCCCTTCGCGGTTTATACGGACGGATTTAAAAAAGGGAGCGCGATTTTCGATGAAATTATAAAGCTGAAAGAAAGCGAAAAGCCTTTCCGCTTTATCGTTTTGCGAAAGAACGCAAACGGAAAAAAACTTTTTTCCACAAACATAAAAGCGCTTTTTTCGGAAATCCGCGCGAGGGAGGACGCGGGGGAGGGCTTCGACATTTTCGCGGATATAACCTTGACCGAATACCGCGATTTTTCGGTGAAAAAAATAAGCGCCCCAACGCGGGACGTTCGGTTCGGGCGAACCGTACGCCCGACGGATTCCGCCCCCGCCGCGAAAACCCATACCGTCGTTAAAGGCGATTGCCTTTGGATGATAGCGCAGAGGTTTCTGGGCGACGGGGCGCGCTACAAAGAAATTTATAACCTTAACAAAAGTATTATCGACGCGGGAAACAAAGGCACGGGGAACCCCGTCCACACCATTTACGCCGGTCAGGTTTTTAACCTGCCGGATTGACCGGCGAACCGCCGGAGGGAGAGTTTTATGTTTGAATTGTCGGTTGATAATAAAAGGCGCGTTTTCTCGCCCTTAACGCGGGGGGACGTTTTATGCGAGAGCTTTTATCGCGGCAGGTGCGGAAAACTTTCGTTCGGCGCGGTCGGCGGGGGGGCCGGCGAAGACTTTGAAATACGCGAGGGCGATTCCGTCGGGTTGAAGGCAAACGGAACCGGGCTGTTTTTCGGGATTGTCTTTTCAAAAAAAACATACGGCGACGGCGTCGTTTCCCTGACGGCGTACGACCAGCTCCGATATTTAAAAAACAGGGACACCTACGTCTATGGCGGCAAGAAAGCGAGCGACGTCGTAAAAATGATAGCGGGCGATTATCTTTTGCGAACGGGCGAGATAAGCGAAACCGAATACGTCATCCCGTCGCGCGTCGAGGATAACGCGACGCTCCTTGATATTATCGAAAACGCGCTGGACCTCGAAAAAGAGCATAAAGGGAAGCGTTACGCGCTGTTTGACGACTTCGGGAAGCTGTCGCTCAAAAGCGAGGCGGAAATGTTTTCGCGGGTTGTGGTCGACGACTGCTCGGCGGCGGATTTCCGCTGTTTTTCGTCCGCGGACAACCGGTTCAACCGCGTAAAGCTCTTCCGCGCGGACAAAAAAACGGGCAAACGGGAAATATTCGTCGCCGAAAACGAAAAAAGCGTGGAAAGCCTCGGCGTTTTGCAATATTACGCGAAAATCGGCGACGGTGAAAACGGCGGCGAAAAGGCGCGTTCCATTCTCGCGCTGCGCGACAGAACGGAGCAAACGCTTTATATCGAAAACGCGCTCGGCGACGCGGGCGTTCGCGGGGGCTCGTCGGTAACGGTTCGCGTTCGCGGGTTCGACGAAACCGCGCGCGTGAGGAAATGCGTTCACAAACTGTCGGGGAGGGGGCACTTTATGGATTTGGAATTGGAGATGTTTTATGTATGACGTCGCTTCTTTAATAAAAAAAGCCGCCGTCGAGGCGTTTGAGGCGGAAAAGCCGGCCGCCGTCATGTTCGGGACCGTAACGGGGCTTGCCCCGCTTGTGATTGACGTCGGACAGAAGCTGAAATTATCCGGCGAACGGCTGGTCGCGATGAAAGGCGCGGGGTTTTCCGCCGGGGACGCCGCGGTTTTGCTGAGAGAGCAGGGCGGGCAGAGATTTATCGTTTTGGGGGTGGTTTAGTGTTGCCCGAAAAGGCTTACGGCGTCGTTGACAAGACGGGGGAACACGCGGATAAACCTTCCAAAACGTACAGGCTGCTCGCGGATTTGGGGGATATAGAGGGGTTTACGGACGGGCTTGAGGCGGTTTCGCAAGCCGTTTATAAAATTCTCAAAACCGAAAGGTACCGCTATCCCGTTTATTCAAGCGATTACGGCGTGGAACTTTCGGATTTATACGGGCGCGACTGCGATTACGCGGGCGTCGAGCTGGAAAGGCGGATTGCCGAAGCGCTTTCGGCGGACGAAAGGGTTACGGGGGTCTTCGATTATGATTTTACCGTCGTCAAAAACAAAATCCGCGCCGTTTTCACCGTCGGCACGGTATACGGCGAATTAAACGCGGAAAAGGAGGTAACCGTCAGTGTATGAAAATATGACGTTCCCTTTTATTTTACAAAGGATGCTGGATAGAATCCCCGACGGCACGGACAAGCGCGAGGGCGGCATAATCTATGATTCTCTCGCGCCCGCCGCCATGGAGCTGGCGATACTTTACGCCGAGCTTGATACGGTAACGGACGAAACCTTCGCCGATACCGCCGGGCGGGAAA
This sequence comes from Oscillospiraceae bacterium, assembly GCA_031253495.1. Classification (GTDB taxonomy): domain Bacteria; phylum Bacillota; class Clostridia; order Oscillospirales; family Ruminococcaceae; genus Ruminiclostridium_E. Next base: position 8,595 of record JAIRWC010000020.1, on the reverse strand, counting down.
TGCTGATACGCCGCGCCGCCGAAAGGGGGATTTCGCCTTATGAAGCCGCGCCGGCGGCGATAAGGGGCGAGTTCGACATAAACGTGCCGATAGGCTCGCGTTTTTCTTCCGGCGATTTCCGTTACCGCGTAACGGAAAAATTATCGGACGGGGAGTATAAGCTGGTGTGCGAAAGCGCGGGTTCGGACGGGGACCGCGCGGCGGGCGCCCTCGTTCCGCTCGATTATATAGCCGGGCTTTCCGCCGCGTCGGTTACGGGGCTTTTGGTACCCGGCAAGGACGACGAGGATACCGAGCATTTGAGAAAAAGGTATTTTGACAGCCTTGACACGCAAAGTTACGGCGGGAATATCGCCGATTACCGAAGGAAAGCCCTGTCGGCGCCGGGCGTGGGCGGCGTAAAGGTTTATCCCGTTTGGAACGGCGGGGGAACCGTTAAACTCGTTATTCAAAACCATCAGTGGAACGCGCCGTCGGAGGCTTTGATAAACGAGGTTCAAAATCTCATCGACCCCGTTCATCTTTCTGGCATGGGCGAAGGGACGGCCCCCATAGGACATTCCGTAACCGTCGCGGGGGTAACGGCGGTTACGGTGGACATTTCCGCCGATTTTACCTTGGCGGCGGGCTGGAGTTTTCAAGACGCGCTCCCTTACCTGAACGAGTTGGCGGACGATTACTTCCGCGAGCTGTCCGCCGCGTGGGATTCCGCCGACGGCATAACGGTCCGGCTGAGCCAAACGGAAGCGCGGCTTCTCAACGCGGGCGGGATTACGGATATTATGAATTTGCGGCTCAACGGAACGGCGGGGAACATAACGCTCCCTTCCGACGGCATTCCCGTAAGGGGGGATATAATTGGCGTTAGTTGAATATTTACCGGAATTTATGCGGGAAATCAAGGCGATTGACAAAATTACCCGCGCCGAGGAGGGCGAGTTCGCTTTGGCCGCCGCCGCCGTCGGAAAACGCCTTGACGACCAGTTCGCCGCGTTTGCCGACGGCGACGGGTTAACCCGTTGGGAACGGCTTTTCGGGATAACCCCGAAAGGAACCCGTTCAATCGAGGAGCGGCGTTCGGACGTTTTGGAAAGGCTTTCGGAACGGCCGCCTTATACGCTCGCATCGTTGGACCGCGCTTTGTTCGCGCTTTGCGCCGTAAACGGGAAACGGGAATATTCCTTAAGCGCGGACTGCGCGGGTTATACCGTAACGGCTCGCCTGAACCCCGCCGTTCACGGCGCCGCCCCCGCCGCGGCGCGGCTTTTGCGAAGGCGCGTCCCCGCAAACATGGCGGCGGACTTGGTTTTGGTTTATAACGCCTTCGGCTCTTTCGGCGGATACAGTTACGGGGAACTGGGAAGCCATACCCACGAAACTTTGAGGAGGGGGATTTTTCAATGAGGACGACAAGCGTTTACGGGCTGAATTTACCGGAAGAAAGCGATTATTATAACGTTGACGATTATAACGGGAACTTTGAGGTTATCGAGAATACCATGTCGGTTAAATTCGCGGAAATTATGGGCAGGATTGATTTCGTAACGGGGATAATGACCGCGAACGGGACGATGGATTTAGGTTGGCAGCCCCGCGCGGTTTTCGTAATGTGTTCGGATTCAAGCGACGCGACGGCCAACAGCTTCAACTATTCCCGCGTTTTTAACGGGATAGCGTTCGCGCTTATCAACTTCCCCTACAAAAGCGGGGGCGTCGCGCGGCTGACGATTACCCCGAGCGGGTTTACGACGAACGGGATGTTCGGTTACCCGTCGTCGTCGTCGTCGCTCGATATGAACGCGTACCTGCGTTACATCGCGTTTAAATGACGAAAGGAAAAGCAAAAAAAATTTAGAAAGGCGGCACGGTCGTAAAAATGATAATTTTTGATGATTTAAGCCTGCAGACCCGTTCGGACGTACCGTTCGGCGACTGGACGGCGCTCCCCGGCTCGCCGGGAAAGGCGCGTTACGTCGTTGACGACGGCGGCGAACTCGCTTCAAAAATACTTGACATCCGCGTTTTCGAGCCTGTCGAAGACGGGGAAGGCAATTTAATCGACGTCGTACCGGCGACGGGAGGGGACGGAAATGAATAAAACGTGGTTTGAAACTTTATGCGCCGCCGCCGGAGGAATCGCGGGCTTCCTTTTCGGGGCGGCGGACGGCTTTTTTTACGCGCTCGTCGCTTTTATCGCGCTGGATTACGTTACCGGCGTCGCCCGCGCCGTCATGGAAAAAAAGCTGTCCAGCCGCGCGGGCTTCGGCGGGATTTGCAAAAAGGCGCTTATGTTCGCCGTGGTCGCCCTCGCGAACATTATCGACGTTCAGGTGATAGGCGCCGCGGGAAACGGCGTTTTGCGCTCGGCGACGATAAGCCTGTTTTTGGCGAACGAGGGGCTTAGCATACTCGAAAACGCCTCGAGCGCGGGTCTGCCGGTTCCGAGGGCGCTGATGAACGCCCTCGAACGGTTAAAAAACACGAAAGGTAACGACAATGACTAAAAAAGTTTCAATCGAGATAGGGCACGGCGGAACCGACCCCGGGGCGGTCAGCGGGAAAATCCTTGAAAAGGACATTAACCTGAACACGGGGCTGGAGCTTAAACGGCAGCTGGAACGCCACGGCGTCAAGGTTCTGATAAACCGTACCGCCGACGTAAACGACAAAGCGACGGAATTTGTTAAAAAAGCGCGGGAATTTAATCCCGACGCGGGGATTTCCGTACACGCGAACGCCTTTAACGGCACGGCGAAAGGGTTCGAGGTTTTCCGCAACACCAACGCGTTTAAAATCGTTTCCAACCTGCTGTGCGCGCATATAGAATCGGAGGTCAAAGCGCTCGGGCGGATAAGCAGGGGGGTGAAGGACAGTCCGTTTTTGATGAGTTCGCTGTCCTGCCCCACCGCCTATTGCGAATTGGGGTTCCTCGACAACCCCGCCGATTATAAGGATTTCGACGATTCCCAAAAGCAAAAGGCGTTCGGAACGGCATACGCCAAAGGGATTCTCAATTATTTCGGGATAGCGTGGCTGCCCGAAAAAGCGGTTTCCGCGGGCGGCGGGGAAAGAACGATGTACCGCGTCATAGCGGGCAGCTTTTCCGAGAAAGCCAACGCGCAAGCGCTGGTGAAGGCGTTGAAAACGAAAGGTATCGACTGCTTTATCGCGGAATATAAAAATTAAACGGCGCGGCCGCCCTTTCCCCGAAACGGGGAAAGGGCGGCTTTTTTTTATAAACTTATTCCCAGTTGTGCCACACGTTTTGAACGTCGTCGTTATCGTCGAGCGTTTCAAGGAGCGACGTCATATTTTTTATCTGTTCCTCGTCGGAAAGCGCGGCGCGGGAAAAAGGCGTCTGTTCCGTTTCCGCCGAAAGCACTTTATACCCGCGTTCGGCTAAGGCGCGGGCGGTTTCCCCCTCTTTGCCGGGGGCGGTATAAACCTCGGTTACGCCGTCGTCGAAGATATAATCGTCCGCGCCCGCCTCAATCGCGTGTTCCGCGAACGCGTCGGAATCCGCGCCGCCGCCCCCGTTGTCGAGAACGACGACCCCCTTTTGGGAAAACATGAACGAAACGCAGCCCGCCGTTCCCATATTCCCGCCGTACTTGTCGAAGCAGTGGCGTATCTCCGCCGCCGTTCTGTTGCGGTTGTCGGTCAGGCAGCCGACCATTACCGCCACGCCGCCCGGCCCGTAGCCCTCGTAAACGCAGTTTTCATAATCGTCTTTTTCCTGCCCGCCCTTCGCTTTTTTCAAAAGGCGGTCGATGTTGTCGTTGGGGATGTTGTTCGCCTTCGCCTTGGCGATAAGGTCGCGGAGCTTTGAATTGCCGTTCGGGTCGGCGCTGCCGTTTTCCCTTATGCAGACTAAAATCTCGCGTGAGATTTTAGTGAAAACCTTCGCGCGGGCGCCGTCTTTTTCGCCCTTTTTTCTTTTAATCGTACTCCATTTTGAATGTCCCGACATAAAAACCACCCGTTATAACAAGTCTACGCCAATTTTTTCGGGTTGTACCGTTTAACCGCCGCCTGATTCACTTCGATTGAAGAGGCGAGCATCTCCTTGGCCTCGGCGTTAACCGTTTCCATGAACTCGTCGTTCTTCAAGGTATAAACGATGCTTTCCCTGTACCGTTCGTACAAATCCGAGCGTTCCAGAATATCCAGCCTTTCGATGACATAATACATATTCTCGGTTTTATACAGCTCCGGTTTGTTAATCCCCATCGAGAAAATATGCTCCACGACGTCCCACAGCTCGTCTTCCTCGGAGAATTGTCCGATGTCTAAGATATACTCGCCGTAATGTTCGTCTTCTTCTTCGTCTTCGTCTTCGTCTTCGTCTTCTTCGTACGTATCGTCTTCGTCTTCGTCTTCGTCGTCTTCGTCTTCGTCTTCTTCCGAAGCGGCTTTCTCCGCGAGATAATCGTAATAGGCGTCCTCGACGGATTTAAAGCTCTCGCCCGCTTCCAGCATGGCGGCAAGCTCTTCGCCCTTCGCCGCCAATTCTTCCAGCTCCTCTTCCGAAACGGCGTTTTCAAATTCGTCCAAAATATCGACGTATATAATCCTGCACCGCGCGTAATCTCTCGTCCAAACCGCCTGCCATTCGGCGTCGGGAACGGGGTTCGTCCCGCCCTCGCCGTAAACGCTCTGCAAGACCATATTGCTTTTCGCTCTGGTTATTTCATAAAACTTCAGCGATTCTTTCCCTATGCCGCGGCTTTTGAAAAGCTCGCCCAAGGTTTTCCCCGCGTAATTCGCGTCCGTTTGACCCGCGTCTTCGTCCCAGCTTTGTTCGATACCGCCCGTTATGGCGCTTTCCTCTTCCGGCGGCAACGTCAGCCCCCGTTCGCCGAACATCTTTTCAATCGCGAGGAGTTCGGCGGTTATTTCCAACGCCCTGTCGTTCACCCAGTCCGTAAATTTTACGCCCTCAAGCTCATAATCCTCGTATTTGAAGCCTTTTACCGTCGGGTCGACGCCGGGATAGGTTTCGATAAACAGGGCGTTCGCCTCGATTATCGCGTCCATCTGGCAAAGGATGAACACCCCGGGGGCAATCTTCCTGTCGCCGATTTTCATCGAATAGGACGTGTCCGCGCAAGCCGCGGCGAAAAGCGCCAATCCCGCGCATAAAATTACCGCGATTGTTTTCTTTAACATTTTTATGACCATGCCGCCTCACCCTGCGCAAAACTCAATGAAAATTGCGGCATGGCGAGGAGTCCTTTCTTATTTTTCAAACTTTTATCCCCTTAACTTTATGTCGTCTTTTTCCAGGGCTGAAAGTATTTTCGAGATTGCCCCGTCAACCTCCGCGTCCGTAAGCGTCCCGCCGCTTTTCCTGAACACCAGCTTGTAAGAAAGGCTTTTCTCGCCCTCTTTCAAATTCCCGCCCTTGAACACATCGAAAAATTCGACGCTCTCAAGGAAATCGCCGTTTTTCTCGATAACCGCGACTATATCCCCCGAAACGGCCCCGTCCGGGCAGACAAGGCTCAAATCCCTCGTAACGGCGGGATATCTCGGAATCGGCTTATAGTATTTTTGCGGGTTAAAGCCGCCGAAAAGCCCCTCAAGGTCGGCTTCGGCCATATAAACCCGTTCGCTTATGCCGAACTCTTCCAAAACGAGCGGGCTGATTTCCCCGAAGCGAACCGTATCGCCGCGCGCCGCGCGCCCCGGGTGAAAGGGGGGTTCGGCGGCGGCTTCGATTTTACGCAAATCCGCGATTTCCTCGATAACGCCCTTCAACGTGTAAAAGCTCTCGTCTTTCCCGTACAGCCCCACGCAAAGGACTTCCTTTTCGCCGTCCTTCGAATAGGTTTTCCCTATCTCAAAAAACCGCGCGCCGGGGTTGCGGGCGTTGATATTGTTCGCTATCACGTTAAGCATCGACGGGATAAGCGACGTCCGCATCTCGCCCGTTTCCTCGCCGAAAGGGTTGCGGATTTTGACGCCGACGCCGCAATCCGCCGAAAATCTTTCGTTTGTCTTGGGCGAGGCAAAGCCGTAGGTTACGCACTCGTAACACCCCGACGCCGTCAAGGCGTTTACGAGGAAACGGACATTCTTCTCATATTCGCTTATAACCCCGCTTTTGCCGAGGCGCGGCAGGGTGGATTCAATATTGTCATACCCGTAAATCCTGGCGACCTCTTCCGCCAAATCGCAGGTCAGCTCAACATCCGAACGGAACCCCGGCGGGACGACCGCGCCGCCTTCACGACCGAACCCCAACCTTTTGAATATCCCCGTCTGTTCGCTTTCGGAGATATCCGTCCCTAAAATCCCGTTGATTTCTTTATAATCGTGGGGGATTTTCCTCCGCGTTTCCTCAAAATTGACGTAATCGACGAAAGTGTCCGAAACCTCGCCGCAGCCTAATTCCTCCGTAAGCTGCAAAGCCCTCAAAAGCGCGGTCTTCACGTTCGCGGGGTCCAAGCCCTTTTCAAAGCGGGACGAGGATTCGGTGCGGCGGCCGATTTTTTTCGACGCCATACGGACGCTCACCCCGTCGAAACACGCCGCCTCGAATATTACCGTGCCGGTGTCCGGCACGACGCCGGAATATTCCCCGCCCATCACCCCCGCCACGGCAATCGGCTTCATCCTGTCGGCGATAACGAGAACCGAATTGTCAAGGCTTGCCGTGTTCCCGTCGAGGAGCGTGATTCTCTCGCCGGGGAGCGCGCTCCTTATTATGATTTGCCCACCCTCGACGAACCGCCTGTCAAAAGCGTGCAGGGGATAACCGTATTCCAGCATAACGTAGTTGGTAATGTCCACGATGTTGTTAATCGGGCGGATTCCCGACGCTTTCAGCCTCGACGCCAGCCATTTCGGGGAAGGGGCGATTTTGACGTTTTTCGCCAGCCCCGCCATATAGCGGGAACAAAGCCGCTTGTTTTCGATAATTACGTCGATTTCTTTTTCTATGTCGCATTTAAAGCCTTTATAGGCGGGCTCTTTTATGTCGAGCGGCAGGTTGAAAACCGCCGCCGCCTCCCGCGCCAGCCCCGTCACGGAAAGGCAGTCGGGGCGGTTGTTGGTAATCTCGAACTCCATGACCGCGTCGTTCAAACCGAAGAACTCGAGCGCGTCCATGCCGATTTCCGCTTTATCGAACTCGGGGTCGCCGTTCAACACGAGGATGCCGTCCGCGTCCGCGTAAGGGAACTCGCTTTTATCCAAGCCCAGTTCGTCGAGGCTGCATAACATCCCGTCGCTGACTTCCCCCCTCAGCTTGCCCTTTTTTATTTTCACGGCCGAGCCGTCTTGCCTGTTAAGCACGGTTCCCCCGTCGAGAACGACCGGGACGAACGCCCCCGCGAACACGTTTCGCGCCCCCGTAACAATCTGAACGGGTTCGGAAGCCCGGGCGTCGACCTTGCAAATCCACAGCCTGTCGGAATTTTCGTGTTTTTTTACCTCAAGCACCTTTCCGATTACGATTTTTTCGAGCGGTTCGGAAAGGCTTGCGTACTTCTCGACCTTCGAGCCGGACATGGTAAGCCTCGAAGCCAACTCGGCGATTGGGACGCTTCGCGTGTTTACGTAATCGTTAAGCCAGTTTACGGACAGATTCATCGTCGCTCCTTATATGTTAAAATTGCCGCAAAAACCGCGCGTCGTTCTCGTACAGCAACCGTATGTCGTCGATTTCATACCGCATAAGCGTAATCCTCTCTATCCCCACCCCGAAAGCGAAGCCGCCGTATTCCCCGGGGTCTATCCCGCAGTTCGCGAGAACCCGCGGATGCACCATCCCGCAGCCGAGCATTTCTATCCAGCCCTCGCCCTTGCAGAAGGAACATCCCGCGCCCTTGCACTTAAAACAGGATAAATCCGCCTCCGCGCTGGGTTCGGTGTAGGGGAAGTGGTGCGGCCTGAACCTAAGCCTTATATCGTCCCCGTAAAGCCGTTTCAAAAACGTCTCAAGCGTGCCTTTCAAATCCCCGAACGTTATGCCCTTGTCCACGACAAGCCCCTCGCACTGGTGGAAAATCGGCGAATGGGTCGCGTCGGTTTCGTCGCGGCGATAAACGCGCCCCGGGCTTATCACCGCAATCGGCGGCTTTCGCGCGAGCATGGCGCGGATTTGCACCGAGCTTGTCTGGGTTCTCAAAACGGTTTCGTCGTCTATATAGAAGGTGTCCTGCTCGTCGCGGGCGGGGTGCCCCTCCGGCGTGTTCAGCATATCGAAAACGTATTCGGTTTTCTCGGCTTCGGGCCCGTAAACCGTGTCGTAGCCCATTGACGTAAAGATTTCTTTCAATTCGTCGAGGACAATGTTCAAGGGGTGGCGCGAACCGGTTTTCCGGCGAACGCCCGGCAGCGTTATGTCAAGCCTTTCGGTCAGAAGCCTTTTTTCGATTTCCGCCGACTTCAACGCGGATAATTTCCCCGCGAACGCCGCTTCAAACTCCCCGCGAATATCGTTGGCAATCCGGCCCATAACGGGGCGTTCCCCGGCGGAAAGACCGCCCATTTGCTTCAGCACGGCGGTGAGCTCGCCCTTCTTCCCGAGGAAAGCGACCCTGACGCCCTCCAGCGCTTTCGCGTCGGAAGCGTTTTCAACGGCGGACA
>JAIRWC010000006.1 GCA_031253495.1 Oscillospiraceae bacterium | reverse complement strand
CCGCCGGCGTTTTCGATTTTCTTCTCCCCGGCGCTGACCGCGCTCATCATAAACGTGGACGCGAGCGCCCCCGCTACGATTGCGGCAATGATTCTCTTGATTCTCATAATTTTTCTCCTTTTTGTTTTAAAAAATTTGTTAGTTGAACAATCGTGTCCGAGTTGCTCACACGGGGGTAGTCAGCGCGGGCGTCAAAAAAGTTTCACCTTTGCGTGAAAAATCGGGGGGGCTATTCGTCATAGTGCCCCTTGCAGGACAAAATAACCACGTTACCCTCGCCGTCGCCCGTATACACGAGCCTGTTCTTTTCGTCAATCCGGCGGCTGTACCGCTCCCGCGCGCCGCGGAGCGCCTCAGGTTTGCCGATGCCGACCGTAAAGCCCTCCCTTTGTATACTCTTTATGAGCGCGTTTATGCGGTTCAGCGTTTTCCTGTCCTCGGCTTGCCACGAAACGTACGCGTCAAGCGCCTTTTCGGTAAACGTTACTCGCACCGCCCCATTTCCTCAAGCTCTTCCATCGTTTTTACGACGACCTTCCCCGCTTTGAAGTCCTCCCAAGCGTCGTCCAGCTTACGCATGTATTCGAGATTGCGTTTGGCCTTGTCGAGTTCTTTATAGTCCTTTTCGCTTAAAATCACGATATTCCCGGTGCGGGGGCGGCGAACCAGGACCTTTTCCCCTGATTTCACTATATCGCTGACTTTTTTGAAGTCGCCCTGCACTTCGGCGGTTTTCAGCGGCACCATAACCACACGCTCCTTTCCTTTGCGGTACAGGCACATTATACCGCGTTAAGCGGGGTTTGTCAAGGGGTTCGCGCACGGATTTTTATAAATTGACAAAAAGCCGAAAATATGCTATCATACGGTTATGAGGATTCCTTTTGACACGCATACCCATACGACGATTTCCGACGGTTCGGGCTCGCCGGGCGAGATGTTCGCCGCCGCCGCCGCCGCCGGCGCGTCCGTCGTCGCCGTTACCGACCACTTGGACATGGACGTTCACCTTTCCGATAACCGGGGGGACATGAGCGGGGCGGGGGACGCGGGGGCGTATGAGCGGCTCGCCGAGGCGAAGCGGGGGAACAGGGCGGCGGTTAAGGCGCTTATCGGCGTGGAGCTGGGGCAGGCGCACCGGTTTCCCGAAGAGGCGGGCGAGTGGCTCGACGGGCACGCTTATGACTTCGTGCTCGGCTCCTGCCACGCCGTTCGCGGGTACGAGGACTTTTACCGCCTTGACCGGCGCGGGCTCGACGTCGAGGCGGCTTTGCGCCGGTATTTCGGCGAACTGCTGGAGCTGTGCGAATGGGGGAAGTTCGACGCGCTGGCGCACATGACCTATCCCATGCGTTACGTGGGGGGCGACATAAAGAACCATAAGGCCGCCGTCGACGCCGTATTCCGCGCCATGATAAAAAACGAAATCGCGCTTGAGGTCAACACCCACGACATCGGCAAAAGAAACGGGAAGCTGTCGCCCGAGTTCCCGGAAATCAAGCGTTACCGCGATTTGGGCGGGCGGCTCGTAACCGTCGGTTCCGACGCGCACAGGGTCGAAGCCGTGGGGAACGGCGTTTCGGCGGGGATAGGCGCTTTGCTTTCGGCGGGGTTCGGCGAGTGCGCGTATTATGAGGGCAGGAAAGCGAAGTTCATCAAAATACAGGGGGGGTTATGGAAAAATTAGTAAGGCTTTTAAGGCGGAACGCGCGGCTTTCCGACGGCGAGCTGGCGGCGATGCTGGGGATTACCGCCGAAGAGGTCGCCGCAAAGATGGAAAAACTGGAAAAAGACGGTATAATCGTTGGTTACGCGGCGGTTATCAACGAGGAAAAATTGAACGAGGCGGCGGTTTCCGCGTTTATCGAGGTAAAGGTTACGCCCAAGGCGAAATACGGCTATAACGACATAGCCGAAAAGATAGCGCAGTTCGACGAGGTCGAGTCGGTGCGGCTGATGAGCGGCGCCTATGATTTGGCGGTTACGGTGAAGTGCGCGAGCGTCGCGGGGCTCGGGAAATTCGTGCAGGAGCGCATAGCGCCGCTCGACGGGGTGTTGTCCACCGCCACGCATTTCGTAATCGGGAGGTATAAGGAGATGGGGGCGGTAATCGGGAACGTTCGCGATGAAAGGGAGCCGGTAACGCCGTGAATTATGACAAGCTGCTGTCCGAAAAGGTTTTGGGGTTAAAGCCGTCGGGAATCCGCAAGTTTTTCGACATAGCCGAAAGCGTCGCGGACGTAATCTCGCTTTCCGTGGGGGAGCCGGATTTCAAAACCCCGTGGGCGGTCCGCAAAAGGGCTATCGACGTCCTCGAGGCGGGGCGCACCAACTATACCTCCAACGCGGGGCTGGCGGAATTGAGGGAGGCGGTTTCGGAATACCTGAAACGCGCGATACGCGTCGAATATTCCCCCGCCGACGAGATAGTGATAACGGTAGGCGGTTCCGAAGCCATCGACTTGGCGGTTCGCGCCCTCGTTAACCCGGGCGACGAGGTGATAGTCCCGGAACCCGGCTTCGTCTGCTATTCCCCGATTGTGAGGATGGCGGGCGGCGTTCCCGTCCCCGCCGTAACGCGGGAGGAGGATTGCTTCAAGCTGACGCCCGAAACGCTTGAAAGCCTTATTACCCCGAAGACGAAGGCGATGTTCCTGCCGTTCCCGAACAACCCGACGGGCGCGGTTATGCGAAGGCGCGAGCTTGAGGAGATAGCGGGGGTCGTCGGGAAAACCGACATGGCGGTGATATCGGACGAGATTTATTCGGAATTGACCTACGGCGAGCCGCACGTTTCAATCGCGGAAATCGGGGACATGCGCGAGCGCGCGGTCGTCGTCAACGGGTTTTCAAAGTCGTTCGCCATGACGGGGTGGCGGCTGGGCTTCGCGGGGGGGCCGAGGCGGATTATATCCCAGATGTTAAAGATACATCAATACGCGGTCATGTGCAGCCCCACCATAAGCCAGCACGCGGCGGTTACCGCCCTGAACGACTGCGGGGGGGAGGTGCGCGCGATGACGGAGGAATACGACGCGCGGCGCCGTTTTACGGTTAAGGGCTTCAGGGATTTGGGGCTTGGCTGTTTCGAGCCGGAGGGCGCGTTTTACGCGTTCCCGTCGATTAAGGGCACCGGGATGGGTTCCGCGGAATTCTGCACCCGCCTTATCAAGGAAAAAAAGGTGGCGGTGGTGCCCGGCGACGCTTTCGGCGAATGCGGCGAGGGGTACGTAAGGGTTTGCTACGCCTATTCGGTCAGGCATCTGAGCGCGGCGTTAAAGCGGATAGGGGAATTTTTGGGCGCGTTATGAAATCCGGATTGTTTTTGTTGAAGGCGGCGGCGTTCGCGGGGATGTTCGCCATGATGTTCCCGCTTGTCGTTTTCGCGCAGATTTTTGACGGCATGGGGTTCGACGCGGCGCGCGCCGTAATTTTTTTCCTTTTCGGCGCGGTCGCGTCCGTCTTGGGAATGTTGCTGGATTTGCCCGCCGCCGCGATTAAAAATGAAAAACCGCGCCGCGTTTACCGCGCCTTTTCGCGGACGGCGGCGTATTTTGCCGGGCTGTCCGCGCTTTTGTTCCGTAAAGCGGCGGGCTTGGGCGGCATGGAGCTGTTTATGCTTATGGCGCTGCTGTCTTATTGCTGCGTTTTGGGGCTGAAAAACCGCGCCGCCGGGTTTCGCGAGATATATTCCGCGCCTTTTCTTGCCGCTTTTTCCATGGTTTCGGCGGCAGTCGCGTTTTTCTGCGCCGGCTTCGCCCCCGGCGACGTTTCGGCGCGAACGGCGTTGGCGGGCGTTTTCATCGCCGAATTTATAATCGCGGCGGTTATGCTCAACCAGGCGAACATTTCAAAGCACGCCGAACGGCGCCGGGACGCCGCCGCGCTTACCCCGAAAAATCTGCGTTTGTTCAATATCTCGCTTATACTCCCCGTGGGAATTGTATTCGCCTTCGCGTATATGTTCCGCGCTTACATAGCCGCCGCGCTTTTTTTCCTCGCGGGGAAAACCGCCGACGCTTTCGGCGCGCTGCTGAAAACGCCCGTTTCGCCGAACCCGCCCCCCGCGGCGGAAACCAAGCCGACCTCGGGGGAACCCGTCGGGGGCGCGCCGGACTTATCCGCGCTCGGCGCGCTGATGTTCGCGGCATATACCTTCGGCGCGCTGTTCGCCCTTTATAAAATGAGGCATATTATCTTAAACTCGATAAAATACGCGATAGCGGGAATAATTTCGCTGTTCGCCCGCAAGAAAGAAAAAGGGGGGCGGCCGGCGGCTTTCACGGATTATTTTGAGGAAATCGTTTATGAAAAAAAGAAAAAGCGGAAAAAATCCGCTTTGAGAACCTGTATCAGGCTTTATGGGAGGGAAAAGCGCCCCGCCGAGAAAATCCGCCTGTCTTACCGTATATTTCTGCTTTGGCTGAAAAAGCGGGGGGCGGACGTTATGCCGTCCCACACCGTGGAAGCGCATATCGCGCTCCCGGAAACCGGCGGGGATTTCGGGGAATACGCGGAAATTTACTCGCGGGTCCGCTACGGGGAAGAGTCCGGCGAGGACGGCGTCGCGGCGGTTGACGGGGTCGTCCGCGGATTTGAGCGTTAATCCCGCGTTTTCCGGACGTCGGGGCGGCATCCGACCGTTATCTGTAATACGTGTCGGTCAGCGATTTCAGCCGGCTGACGACCCGCTTTTTGAACGCGCCTTTTTTCGCGCGCCAAATCCAGTTGTGTTCGCTGACCGTGCCCGGCAGGTTCATCCGCGCGGAATCGTCCAACCCCAGCAAATCCTGCGCCGGGATAATGGCCAAATCGGCGGCGGAAGCGAAAAGGCTCCTTATGCAAGCCCAGTGTTTCGTTTCGGAAAAAGCGGGCTTTACATACCGTTTCGCCATCCCCCTGGAATTTTTGTCGGCGGTTTGGAACCAGCCCGCCATTGTGGAATTATCGTGCGTCCCCGTGTAGACGACGAGATTTTTCCCATAATTGTGCGGAAGGTGTTCGCTGTCCTTGCTTTCGGGGTTGAACCCGAATTGCAGGATTTTCATACCCGGAAAGCCGGTTTGGCGCAACAGTTCCTTGACGCTTTCAAACACTTCGCCCAAATCCTCCGCGATAATCGGGTAATCGCCGATTGCCTTTTTCACCTCGCCGAACAGCTCCATCCCCGGCCCTTGCTCCCATTTGCCGTTTATGGCGGTCTTTTCCCCGAACGGAACGGCGTAATAGGTATCGAAGGCGCGGAAATGGTCAACCCGAACCTTATCGTACAACTTCGCCGCTTTTTTAAAACGTTCCGTCCACCAAAGGTACTTTTCCTTTTTCATCTCTTTCCAGTCATAAAGCGGGTTGCCCCAAAGCTGCCCCGTTTTGGAAAAATAATCGGGGGGAACGCCGGCCACCTTAACGGGCTTACCGCCGGAGTCTAAAAGGAATATTTCGCGGTTCGACCATACGTCCGCGCTGTCATAAGCCGCGTAAATCGGAATATCGCCGATGATTTTAACGCCGTTCTTATTGGCGTAACGCTTTAACTTCTCCCATTGCCGCAGAAAAAAATACTGGGTGAATTTCCAAAAATTTATCTTCGCGGAAAGCTCTTCCGTCGCTTTTTTCACGGCGTCGCCCCTGCGGAAGCGTATCCCTTCCTCCCATTCGTCCCACGCGGCGTCGCCGTTCGCCTCCTTAACCGCCATGAAAAGCGCGTAATCGTCAAGCCACGCCGCTTCTTCCCTTACAAACGCCAAATAGGCGACGTCCTCGGTGAAAGACGAAAACGCTTCCCTCAGCAGACGCGCTTTAACGCGGCGAACCTTTTCAAAATCCACGAAAGCGGGGTCGGCGCCATAGTCGGAATCGTCGCATTTTTTCCTGTCGAGCAGACCGTTGGCCACGAGGTCGTCCAAATCGATTAAAAGCGGGTCCCCCGCAAACGCCGAATAACTTTGGTAGGGCGAATTGCCGTAGCCCGCCGGACCTATCGGCAGGACCTGCCAATACTTCTGCCCCGACAAGCGCAGCAAATCCACGAACTCTTCCGCGTCTTTGCCGAGGACGCCTATGCCGTAAGGGGAAGGGAGCGAGGTTATGTGCATTAAAACTCCGCAGCTTCTTTCCATGATGAACACCCCTTTGTCGATACGATTGCATGAATACATTATAATACATTCCGCGAAAAATGTCAAATATTATAAAAACGCTTGACTTTTCATAAAATCCGTCCTATAATAATAATATACCAATTTAGTATACTATTATTAGGGGGCGTCATGGAAGAAAGTAAAGGCGGGGTAACCTTGACCGTCGTCAAAATCGCGCTAAGCGGCGCGTTGTTCTTGTTTGGGCTGTTTATTAAAACGCCGTTTCCGGCACCGTTCCTCGCGTCGTACCTGATAGTCGGGTTCGGCGTTATTGTACGCGCGGTTAAAGGGGTCGTCAAGGGCGACGTTTTCAACGAAAATTTTCTTATGTTAATCGCCACAATCGGCGCGATTGCCATCGGGGAATATCCCGAAGCCGTCGCGGTTATGCTGTTTTACCAAACGGGCGAACTGTTTCAGGAAATCGCCGTCGGGCGTTCCGAAAAGTCCATCTCCGCCTTAACGGACATCCGCCCCGATTATGCCGACGTTCGCGGCGAAAACGGGGAAATAACCCGCATAAGCCCCGAAAAGGTAAAAAAAGGCGATATTATCGTGATAAAGCCGGGCGGGCGCGTTCCGTCGGACGGCGTTATCATAAGCGGCTCGACATCGTTAGACGAGAAGAACGTTACGGGGGAAAGCGCGCCGCGAGACGCGTCGGTCGGGGACGGCATCGTTTCCGGGACGGTTAATATCAGCGGAATGATTGAAGCGCGGGTTACCGCCGAATACGCCGACTCGGCCTCGGTAAAGATTTCCCGCCTCGTTGAAAGCGGGCGCGCCAACAAATCCGAAACCGAAAAGTTTATCACCCGTTTCGCGAGGGTTTACACCCCCGCCGTCATAATCGCCGCCGCTCTTATAACCGTCGTTCCCGTTTTGTTCTTTAACGCCGCGTTTGCCGACTGGTTCATGCGGAGTCTGATATTTCTCGTGATTTCCTGCCCGTGCGCGTTGACGCTGTCGGTTCCCCTCGCCTATTTCGCGGGGGTGGGCGGGGCGGCCAAAGAGGGCGTTTTAGTAAAAGGCGGCGCATGTTTCGACGCGCTTTCCGACGTTAAGATGGCGGTTTTCGACAAAACGGGAACGCTGACCAAAGGCGTTTTTGAAGTGAGCGAGGTCGTTCCGGCGGACGGCGTTTCCGAAAGCGCGCTGCTCGGTTTAACCGCGCGCGCCGAATACTATTCCGAGCATCCCGCCGCCAAAGCGGTGAAAAACGCTTTCGCCGGAGATATAGACGAAAAGCTGATTACATCCTGCCGCGAATATCCCGGCGAGGGGGTGTTCGCGGTCGTCGACGGCGACGAAATCGTCGCGGGGAACGAAAAGCTGATGAGGCGGTTCGGCGCGGACAGCCGGGGCGGCGTCGCCGAAACGCGTATCCACGCGGCGAAAAACGGCGAATATCTGGGTTATATCGTCATTTCCGACGAGATAAAGGAGACCGCCGCCGACGCGGTAAAGAAGTTGAAGAAAAAAGGCGTAACGCCGATTATGCTGACGGGCGACATTGAAGAAAAAGCCGCTTTCGCGGCGCGTGAGACGGGGATTGAAGAATATTACGCGGGGTTGCTCCCGTGGGATAAATACGAAAAACTAATCGAGTTAAAAGCCCGTCTCGCCCCCAAGGAAAAGCTGATGTTCGCGGGGGACGGGTTGAACGACGCGCCGGTTCTCGCTTTGGCGGACGCGGGCGCGGCGATGGGCGGCTTAGGTTCCGACGCCGCCGTCGAAGCCGCCGACATCGTCGTCATGAACGACGACCCCGCCAAGTTAGTTTGCGTCATTGACACGGCCAAAACGGTCCGCGCCCGCGCCGCGCAGAATATAGCGCTTTCGCTGGGGATAAAATTTG
Source organism: Oscillospiraceae bacterium (assembly GCA_031253495.1). GTDB lineage: Bacteria > Bacillota > Clostridia > Oscillospirales > Ruminococcaceae > Ruminiclostridium_E. The sequence continues at coordinate 49,971 of JAIRWC010000006.1, read as the reverse complement.
CCGTTCAGGTTTTGGGTATAATGGGGCTCGCGGCGATGTGGTCGGCGGTGTTCGCGGACGTGGGGGCGTCCTTGATAGCGGTTATGAACGCCTGCAGAAAACCGTAGGCGCAAACCCGATTCACCGTTTTTAAACGGTGAATCGTATCAGCTTGAAAACAAAAGCGGTTCGGCATAACTTATTATCTCGCGGGAAACAGCGGCTTCGTGGCGGTTGCCGTCGACAATCAGCACCTTTGGAACGCCGTTATCGCCCGCGGGGGAACAGCCGCCGATAATTTCAACCAATCCCTTTTTCGCCAACCATTCTATGGCGCTGAGGTAATTCGGGCTTATCGCGCCGCCGTCGTCGTCGAAAAGTTCTTTCTTCAACCTTGTCTCTTCTATCCTTTCCATGCTTTTTTCGGGGGCGGCGTCAATTAACACGGTTAAATCCGGCATCAACAAATCCATCGCCGCTTTGTTGTAATTGTATATGGTTTCAAAATCGCAGGTCATTCCCTGATAAGCGAAGTTGGAAAGGACGTACCTGTCCGAAAGGACGTGAAAACCCTTGTCTATATACGGCTTTATATCGTTGGTTACGTGTTCGTACCTGTCGGCGGCGAACAACAGCGCCATGGTCTGCGGTTCAAAATATATCTTTTTTTTAACCGCGCCCCGCGCCATTATCCCCAGCAATCCGTCGCTCGGCTCGCACTCTTCCTTGCATTTGGTGTTTTTTTCGTTCAGCATATAATCGCGCAACGCTTGAAGCTGCGTCGTTTTCCCCGAACCGTCCAGCCCCTCGAACGCTATGAAAATCCCTTTTTTTCCCATACGGGTTTATACCGCCTTAAACGTTTTCTTGATACGGAAAATCCTGCCGGCGTCATTTGCCCTTCAGCTTGAACCGCGAAACAAGCTCTTGCAGCAAACCCGCCTGCGAACTCATTTCCTCGCTGGCGGCGGCGCTTTCCTCGGCCGTCGCGCTGTTCTGCTGAATAACCCGCGCCACTTGGTCGACGCCGACGTTGACTTGCTCTATTCCGTGCGACTGCTCCTCGCTCGACTGGGCTATCTCATTGACAATCTTGTCGCTTTCCTTTATGCCGGACACGATTTCCGCGAAGCTTTCGGCGGTTTCGCCGGCTATGCGCACGCCCAAGTTCGCTTTCGCGATGGAGTTTTCAATCATGCTGCCGGTGTTGTTCGCCGCTTCCGCGCTTTTAGCCGCGAGGTTGCGCACCTCTTCCGCGACGACGGCGAAGCCCTTGCCGTTCTGTCCCGCCCGCGCCGCTTCCACGGCGGCGTTAAGGGCGAGGATAGTGGTCTGGAACGCGATGTCGTCAATCACTTTGATAACATGGCTTATCGACTTGCTCGCCTCGTTTATTTCGTTGACCGCCGCTATCATCTCGCCCATTTGGCGGCTGCCCCTCTCCGCGTGGCTTTTAATCGCGTTGGCAAGTTCCGCGGCCTTTTGGGCCATACCCGCGTTCGCTTTGGTCTTTTCCTTTATCTCGACGATGGAGCTTAACAGCTTCTCAACGGATTCGGCTTGCGTCATGGAACCTTGGGCGAGTAACTGCGCCCCGTCCGCGATTTGTTTCGAGCTGTTGGACGACTGATTGGCGGACAATTGTATTTCATTGAACATTTTATTGAAAAACTCGAACAAATTATGCAGGGCGAGCCCCATCGTGTCTTTTTCGGACAGCAGGTTTATGTCGCGGGTCAAATCGCCGTTCACGATGGAACTGAGAACCTCGCTCGCCTGATTTATACGCTTTATAAAATCCGAACAGGCCGCTATGTTTTGACCGATTTCATCCCGAAGATGCCCGTATTTCTCGATAACTTCCGCGTCCGACGGCCGAATGACCATATCGCCCGTAACGGCCGCCTTTTTCATAAACGCGGTGAGCGGTATCAACGGCTTGCTAATCATGTTTGACAGATAAAACGCCAAGAACAGCGCCACCGCCACCGCGATTACCATAACGACGACCGGCACTATCCTTGCCGCGGTTTCGTCGGCTAAAGCCGTGTTATAGTCCTCTTCCATCCATTTTATGTTATCGTCGACCGTAGCCTGCAAAAAACCGCTGAAGCGGTCGGACGCGTCCGCCCCCGCGAGGATGGCGGCGTAGGCTTGGTCGCTGTCGCGCGTTTGCTTGGAAACGTCCATGACGTTTCTGATATACGATACATACTCGCCGTCAAAACTTTTTTTCGCGGCGTAGAAATTCGCTTCGGCAACTTCGTCATACGCCGTTTCCGCGTAGGTTTTAAAAGAATCGTCGATAATGGATATGCTGCTTTCCAGCGAATTCAACACCGCGTTCATCTTGGAATCGTCGTTGTTCCGGCAAACGATGGAAAGTTCGAACAAATCCGAACAAATTTTTTCATGCGCTTCCCGCACGTTGCCCATTGAAATCTGCACTTCGGAATATTCCGCTATGGCGGCGCTGTCTTTGATTGAGACGCTGGTGCTGATTATCCCCGCAACCCCGACGATGACGGACAAAACCGCCATAATGACGAACCCCGTCAAAAGTTTGGTTTTTACCTTCCAGTTCTTCATAATTACCGTTACCTTTCCGCTTCGTTAAAAACAGCCCCCCGATTGAAACACAACCATATTATAGCCGAACGCGCCTTAAATGTCAATACCGCCGCCGAACCAATCCGAAAGGCGTCGCTTATGCCGTTATAAGCCGCCTTTTAATTTGAAATGCGAAATCATCCGCGTCAACACGTCGGACTGGCTGCTCATTTCCTCGCTTGCGGCGGCGCTTTCCTGGGCGGTTCCGCTGCTTTGCCGGACAATCAGCGCGACGTTTTCGATTTTTTCGTTGACGTGCGATATGTCGGCGGTCTGCTCGTTCGACGATTCCGCGATTTGGGCTATTATTTCCGCGCTCCTGTTTATCCCGTCCACGATGTCCTTGAGCGACGCCGACGTTTCGTCCGCGAGTTTTAAGCCGTAGTTCGCCTTGTCGATGGAATTTTCGATTAAGGCGCCCGTGTCTTTCGCGGCGTCCGCGCTTTTGGCGGCGAGGTTGCGCACCTCTTCGGCGACGACCGCGAAGCCTTTGCCGTGCTGACCCGCGCGGGCGGCTTCGACGGCGGCGTTGAGCGCGAGGATATTGGTTTGAAACGCGATGTCGTCGATTATTTTAATCACGCGCCTGATTTGCCCGCTCGCTTCGTTAATTTCCTTCACCGCCTCCATCAGGCTTTTCATTTGCGAATTGCCGGTTTCGGCGTTGCCTTTGATAACGTCGGATAAATTCGCCGCTTCTTTCGCCACGTCGGCGTTTTTCTTGGTTTTTTCGGAAATGTTGCTTATCGTTTCGGAAAGGGCGGCGATGCTGTTTGTCTGCTCGATTGCGCCTTGTGAGAGAGAACTCGCCCCGTCCGCTATCTGCTTGGCGCCGCTCGACACTTGGTTCGCCGAACCGTCCACTTCGGTCATCACTTGGTTTAGACTGTGGACGATGCTGTTAATCGAATCCTTAATCAGTATGAAATCCCCCTGAAAAGCATAGGAGCTTTCGGTAACCAAATCGCCTTCGACCAACCCTTGCATCCGCGTGTTTATTTCCCCCACATACCCTTGAAGCCGGGTGTAAGCGCGTTCCAACGCCTTTGCCAAAACCCCGACCTCGTCCTTCGACTTTACGCCTATGCTCGATTGCCCCGCCGAGGAAATGCCGATATTGCCCGAACTGATTTTTTCCGCGAAAGCGCCTATTTTTTTAAGCGGTCTGCTTACCGAAAAAATGCTGAAAACAAATATCGCGGCTATGCCGACGACGCCCGACGCAAAGGCAATCAGCAATATCTCGTTCCTGATTTCTTCCTGCGCCGATATGGATTCCCCGACGTTCACGCCTACGAACAACATTCCTATAACGTCGCCCTCCCTAATCAGGGGCGTGTAATAGGCGGAATATTTGGAGCCGAACAACTCTATAATCAGCGTATAGTCCTGCCGGTTGTTGATTACGGCGTCGATAACGGCGGCGCTCGCCTTCGTGCCCACCACCCTGTTCCCGTCTTCGCCCACAAGGGTGGTGTTCAGGCGGGTATCCCCCGCGAATATGGTGGCTTCACAGTCGGTGCGGATTTTAACCTCGTCCACATACTCGGTTTTGGTAAAATCGTACCCGCATACGACCGCCCCGATAATCTCTCCGCCGCTGCCGGTAATCGGATAGCTCCCCTGCGTGAACATCACGTCCGCGCCCTTCCTCGCGATTGTGCTTGCGCCGTCGCCCGATTTAAGCGCGGACGCCAGCACGGTTTGGCTTAAAACCTCGTCGCCCGCCAACAGGGTTCCGCTTGAATCGCATATCGACACGGCGTCCAACCCTTCCCTGTACGCCTCGATATCCCCGTTAAGCGTGTTTACGTCTCTGACGAGCACGGCTTCCACAACCTCGTGCTCTTTGGCGAGAATGGCGGCGCGGGAAATCGATTCCTTCTCGTATTCCTCAATGGCCCTTGTCAGCGCACCGCTGGCGGTTTTAACCTCCCTTTTAATGAGGTTGTCCACCAAATTATCCGTGCCGCTCGACATGATTAAGTACAGGCACACAACGATTGTAACGATTATCAGTGTTACCAGCGCGGATATTTTTAATCCGAGACTTTTAAGCATAATTTAATCACCCTTTCTTGCGATTAACCTTTGTCATTGCCCCCGTAACCGTATTTGTTCCACAGCCGCCAGTATACCATAAAGCGCGGCGTTTGTCAAGTTGGGATTGTTTGCGTATGGCCGGCGTTTCGGTTTTTTGAGTTTTCGGCTGACGGTTCTTGACATCGCCCGCGAAATACGCTATAATTACCGTTATGATAAAAAAATTCCTCTCTCCGGAAATCTGCGCCGAATGTAAGGGCTGTTGTTTTTTCGGGAAAGACGACGCGTGGGAAATCCCCGCGGAATGTTACCCGCGCGCTTTCGGCGGGGACGGTACGGTTCGCTGCCCGCGCCTGAGCGAAAGCGGTTGCGCTTTGGGCGACGGTAAGCCGTTTGAATGTAAGCTGTACCCTTTCCGCGTTATGAATATGGGCGATAACCGCGTAATCGCGGTTTCGACCTATTGCCCCGAGATAAGGACGAGCCCGCTTTCCGCGTTGCTTGAATTTGCGGAAAGCAACCGCGCCGAAATGCTTTCCGAAGCCGAAAAACACCCGGGGTCGATAAAGGATTATCGCGGGGGATACGTCGTACTGAAGGCGCTGTAATGGATTGGCTGGACAGAACAAGGCTTTTGTTGGGGGAAACCGCAATCGGGAAGTTACTGCGGTTGCGCGTCGCCGTGTTCGGCGCGGGCGGCGTGGGCGGTTCGGCGGTCGAAGCCTTGGCGAGGGGCGGGGTCGGCGCGCTCGATATATTCGACGGCGACGCGGTCGCCGAAAGCAATTTAAACCGGCAAATAATAGCGACGGTTGACGCGGTGGGGCGGCGAAAGGCCGTCGTCGCGAAAGACCGCGTCCTCAAGATAAATCCGAACTGCGCGGTAAACGCGGCGGATATTTTCATAACCGCCGAAAACATAAACGAAGTTGACTTTTCCGCGTATGACTACGTAATCGACGCGATTGACACGGTTTCGTCGAAACTCGCGATTATCGCGGCTTGCGGGAAAAAGAATACCCCCCTCGTTTCAAGTATGGGGGCGGGGAATAAATTAGACCCGACGCGCTTTAAAATCAGCGATATTTATGAAACCTCCGTATGCCCGCTCGCCCGGGTTATGCGAAAAGAATTAAAAAGCCGCGGAATAGACGGGCTGACGGTTCTTTGGTCGGACGAACCGCCGGTAACAAATTCCCGCCCGCCGGGGAGCGTGTCGTTCGTGCCGCCCGTCGCGGGGCTGATAATCGCGGGGCACGTCATACGGGCGGTTACGGGTTCGCAGTCGAAGCCCGAGATAAAGGATATGATATGCCACCGTTAAAACTCATCCCCGCGTTTAAAGATTACATTTGGGGCGGAACGCGGCTTAAAACCGAATACAACAAGACCGCCGATTCCGCGGTGATAGCGGAAAGCTGGGAGCTTTCCTGCCATCCCGACGGCGAAAGCGTCGTCGCCGACGGGGAACACGCGGGGTTGCGGCTGTCCGAATATCTAAAATCCGTCGGGCATCCCCCCGTGCCCGTTATCGTCAAACTAATCGACGCGGCCGACAACCTTTCCGTTCAAGTTCACCCCAACGACGAACAGGCGGCAAAAGACGGCGACCGCGGCAAAACCGAAATGTGGCACGTCGTTGACGCCGAGCCCGATTCCGAATTGATTTACGGCTTCAACCGCCCGCTTACGCGGGGGGAATTTAGGGCGAGGATTGAAAACGGCTCGCTTCTCGAGGTCGTCAACCGGATAAAAGTCCGTAAGGGCGACGCGTTTTTTATCCCCGCCGGAACGCTCCACGCAATCGGCAAAGGCATACTCATAGCGGAAATCCAGCAAAGCTCGAATCTGACCTACCGCGTTTATGACTACGACCGAACGGGCGCGGACGGCTCACCGAGGGAACTGCATATTGAAAAAGCGGTTGAGGTTACGGATTTAAACCCGCCGCGAAAGCCTTACGGCAAGACGCGGTGCGAACATTTCCGCGCCGACAGGATAAGCGTCGGGGGCGGGCTTTTACGGCGCGCGGAAACGTCGTTCAACGCGGTTCTCGTGTTGAGCGGCGAGGCGGACGTCGACGGCGTTAAACTGAAAAAAGGCGAAACCTGCTTTGTTCCGGCGGGTTACGGCGATTACGCCGTGGCGGGAAAGTCGGAAATAATTGTGGCAAGCGTCGTTTAACAAGGAGAAAAGTTATGGCGAAATATTACATCGGCGCGGACATAGGCGGAACGAACATTTCCGTCGGTTTGACGGACGACAAATATAAAATCCTGCATAAGCTCGCGATAAAAACCGAAAAAGAAAGCGGTTACGGCATAATCGTCAAAAACATCGCCGCCGCCGTCGGGGAGTTGATTGCCGTTTCCAAAATCCCGTTTAAGAAGATAGAATGGCTGGGGGCGGGCTGCCCCGGAATTTGCAACAAAGACAAGGGCGAGCTTGAATGGTCTAACAATCTCAACTGGCGTAACGTCCCCTTGCTTAATGATTTGGAGGCGCTGACGGGTCTTCCCTCGCATATCGACAACGACGCCAACGCCGCCGCTTACGGCGAGTTTTTGGCGGGGGCGGCGAAGGGGACGAAAAGCGCGGTTATCATAACGCTGGGGACCGGGGTGGGTTCCGGCATTATCCTTAACAAAAAAATCTATTACGGCGCGAACTTCGCCGGAGGGGAAATCGGGCATACGGTTATCGAGGTTGACGGCTACGAATGTACCTGCGGGCGCAAAGGCTGTTTTGAAGCCTATTCGTCGGCGACGGGTCTCGTCAGAATGACGAAAGAGGCTTTGGAAAAAGACAAAGGTTCAAAAATGCGGGAAATCGTTGACGCGAACGGGAAAATCAGCGCGAGGACGGCGTTTGCGGCGGCTAAGTTGAAAGACAAGTCCGGCAAGGAGGTCGTTCAAAAATATATAAAATACTTGGCGGCGGGGATTACGAACGTCGTCAACACGTTCCAGCCCGATATAGTCTGCTTGGGGGGCGGCGTTTGCGGCGAGGGGGACAATCTGTTAATCCCTTTGAAGAAATTGGTGAAGGCGGAGGTCTTTTCAAAAAACAGCGAAAAAAACGCCGAAATCGCGATTTGCAAACTCGGCAACGACGCGGGAATTATCGGCGCGGCGATGCTGGGTAAATTGGGATAGCGCGGGTTCGCCGAAAAGACGGGGATTTTTAAAGAAAGAAAGGGGATTTTTTATGCAATACCGCAAATTCGGGAATACCGGGGCGGAAATTTCCGTCCTCGGCTTCGGGTGTATGCGTCTGCCCGAAATCCGCAAAGACGACAAGAGTTATATAGACGAGGACCTTGCCATGCCCATGCTTATGAGGGCTTATGAGCTGGGGATAAACTATTTTGATTCCGCGCCGTACTATTGCAATTCTAACAGTGAATCCGCAATGGGCAGGGCGCTTAAGTCCGTGCGGGATAAAATTTACCTTTCGACTAAAATCCCTATGGAAAAATATGAAAAAAAGGGCGATTTCCGCAAGCAACTGGAAAACAGCCTCGCTAAAATGGAAACCGATTACGTTGATTTTTATCACTTTTGGGGGATAAACAAGGCGACCGCCGATAAAATAAACAAAAACGACATAATGTCCGAGGTTCGCGAGTGCAGGGAACAGGGCTTGTTAAGGCATATCTCTTTCAGTTTCCACGACGCGCCCGAAAGCGTCAAGTACATAATCGACGGCGTGCCGGGGCTGGAAAGTATTCTGTGCCAGTACAATCTCCTTGACCGTTCAAACGAGGCGATGCTTGAGTACGCGAAGGAAAAGGGGTTGGGAACCGCAGTTATGGGACCCGTCGGGGGCGGCAGGCTTTCGCCGCCGACCGGTTTATACGAGAAACTGACGGGGAAAAAATCCTCCGCCACTTATGAGGTGGCGCTGCGTTTCGTAATGGGGAATCCCAATATTTCCTGCGCCCTTTCCGGGATGGAAACCGTGGAAATGCTCGAAAAGAACGTTAAAATCGCCGACATAGCGGGGGAAATCACGGCGGAGGAATGGGCGCGGTTGGGCGAGGCGATGGAAGAAGTCGCGAAGTTCAGGGATTTATACTGCACGGGCTGCAAATATTGTATGCCCTGTCCCGCCGGAATAGATATCCCAAAACTGTTTGAGTTTTATACGCACGTCAACGTTTACGGGCTGGGCGAGGGGATAAAGGGCTCTTACAAATGGTACAAGAAAAACCCGTGGGGCGAGGGGAAGACTTTCGCGCATTGCGTCGATTGCGGTTCGTGCGAAAAAAAATGCCCGCAGAAGCTGTCTATCCGCAAGGAATTAGAACGCGTCTGCGAGGTTTTGGAAAATTTGTAAAATCATTCGCCCCAAGCCCGCCGGAACTTGTTTTATACGCAATTCAACGCGTTTTACGCGTTGCGCGAGTTTTAATAAGGTTTTGCGTCCCGAAAGACACGCCCGCGATTAAAGCCAATGTCAAGCGAAATTGCCGTAATGTTTGATTATATCATTAACCCGCACATCTTCGACACGAAATCCGCCGGGTTTTCCACCGCCATTCCCTCAATCAAAAGCGCTTGGTTATACAGAATATCCGCGTAGATACCGAGCGCGTCCTTGTCGTCGCCGTAAAGTAACCGCAATTTTTCAAAAATGGGGTGCGCCGAATTTATTTCAAGCACTTTGTCGGCTTTCGCCTTTCTTTCGGCGGGCATGGCGTTGAGCACCTTTTCCATCTGCGCGGAAAGCGCCCCGCTGCTTGTGAGGCATACCGGATGCGTTTTCAGCCGCTTAACCGCGCGAACGTCGGCTACCTTTCCGCCCAACGCCTCTTTCATAACCGTCAGCATATCCTTCGCGGATTCGTTGATTTTTTTTATCTCATCCTTTTCGGAATCGTCCTCGATTTCCAAATCGGCGCTCTGCGCCGACCGGAACGGTTTTTCTTTGTGTTCGCCCAGCATCTGCATACAAAATTCGTCCACGTTTTCAATGAGGTACAATACTTCAAAACCCTTATCCTTGAGCGTTTCTACCTGCGGGAGCGAGTCTACGCGGGCGATTGTCTCCCCCGAAGCGTAATAAACGGCGTCCTGGGCTTCTTTCATCCGGGCGGCGTATTCGTCAAGGGTAACGTAATCCTTTTCGCTCGACGAATAAAAGATTAACAAATCCCGCAAGCCGTCGTTGTTCGCGCCGAACCCGTTATATATCCCGAACTTTATCTGCGCCCCGAACGTTTCCCAAAATTCCTTGTACTTTTCGCGGTCGTTGTTCAGCATTTTTTTCAATTCGGAACGCACGGAGCGGTCGATACTCTTCGCGATGACCTTAAGCTGCCTGTCGTGTTGCAGCATCTCGCGGGAAATGTTCAGCGACAAATCCTCGCTGTCAACCAGCCCTTTCACGAAAGAAAAGTGGTCGGGCAATAAATCCGCGCATTTTTCCATAATCATCACGCCGCTTGAATACAGTTGCAAGCCCTTTTCGTATTCTTTGGTGTAATAGTCGAACGGCGCTTTTTTCGGGATGAACATCAACGCCGAATAGGTGGCGCTCCCCTCGGTCTTGTCGTGGATTACGGCGCGCGGGTCGGTATAGTCGGAGAATTTGTCTTTGTAGAAATTGTTATAGTCCTCGTCCGTCAGCTCGGACTTGTTCTTTTTCCAAATCGGTATCATGCTGTTAAGGGTTTTAATCTCGGTAACGTCCTCGTATTCCGGTTTGTCACCGTCCGCCGTTTCCTCTTTCAGCCGGGAAGACGTCGTTTCCATTTTGATGGGATAACGGATATAATCGGAATATTTTTTAACGAGGTTCTTTAACCTGTACTGCTCCAAAAATTCGTCGTATCGCTCTCCGTCGGCGTTGTCTTTGATATAAAGCGTTATTTCGGTCCCCGCCGTTTCCTTCGCGCAGGAATCTATCGCGTAGCCGTCCGCCCCTTCCGAAGTCCACATAAACGCCTCGTTTTCGCCGCCGCCGTAAGGCTTGGATTTTACGACCACCTTCTTCGACACCATGAACGCCGAATAAAACCCGACCCCGAACTGCCCGATTATGGTTAGGTCTTCCGGATTTTCGGAAGCGCCGTCTTTATCCCGCATCCCGTCCTTAAAATTCAGCGAGCCGCTTTGCGCGATTACGCCGAGATTTTTCTCCAATTCCTCTTTCGTCATGCCTATGCCGTTATCGGTTACGGTAAGGGTTTTGGCTTCTTTATCCGGAATTAGGTTAATCTCGAACTCGCCGCGCGACAATCCCAAGTTTTCCGTTATGGATTTATAATACAGCTTGTCCATCGCGTCGGACGCGTTTGAAATCAGTTCGCGCAGAAAAATTTCCTTATGGGTGTAAATCGAGTTAATCATCAACTCAAGAAGGCGCTTGGATTCGGCTTTGAATTGTTTTTTAGGCATTGTCGTCTCTCCTTTGTCTTTGTTTTAGCACTCGCAAGGTTAGAGTGCCAAAAGTTATTATAGCAATTGTTTTTAGGTTTGTCAAGGGGGTAATTGACAAAAAATTCAATATATGATAGAATTGCCGTGAACGAAACAGACAGGAGCTCGATACCCATGAACGCTTTTTCCGACAGGATATCGCCGTTACAGCCGGGCGCAATCCGCGAAATCCTGAAATTCACATCAGAACCGGGGGTAATCAGCTTCGCGGCGGGCAACCCCGCCCCCGAAGCGTTCCCCGTTGAAACCGTGTCGGAAATAACCGCCGACATTCTGCGAAGAGAGCCGATAACCGCCCTGCAATACGCCGTTTCGGAAGGGTACGCGCCGTTGCGCGATTGGCTCAAGGCGGATTTGGGGAAAAAAGGCATATTCAACGCCGGGGACGACGATATCATAATCACCGCCGGGGCGCAGCAGGTTATGGAAATTATGACCAAGCTGATATGCAACGAGGGGGAAACGATTATCTGCGAGGCACCGTCGTTTATAGGTTCGCTGAACGCGTTCCGCTCCTATAACGCGAGGTTGGTCGGCGTCCCGATGGACGACGGGGGGATTAATCTTGACAAATTGGAAATCGCCCTTATGGACAATCCGAAAACGGCGTTCGTTTACCTTATCCCGAACTTTCAAAACCCCACGGGGCGGACTATGCCGCCGGAAAGGCGGCGGGCGGTTCTGCGGCTCGCCGAAAAGTACAACGTGCTTATACTGGAGGATAACCCTTACGGGGATTTGCGTTTCTCGGGGGTAGACTTTCCGACAATCAAAGAGCTTGACAAAGAACGCCGCGTCGTTTACGCGGGGAGCTTTTCCAAGACGCTGGCGCCCGGGCTTCGCGTGGGGTTTATGTGCGGGGCGCAGAACATCGTTCAAAAAGCGGTGGCGTGTATTCAGGTTTCTACGGTTCACACAAGCATATTCCCGCAGATGATAACGCATAAGTTCGTTGCGGAATACGATTTTTCCGCGCATTTGGAGCGGTTGCAGCAGATTTATAAAAGCAAATGCAAGCTGATGTTGGACTGTTTGAAATTCTCGATGCCGGTATCGGTTGAATTTACCGAACCGGAGGGCGGTCTTTTCATATGGGGGACGCTCCCCGGCGGCGACGCCCGGTATTTCTGTAAGAAAGCGGTTGAGAACAAAGTGGCGGTTGTTCCGGGCAACGCGTTTCTCGTAGACGAAAAAGAGGATTGCCCGTCGTTCAGGCTGAATTTCTCGACCCCGACCGACGAGCAGATTGAACGCGGGGTGGAAATTCTCGCGAAAGTCGCGAAAACTTTTTGCCGATAATTACGCGGCATACCGAAATATCGCGGGGGGCGCCCCGGAAAAACAGGAGAAATTATGAAAAACAAAAAAATCGTATTCAGCGGAATACAGCCGACCAGCACGCCCCACCTCGGGAATTACCTCGGCGCGCTCAAAAACTGGGTCGCCATGCAGGACGATTATGACTGCGTGTACTGCGTCGCGGACCTGCACGCCATTACCGTAAGGCAAGACCCCGCGAAGTTAAGGAAGCAAACCGCCGAAACCTACGCTTTGCTCATGGCCATGGGGATAGACACCGAAAAAAGCGTGCTTTTCACGCAAGGGCACAACCCACGCCACGCGGAATTGGCGTGGGTGCTGTCCTGTTATACCCCGTTCGGGGAGCTTTCACGGATGACGCAGTTCAAAGACAAGTCGGAAAAACATTCCGAAAACATCAACGCGGGGCTGTTCACTTACCCGGTATTGCAGGCGGCGGATATACTGTTATACCAAGCCGACCTCGTCCCCGTGGGGGCGGATCAAAAACAGCACCTCGAGCTTTCCCGCGACGCGGCGGCGCGGTTCAACAACGCCTACGGCGAGACGTTCACGCTCCCGGAGCCGTATATTCCGAAAACCTCCGCGAAAATCATGTCGCTTTCCGAACCCAGTAAAAAGATGTCGAAATCAGACGGTAACCCTAACGCCTGTATAGGCGTTCTCGACGACCGCGACGCGGTTATCCGTAAATTCAGGCGCGCCGTTACCGACAGCGGTGCGGAAGTCGTCTACCGCGAGAACGACGCGGATAAAGCTGGGATAAACAATTTGATTCTGATATACTCCGCCGTTACCGGCAAAACGGCGGCGGAAACCGAAAAAGAGTTCGCGGGGGGGGGGTACGGCGAGTTTAAGTCGGCGACGGGGGAAGTCGTCGCCGATATGTTCAAGCCCGTTCGCGAGGAGTACGCCCGTATAACCGCCGACGACGCGTTCTTGGTTTCCCGCATGAGGGACGGCGCGGAAAAAGCCGTTCGCGTTTCTGAAAAAACGTTAAAGAAAGTTTACAAAAAAGTGGGCTTTTTGGGATTATAATGTTTGACTTTTGCGAAAAGCCATAGTATAATGGTTGTACGCATTAAATTAAGGAGGACTATATCATGGCAAAATTAAAAGAGCTTCTTGACAGTCGGTCAAATACTTTCCTGATGACGGAAGCGGAAAAGGAAGCGGAAAGACAGCGCAAGGTGTCTGAAATAGCCGAACAGGTTTGGAAAGAATTATACGGAGTGTTCGCCAACCTTACCGACGAGGATTTGGCGAGTACCGTTATAGTTTCCATACGCCTCGACAATTCCGGCAATTTTATTTACACCGTTTCCTGCGACCCCGAAAGTTCGCCCCGCGCCATTATTTCCGCCCATAAATGCCCTCCCGAGGATTTGAGGGAGGCTTTGGACCAGGCGTTTGTACTCGCGCAATCCGACAGTATTCCCACCAAACGCTGCGGTTATATTTGGCAGTTCGTTTATTCCCCCGACGACGAGGAGGCTTCGTCCGACGATATGACGACCGATTTGTCGCTCTTTTCGGACGACGAGTTCGTACAAAAGGTTACAAAGCTGAAAGAACGTTACGCGGACGTGGAGAGTATCGCCACGAACACGATAAACGCAGTCGGATACGACAGCCTCGAGGAATTGAAAAAACAACTGAAAAAAGTAAACTCCGAAACGAAGAACGAGGAAAAGCCCGAACGCGAACGCCTGTCCAACGCGATGGGCGCGTTCAACGCCAAGCGGGCGAACGAACTTGAGGCGGTGTTAAAAGACACCTTTGATTTGCTTGACAAAATTACGTCCAAATGAGCGGGCGCTGCCGCGACGGCGCAACCCCGTTTAAATTCAAAACGAAAAGCGTTTTTAATTTAAACGACCACACGACGACGGAGGGATTCGACGGCGGATGAAAGTCGTAATTCTCGCGGGCGGGTACGGCACGCGCATAAGCGAGGAATCGCACCTGCGCCCGAAACCGATGATTGAAATCGGCGAAAAGCCCGTTTTGTGGCATATTATGAAGTATTACGCCTGTTTCGGGTTCAATGAATTCGTGGTTTGTTGCGGATACAAGGGCTATGTCATAAAAGAATACTTTGCCGATTATTATTTGCACAGAAGCGACGTTACTTTCGATTTCTCCGACGGGGGGAAAGCGACGGTGCACGCTAACGTATCGGAACCGTGGAAGGTTACGCTTGTGGACACGGGTTCGGAATCCCAAACGGGCGGGCGCGTCAGAAGAATAGCCCCGTATATAGGAAACGAGCGGTTTATGCTGACTTACGGCGACGGAGTGAGCGACGTCGACTTAAACGCTTTGTTGAGGCGGCACGAAGAATCCGGGAGTATCGTAACGCTGACCGCCATCCAGCCGGGCGGGCGTTTCGGCGTGCTTGAAATTGAAAACGACGCCGTTACCGCCTTCAAAGAGAAAGCCAAAGAGGGCGGCGGATGGGTCAACGGCGGGTTCATGGTCGTCGAACCGGAATTGTTCGACTATATAGAAAACGACAAAACGGTATTGGAACGCGCGCCGCTGGAACGGTTAAGCGCGGAGCGCAGGCTCGGCGTTTACAAACATTACGGGTTTTGGAAATGTATGGATACGCAAAGGGACAAATCGGAGCTTGAACGCCTCTGGAGCGAAGGGAAAGCGTCGTGGAAGGCGTGGAACGATTGAATTAAATGAGAAACAGGGTTTCCGCAGGTGTTTTTTGTTTTTTTATCGGAGGCAGTTATGGAAAACGCCGAAATCAATCTTGCGGGCCCGACGGCGGAAGAGGTCGAGAAACTTCGGGAAAAGTACGGGAAAAACGAGCTTTCCGCGCAAAAGAAAGAGAGCTTTTTTAAAAAAACGTTTCGCGTCGTTACGGAACCGATGTTCCTTTTGCTGATTATCGCCGCGGCTGTTTATTTTATTCTCGGCGAACCGGCGGACGGGTTAATCATGCTTGTCTTTGTAACGGGCATAATCGGCATCGAGATTTTTCAGGAATGGAAAACCGACAAGACGCTTAACGCCCTTAAAGACCTGTCCGCGCCTCATATAACCGTTTTGCGCGGCGGCGTAAAAACGCGAATAGCGAGCGCCGACCTTGTCCCCGGGGATATAATGATGGTTCACGAGGGGGTGAAAATCCCCGCCGACGGTTACGTAATCAAATGCAGCGACTTATGCGCGGATGAATCTTCGCTGACGGGGGAAGCCGCGGGCGTATGGAAAGTAGTCTGGAAAACGGCCGCCGACGGACGCGAAAAGCAACGGGGGGAAGCCTTAACCGAGGGATATTGGAGAAACGATTATTGCTATGCCGGAACGCTCGTAACAAACGGCTCCGGAGTTATTCGTGTGGATAAAATCGGCGGCGAAACCGAATACGGGAAAATCGGCGCGCGCGTGGTCGAAGCGCCCGCGGATAAAACGCCGCTCCAAAAACAGATAAACGGTATTGTCAAAACCTGCGCTCTAATCGCGGTCGCGCTGTTTATACTTGTGGCGGCGGTAACTTGGTTCAATATTCCGTCGCTTGGGTTTGCCGACAGGTTCACCGCGAGCGTCCTCGCCGGAATAACGCTCGCCATGGCTATGATACCCGAAGAGTTCCCCGTCATATCGGCCGTGTTCATGTCAATGGGGGCGTGGCGGCTCGCCAAGAAAAACTCGCTGGTGCGGAAACTGCCGTCGGTCGAGACGCTGGGCTCGGTTTCGGTTTTGTGCGTGGATAAAACGGGAACGATTACCGTAAATCGGATGACGGTACAGGACGAATGGGTTGCGGGCGCATCTTTCGCGGAAAAAGAGCAGGAAGAGCTTATGGAAATTATGGGGCTCGCCTGTGAAACGGACGCTTATGACCCGATGGAAAAGGCTATGCTTGAACACTGCGAAAAACAGCACGGGATTATGAAGACGCATTTGTTCGGCGGCAGGCTGATTTCAGAGTACGCTTTTACCGACGAATTGAAAATGATGGGGCATATCTGGCGCCACGACGGCGAAATCATTATCGCCGCGAAGGGTTCCCCCGAACACATTATGAACATATGCGGGCTGTCCGACGGCGAACGCGCCGCCGCCGAAGACAAAACCCGCGAAATGAGCGAACGCGGTTTGCGCGTGATTGCCGTAGCGTCGGCAAACCCGCGAAACGAGGACGGCATACCCGCGAATATATCGGACTGCTCGCTGAAACTGCGCGGGCTTGTCGGTTTGGCGGACCCCCCGCGTGAAACGGTTAAAAGGGATATAGCCGCCTGCCACAGGGCGGGTATAAGGGTCGTCATGATAACCGGCGACAACGGGATAACCGCCGCTTCCATAGCTAAGATGACCGGCATTAAAAACCACGGTAAAATCGTTACGGGCGACGAGATTTCAAAAATGTCGGACGAAGAACTCGGCGAAAGGGTTAAAACCGCCGGCATATTCTCCCGCGTTATACCCGAGCATAAAATGCGTATCGTCAAAGCGTTCAGGGATAACGGCGAGGTCGTCGCAATGACCGGCGACGGCGTAAACGACGCGCCCGCGTTAAAATACGCCGACATAGGCGTCGCCATGGGCAAACGGGGGAGCGAGGTGTCAAGGGAAGCCGCCGATTTAATTCTCATGGACGATAATTTTTCAACCATTGTTGACACGATTAAGGACGGGCGGCGAATCTTCGACAACATCCGCAAAGCGGTCGGGTACGTCTTTGCCATTCATATCCCGATAGCGCTGGCGGCGATATTGGCGCCCGTTTTGGGCATAACCGCCGAAAACCTGATGTTTCTGCCCGTTTTGGTCGTTTTGATGGAACTGATAATCGACCCGACATGCTCGATAGTTTTGGAACGCCAGCCCGCGGAAACCGACATTATGGAACGCGCCCCGCGCGCGCCGGGGAAAAAGATGCTGAACGCCCGCGTACTGTTGAAAAGCGTTTTGCAGGGGCTGGCGATTTTCGTCGCGTCGTTCGGAACGTATTACCACACCCTTTCGGTCAGTCCCGGGAACGCCCCGTTGGCAAGGACCGCGGGAATAGCCGTCGTCGTATTCGCGAACCTGTTTTTGGTGCAAGTAAACAGTTCCGATACGGACGGCGTCTTTACGTCCTTAAGGCGTTTATACAAAGACAAAGTTATGTGGGCGGTCAATATTTTGATAATATCCGGGTTACTGTTGCTTTTGTATACGCCGCTGAACGCGTTTTTCAAACTCGCGCCCCTGTCGGCGGGGCAATTCTTCGCGGTATTCGGCATAGCGGCGGCTTCGGTACTGTGGTACGAGGCGGTGAAGTCGGTCAAGAGGTTAACCCGATTCACCGTTTAAAAACGGCGAATCGGGTTTGCGCTGTTGCGGCGGTTCACAAAAATAAAACGTCATTTTGTTTATCAACCGTGAAAAAACCGCGCGAAACGGTTATAGCGGTTTATCCCGCCGACGGCTTGAAATCGCGTTTTTGGCTTAACCGGCGCGTTTGACGCCGTTATTTTTTTGAAAAAACAGTGTTGTAACCGTTAAAAACGTTTCATGTTCAAGTAAAAATCCGTTCTCCGAAAAACGCGCCCGCCATGTTTTTGAAAAAACGCAAAAAAATACGGCGGCGTTATTTTTTTCGTTTTCACCCCGATTTTTAAGGACGGTTGATTTTTTTAAAAAAAAGTGGTATAATATAACGGACCTCCCCGGAAGGAGGTCTAATCCTTGGAAAGCAAAACCGGAGGTTTGGGCGTTATGGACGTTTTCGCGGAATACTTGGTGGAGAAAAAGCCGGACGTCAGGGATACGGCGCTTAAAATCTGCGTAATAACGGCGGCGGTATCACTTTCCGTTATAATTCTGTTGACGGCTTTTTTGTTGCTTTATCTGCCTTTCGCGATTATTATCGCGGGGGTGGTTTGGCTCGCCGCCTATATACTGAGGGGTATAAACGTCGAATACGAATACATTCTGACGAACAAAGAACTGGATATTGACAAGATTATCGGGAAACGCAGGCGCAAAAGGCTGATTTCGCTCGACCTGCTTACCGCCGAGGAATTTGAGTCTTACAGCGAGGGCTTTTACGAAGGGGCGGACGGCGACCTTAACCGAAGAACAGACG
Source organism: Oscillospiraceae bacterium (assembly GCA_031253495.1). Taxonomy (GTDB): domain Bacteria; phylum Bacillota; class Clostridia; order Oscillospirales; family Ruminococcaceae; genus Ruminiclostridium_E. Next base: position 31,482 of record JAIRWC010000006.1, on the reverse strand, counting down.
TTACGGTTTCCGCCCATGATTACACGTTTAGGAATCTGTGGTACCTCGTCGCGAGGCACGCCGTTTACGGAAGGGTCTTTTTGCTGTTTTCGCCCGACGGCGAATTTATCGTAACGCTTAACGGCGCGCTCCCCCCGAAAGTGAGGAACCCAAAAATCGCGAAAGCGGAAAATTCGTTCAGAAAAATCGAATGACGGTATTTTATACGTTTATTTCAATTTTTATTCACAAAATGCGCGCGATATACGCATAATATAATATCAATGAAAGGAATTATTAAAATGGAGGTTGTTCAGTATAAATGTCCGAATTGCAGCGCAGACTTGGAATTTAAATCTGAAAGTCAGAATTTCGGGTGCAAATTTTGCGACAGTTTTTTCTCAAGCGAACAACTCGCGGAGATTTATCCGCAAAAGGAACGGCACGCCCTTGACAAAACCGAGCCGGTTAAAACCGACGAGGAACACAAGCAGGAAGCCGCGTTCGCCGAATACAACGCCTTATACAGCTGCCCGAGCTGCGGCGCGGCGGTAATAACCGAAACCAACACTTCAGCCACGAGGTGCTTTTACTGCTATTCGCCCGTTATCCTCACGGGGAGGCTTTCCGGCGAGTATAGGCCGTCTAAGGTTATCCCGTTCAAGGTGAGCAAATCCGAAGCGGAGGAAAAAATGAGGGAATTTTGCAAAAAACGCTGGTTTTTACCGTCGGGTTTCCGTTCCGAAACGAAATTGAGCGATATAACGGCTATTTACATCCCTTATTGGATTGCCGACTGCAAAACGGCGGGGCGCATTACCGCGAACTGCAAAAAATTAAGGGTGTGGAGCTCGGGGAACTACAAGTACACCGAAACCAAGGAATATATAGCGGTTCGGGACGGGGAAATGAGGTTCGGCGGCATCCCTCACGACGCGTCGGCGAAAGCCGACGACACCATGATGGAATGTATCGAGCCGTATAATTACAAGGACGCGGAAGATTTCAAAATGTCGTATCTGTCGGGTTATCTGGCGGAAAAGTACGACGTTACCAAAGAGCAGGTTTATCCGCGTGTGAAAGAACGCGCCGTCAACGGCGCCGTCAACGTCATGCGGCAGACCATAACGGGTTACAACAGCGTTACCGTTACCGGGAACACCATTGACATTGTCGATAACAAATGGGACCATTTCCTTATGCCGGTGTGGTTCCTGACGTATAATTACAAGGATAAGCAGTACCATTTCGCGGTGAACGGCCAAACCGGGAAGTTCACGGGGAATCTCCCCGTGGTTTGGGGGAAAGTCGCGGTCGCGATTGGAGCGGTCGCGGTGGTCGTCGACGCGGTAATCGCGCTGATTATGACGGTGGCGGGAGGGTGAGCGTGATGAAAAAAAATATATTAACCGCCGTTTTCGTTGCGGTCGTCGCCTTAACCGCCCTTATTCCGCCCGCCGCCGAAACGTTCGCCGCTTCCGTCGGCACGGATAAGCGCCTTTTCGACGAGGCGGGGCTGTATGAAGAATCGTCGGGATACGGCGGCGAGGAGACTGCCGCCGCGCTTAACCGCGATTTGTTTGAGGCGGGGGAAAAGGCCGGGTTTTACATCGCCGTCCTGATTTCCGCCGATATAGGGAGGAACAAATCGGACAGGGCGGTCACGGATTACGCCGACGTGTATTACGAAAAGCAGTTCGGAAAAAACACGGACGGCATACTTTTGTTTATCAACATGGACACCAAATACGACTGGATTTCCACTTCGGGGAAATGTATCGACGTCTTTACCGACAGAAGAATCGATTCAATTTTTGACGCGATGGAAAGGAGCCTGAAAGCGGGCGATTTCACGGCGGCAATAAAGATATTCCGCGACAAATCGGCGTCTTACGCCGAACTGGGCGTTCCGGACGGACAATACAGGGAACAAACGGACGATGAACGGCAAAAGCAAACCCTCGTGATGAACATCGTCTTCTTTTGTTTAATCGCCGACTTTATTATCGCCTTTATTTTTGTCATAGGCGTGAAAGCGAGCTATAAAATCAGCCCGGTAAAGGACGCGGGCAATTATCTCGACCGCTCGTCGGTAAAATATTATCAGAAAAGCGACACCTTTATACGCGTTTACGTTACCAAACAGAGGATAGATTCGTCCGGCGGCGGCGGCGGCGGAACGGGAGGGCGAAGCTCCGTCCACACATCGAGCGGCGGCGGAACGCACGGGGGCGGCGGAAGGCACAGATAAAGGCGGCGGAACGCACGGGGGCGGCGGAAGGCACGGATAATCACCCGTTCAACCCGAAACTTACCGACAGCGCGCCGTCAACCCTGTTCATCGAATCGCCGTCAAGTTCTCCCATGCGTTCTTTAAGCCGCTTTTTATCAAGCGTCCTCACCTGTTCGAGCAAAACGACGGAATCCTTCGCCAATCCGCAAATCCGCGCGTCCAGCAGAATATGCGTGGGGAGCCTTGATTTTTCTTTCTGCCCGGTTATGGCGGCGGCTATGACCGTGGGGCTGTATTTGTTTCCGACGTCGTTTTGTATTATCAGCACGGGGCGCAAGCCGCCCTGTTCGGAACCTATCACGGGGCTTAAATCCGCATAATAGATTTCGCCGCGTTTAACCTGCATTGTATCTTTCCTTTCCCGGCAAACCTATAAACTTGCCGCGGCGCCCCCGCCGGAATGAAATGAAATAAGAAAGGCGCCGCCGCTTCCCGCGCGAGCGGGGCGGCACGGTCGTAAAAATGAAAAAAAAGTTGAGCAAATCGGAAAGAACGCTCCTCAAAGCGAGCAGGAAAGCGAGCAGGAAAGCCGGAAAAATAGTAGCCGAATTTAAAGAGTTCATCTCCCGCGGGAACGTTACGGACATGGCGGTCGGCATCATCGTCGGAACGGCGTTCACCGCGATAGTAACCTCGCTGGTGGGCGACGTGATAACCCCGCTCATCGGGCTGTTGATTGGCGGGATTGATTTTTCGCAGCTTTCCGTAAAGGTAACGAGCCCTTGGTTTCCCGATTATACCGTTACGCTGGCTTACGGAAAATTCCTGCAGTCCGTTTTGAGTTTTTTTATAATAGCGATATGCGTGTTCTTTATGGTGAAAGCGCTGAATATCTTTAAGCGCAAAAAAGAACCCGAAGCCCCCAAACCCGACGAAAAGCTCCTCGTTTTGAAAGAAATCCGCGATTTGCTGAAAGGCGAAACTCAATCGGAACGGGGCGGCCTGCCCGTCAAAAAGTAGACGGCGCGGTTCACCGCCTCGCGGACGCGCTCCATATCGGGCGAATGCAGTTTCCCCGCGTTGCGGTAGTCGAAGCTGTCGCAAAATTCCCCCACGTCAAGGTTGAGGGATTCGGCGTAATTCCCCACAAGCCCGTCTAACGCGGGGATAAATCCGGCGCGTTCGGATTTGGGCTGCTCCTCGGCTTTCCCGCGGAGCCACGCGTAGTGCGGCATACATATAAATTCCTGCGCTTTGAGCGCGTCTTTGAACTTCGGGTCGTCGCGGAACATGACAAACACGGTTTTAAGCATATGGTTCATGCCCCAGTCGGTTTTGGCGCATACGAAGCAGGTCTCGCCGGAAGCCTTGCGCGTTTTCCTGTTTTTGGCGAAGATGATTTTTTTTCCGAAAACGTCTTTCCTCACGGTTTCAAGATGTGAATTGAGCATCAGCCCCAGCGAAAGGCGGTTGTTTTGTTTCAACAGCTGCAGGAAATGCGTATGGCAGAAGCCGAGCGCGTTGGTTTCCATGCGGACGTCGGGTTCCATCATCGCCGCGCCCATTATGTACTCGCAGATATGCAGTTCCACGGTATCCCTCATTCGGCAGAAAGGGCAGCCCTCCCTCGGTTCAAACACCTCGTTGACGGGTATGGTTAAAATACTCTCTCTCATTTTGTCCTCCTCGGGGCGAACGCGTTCCGCCATATACCATTTTAATATAATTGCCGGAAATAATCAAGGGGGAATATGGAATATTTTATCAAAACGGGGTATATAGATTTAAAAACGACGTTTTTCTGCGGGCAGTGCTTCAGGTGGGAGGAACGCGGCGGCGGCGCGTATTACGGAATAGCGGGCGGAAAGGAGACCGTCGCGCGGGCGGAAAAAGGCGGCGTAACGCTTTCGGGGATAAACGCGGAGGACGCGCCTTTTTGGGAGCGGTATTTCTGCGTTGACGAGGATTATCCCGCGCTGATTAAAAGGTTCTCGCGGGATGAAACGCTTAAAGCCGCCTGCGATTTCGCCCCGGGAATAAGGGTGTTAAGGCAGGAACCGTTTGAGGCGCTGATTAGCTTTATCATCTCGCAAAATAACAATATCAAGCGGATTATCGGCATAATAAAGAGGTTGTGCGAATTATACGGCGAACGTCTGAAAGGCGGTTACGCCTTCCCCGCGCCCGAAGTTCTCGCTTGTCTGGGAAAAGACGATTTAGCCCCGTTAAGGGCGGGTTTCCGCGACAGGTATATACTTGACGCGGCCGAACGCGTCGCTTCGGGGGAGATAAGGCTTGACGAAATCGCCGATTCGCCGTATAATGACGGTAGGGCCGAACTGATGAAAATTATCGGCGTCGGGGAAAAAGTCGCCGACTGCGTTTTGTTGTTCGGATTCCATAAAACTGAGGCGTTCCCCCGCGACGTATGGATAAAGCGGGTGATGGCGGAACATTATCCCGACGGTTTGCCCCCCTGCGCCAAGGGTTGCGAGGGGATTGCCCAGCAATTCCTGTTTCACTATATGAGGAGCCGTATCGTCTAATCGGCGAACCCGCTTTTTCGTTTTGGGGCTTGATTTTTTGCGAGGTCTGTTATGGCGGTATCACAAAAACAAAAAACGGTTTACATATGCGGCGAATGCGGTTGCGAACACCCGAAATGGAACGGGCAATGCGCGGGCTGCCATTCGTGGAACACGCTCGAGGAAGTCAAGACCCGCAAAACGGCGCCGGAAGGGGGATTTTTAACGGACGGCGTTCGCCCGGCGCCCGTTCGGGAGCTGGGTGAAATCGATTGCGGCGACGACGTTAGGCTTGACGCGGGAATGGGCGAGTTTAACCGCGTTTTGGGCGGCGGGCTTGTAAAAGGTTCGCTGGTTTTGCTTTCCGGGGAGCCGGGAATAGGCAAGTCCACGCTGCTGCTCCAGTTATGCCATACCATGCGCGGCAAGGCGGCGTTGAAAATCCTGTACGTTACGGGCGAGGAAAGCGAAAGGCAGTTAAAAATCCGCGCGGAACGCCTCGGTTTGATTTCGGGGGGCGGCGGCGCGGCGCTTTCCGGCGTTTATGTCGCGCAAAGTTCCGACTGTTTGGGGGCGGCGGCCGCAATCGAGCAAAACGCGCCGGATTTGGTAATCGTGGATTCCATTCAGACAATGAGGATAAACGCGGTTAATTCCGCGCAGGGTAGCGTCGCCCAAGTGCGGGAATGTACGAATTTGCTGATGGCGGTCGCAAAAAGTAAGGAAATACCGATTTTTATAATAGGGCATGTAAATAAAGACGGAGGCATAGCGGGTCCCAAGGTTCTCGAACATATCGTGGACGCCGTGCTTTATTTCGAGGGGGACAGGCAGTTATCTTACAGAATCCTGCGCGCGGTTAAAAACAGGTTCGGTTCCACCAATGAAATCGGCGTGTTTGAGATGCGCGACAAGGGATTGCGCGAGGTTCCCAATCCGTCCGCCATGCTTTTGTCCGGCAGACCGAAAGGCGTTTCGGGAATCAGCGTTTTATGCACCATGGAGGGAACGCGCCCGATTTTGGCCGAGGTTCAGGCGTTGGTCGCGAAAAGCGGGTTCGCCGTCCCGAGGAGGGTGTCGAACGGCTTCGACTATAATCGGCTCTGCCTTATACTGGCGGTTTTGGAAAAACGGGCGGGGCTGTTTTTCGGCGGGTTGGACGTTTACATAAACGTGATAGGCGGTCTGCGCGCGGACGAACCCGCCGCCGATTTGGCGGTGGCGTTGGCGCTGTATTCGGGAACGCGCGACGTCGCCGTCCCCGAAGACTTGGCGGTTTTCGGCGAAATCGGCTTGGGCGGCGAAATACGTTCGGTCGGCAACGCCGTCGAGCGCGTTCGGGAATGTTCGCGCATGGGCTTCTCTTCCTGCGTGATTCCGAAAGCCGCGTTAAAACAGCTTGACAAAAGGGAAAATTACGGAATAGGGATAATCGGCGCATCGAATCTCGGGCAAATGTTCAATGCCGTGGAAAAACAGGAACAAAAATAAAAATTGCGCAATTTTCCCCCATCTGTTGAAAACTCACGGATAATTTGCTATAATATAGCCATGAAAAAGATTGTTTGCGCCGTAATCTGCCTGTTCGCCCTGACCGCCGCCGTTTCGGCGGACGATAACGGCGGCGGCGTTCCCTTCTTTTATGAAAATCCCCGCGCGATTATCATAACCCATCCCGCTTCGGGAAACAGGGTTACGTCTTCCCCGCGAACGAGTTTTCTCGGCGCCTGCGACCCCGATTTTCCGCTGTATATGAACGGCGAGGAAATACGGACTACCGAAAACGGATTTTTTTCGCTTTATGTCGGGCTTGAGCGCGGCGAAAACGTTTTTGCCTTTACAAACGGCGAAAACGCGGAGACCGTTACGGTTACGCGCGAGCCGCCCGAACAGAAAGTTCCCGCCGAAACCGTTTGGTATGAAACCGTCGTTTACGGTTCGACGGAATACGACGGCATTTCGCGCTTCGCGGATTATAACGACGACTTGTATATGCGGTCGCCGCTTGCCAAAGGGACGGTATTCCGCGTACTCGGCGAACGCGGCGACTGTTATATTATCGGGGACGGCACGTACGTCTTCAAGAATAACGCGTATCTGCTCGACCGCCTTATCCCCGAAATCGCCGTGTCGTCCGAAAAAATGTACGATGAGTATAATTGCACATATTTATTGCTTGAAGTAAACGAAAACGCGTTATACGGCGTTGATTTGCGCGGGGATAACGCGTCGGTGAAAATTTATTCCGACAGTGAAGTCGTTTATGAAAAAGAGCTGGAGTTTGACAGTCCGCCCGTCGGTTATACGGTCGAGTTCACCGGGGAAGGCATGGAGATAGGCTTTAGGCGTCCCCCCGCTTTACTGTCGGAAGCGGTTGCGCTTATTGACGCGGGGCACGGCGGAACCGACCCGGGCGCGCTCGGGCCGCCGGGCGCTTTCGGCGCCGCGGAAAAGGATTTTAACCTCTATGTGGCGGAAAAGGCGCGGGATTACCTCCTCGCGCGGGGGATAAGCGTGGTGTTCGTAAGGGACGGCGACGTCGATTACCCCGTGAGGGAGCGGGTCTTGCTCTTCAAGGAACGCCCCGACATATCGGTGTGCGTACACGCCAATTCCTCGCCGATTGACAAGGATTTCTCGGAGTTAAGCGGTCCGCTCATGTTTTATACCCTCGACCTCTCCGAAAAAGCCGCCGAATCCGTTCTCGGGCATATCGCCGCCGAAACGGGCGCCGATTATACCCCGCCAAAGCGGCAAAACTTCGCTATGGCGCGTTACGCGGGCTGTCCCGCCATGCTGTTTGAAATGGGCTTTTTGTGCAACCCCGACGAATACGAGCGGCTTTTGTCGGTTCAGTACCTCGACGGTATGGGAACGGCTTTGGGCGAGGCGATAGAAAAATATCTCCTTGAAACGGCGGAGGACGATTTATCCGAGTCCGCCCCCACGGACGGGGATTATCCCCCCGCGGCCGCCGGGGTTATCGAGGAGGAAGAACCCCCGCCGGCTTCGGAGCCCGCCCCCGCCCCCGAAGAGCCGGAGCCAAGCGGTTATATGACGCAAAACAGGGGTTTGATTATTATGTGCGTTGTTTTATTCGGAGCGTTGCTTATAGCCATCGAGCCGAAATCAATTAAGAATTAACAGGAGAAATAAGGAGAAACGAAATGAAAAAGACAAAAATCATCTGCACTCTCGGCCCGTCGACCGAAACGGAAGAAACCTTGCGCGGAATGATTAAGGCGGGTATGAACGTCGCGCGGTTTAACTTTTCGCACGGCACGCACGAGAGCCACGGCGCCATGCTTTCAACGCTGAAAAAGGTAAGGGGGGAAATGGGCGCGTACGTCGGCGCGCTTCTCGATACGAAGGGGCCGGAGGTGCGGCTGAAAACGTTCAAGGAGCCGGTAACGCTGAAAGAGGGCGGAATTTTTGTCTTGACCCCGTTTGAGAGGGAAGGCGACGAAACCGGTTGCTCAATTACGCATAAGACCCTTGCGACCGACGTTTCCATAGGGACGAAAATTCTGTTGGACGACGGGCTTGTTGAACTGCGCGTTAAAGAACTGCGCGGGGACGACGTTGTTTGCGACGTTAAGAACACGGGCGTCATCAAGAGCAACAAGAGCGTGAACATTCCCGGCGTTCGGCTGAGCATGGCTTACCTCAGTAAAAAAGACGAGGACGACGTAGTGTTCGGGATTAAGGCGGGGTTTGATTTCATCGCCGCGAGCTTCGTCAGCAGGGCGCAGGACGTCCTTGATATCCGCAGGGTTCTCGATAAGCATAAATGCCATAATATCCGCGTTATCGCCAAAATCGAAAATTCCGACGGCGTGAACAATATCAGCGAAATTCTCGCCGTGAGCGACGGTATAATGGTGGCGCGCGGCGACATGGGCGTGGAAATAGATTACGCCCTTTTGCCGAGCATACAAAAAAAGCTGATACACCATTGCCTCGGAATGGGCAAGCCCGCCATTACCGCGACGCAAATGCTTGAAAGCATGATTGTCAACCCGCGCCCCACCCGCGCCGAAGTCAGCGACGTGGCGAACGCGATTTACGACGGGACAAGCGCGGTTATGTTAAGCGGCGAAACCGCCGCCGGAAAATACCCGGTCGAAGCCGTCGGAACTATGGCGAGGATAGCCGAGGACACCGAAAAGGACATAAATTACGCGAGGCGTTTTTACAGATACCACAACGAGCGCCGTCATTTGGGCGTCGCCGACGCGGTGTGTCATTCCACCTGCGCGACCGCCATCGACGTGGAGGCCGACGCCATTCTTACCGTAACGAAAAGCGGCGAAACGGCGCGGCTTTTAAGCAAATACCGGCCCAATCAGCCCATTTACGCCTGCGTGATTGACGAGCATATAGCGAGGCACCTGTTCCTTTCATGGGGGGTTTACCCGATAATCATGCCGATTATGCAGTCAACGGACGAGGTTTTGAAAAAAAGCGAGGAATTGTGCTTTGAAGCCGGGTATATCAAAAACGGCGACATAATCGTCGTAGCGGCGGGGTTGCCGGTCGGCGCGAGCGGAACCACCAACATGATAAAGGTCCACCTCGTCGGGGAATCGCTGATTAGCGGGGCGGGAATAGGAAAGGGTTCCGGTTCGGGGACGGTTTGCGTCTGCCGCACGGAAGAGGACGTGAAAACCAAATTTAAACCCGGAAACGTTTTGGTAATCCCGTCAACGTCCAACAATATCCTCGAATACATCAGGCAGGCTTCCGCGATTATCACCGAGGAACCGGGGGCGAACAGCCACGCCGCCATTGTCGGGCTGACGCTGGATAAGCCGGTTATAGTAGGGGCAATCGCCGCGACGAAAACGCTCGCGGACGGCTTGCACGTTTCCGTGGACGCGGAACGCGGGGTGGTTCATCAGATAGACAGGGCGGAATAACGCCGCCGGGGAAGTTTATGCCGTTTCCGCCTGTTCCCGCAGAAAGGACAAAAACCTGTTCACGCCGTTGCCCAGACGCTTTACCCCGGGGGGGCGTTTGCCGCGGACGTCGGATACGTCGAAGAAGTCGCAGTTTGCCGTTTTTTCCGTTATCATCAGCGCGTCGCTCCCGAAAACGCCTTGGCTTATCTCAAGGTATTCGTCGCCCCAAAAACAACACTCCGCCGCGGTTACGCCGCAGTTCTTCTCCAAGTGGCGCATAATGGCGTTGACGTTATCCGATTTGGTGCCGAGCCCCACCTCCAAAAATTTCGCGTCGGTGGTCGGCTTCACGGTTACGTCGTTTTGCTCCCCGAAACTAATCGCAAGCTCAAACAGGCCGCGTATGCCCGCCGAAAACCCGTGGCGCGTCAGCCGCCTGTCGACCAATTCCCGTTCGCCGCCGTTGAAATAAAGACGTTCGCCGCGGTCGATATCCGGCTCAAGGTCGATTTTGCAATAATTTTCGCGGTTGAATATGACGTCGGTGTTATAACCGTATTGCTCCAGCAGATGCTCGTGCAGCTGAAAGCAGGTTCGGTGCAGCGCCGACAGCGTTTTTTTGTCCGGCAGGATTCCGTCTATCGCGATAATTTTTCCGTCGCCGCCGTAACCGCGGTTATTCGCGCCCCGCCCAAGCCCGAAATAAAGGTTTGCGCGGGACGGCGGCGGAAAACTTTCCGCCAGTTTGCCGCCCGCGATGTTGCGGTAACTCGTGCCGCTGATAACCGCGAGTTTGACCCCTTTTTCCAGCAACGGCGCCATCGCCCCGATTATTTCGTCGGCGGGAGCCGAACGGGACGTCACGGCGGTGCCGTCCCAATCAAAGAAGATTACTCCGTATTTGCGCATTTTATAAAATCCCCCTCTCCGTCCAAGCGGTAAATTTTGCCGTATATCGTAATGTCAAGCGGTTCCCCGCTCAGCTGCCTGACGAAGCAGCCGCTTTTCTTTACCGAAATTTCAAATCGCCTTCCCCCGAACGACAGGCGGAAACGGTATCCGCGCCACGCCTCGGGCAAAAACGGCGAAAGTTTCAATTTCCCCCCGCCCGTGTTCAGCCCGGCGAATCCGTAAACGACCGACAGCCAAGAACCCGCCATATTCGCCGTGTGGATACCCGCGTAAAAGTTACCGTGATAATCGTCGATGTCCATTCGCGCGGATTCGTTGAAACACCGGTACGCCTCTTCCCGTTTGCCTATTAGGCTCGCGATTATTCCGAAGACGCATTTAGACAGCGACGAGTGGTGGAGCGTTACCTTGCCGTAATAGTCATAATGGCGCTCGATTGTTTCCCTGTCGAAATATTCGCTGTGCAAAAGCATGGCGAGAACGGTGTCCGCCTGTTTTGCCATACGTTGGCGCCAAATGAAAAGCGGATGATAGTTTTCATAAAGCAAACGGCGTTTTTCGGGCGGTATGAGCGAGTCGTCCCACGGCTTCCTCAATAAGAACCCGTCGTCTTGCAGATATACCTGTTCCTTTTCATCGAACGGCAGATACATTTCCGAGGCGATTTTTTCCCACTGTTTAGGCTCGTCGGGGGAAAGCTCGATTTTTTCGGTCAGGGCGCGAAAGGCGTCCCCGTCGTTTTTTTCAAGCCATCTGACGGCGTCCGCGGCGTCCCAAAGATTTCCGTACGCCATGAGATTCGTGTAAAAGTTGTTGTCTACAAGCGCGGTGTATTCGTCGGGGCCCGTAACCGAGCATATGCAGTATTTCCCGCCGCGCGCCTCGGAAAAGCAGCCGACGTCCGCCCAGACGCGGGCCGTTTCGCACAGCACTTCCGCGGCTTTTTCCTTTAGATAATCCGTATCCCCCGCAACCTTCACATATTGGGAAAAGGCGTAGGCTATGTCGGCGTTTATGTGGTACTGGGCGGTTCCGAGCGGCAGATACGCGGAACATTCAAAGCCGTTAATGGTGCGCCAAGGGTATAAGGCGCCCTTGCCGTGCCCCAGTTCCCTCGCGCGTAACCGCGCGGCGTCCAGCGTGTTGAACCGATAGTCGAGGAGCGATTTCGTTATATCGGGGAAGGTATGCGTGAACACCGGCAGGACGTATATTTCCGTGTCCCAGAAATAATGCCCCTCGTAGCCCTCGCCCGAAAGCCCTTTCGCCCCCATCCCCGCGTTTCCGTCGCGGTTCGCCGACTGCATAAGGTGGAACAGATTGAACCGCAGCCCCTGTTGGATGGCGTCGTCCCCGTCGATTTCAACGTCGGCGGTTTCCCAGAATGACCGGACGCGCGCCTTTTGCTCCTCGGACAGGGCGTCGTAACCGTCGTTTGCCGCTTTTTCAAGAACCCCGCGCGCAAAGCCGCTTAACCCGTCTTCCGAAGAGTCGAGGCTTGACGCGTAAACAATGAATTTTTCCATGGTCGCCGCGCCTTGAAAAACGTATTCCACGCGGCAGGAAAGCCCGTCGGTCTCGTAGCTTTCCGCGATTTTCGCCCCGGTCAGCTTGTGGAAACAACCGCAAGCCGTTTTCATGCCGCTGTTCGCCGTATGCCCCGCATAAAACAGCGTGTCGTTCTCCGCCGATATTTCGTCGGGAACGAGCGTCCGCCCGAACGGTCCGTAATCAACCAAGGGGTTGGCGGCGCGGGTATGGTTTTCCACGTCGGCGTCCAAAACGGAAAGTATCCTCACTTCCCCGTCGAAGTTGAGCGGCGTTACAAAAACGCGCTGAACCATTATGTGCTTAACCGCGAGCGATACGAACCGTTGCGTTTCGACGCGCGCGCGTTTGCCCCCGGGCGATTCCCATATCAGCGAACGCGTCAGTATTCCCGAACGCATATCCAGCGTTCGCCGATAATCGCGGATTACGCCCTTTCTCATATCGAACGCTTCCCCGCCGAGGAAGATGCGGGTGGTTTTAAGATTGGGCAGGTTGAGCAGCGACTGGCTGCGTTCGGGAAAGCCGAAGTTCCATTCGCCGTAGCGTATTTCCGCGCTTTCGTAAAAGCCGTTTATATAATTGCCCTCAAGCCCCGTGTTTTCCGGGAAATCGTAGCCTTCTTCAAACGTTCCGCGCGTGCCGATGTAACCGTTGGAAAGCGAGAACGCCGTTTCGTTGCGGTAATTGCACCCCGTGTCAAAAGAGGTTTCCGTTACGCTCCAAGGCTCGACGGGGTATATGGGCTGTTTTTTTCCGTTCATGTCCGACGCCTCCCTTTCATCCTTTTACCGCGCCCGACGTAAGGCTGTCTATAACCTGCTTTTGCATGGTTATGAAGAACAGTATCGTCGGGGCGACCGTCAGTATTACCGCCGCGAACAGCGCCGAATAGTTGTTGGCGAAAGTGCTCATGTAATAATTCAGCGCAATCGGCACGGTTCTGGCCCTGTCGCCGCTTGTGAGTATCAGCGCGAAATAAAACTCGTTCCATATGTTGATGAACTGCAATATCGCCGTCGTCGCGAGCCCCGGCTTCGCAAGGGGCAAAACAACCGTCGCGAACGTCCGGAAGAACCCGGCGCCGTCGATATACGCGGCTTCCTCTATCTCCGCCGGTATGGTCATATAGTAGCTGAACATCACGAAAAACGACATCGGTATTCCCATGGCGGAATAAACGAGTATAAGCCCTATTTTCGTGTCGAATATGTTCAGCGCGGTGAATATCGAAAACAGCGGCTGCGAGACAGACTGCGCCGGAAGCAGCAGAGAGGCGGCGATTAACGCGATTATCACCGGTTTTAACTTAAACCTGAAGCGCGACGTTACGTAAGCGCACATCGACACAATCGCCGCCGTTATGAAGATGCTTATGCCGACGATGACCGCGCTGTTAAGGAAATACTTCAATATGGGGGCGTATTTGAACGCGGCGGCATAGTTCTTGAAGCTCGGCGAGGCGGGCAGCGACAGCGCGGACGAGTTGATTTCGGAATAGGTTTTGAACGAGCTGATAAAAACCCATGTTATCGGCGCGAGAGATATAAACACCGTTACCAGCATAAGAAAGTGTATAAAAGGCGTCCTCTTTTTCTTGCTTTTCATGTCAATCACCCCCCTCGCGTCAGTTTAACGCAGTTTTCCTGCCGTCGCCCGACCTGAACAGGCGGCGGATTGCCAATACGAGCGATACGCCCAGTATAATTTGAACGACCCCTACCGCGTTGGCCTTGCCGTAATTGTTTTCGAGCAGCATCGCCTTGTACAGGTAGACGGGCAGGTTGAGCGTCGAGGTTCCGGGACCGCCCCGCGTGGTCATGTAAATAATGTCGAATTGCGACACCATAGCGACCGAAGCCAGTATAACGCAGGTTCCCACGGCGTTTTTCAAAATGGGCAGGTTTATGTGCCTGTCCACCTGCGACGGGGTGGCGCCGTCAATCGCCGCCGCCTCGTATATGTCCTTGTTTACGGCGCTCAGTTCCGCCAAGAAAATTACCGTGTTAAACGCGGAATAGAATATCCATGTGGCGGTTACCGCCCAAAAGGCGTATTTCGAGTTGCCCAGCAGGTTCGGAACGGGGCCGCTTACGCCGAGGAAGGCGAATAAATCCTTTATTACGCCGAATGTCGGGTTAAGCAGCAAGGTGAACATAATCCCCGTGGCCGCCGTCGGTATGATGTTCGGTATCAGATAAACCGTCCGGGTGAATTTCCAGCCTTTGGGTTTTCTGTGAAGCATGAGCGCCATGACCAGCCCGACGGAAACGTGGAGCGTCGTTTGCAGCAGCACCCATACGACGGTGTTCTTGACGGAAATCAGGAAATCCTTGTCGCCGAATATGGTCTTGAAATTCGCGAAGCCGGTAAAGGCGGGCTTTTCAAAAGCCGTGTACCTCGTCAGGGACGTCGCCGCGACGGTAACTATCGGCGCCGCGTAAACGAACGCGAACAAAACCATGCAAGGCAGTATAAACAGCGTTATCCAAACGCCCTTGCGCCTAATCATTTTACTCACCCCCCGTTTATGTAGTTTCGGGGGCGGAGGGGGCGTTCGCCCCGCCCCGCCCCGCGTCCTCAATTCTTCCTTGCCGCTTCCGACAGTTTGGCGCAAAACTCCTCCGGCGTTATGTTGTAATAAGCCAGGTCCGGCAAAATTACGGAAAACGCGTCAATGACGTTTTGATACCAATAGGCTTGGTTTTGACCGTATGTCGTCTTAGCTTTCGCCCCGATGTCCAAAACCTCCGCCATGAGCGGGTCGTTCGCCTTAAGCTCCGCCGGCACGATTACCTGCGGCGAAACCGGCTGAAGCCCCGTCATTTCAAGCGCCTTGATTTGATTTTCAACCGTCGTTTCATACTTCAGGAAAGCCACGGCCGCCTTAATCTTAGTCGGGTCGCTTGCCCCGACCATATCCCCGGGCGTCGGCACCAACGACATACCGTACTTTGGCATAAGCATTATTCCGACTTTGTCGTAGAAGCCTTCGGGGGCTTTTTCCGTGTTTTTGAAATCCGGTATCATCCAAGGTCCGTTCGGGAACATCGCCACTTCCCCGTTGAAGAAGTGCGTCGCCATGGGGTCGTATTTTCCGCCCGCCGCGTCCGCCGTCGTGTATTCGGCAAGCATTTTCTGCAGCTTTTTTGCCGCGCCGATTACTTCCGGCGTTTCATAATCGGTCGGGTAAGCCGTGTTCATCCACTTCTCGCCGTTCGCGTTTTGCGTGGCAATCAGCGCGCTGAACCACAGGTTGGATAACCAGCCGGAATCGGCGGTGTCCATCCCTAAGGGGGTTATGCCGGCGGCTTTGAATTTTTCGCACGCGTCGAAAAATTCCTCCCACGTTTCAAACGCCGTTTCGGGCGGGGTTATGCCCGCTTTTTTGAACAAGTCCTTGTTGTAGTAGACGTAGGAGATTTCTTTTGACACGGGCACCCCGTAGATTTTGCCGTCCACCGTGTTGAACTCGAGCGAGCGTTCGTCGAACAGCGCCTTCCATTCGGGGTCGGCGTCGAAATAGGGCGTCAGGTCGGCGACCTTGCCGGAACGCGCCGCTATCTCGATTATGTTGTTTCCGCCGTTCAGCACGATGTCGGGCAGGGTTCCGCTGGAAATCAACAGCTTAATCTTCTGGTTGAAAGCGTCGGTGGTGGGAATTTCCTCAAAATTGAACCTTACGTTCTTCCCTTCCTCGGTTTTGGTGAAGCTGTCGAAGAGGTAGCTGTAATAATCCGCGGCGTAATCCGTTCCGACGTGATAGTTGATAACGTTAAGCGTTACCGTTCCGTCGCCGCCCCCGTTCCCGCCGAAATCCGTCGCCGCGTCTTCCGGTTTGGCGGAACAGCCCGCCGCCATTGCCGCCGTCGTTCCCGCCAAGAGTAAGGCGGTTAATTTTTTGATTGCTTTGCTGCGCATAATAACATCCTCCTTTTTTGCCTTGAGGCAAAGTGTTTTTGAAAAGGCGTCCGCCCTTTCGCAACTTCATTATACGATAAGCCGCCGGGCAATGGAATAGAGAAATTTGACCCGTTCTTTAAAAATCTTGCGTTTTATAATCGTGTATTGACTTTATAAAACTATTGTGCAATAATTAAACCGTAAAAAAAAATTAAGGAACGCTTTGTTATGAAAAAAACGGGAAAAATGAACCGTCTCAACGTATTTATCGTTTTGTCCACGTTTATAATCACGGCGCTGTCAACCCTTATGACGGGGGCTCTGTTTTACATAAAAAGCGCGGACGCGCTGACGGCGGTTTACGGAAATGAGCTTATCCGCGAGCTTGAGCGGGTCAACGGCGATTTCAGCGACCGGATAGCCATCGTGGACTCGCTTTTCCCGCTTATCATGTCGTCCACGGTTATCCGTGACAACTTAGACCCCGCCGCCGATTATAACCTTAAGGAGCCGCAGGAGCGCAGGCTTGAGATAGAGCGGCAAATGAGCTATATGTTAGTCAACAGCTTTTTGTGGGGCGAAAGGATGCTGAAAGGCGTTTACATCTTCGATTCCGACGGGAACGTCTCGGCCTTTTCCGTTTCGGGCGCGGCGGCGGAATACGCGGGTGAAATCGCTTCGCGAAGCGGCGCCTTCGCCTCGAACCTTCAGATGAAAACGCGCGGCGATTCCGACTGTTCCGTATGGTTCGTCAAAAATATATTCAGTATGCACACAGGCAAAAGGATAGCCGTAATCGTTATTGAAGCCGACAAGCCCGAACTTGCGCGAATCTGTTCGGACGGCGCGGACGAAAACTGGATAATACTGCTTTTCAGCGACGATATACTGTTGTCGTTCGGCGCCGATTTTTATGGGGACGGCGAAATATCCGCCGTCATGTCCGCCGCGAAAACAAGGGAAGGGTTTCAGGAAATAACCGCCGGCGGCACGGAATTTTTCATGGCTTCACGCGGGGTAGGCGACGCGGGGACCGCCATCGTCGCCGCCCCGAAGGAATATTTAATGCGAAACTCGGACGAGTCGCGGGCGTCTTTCCTTTCCGGTTACGCGGTTATCGCGGTTATCGCGATGCTCGTAACGGTGTTTATAAGCCTTTTTATAACGAGACCGATAAAGCAGATGACCGATTACGTCCGCGACGTTACCATCCGCAGGACCGGCGCCGAACGCCCCAAGGTTCCGTTCAGGGAATTAGACGAGTTTACGGAGGCGTTCGCCGAGATGTTAAAACAGCTTGAAACCTATTACAACGATTTGCGCGAACAGCAGATTCTTTTAAAAAACGCCGAGATAAAAGCGCTTCAAGCCCAGATGACCCCGCATTTCCTGTTCAACGTGTTAAACACAATCGCGTGGACCGCCGAAATAGAGGGAAAAAGCGAAATATACCGCATGGTGCTGTCGTTAAGCGAGTTGTTAAGGTCGAATATCCTGTCAAAAGACAAGGATTATGTAACCCTCAAGGAAGAGCTTGATTACGCGCGTTTTTATATTTATCTCCAACAGCGGCGTTTCGAGGGGAAATTTAAGGCGGAAATAGACGCCGCGGGCGTTCCCGAGGATACGCCCGTGCCGCGATTTTGTATCCAGCCGCTTGTCGAAAACGCCGTTTCCCACGGTTTTGAACCGCTTCCCGACGACGGGCGCGAATGGCGGCTGAATATAAGCGTGTCGCCGGAGAACGGCGGGATACGCGTTCGGGTGGAGGATAACGGCGTCGGCTTCCCCGACGGGTTCGACCTTGAAAGCCCCGCGCCGCCCGACGGGACGCATACGGGCGTCGGGCTGAAAAACCTTAACAGGCGGCTCGCTTTGCTTACGGGGAATGACGCGGGTCTGTCAATCGTCGCCGGGGGCAAAACGACGGCGGTTACGTTTCGGCTTCCGGGGAAAAAGGGGGTCTAATGTACCGATTATTGATAGCCGACGACGAGAACATAATACGCAGGGGGCTTTCTGAGCGTATGCCCTGGAGCGAAATAGGGTGCGAAGTCGCCGGAACGGCTAAAGACGGGTTCGAGGCGATTGAATTTATCAAAAACAGCCCGCCGGACATCGTCATAACGGACATAAAAATGCCGCGTCAAAGCGGGATTGACGTGGCGCGTTACGTTTATGAGAATTTCCCCGGGATAAAAGTGATTATTCTTACGGGCTTCGCGGAGTTCGAGTACGCCCGCGAAGCTATCGCTTACGGCGTCGCGGAATACGCGCTGAAGCCCGTTTCAAAAGACGGGCTTACGGCTTCGGTGAAGAGGCTGATTTTAAAAATAGACGAGGAAAAAGGGAGGAACGGGTTAAGCAAAAACGCCATGTCGCCCTATGTGGGCAAGCTGTACGATATCGAAAAGCAGCTTAACGACCGCGATTACGAGGCGGGGCGGCAAAGCGTTTCGACCCTGTTCAACGCCCTAAACGAGCTTGTCCACGAGAAAAAGCGTTTCAGCCCGCTTGTCGAAAAGACGCTCAATTATATAGACGGCAATTATAACTCCAATTTGTCCCTCGAGACAATCGCCGCTCAAATCCCCGCGAACCCGTCGCATTTGAGCCGCACGTTCAAAAAAGAAACCGGGGAAGCCGTCGTCGAGCATATCAACCGGAAGCGTATCGAAAAAGCGAAGGAACTGCTGACGTTTACGGACAAAATGGCTTATGAAATCGCCGAGGAGGTGGGCTTCAACGATTCCACCTATTTTTCGCTTGTTTTTAAAAAGATTACCGGCGTCAGCCCCAAGGATTTTAAGAACAGCCCGTATAATCGTTTAAAATGAAAACTCCGTTTTAAACGGGAAAATAGTATTACAGCTTCCCCGAAAGCCCTTTCAAATATTCCCTGAACTCGCCGCCTATTTCCTCGTGGTTCAGCCCCGTTTCCACCGCCGCTTGGAGAATTCCCAGCTTGTTCCCCATATCGTAGCGCGTTCCGGTAAAATCCACGCCGAGCATACCCTTTTCCCTCGCCAGAACCCTCATGGCGTCGGTCAGTTGAATTTCGCCCCCCGCGCCGGGCGGCGTTTTCTTGAGGATTTTGAATATTTCCGGCGGCAGCGCGCATCTTCCGAGAATGGAGAAATTTGACAGGATTTCCTCTTTTTTCGGCTTTTCGTTAATGTCGGAAACGGCGTAAATATTGTCTTTCAACGGCTTCACCGCCAGCGAACTGTATTTCATAACCGCCTCGTCGGAAACCTCTTTCATAGCCACCGCGCCCAACCCGAACTCCTCATAGGCTCTGCATACCTGCGCCGTCGCGGGGTCGTCGCCGATAATCACGTCGTCGCCGTAAATCACGACGAAAGGTTCCCCCCCGACAAAACTTTCCGCGCGCGTAACGGCGTGTCCCGTCCCTTTCATCTCGCGCTGGCGGACGTAGGTGATATCGGCCAATTCCGCGATATCCTCAATCTTTTTAAGCAAATCGAGCTTTCCGGAATTGAGCAGGGCGGCTTCAAGCTCCGGCGAGTTGTCGAAATGGTCCGTAACCGCCGACTTGCTGCGGCTCAAAACAATCATAATATCCCGGATACCGCCGCGCGCCGCCTCTTCGACAATATACTGAATGGCGGGTTTGTCAACTATCATAATCATTTCCTTAGGGACGGCTTTGGTGGCGGGGAGAACGCGCGTTCCCAACCCCGCCGCCAAAATTACCGCCTTTCTTATCTTTTTCATCGTGTAAACCTCCTTGTATTTACATTTAATTATAGCCATAAACCTTTATTATCCTGACTATGTCGAAACCCGTGGCGGACGCGGGGAACGCCGAAAAATCCTCGCTGTTGGCGGTTATCAAATACTCGTCGCCGTATTTTGCGGAAATCAGCGCACTTTGAACCGCGCCGCCCCCGCCGTCGAGGAACTGGATAACGTCGCCGGCTTCCCCATCGGAACGCCCGCACACCCCCGCGACCGTCAACCCGGCGGCGGAAGTCGCGTATTCATAGAAAGAGTTGGCGTCAATCCAAGACGGTTTACCTTTCTCCCACGCCGAAACGGCG
The DNA here is from genome assembly GCA_031253495.1 of Oscillospiraceae bacterium. Classification (GTDB taxonomy): domain Bacteria; phylum Bacillota; class Clostridia; order Oscillospirales; family Ruminococcaceae; genus Ruminiclostridium_E. Next base: position 11,417 of record JAIRWC010000006.1, on the reverse strand, counting down.
GGAATATTCCCCGCATGCAGGCACTGCGAAACGAAGTTCGTCCCGTTGTGTTCGTAAGCGGGGAAGACGGGGTTGCGCCTGACGTTTTCCCTGTCGGTATAGGCGGCGGCATAATTGAGCGCCTTTTCCCTGTCGTAGGGGAAGTCGGCGGTTTTGGCGCCGCCGGGTTCGGCGGGGTAATAATAAACTTCGCGTTCGAGAATCCTTTTGAGCGCCTTGACATACGACTCGACGCCGGCGGAAGTCAGTTCTTCCCTTGTGTATCCGTCCTCCGCGATAACCTTGTCCAATTCGCCCGTTATGTAGCGGGCGAAAGCGGAATTGCTCTCGTGGCGGAGGACGAGCCAGGAACCGCTACTTTTGTCTAAAACGAAAAAGTGTTCCGTCCCGGCGTAAGAGCCGACTCTGTTCGGGAAACCGTCGAACGCGGCGGCGAAACATTCCCCCACGCGAACCTCTATTATGTCTTCGTTGGCATAGACCGCCGAAACAAGGCGTAACCCCACGTCGCAAGCGGGGAACGTCAGCGGGAGGGAGCATTGCTTCCGCGCCTTTACAAGCCTTTCAAGGATAAGGGCGTCGACGGCGCGGTTCGGCGAATATCGGTCGTACAGCTTGTCAAACGCGCCCGCGTCGTCCGAAAGCGCCCCCAAAACGCGGTTATACTCGACGAACCACCGTCTCAAAAAAATTTCAAGCTCGTCGTCGAAAACGTTTTTGAAACCGGCGGCGTCTTCTTTTGTCAACTCATACACATTTACTACGACGGAAGAGTTTGACGGTCTGCTTCCGTCGTAGTTAAGCCACTTAGCCGTCAACTCGCCGAAGGTGTCAACGCCGTTAAGGTGCAAAACGAACCATAACCCGCCGCAAACCAGCAAGAAGAACATTATTATAAGGATAAGCCGTCTAAGCATATTCGCGCGGGCGGGCGGCGCCGCCAAACCTACGACCAGCCGTAATCGTCATAGTCTTTCCACTTTTCGTAATTGGCGCTCACCTGCCCGATTTTAAACATCAGGTACGCCGCCGCCGCGATAACCGCCAAAATTGCCGCCGCCGCCGGAACGAGCCAGTTCTTTTTAGGTTCTGACATATCATTTCTCCTTGTCAATCAAAATAGATTTACGGTATATTTCAGATTTTTTCAACCCCGTCAATTCCGCCACGACTCGCGCCGCATCGGATAACCGCGAACCACTTTTTTTAAGGTCTAAAGCCATTTCTGCCGCCTCTTCAAGTGTAAATGCTTTATGGTTGTCAACTTCGCGGTAGCCTTCGGCGACGATAACGTATTCGCCTTTCGGAACCCTGTCCTCGTATAAGGCGGCTATTTCGGAAATGCTGCCGCGTATAACCTCTTCGTGTATTTTTGTCATCTCGCGGCAAACCGCGATTTTTCTGTCCCCCAAGAACGCGAGCAAATCGGCGAGGGTCCTTTTCAGCTTGTGCGGCGCTTCATAAAAAATCAGCGTGTAGGGGCTGTATTTCAAAGCGCTCAGTCTTGCCGCCCTTTGCTTTTTTGAAACGCTTAAAAACCCCTCGAAGCAAAACCGCGCGGCGCGAAGCCCGGAAACCGCCAGAGCCGCCGTCGCCGCGCACGCCCCCGGAACCGCGTAAACCGAAACGCCTTTTTCGGCGCATAAGCGCACAAGCTCCTCGCCCGGGTCGGAAACGCAGGGCATACCCGCGTCGGTAACAAGGGCGCAGGACCGACCGTTTTCAAGCAGGGAAACAATCCCCTCGCCCTTTTCGGATATGTTGTGCTCATGGCAGGAAACGAGACGGGTTTTTATACCGTGCCGCGATAACAGGGTTTTCGTTACCCTTGTGTCCTCCGCCGCGATAAAATCAACGTTTCTAAGCGTTTCAACCGCTCTCGGAGACATATCCGAAAGGTTCCCTATCGGCGTTCCGACGACGTATAACGCGCCTTTTACCATCTCCATACCGTCTTAACCCCCGGTTTCCCGCCTTTTTTCCCGCTGATTAAAAACAGCCGCGCCGCTTTGCTTTTTCCGTAGGGGATGAAAACGATTTCCTTCGGTTCGAGCCCGCGCTCCCTCATTAGGCATACGCAATCGGTCAGCCGTTCCGCCGTCATGCACATTTTGAACTCGCCGCCGAATTTCAGCAAAAACGCCGCCGCCCCTATGACGTCCCCGACCGTGCATAACGTTTCGTACCGCGCCGCCCTCTGCGCCTCGGAAGAACGCTCGCGCCCGCTTTTCGCCGGATAATACGGCGGGTTCGCCGTTACTAAGTCCGCACTGCCGCGCCCTATTTCCGCAAGCGTTTCGTCGGAGCGCAAATCGCCTCGGATAACCTCGATAAATCCGAGTTTGTTCTCGCCGACCGTGCGCCTTAGCAAATCCGCCGCCTCTTCCCGCGCTTCCACCGCGAATATTTTTTTCGGCGGCTTAAAATTCGCGGAACACAGCGTTACGGGGATTATCCCGCAGCCGGAGCATAAATCGCAAACGACCCTGACGGAACCCCGCCCGAACGCTTTCGCCGCGTATTCCCCCAGCAGGAGGGAATCCGTTCCGAAACGATGCTCTTTCGATATAAACAGCCTTATATTCCCCGCGCCGAAAATCTCACAGTCCATGCCGCGCGCTTTTCCTTTTCCCGTTTTCGTTTTGGCTTCCGCGTCTGCGGGCGGCGACCGCTGACGTTGAATTTATTTCAATGTCAGGCGGAATTGCCGTATAAGCTACTCGCTTTGCGAATTGGCGTACATTATCGCCTTTTCGCCGCAAGCGTAAAAAACGTATCCGCCCGCCCCGCCAAGCTCGGCGGTTTCAACTTCCGGCGGCGGGGCGAACTCATAGCCGCTTTCAACGACGACGAAGCAGTTTTCGGGGATTTTATCCCCGTCGGTCTTGGTTATCACGTTCGCGCCGCGGTTGAGGAACTGCAAAAGCGCCGCCGTCCTTTCGGGGACGTCAAGGGCTATCAGCGGGGGCGCGTCGTCGGAATCGTAGACATATTCCGACGCCTCGTGAATCGGCGCGTTGACCTCACGCGCCGTCCGCGCGACGAAAGGCAGATACGCCGCGACGGTGTAAGCGCAGGAGTAAAACGCGATTAACGCCACCGTCGCGGATATTATGCGGACGCGGTACCGTTTGGCGCAACAGACGAAGACGATAAACAGCGCCATCAGGCTGAACACCGCCGACACGGTTAAAAACAGCCCGTCCATGGTTATTAAGGCGTCCACTTTCTCGCCTATCCTAAGCGGGTACAGTCCCAAAACATGGTAAACGCTCACGTTCGGGGCGTTGACGAGCGTTCTCGCGCAAAGCAGGAAAAACGCCGTATAAATCCCCCCGAGGGCGACGATGGCGGGGAGCAGTTTCCGCAAATCCAGCCCGTATAAAAATACATAGCAGATTACAAAAGCCGGCGTCAGCGGAATAACGCCGTCCATATACCGCCCGAATATAACCGCGTCTTGATATTCCGTAAAGCCGTCCGCGCCCGATTTAAACAAAACGCTTACCGCGCCGCTGAACAGCGCCGATAAAAGCGCGAACGCCGAAAAAACCAAAAACCTTTCGTTCACGCTTAAAACCGCCGCCGATTTGACGGGCTGCTTTTCCTTCCCGAAAACGCGGCGCCTCCCCGCCAGCGCCCCTATGAAGAGGCAGACGCCCAAAACGCCCAATCCCCACGTCGAGGAGGTGAAATAATAAAGATGTCCCGCCGCCGCTTTCAGCAGACGCGCCCAAGTGTCCGCGTCCCCCATGAAAAGCCGTTCCAAAACGGGGAAAAAGTCTGAAAGCGTATTGCGGAGAATTACGCCGCCGCTCCCCCACATCAAAGAAACGAGTTCCCCCGTCAGCACGAAGAACCCGGCGGAAAAAACAGCCAAAGCGGGGATAAACGAGCTTAAAAAAATGACTTTTTTCTTCAGGTAAAACCGCGCGAACAGCGCCGCCGCCACCGCCGCCGCCGCGACGGAAGCGAGGCGCGGGTGGGCGCAGACCGAAGCGGTCAGCGTCAACGCCAAGAGCGCGGACAAAAAGTGTTTGTAAACCCGGTTTTTCGCGTTGCAGGCGGCTGTTATGATTAGCGCGGCGACCCACGGGAAAACCAAGCAAAAGGTTTCGTTCCAGATAAATTTGGTATGGGCGAAAACGGCCGGGTACATTCCGCATACGGCGGCGGTCAAAACGCGCATCCACGCCTTTTTCACGCCTAACCCGCCCGCGATTTTATAAGCGATTAAGGGTATAAATGACGCGATTATCCCGTTGATGACCAGCATCGCCTTATACCGGACGAAAGGGTTTCTCACAACCAGCATAACCGGCGAGTAAAAGAGCGCCCCGAGCCAGCCGTAATAACCGTCCGTCCGCGAGATTATCCCGCCGAACCCGTTCCCCGCGAACAAAGAAGCCCACGCCGCCGACACAAACTCGTCCGGAATAATCGAAAACGCTTCCATATGCAGGGCTAACGCGGTATGCGCGATTACCCCCGCGAGGAACATCAGCAGCAAAACGCCCCTGTCGCCTATGCGCCGGAATATTCTATCGGCTTTTTTGCTCAGTTCCGACACCGATTACCCCCTTGCGGCGGCGTCGGGAAAAATCGCGGTAACAATCGCGAAAACCGCCGCCGCTATCACCAGCGAAGCGACAAACGCGTCCCCGAACGCCCTGCCCATGCTGGGCGCCCCTTTGGCGCGGAGCTCGTCATAATACACGTCCCCGCCGTCGGGGTGGCTTTTCCGGATTTTCCTTATCTTTCGGGCGCAAAAGCGCAAATAGATATAATCGTTGAAAATTACAAGCAAAACCCACTGGGCGAACTGAACGGAACTCAACACCCCCGACGCCGAATCCTCGGAGCCCAAAAGTCTCGCGAAAAAATTGAAAAGCGTTTTAACGTCGAAATACACGGACAAAAAAACCGGCAGATTGACCGAAAACATCAACAGCATCACCAAAAACCCGAACAGCCGCATACCTTTGTAAAACTGATAAAACGGCGCCAACAGCCCCGCGAAGAAGTTAAAGCTGATTTTTCTTATATGGGCGATTTTCAGCCTGTATTCGTAGGTGTCCGCGGGAATCTGCATATACGCCGAAAGCTCGGCGCGGCTCACCCCGTAGACGTCCCTTTTTTCAAAATCCTCCGTTTCTCTCCTTAACGCCTCTTCCCGCAGTTTTTCCCGCTCGCTCTCGTCGCGCCGCTCCTTTTCCTCGAGGGCGGTGATTATCCCCGCCAGACGGCTTTTCCACTCAAAGCCGCCCTCGCCGTGGCGCGAAGCGTTGGCGCACTCGTTTCTTTCGCGGTGGCAGGAACGGTGATGCGGCGTTCCGCATTCGGGGCAGACCACGACGTCGTCCGAATCGGAAAAACGCTTTGAACAAACCGGGCACTGCTCACCTTTGAACTTCACCGTACAATCACCGCCTTTCATACTATATCACCGTTTAAAAACGGCATCGGGAACGGGGCGCGCAACCGAACGTTTAAGCCGGGCGTTCCGCAATCACCGTAATTATACCATAATTTCCGGGAAATTGCAAATTTTTAATACCCGTTTTTTTTTACAAAAAGCATTGCTTTTCTTGAAAAATTATGGTATAATTACCGTAGGTTTAATTATCCTGCGCGAAAGGGGGCGGCGTCGTGGGCGACATAGAATGTTTTTTCCGCGTTTTAAGCCGGAATAAATGCGTCATCGCGCGCATAGATTTCAAGAAAAATCTGCCGGTTACCGTCTCCGAAAGGTTCGGCGGCGGCGACAAGGATAAAAAAGACGTTACGGCGAACCTTGAGGAGATAGTTCTGCCGGAAGACCTCCCCGCGCTGATACGCAGCATCGATGAAATATTCGCGAACGGTTCCGGCTCGCTGTTCGCTCACTGCCGTCTGCTCCCCGAGAACAAATGGCATCTTATCTGCTGCGGTTTGTACAAGGAAAAGGGGTTGCGCAAGCCGGTCTATCTGTTCGGGAATATCATCGACGTTTCCGAATACCTTGAAAGCATTGAAAACGACCCCGCGCTCCAGGAATTTAAAAAAAAGAACTCGGATAAGTTCACGGAACCCGCTGGATTCGCCGAAATACTCGACAGGGGGTACTTGAGCAACATACAAGAACCGCTCACGGTCGACGGCAAGCTGTATTCGGCCATATTCGACGCGAACGGGGATTTTATCTGTTCGGCCGACTTGTCCCAAACGGAATTCGACGCGAAAAAGTACGCGCGCGCCTTAAACGCCGACATCAGGGTCAACCATTCGGTTTACGCCACTTGGACGATAGCCTCGGACGACGCCGGCGTTATCGAAAAGTATTCGGCCACGCACGCAATCCTTTCGGAAACGCTTTCAAAAATGGCGAACGCGTATGTCATGCTGTTCAACGAAATGGTAAATTCGGAACGCGCGAACAAACTGTTAAGCGAGAACGTCGAACAGCAAATCCTTTTGAACAGTGTTTACAACACGGTTTTGAACGAGAAAAACTCAATGGAAACCATGCGTTCCGTCGTTAAGCTGACGGGCGAGTATATGAAGCTGGACAGGATAGTCGTCTACGAGGACTTTCCGCTGGAAGAGCTGTACAAGCTGCGTTACGAATGGGTCCCGCGGGAAGCCGATTATATAGGGCTCGGCGAGTTCTCCTATTCCGATTACCCCAAGATTATGCAGGAATTGCGCGATTATGAAACCTATTACTCGAACAATATCGCCCATGTCGTGTTGGGTCATACTTTCACGTCGTATATCGCCTCGAACCTTACGGGCGACGGCGTTAAATACGGGATAATCATTTATGAAATCATCAATCCCGAACACGTTTTGAACCATTCCGAAAAGCGGCTTTTGCGGAGCATTTCACAGATTATCGCCACCGTCCTCATGCGTTGCAAGGACAACGAGGAACTGGATAAAACCAACGAAAGGCTGCGCTTCCTCGCTTTCCGCGACCCCGTCCTCGGCGTGAAAAACAAAACCGCCCTGAACGGCGACCTTTCCGAGGAGCTTGAGCGAGGGGCGCCGGGCGTGCTTGTGGCGTTCAAGATAACCAACGTCAAGACGCTGAACCACCTTATGGGGCACGGCTATACCGACGGGCTGATTATCAAGGTTATGGAGTATATAGACGGTTCGGACGGGTTTGAAGCGGAGCCTTACCGCTTTTCCGACAATATGTTCGTCGTTTTGTTAAGGAACACCGACGCCGCCCGCGCGAAAGACTTCTGCGAGAAGCTGACGACGCGCTTCCGTCGGCCTTGGCGCCACGAAGGGAGCGAACATTATTTTGAAATAGGCGCCGGCGTCGCCCCTTATCCCGAAACCGGCATAACCGCCGAAGAGATTTACCGCGCCGCCACAATGGCCGCGTACAAAGCCATCGAATACGGGAAGAACACCTACGCCTTCTTCGCGAGGGAATTTGAAATTCCCGCCGAGGACGACTATAAACGCGCGCAGACGCTCCGCGAAGCCGTTGAAAACGGCATGAAGGGGCTTTCGGCGCGGTTTCAGCCCGTGTTCGGCGCGGACGGCAGGCGCGCCCTCGGATGCGAAACGCTTATATCCATGTCCGACGAAAACTCTCCCCCCGCGCGGCTTATACGCTTAGCTGAAAGCATGGGGCTTGACATCGCCGTCGACTCGTGGGTGCTTAAACAGGCGTGTGAATTTTGCAAGAAAATGCGCAAGGAATTTGACCCGGAATTTTTCGTGAGCGTCAATACGACCAAGCGCGAGCTTACCACCAAAGCCATCGTCGCCATGGTTGAAAGGGCGCTCGAGGAAAGCGGTCTGCCGCCCTCCGCCCTCGCCGTCGAGGTCGAGGAACAAATTTTGATAGCGCATTATGAAATAGTTTCTTCTGTGTTGGGCGCCCTCAAAAAAGTGGGCGTCGCAATAATCATTGACAACTTGGGTTCGCATTACGCCGTTTCGTCGCTGATAAAACATTCCTGCGTCAATTATGTCAAAGCCGATATAACCCTTTTCACCACCATGTACGACGACGATTTCGAGAGAACCGTAACGGATTCCTTGTTGAAGCGGGCGCGCGATTACGGCGTTTCCGTCTGCGTGAAGAGGATTGAAAACGAGGAGCAGCTGGAATTTATCGACGGGGTGGACTTTCACCAGGGGTACCTTTACGGCAAGCCCATGGCGGACGACGACTTCACCAATTTTATGAGCAGCTGCGTCAACGCCGAGCCGGCGCGGGCGTAGTTATGGCCGCGAAATATTTTTTTAAAAGACCGTGCAACAAAACACGGTCTTTTTTTACACTTATTTTACAGGAAGGGATGATAAGCCTTGATTGAAAACACCGGTGAATTTAATTTTAACGAAACCGTGAAGCTCGCGGTAAACGGCGACGCCGCCGCGTTCGCCGAACTGTATTCCCGCGTTTATAAGGAGCTTTATTACGTCGCCTTATACTCGCTGAAAAACGGCGCCGACGCGCAAGACGCGGTTTCGGACGCGGTTTTGGACGCGTTTATGACTATAAGGAAGCTGCGGGACGAAACGGCTTTCAAGGCGTGGATTATGAAAATCCTTTCCGCGAAAATCAAGCGCAAGTTTAAGGAATACGCCAAGGAGAGCCTTTCGGTTCCCGTCGAAGCCGGCGAAACCTTAATCGAAACGCCGGAACCCGATTGCGATTTGATAGACGTCAAAAGGGAAATCGCGCGGCTTGACCGCGTTGACAGACTGACGCTCTCGTTATCCGTGATATGCGGTTACACAAGCGCGCAAATCGCGAAAATGACCGGCATGAACGCGAACACCGTCCGCTCGAGAATTATGCGGACTAAGGAAAAGCTAAGGGAAAAGCTGTTAATTAAAGGAGAATAACCATGAGTTTAAACAGTCAACTGAGAGAAAAAATGCTCGAACGGGAAATAGAAATCCCGCGCCGGCTTCAACCGGAAAATCTGCCCGAAACGCTGGCGGAAAAAAGCCGCGGATATAAGCCGCGCTCCGCGCGAAAATTTATGACGGCGGCGGGAATAGCCGCGTGCGCCGTTATCACGATGGTTTCCACGACGTTGGTTTTAGACAGCGTGTTCGACGTCCCCGACGGCGAGTTTAAGCACAGCCCCCCGTCGTTTTCGGACGGCGGCGCGGATGAACCCGATTATCCCCGCGATAAGGGCGAGGGCGAAGAACCCTTCTCCGTAACGGAGGAAACCGTTTCCGGCGAACCCGGCGGCAATTCGGAAAGCCCCGGTTTTACCGCCGCTTCGAGCGAAGAAACGTTTACAGGGAGCGAACAAACCGTTTCCGGCGAACCAGGCGAACCATCGTCAAATTCGCTTTTTTTCGCTTCGGACTATAAACAGGTGTACGATTCCGTAAAAAAATCGGCGTATTACGACCGGGAAATCTTGATAAAAGCTTACCAAGCCGGCGGCGGCGTTTATAATGAAGCGCCGGAAGACGTCCCCGCCAACTGGAAACCGGAAACCGACCGGAGCGTCGATAATGGCGCCGATAATACTATATACCGCGACGACGAATCGTCCGATTTTTCCGGCACGAACAACCAAGTCGAGGGGGTCGAAGAGGGCGATACGGTAAAGACCGACGGCAGGAATATTTACGTCGTTTCCTCCGCGGGGAGGTATGTGAGCGTCGTTAAAGCGAACGACGGCGAAATGGAAAAAACGGCGGTTTTAAGGAAAGAAAACGCGTCCCCGATAGAACTGTTGCTTTATGACGGCAAGCTGATTGTGTTCTGGAGAAAGCTCGAATATAATTACGAGGGCGACTATTACCGCTATTGGGGCGGCGGCGACGAAGAAACGGTTATAGAGGTCTACGACGCCGGAGGCGATTTTTCCGCGCCGTTTTCCTCTTATTCGCAAAAGGGCGGGTATTATTCCTCCCGCATGATAAACGGCAACATATACCTCGTAACCTCTTATATGCCTTTCGTAAGCACCGCCGACTTTGTGGAAGGCGACTTTGACAACTACGTTCCGTATTACACGGTCAACGGCAAGAAAAGCTACGTAAAACCCCGCTGTATCGTGCTTCCGGAAAGAACCGGCGAGTACGCCTCTTATACCGTGGTGGCGGGGCTTGACGTGAACAGCCCTGAACTTTTTGTCGCGTCGCGGGCGAGTTTCGGCAATGTCAGCACGGTATATTCCTCGCTCGATAACATTTTCGTGGCGGCCGGCGTGTGGACTGAGGGAACCGTATACACCGACATAGCCAAGTTTTCGCTGAATGGGGGGAATGTGGAATACGTCGCGGCGGGAAGGGTGCCGGGGCAGGTAAACAGCCAGTTTTGCTTAGACGAATACAAAGGCGTTCTGCGGGTCGTTTCCGAGGGTTGGGGGGAATCGGGACAGTGGGGGGCGTGGGAAATCTCCACGACGCTAAGCACCTTTGACGCGGATTTAACCCCCCTCGCGAGCTTAACCGGTATAGGCAAGGGCGAAAGGATGCAGTCGGCGCGTTTCTACGGCGATATCGCCTATATAGTAACGTTCATGCAAACCGACCCGCTGTTCTCGTTCGACCTGTCCGACCCGAAGAACCCGGTAAAACTCGACGAGTTAAAAATCCCGGGGTTCTCCCGCTATATGCATAAATGGAACGACGGGCTGCTCTTAGGCGTGGGGGTGGACGCGAACGAGGAAACGGGGCGAAGGACGGGGCTGAAGCTGTCGATGTTCGACGTTTCAAACAATTCCGAGCTTTCCGAAAGGCACGTTTATGTAATCAACCCGTACGGCGTTGACAACGCCAACTATGTCTCCCCCGCGGAATACGACCATAAGGCGGTTCTCGTATCGCCGGACAAAAATATAATCGCCGTTCCTTATGTCTGCGAAATCTGGAAAATATCCGAAAACGGCTGGGAGTATCTAACCGAGGGGTATTCCAAATACGCGGTGTTCTCTTACGACGAACAAAACGGGTTCACCCTCAAAGGGGAAATCACACATACGTCCGATTACTGGGACTGGGGGAGCGCTTTCCGGAGAGGGCTGTTTATCGGGGATTATATCTACGCGATAAGCGACGCGAAAATAATTTCGGCGAGTATAAGCGACGTTAAGACGGTGCGGGAACTGGAGCTTAACTGACGGCGAACCCGATAAGAGCCTGTTGCATATCTCGTAAAAACATCGAAAAATCACGCAACGAAACAAAAACGCGATAAATCACGGCGAAAACCACGCAAAAACACGGGTATTACACGCTTTTAGGGATAGCTGTCCCGTAAATTATGCCATGCAAAGTTTTCGGCGTTCTTTGTCAAGGACAATCGCGCGCCTTAAATTGTACGCAACGGCAAACATAAATTCCGCGCCTTGATTTTTTGCCGCGCCGCGATAACGCACACGCTTATTTTGCTTGGAAAAAGTGCGTTCAAACGGCGAACGCAAACCGCAAATCCA
>JAIRWC010000018.1 GCA_031253495.1 Oscillospiraceae bacterium | reverse complement strand
GAAATTATTAGTTCTGCGTCAACCGTTTCAATGATATCCTCGACCTTGCAATCAAGGGCTTCACATACTTTTAGCAATACATCCGTGTATACGTTTTCGCATTTTGCAAGTTTAGAGATAGAGGTTGTGCTAATACCCGAAACCGCTTTCAAGTCGCTTTTATTCATTCCCATATCTATCAGTAGTTTCCATAATTTATTGTAACTGATTATTCTTTTAGTCATAGAATACCTCTTTTCAGACCCGAAACTGACACAACGTCTATAAAACAGGATAACATAAGCTGTAAAAATATTCAAGTGGTTTTCAAAAATAATTTTTGAAAACTCAAATATATTTCGTTCGCTAAAAAGAGGAAACGAAAATATCAGGGGAAAAGAATTAAATTCCCGCAAATCTCGTTGCCACTTCTTAATAAACTTGTGGTGATGCTGGGGGATGAAAGAGCAAGATTTGATTATTCAACAGACGAAAGGCAAAAACAACGAATATTTTGTTGGGTAAGAAAAAAAATCCATTTACCCACTTGACAAAACCTCTCTGAAGTCCGTTTAGATATGGGAAATGATAAGGCGGTTGTCATATCTCGCGCCGGTAAAGATAACTCTGCGGAGTATTACGGTTATAAAGCCGGAAAAGCCGTAAAACAGTGCGTTGATGAGAAAAATCTTCCGTTGGAATTTATACAGGCATGGGGGTGACTAATCAAATATACTCCTCGCGAAGAAATACAGCCCGTTCTTCCAAACCGTAAAATCGTGTCCGCCTTCAATCGAGTAATAGACGTTCTCAACGCCGTTGCCCCTGAAAGCGTTGCTGTAATTAAGCGGATTATCGCCCACAACGCCGTCCTGATTTTCCGCGTTGATTAGTATGAACGTGTTGCCCTTATACTCGTCGGGCAGTGTCATTTCTTCGGGGGTAATCTGCCCGTCAATTCCGAGGTTCTCCCCCATAAGCCCCGGCGCGGGACAGAACGCGCCGACATACGCAAATGTTTCGGGCATTGAAACGCCGATGAACAACGCCTCCCTTCCGCCCATTGAAAGCCCCGCAACCGCCGTGTCGCCGCGCTTTTCCGACACGGAGTAGTTCTCTTTTATAAAAGGCATGAGGTCGTCGCGCAGGTCGTTTATAAAGTTGTCGAAAGCGGCTATGCTCTCCTCGCTGAATATATTCGACGGAGTTTGGTCGTCGTACATCGCGCGAATATTCGGCGCGACCACAATCATGGGCGGCGCGTCGCCCGCCGCAATCAGATTGCTGATGACCTCGTTCGGTTTTCCGCCGTTCCACTCAACGTGAGTACCGCCTATTCCGTGCAGCAGATACAGCACGGGGTAGGTTTTGTTTTCATCATAATTCGGCGGGGTGTAAACGTAGCATTTTCGCGTGTTTCCCGTGGTTTCGGAATAATACTCGACCTCGGCGTACTCGCCGTATTCCGTGCCGTCTTGCCTTTTGTCGAAGCCGTCGGGCGGTTGAAACTCGTCCAAATTCGCGAAATAATCAAGCGTTTTTTGAAGCCCTATATCGTCTGTGTTCACGACCTCGCCTCCGTTTTGAGTATCTTGGGTGTCTTCCTCGGTTCTGACTTCTTCGGATTGTCCGGAGGTGTCTTGGCTTGTCGGCGGCTCGTCGGGGGCGTCCGTCTTACCGCAACCCGCCAATAAAACCGCGCACAATAAAACTACCGATAATCCTTTCATTTTTTCATCCTAATCGCGAAACCCGCGCTTATTCAAGCGTAAACGAACACAGCCCCGCGCTGCCGCCGCCCTTATACACGAAATACAGCGCGTGAACCCCGTCGGGGATTGAAATGTCGGCGGAAAACGCCGTCCAGTTATTCGCGGACTTAACGGGTATGGTTCCCAAAACCTCGCCGTCCCACGCCGTCCGCACTTCAAACGCGCCGGCGCAATAACCGCGCGTTTTAACCGTGACTTTGCGGACACCCGCGCAGTCAAAATACTTAAAGCCGATTACCGTGCCGTCGGTTATGTCGGCAATGTGACCGTTTATTTCGTCGCCGTCCTTGCCGTCCTGCGTCATCTTCGGCTGCAAGGCTTGGCGGTTTTCGTCGGCTCGAAACAGGTTGCAGGCGATGTGCGCCGAATATTCGCCGCGCCCCGAAAGCGGTTTGCCGTTCATGCCCAGCGACGTCATTTCAACTTGCCGAATACCGCCGTCAGTCCCGACCGTGATAGCCTCCGCACAAGCCTGCCGCGAATACATGGTTCCGTTGGTCTGCCTGTGGTAAAAGATATACCAATTCCCGTTGACTCCGACAATGCCGCCGTGGTTGTTGCCGTCGAGAAAAACGCGCTTTTCCGCGGGCTTGTAACTGTCGATGTTCAAGTCGCAGTTGCTTACGACAACGCCCCCGTACTTGAAATCCTTGGTCGGGTTCCTGCTCGTCGCGTAACACAGTTCGGTAAACAGGAGGGACGAGTACACAAGGTAATACATATCCCCGACCTTGCGGATTGACGGCGCCTCGAAATACTCATGCCCCTCAAAGCCGGTTCCCTTGCTGTAACAGTTGCCCGGAACAACAAATACCGGTTCTTCCGAAACCGTAAGCATATCCCTGTCAAGAACCGTCGCCATCATTCCGTGCCGCGAAGTGTCGCCGGGGTGGCAGAACCCCGTGTAAAGGTAGGTCGTTTCCCCCTCGGTAAGCACCGCCGGGTCGAACTGCGGTTCGTCGCCCTCGCGCTCGCCGAGGTTAACCCCGTCCCGATGACGCACAAATCCGTAAAACTCATACTTGCCCGCGGGCGTGTCGCAGACTGCCACCGAAACGTTATTAACCTTGTCAAGCGTGTAATACAGGTAATAGCGTCCGTCGCTCCCCTTTGTAACGTCGGGGGCGTAAAGGCACATTCCGCCGTCGGTGTTCTGCGGGTCGTCGGTTCGCTTGTAGATTACGCCCTCGTAACGCCAGTCGCTTAAATCGTCAACGGGCGCGGACCAGCAAACGTAGTCGCCAAGGCAGAACACCCAGCCGTGCGCTATGTCGTGCGAGCCGAAAAGGTATACCCTGTCGCCGAACACGTGAGGTTCGCCGTCGGGAATGTACTCCCACGAGGGCAAAATCGGGTTAAAGCATTGGTGTTTCACGCGGGTGCGCCTTTCTGTTCAAAGATGTTACCGTCGTTTAAAAACGGCTGTATATGGTATTTCGCAAAAAACGCCAAAGGTTTTGTACGGAGAAGGAGAGACTTGAACTCTCGCGCCGCTTTCACGACCTACTCCCTTAGCAGGGGAGCCCCTTCACCACTTGGGTACTTCTCCGCAATTGGTGCTTTGTTACATACATCGCGCCCTATATGTTGTGTTGCGTCTTCGACACACGTTCATTGTAACATAGTTTGTCAATTTTGTCAATATTTTCATAAACGTATTGATTTTTCATAAATTCTATGCTAAAATTATCAAAAACGGGAAAAGGAGAGACGGCAAAAATGGACGCCAAAAAGCACATCAAAACGGTTACGGGGCGGATTTTAAAAGAGACCGCCGAGAAAGGCGGCTGCGGGGGGTGCCGCGCTTCCTGCCAGTCCGCCTGCAAAACGTCTTGCACCGTGGCCAATCAATCCTGTGAAAAACAGCAAAATTCATAAGTTCGCGAAAGACGGCGGCTATTTTATAATCGACCCGCCGTCCGGCTCCGCGCACATTTCGGATAAATTGGCTTTCGATATGCTCGGCGAGCTTGAACCGCCGCTGCCGGAAAACACCCCCGAAAGGGTTTACGGCATTTTCGGCGGATTTTCCGTTTCTGAAATTGACGAATGTTACGGCGAGCTTTACGGGCTGTATAAAGGCGGCGCGCTTTTCAGCGGGGACGGCGACTGCCGCCGATATGCCGAAGCCGTTTCGGCGGCGCCGTTGAAGGCGCTTTGCCTGCACGTTTCCCACGACTGCAATTTAAGATGCGGGTACTGTTTCGCGGGGACGGGCGGCTACGGGGGCGAAAGAACGCTTATGTCCCCCGAAACCGCAGCGGAAAGCATAGACTTCCTTGTACGCAATTCCGGGGAGCGAACCTTGCTTGAAGCCGATTTCTTCGGCGGGGAACCCCTCATGGCCTGGGAAACGGTTACGGCGGCGGTGGACTACGCCCGTTCCCGCGAGGAGGAATGGGGGAAGCGTTTTAAATTTACGATAACCACCAACGGCTTGCTGCTCGACGACGAGAAAATCGATTACATAAACCGCGAGATGTGCAACTGCGTCCTTTCTTTGGACGGCAGGGAGGAAACAAACGACAGAATCCGCAAGACGTTAAGCGGCGGCGGCAGTTACGGCGCCGTAACCCCGAAATTCCAAAAACTCGTCAAAAACAGGAATAAGCCCGGGTTCACCGATTATTACGTTCGGGGGACTTTCACCGCCTATAACCTCGACTTCTCCGAGGACGCGACCGAGATGGCGCGGCTGGGCTTCCGCAATATTTCGATTGAGCCCGTAACCGCTCCGGACGACCGCCCCTACGCGATAAAACGGGAACATATCCCGCGCGTTTTCGAGGAATATGACCGCTTATATTCCATTATCAAAAACGGGGAACGGGATATAAACTTTTTTCACTTCAACGTGGACTTAAAAGGCGGTCCCTGCGTAATCCGGCGGCTTCGCGGGTGCGGGTGCGGCGGCGAATACGCCGCCGTTACCCCCGAGGGGGAGCTTTATCCCTGCCACCGCTTCATAGGGGCGAAGGAATGGAGGTCGGGGAACGTAAGCCGAAACGGGCTATCGCGGGAAAAGCGCGATTATTTCGCGAAAACCCACATTTACAGCAAAACCGGTTGCGCGGATTGCTGGGCGCGGTTTTATTGCTCCGGCGGCTGCAACGCGCTGTCTTACGAGCGTTACGGCGACGCGCGGGCGACCGACGGGGAAAGCGTCGAATGTCGGCTTATGAAAAAGCGGCTGGAATGTGCCATAGCCCTGAACGCCGTATAGAAAGAAAAGGGCGGCGAGTCGGGTTTACGCGAGAGGAAATTATGAAAAAATCGTTGATTTTCCTGACCGTAACGGTCCTGCTGAATATAATGATTTGGATAACATCGCGGCTTTCCGTAAGTTTTTCGGAATGGTACGCCGCGAACGTTTATCCGTTTTTTGTAAACGCCGTCGCCTGCGTGTTCGGGATTTTCCCGTTTTCAGCGGCGGAAATCCTGCTTATGGCGCTTATCGCCGCCACAATCGCCGGGGCGGTTTTTCTTGTCGTAAAACTCGTGAAAAGTAAAGGGAAACGCGGGCGCGTTTTGTTAAAAACGACCGTTTACGTTTCCTGCGCGGCTTCGGTCGCTTTGCTGGTGTTTTTGCTTAATTGCGGAATAAACTATAATCGCGAGCCTTTTTTGCGCGGGGAAGGGTACGAATTTTCGGAATATACGCGGGTTCAGATGTGGACTGTTTATTTAACGGCGTTGGACGAGTTTTGCGAAATTATTCCGTTGGTTAGCGTCGACGAAAGCGGCGGGTTCGCGCTGACGGGCGATTTGAACAAAACCGCCCCCGCCGCCTTGCGCGCCGCCGCCGAAAAATATCCCCGCCTTGACGTATATTATCCCCGCCCCAAACCGGTATTAAATTCCGGGTTGATGTCCGACGCGCGCATTATCGGGATTTTCTCGCCTTTTACGATTGAGGCGAACTATAACGGCATCGTCCCCGACAGCCAGAAACCCGCCGCCGTTTGCCACGAACTGGCGCATTTGGCGGGGTTTATGAAAGAAGAGGAAGCGAATTTCATCGCGTTCGTCGCTTGCCGCGAAAGCGGCGAGCCCGATTTTATGTACAGCGGGTATCTCAAACTTCTTGATTATATGGCGTGGGACGTTCCGCCGATGGACGGGTATTTTTATGATTCTCTCCCCGATTATACCCGCGGTTTGCTTGAGCGTCATATAACCCGCCTTGATTCCGAAACGCGGGCGGATTTTGAGGAATACGGCTATCTCAACGCTTACGCTCTGCTCCCCGAACAGGCGGCGGAAGACCTTCGCCGGCAAAATGAGTTTTGGTGGTGGCGCTCCCGCGAAATCGTTTATGAAGTCGGCGAAGACGGGGAAGTGGTCGAAGTTATCACCTCGAACCCGCTATCCGAATTTATCGGGGATATTTCCGGCGATATAAACGACGGTTATCTCAAGGCGCAGGGGCAGGGGGACGGCGCGGCGAGTTACCGGAGGATGACGGATTTGGTCATGGCGGAATATTTGAAGGAAATCACGGAAAGGAACGCGGTATGAATATACGGATAAGCGGCGTAGCCCGTAATTCCGTCGTTGACGGTCCCGGAATACGTTATGTGGTCTTCGCGCAGGGTTGCCCCTTCGATTGCGAGGGTTGCCACAATCCCCAAACCCATGACTTCGACGGGGGCGAACTGACCGACACCGAAATCATTGCCGGGGAAATAAAAAAAGACCCGTTGCTGAGCGGGGCCACTTTTTCGGGGGGGGAACCTTTCGCGCAGGCAAAAGCGTTTATCGACCTGGCGAAACGTTTGGGCGGCGCGAACATAGTCTGTTACACGGGCTATACGTTCGAGGAACTGTACCGTTCCGACAAACCGGAAACGCGGGAATTGTTAAGCCTGATTGACGTGCTTGTCGACGGGCGTTTCGACAAGAGTAAAAAAAGTCTGGAACTAAAATTTAGGGGGAGCGCGAACCAGCGCGCGATTGACTCAAAGGAGAGCGTAAAACGTGGGAAAGCGATTGAGATTATATTGTAAAATCCTCGTCGTCGTAACCGTATTCTCCCTCGCCGCCTGCGACGGCGGCGCGAAAGACGGGAGCGGTTACGCGTTTAAGTGCGACATTTCCGCGAACCCCCGCACGCTTGACCCGCAAACCGCCGTCGACGCGAACGCGCTGACCGTCGTTTCAAACCTGTTCGAGGGGTTGCTGCGGCTTGACGAAAACGGGCGAATAACCGCGGGGATGGCGAAAGAATATTCGGTTTCCGACGACGGGTTAATCTACGAGTTCGTTCTGCGGGAGGACGTATATTGGACGGACAGGAACGGCTTCGAGGCGCCCTGCGTTTCCGACGATTTTGTTTTCGCGTTCAGGCGGCTTTTTAATCCCGCGACGAAATCGCGCAACGCCGAAACGTATTTCTGCGTAAAAAACTCGGAGAAAGTGAACGACGGTCTGCTTGACCCCGAATGGGTGGGCGTTCGCGCCGAGGGGGACTTTAACTTAAGAATAACGCTGGAATATCCCGCGCCCGATTTTTTGCTTTTGCTTACGGGCGCGCCCGCTTTTCCCTGCAACGAGGAATTTTATATCCAATCGGCGGGGCGCTACGGGTTGGGCGCGGACTTTGTCCCGTCGAACGGCGCGTTTTATTTGAGCGAATGGGTTTACGACGAGTGGTGGACGGATGAAAACCGCGTCATTCTCAAAAGGAACGCGAAAAACGACGGCGGTTCGGAAAGGACGGTCTTCCCTTCGGGAATCAATTTCTATATGGACAGGGGCGACTTTTATTCCCTTTTTGAAAGCGGCGCGAGCGACTGCGTCGTTTTAAGCGGGGAAGGGGCGGTGTCGCTCATCAACAGAAATTATCCGAACGAAAGCGTCGAAAACGCCGTGTGGGGCGTCGCTTTCAACACGAAAAGGGACAGGGGGCAGGATTTTCGGAGCGCCTTGGCTCTCGCGACGGACAGGGATGAAATAGGCGCGGACATTCCCTGCTATTCAAAAACGTCCTCGTTGATTCCCGGCAGCGTGAAAATCGGAGATAACTTTTACCGCGATTTGGCGGGGGGAACAAAATCGCCCGCGCCCGACGCCGAGTCGGCGAAAGCGCGTTATGAAAGGGCGGCGGCGCGTTTCGGCGAGGCGGATTACGTCCCCGTTATGATTGTTCCCAACGACAAAGCCATCGTTGGCATTGTCGGTTACGTAACCCAGCAGTGGCAGGAAAAGCTGTCGTTTTTCTGCCGGATTGAAACGCTCGATTCTTACGGGTACAACGCGAAACTTTCCGAAGGCGACTACGATTTGGCGGTGGTGAGGATAACCGCCTCATACAACAGCCCGTCCGCGATTTTCGAGGGGATATACGCGCCGGACGAAGTCGCCACGCTTTATCAAAAGGCGCGTTTTATCTCCGACGAAAAAGAAAGCGCCGCGCTTTATAAAAGCGCGGAGGAACAGATTATCAAAGCCGCGCATTTTATCCCTTTGTGTTTCCAGACCGAATACTTTTTCCGGAATAAAAAGAGCGAGGATTTGATATATAACCCTTTCACGGGGACGGTCGTTTTCCGCGAGGGGAAGATGTTTAAATGACCGGGGACAACCGCGTTACTCGTTCGCTTTGCCCAGCCACGTATGCGCGACTTCAACAGCTTCGTAAAGGCTGCCGCGCACGGCGGCGGGCTTCATTTTCGTTAAATCGAGATTTTCGGTGTCGGTGGGCAAAAGCTGAACCTTCACTTTTTCGGCGATTTCAAGGTTTTTGACCTTTTTAGTTGACAGAATATCGATTTTTGAAACGTATTCGTCCGACATATTGCCGTAATAGACCTCGTTGCCTTTCCTCACCAAAGTATACCCCTTGTAAGTGAAATTTTTCCCTCCCATAATATCCCCTTTTCCTTGATTACGGATAATTCGGCTGTTTATCCAGTTTTTTCAGCAGTTCGGACAGCGGGATTATCAGCGTTCCCATAGCCAAGTTGCCGACGGCGTGGATAATGTCGAAAGGCAAACCCGCTATAATCCACGCGACCATTCCGTTGAAATTCAACCCGAACATGACTGCCTGCGCGGGAACGTAAAGCATCCCGAAAGACAGCCCGTGCAACCCGCACAAAAACATACACAGCAAAACCTTCAGCTTCACCGGAAGCTTTTTCGCCGGCGCCGCGCCGACAAGCATAAACATCCCCCACAGCGGAAGCCATATATACAGATAAGGAATCCACCACATTGAAAATCCCCAAAACGCGCCGTCAACCATAACATAAACGTACAACGGCGCAAGCGCGCGCGCGCGGTAAGCGAGGGTAAACGCCGCTATAAAAAGCCCGAGCGGGTGAATGTTGGGCAACGGCAACCCCGCCATCGCGTTCTTTGTCAGAAACATCATCGCGCCGAGCAGGGCGAATACCGTCAAATCCCTAACCTTTCGTGTATACGAACGCATAAGTTTTGTCCGGTTCTATGTCGGTTTCGTCCACGCCTTTCACGGCGTATTCGCCGTTGACGTAAAACGCCCAATACGCTTGGTCCGCGTCCCAATCCGCGGTTAATCCGTTAACCTCGGCCACCATGCCCGAATCGTCGTATTTGATTAAACCCGCTCCGAACAGCGCCGCGCCCACGGCGGTCTCGCCAGTGCTGACGCTCCACGCGAAAACGTTTTCCTCGCCGTCGGTAACCTCGAACCGAAAGACCGTTTCGCCCTCGCCTACGGCGCGCGCCTCTACCCCCGAGGCGTCGGGCGGTGATTTGTCCTTGCAACCGGTTAAAGCGCCTGCCGCAATCAGCGCGACCAGAGCAAACGACAAAATGAGTTTAAGACGATTTTTTTTCATCTTGATGTTTCCCCTTCACAAAATATTAAATTTTATTTCGGGCGACAACAAACCGGTCTGCGCGGCTTTGTACCTGTCTTTAGGAGCAATGTTTTCCGGCTTGGCGCTTTGCGTTAATTCGCCTTCTCGGCTGACGCCAATGACTTTCAAAGCGATTTGCGGCAATCGCTTTGCTGAATTAACAAACGCGCCTTACGGCGGCGGACCCGCGCGGGATTTTCACCCGTCTTCCTTTGCCCTTACCCGGGACGTATTATATCATATTTATTACAGGTTGTCAATAAAAACTTAAATTGACTACAAGGGGGGGAAGTGGCGACCCGATATGACAAGCTCGATTTTATGTTTATGGGGTACTTTGTTTTCGCCATGATTGCGGAAGCACTCAGACCATATTAGTGTGAACAGCATCTAATCGAGCCAAAAAAATTTTTTTAAAAAAACTATTGACAAACCGAAGGTTGTGGTGTATCATTAAAGCATACATCACATACATTATTAATATGCTTTATGAAAGGAGCAACCATCATGTCAAAAATAGCGAAAAATTTAACGGAACTCATTGGCAACACCCCCCTGCTGGAGCTTGGCGGCTACGGAAAGGAGAACGGTCTTTCGGCGAGGCTTGTGGCGAAGCTGGAATACTTTAATCCGTTGGGCAGCGTTAAGGACCGTATCGGCTACGCAATGATAGCGGACGCGGAGGAAAAGGGAAAGATTAACGGGGATTCTGTTTTAATTGAGCCGACCAGCGGAAACACCGGCGTTGCTTTGGCGTTCGTCGCCGCCGCGAAGGGCTATCGGCTTATCCTCACCATGCCGGAAACGATGAGCGTGGAACGCCGGAACCTGCTCAAGGCGTTAGGCGCGGAACTCGTGCTTACCGAGGGGGCGAAAGGTATGAAGGGCGCGATTGCCAAGGCCGACGAATTAGCCGCCGAAACGCCTAACTCGTTTATTCCCGGGCAGTTCGTCAACCCCGCCAACCCGGAAATTCACCGCAAGACGACCGCCGTTGAAATCTGGAACGACACCGACGGAAAGGTCGACGTTTTCGTGGGGGGCGTCGGAACGGGCGGCACGGTAACGGGCGTGGGCGAAGTCCTGAAAGGTAAGAACCCCGACATTAAAATCGTCGCGGTGGAACCCTCGGATTCCCCCGTGCTTTCGGGGGGGAGTCCCGGACCGCATAAGATTCAGGGCATAGGCGCGGGATTTGTCCCCGACGTTTTCAATCCGAAGGTTGTGGACGAAATCATCCGCGTTCAAACCGACCAGGCGTTTGAAACAGCGCGAAAGTTAGCCGATACCGAGGGGTTATTGGTGGGGATTTCGTCGGGCGCGGCGGCTTACGCGGCGGCGCTCGTCGCGAAACGCCCCGAAAACGCGGGGAAAACGGTGGTCGTCGTGCTTCCGGACACGGGTGAAAGGTATCTGTCCACGGCGCTTTACGGAACCGGCTGACGGGTTATGGCGGTAACATCATACGACGATATGGGAGGAGTTTGTCATGGCGAACAAGAATTACAAATTTGAGACTCTGCAGGTTCACGCCGGTCAGGAAAGCCCGGACCCGGCGACGGACGCGCGGGCGGTGCCGATTTACGCGACCACGTCTTATGTTTTCAAGGATTGCGCGCAGGCGGCGGGGAGGTTTGCCCTGTCGGAGAGCGGGAATATTTACACGAGACTGATGAACCCTACGTCGGACGTGTTCGAACGGAGGATAGCGGCGCTCGAGGGCGGCGCGGCGGCTTTGGCGACCGCTTCCGGCGCGGCGGCGACGGCCTACGCCGTGCAGAATATCGCCGTCGCGGGGGATAACATCGTGTCGGACAGACGCATTTACGGCGGCTCGTATAATCTGCTCGCCCACACCCTCCCCGATTTTGGCGTAACCACTATTTTCGTTGACGGGGACAAGCCCGAAAACTTTGAAAAAGCCGTAAACGAGAACACAAAGGCGATTTTCATTGAAACGCTGGGGAATCCCAATTCCACCATCGTGGACGTCGACGCCGTCGCGGAGGTGGCGCACAAGCGCGGTATCCCGCTCATCGCCGACAACACTTTCGCCACGCCTTATCTGTTCCGGCCAATCGAACACGGCGCGGATATAGTGGTACACTCGGCGACGAAGTTTATCGGCGGGCACGGCGCGGCAATCGGCGGCGTAATCGTGGATTCCGGCAAATTTGACTGGGCGGCGAGCGGCAGGTTCCCCGGGCTTTCAAAGCCGAACCCGAGTTACCACGGCGCCGTGCTGACGGAAGCCGCGGGCAACCTCGCGTATATCGTTAAAATACGGGTAACGCTCATGCGGGATACCGGCGCGACAATCAGCCCGTTTCACTCGTTTTTGTTCCTGCAGGGGCTGGAAACCCTGTCGCTTCGCGTGGAACGCCACGTTCAAAACGCGGTTAAGGTCGTCGAATACCTTGCGAAACACCCTAAGGTGGAAGCCGTGAACCACCCGGCATTGCCGTCGCACCCGGACAAGGGGCTTTACGAAAAATATTTTCCGAACGGCGCGGGTTCGATTTTCACGTTTGAAATCGAGGGCGGCGCGGAAGAGGCGAAAGCGTTCATTGACAGACTTAAGCTGTTCTCCCTCCTCGCGAACGTCGCGGACAGCAAATCCCTTGTCATTCACCCGGCGAGCACCACCCATTCGCAACTTTCCGGGGACGAACTGCTTGAACAAGGCATAAAACCGAACACCGTCCGCCTTTCCGTGGGGACGGAGCATATTGACGATATCATAGGGGATTTGGAACAGGCGCTCGGCGGTTAACGCGGGGCGCCCCGCTTTTTTCCGCCGCGCGCGCACGGCGGAAACCCTTTTAAAACGAAAGCTCTCGGGAGCTTTCATTTTAAAATATCATAACCCTGTTCTTCAATCTCCGCTTTGATTGTTTCAACGGGGGCTTTGTCGGGGTCGTGTTCCGCCGTTACGGTCTTGGCGGCTAAATCCACCGCCACACCGAACACTCCGGGCAGCGCCCTTACCGCGTCGGTAACAGCCTTAACGCAGTGTTCGCACGACATCCCCCCGACGTTTAACACGGTTTTTTCCATCCTTATTCCTCCTTTTCACCGCTTACGGCCTTGAACCTTTTCAACCGCAAAGCGTTTGTAACTACGGAAACCGAACTTAAGCTCATTGCCGCCGCCGCGAAAATCGGGTTAAGCATGGGACCGCCGAATATATGCAAAACGCCCGCCGCGACAGGGATGCCCAACACGTTGTACGCGAACGCCCAAAACAGGTTTTGTTTGATATTGCGAATGGTTCTCTTGCTCAAATAAATCGCCGTGGGCACGTCGGTGAGCCTGCCGCGCATAAGGACGATATCCGCGCTTTCCATCGCCACGTCCGTGCCGGAACCGATAGCGACGCCTATGTCGGCTTGCGCCAGCGCCGGGGCGTCGTTAATCCCGTCGCCCACCATAGCCACGCTGCGGCCTTCGTTTTGCAATTTTTTGACCTCGTTTGATTTATCCTGCGGCAACACCTCCGCGAGCACGCGGTCGATACCCACTTGTTCCGCTATTGCGTTCGCCGTTTTGCGGTTGTCGCCCGTGAGCATGGCGACTTCAATCCCCATGCGGCGAAGGCTTTCGATTGCCGCCCCGCTTGATGCTTTCACCACGTCCGCCACGGCCACTATCCCAATCGGTTCTCCGTCGACGGCAATATACATGGGCGTTTTCCCCTCGTTCGCCAAACGGTCGGAATCGGCTTTTAACGCCGTGAGCGAAACGCCCCTCTCATCCATCAGCTTGCTGTTCCCGGCGAGAACGGTTCGACCGCCGACGTCGGCTTCAACGCCGAGCCCCGTAAGCGAATTAAAGTTTTCGGCTTTTGTTAACGCCAAACCTTTTTTTTGCGCTTCAACCGCAATCGCCTGTCCCAAAGGGTGTTCCGAGCCTTTTTCCGCGCCGGCGGCAAGCGACAGCAAATCATCCGGCTTCATTCCGGGAACGGGCAGTATATCCGTTACGACCGGCTTCCCTTCGGTAATCGTGCCTGTCTTGTCGAGTATGACCGTATCTATTTTATGGGCGGTTTCAAGCGCTTCCCCGCTTTTGATGAGGATTCCGTTTTCCGCGCCCTTGCCCGTGCCGACCATGATTGCCGTCGGCGTCGCGAGCCCGAGCGCGCAAGGGCAGGCGATGACGAGAACCGAAATAAACGCGGTAAGGGCAAAGGCCAAACCGGAATCGCCCACGATAACGCTTGGGTTGACCGTTCCGGCGATAAACCACGCCGTTCCCGCGATTACCGCTATAACGCATACGACCGGGACAAACACGCCGGCTACTTTGTCGGCCGTCGCCGCAATAGGCGCTTTACTGCCTTGCGCGTCCTCGACCAATTTGATGATTTGCGCGAGCGCCGTATCGCCGCCCACCTTTTCGGCTTTGAACCGGACCGCTCCCGTGGTGTTCAGCGTGGCGGCGTATACCGGGTCTCCCGTTTTTTTATCCGCGGGCATACTCTCGCCGGTCAGCATTGACTCGTCGATGGCGGTGCGCCCTTCAATCACCGTGCCGTCCGCCGGAATTTTCTCCCCGGGCTTCACCGCGACGATATCGCCAACCTCCACTTCTTCGACGGGGATTTCCGTTTCGGCGCCGTCGCGTATAATGACGGCGGTTTTCGGCGCAAGACCCATAAGCTTCTTAATCGCTTCGCCGGTTCTCCCCTTTGAAACGGCTTCAAGCGTTTTGCCCAGCAATATCAAAGCGATAATCACGCCCGCCGTTTCAAAGTAAAGGGATTCCACCGCCCGGAATTGCCCCCGCGCGATGAGACAGGTGTTAAAGACGCTGTAAATCACGGCGGCCGACGTTCCAATCGCAATCAGAGAATCCATGTTCGGGCTTCGGTCGAGCAACGCCTTAAACCCCGCGGTGTAGAATTTATACCCCGCGCCTATTATCGGGACGGTGAGGAACAATTCTGTCAGGGCGTATATCAGCGGCTCATCCATCGGGTCGAGCCCTTCGGGAAACGGCAGACGTATACCGTATTGCGGAAGCATGGGAATCATCGCGATATACAAAAGCGGAAGGGCAAAAACGGCGGCGACGATAAATTTTGCCCGAAGTATTTTGATTTCTTTTTGTTTTTGCGCCCTGTCCTCGTCGACGGCGCCCGTTTTGCTTGTTTCCGGTGCCTTGTACCCGGCTTTTTCAACCGCTTCACGGATGTCGGACAGCCTTACCTTTCGGGGGTCGTAGACGACGGCGGCTTTTTCCGCGGCAAAATTGACCGACGCGCTCTCCACCCCGTCGAGTTTTTTTATGGCTTTCTCCACCCGCAGGGCGCAAGCGGCGCAGGTCATTCCCCTTATGTTCAGGATTTGAGTTCCCATTTCGGATTTACCCCGTTTAAAGCGTTCGTTTACACCACGGTAATCGTGCCGCGAATCATGCCCATCCAGCAGGTATATTGAAAAGTCCCCGTTTTATCGGGCATAAACTTGATGATATTTTCCCCCGTCTTGAATGAATGCTCAATGCCGTACGCGTTTATGAACATCCTGCCGTTACAATAGTTGATGCTGCGCTGCGGCGCGTTTATAACCCATTTGACGGGCGTCCCCGCCCGAACCGTGATTTTCGGATACCCCCCCGCCGAAAGCGTGCTGTTGATTACTTGAAATCCGTCTTCGATTACAATGTCCGAACCGCCGCCGACCCCCGACATCCCTCCGAAAGCCGTATTCGGCACGCCGGACAGACTTAACCCCTGTGTGAACATGGAAAGACCGAGAACCGCGACCAATACCGCGCCGACTGTCATAACCTTTTTGGCAAACCTTCTTCCGAGCGCCGACGTAACCGCTCCGAGCCCGAACATCAGCGGCACGGTTCCGATACTGAACAGGAACATGGACAGCGCGCCCGCAAACGGATTTCCCGCGGACAGCGCGTAAATCTGCATGGCCTGTAAGGGACCGCAAGGCATAAAGCCGTTCAGCAAACCGACAATCAGCGGGCTTTTGCTCTGTCTTTTTCTATCGTCCGTTTTTCGCAAAAAGCCCTTCGGAATCGTCGGGTTCAGTCTGCGAAGCCACGGGAAAAGATTTAACATATTTATCCCCATGATTATCATAAACACGCCCGCGAACAGTTTTAACGCGCCTTGCATTGTGTTTGAGAAAGCGATGACGGAACCGAGGGCGCCGACGATAAAACCGATTGCCGTATACGAAAAGACCCGCCCGACATTGTAGAGAAAAGCGGGCGCAAACACGCGCCTGCCGACCGTTTCCGCCGCGCGCGGTATGCATTGAGAAAGATTTATCCCGCCGCACATGGCGGCGCAGTGAACCGACGTAACCAAACCAATCACGAACAGCATACCGTAACTCGTTTTTTCATCGGCTAACCGACTCGGCGCGAGCGCGTTCAAAAGACCAAACCGCTCAAGAAGCGCGTATAACGCGACAATGATGATTAAAATCCCGATAACTCGGCTCGCGTTCGGTTTCCGCCGTTCATCGTCCGCAAGAACCTTATAGTTCATTTTTTCGATGATTGCAACTATGCTTTCAAACGATACGACGTCCGCGTCATACGTTACCGAGGCGGTTTCCGCCGCATAGTTGACGTCGGCTTTTTTTACCCCCGCGGTTTTTCCGAGCTTTTTTTCTATTTTGTTTCGGCAGTTAACGCAGGTCATCCCGCCGATGCGCAGCTTAACCGTCGTTAAGACCTTGTCCATACGGCGCCCCCTCTTCTCACACTTTCTTGGGCATAAGGTAAAGCGGCACGGAGACGGACACCGCGATTATGCCGTTAATCACGGA
The DNA here is from genome assembly GCA_031253495.1 of Oscillospiraceae bacterium. Taxonomy (GTDB): domain Bacteria; phylum Bacillota; class Clostridia; order Oscillospirales; family Ruminococcaceae; genus Ruminiclostridium_E. Next base: position 3,585 of record JAIRWC010000018.1, on the reverse strand, counting down.
GGTGACCGCTTTCGCCCCGAGCATGACGAACGCGGTTTTCGGGTCGTTTCCGATTAGAATGTTGTCGGCGAAAGTTTTTGCCATATAAAGCAGGATGTATGTCGTCTGCCCCGCGATTGCCGCCGTCAGCGCCCTTATCAAGGCGTTTTTTATTTTGAGTTTCGTATTGAGGATACCCGCGACAAACCCCATCATAAATTTGTTTACCAAAGTTATCGGGGCGGAGGCTATATACAGCGGATTGGTGAAATCATACAGCATCGAGCCAATTCCCGCCGCCGCGCCGCCGTATACCCCCCCGAGCATAAGTCCCGCGAGTATGCACATACTGTTTCCGAGATGGATAGCCGTTCCGTCCGCGCCGAAAGTCGCCCTCGCCCCGGACATCACGAACACGAGCGCGGCGAAAAGCGCGGCGAAAATCAGTTTTTGAAGACGCATATTTATTTTTCTTTCCATAAATTATCACCTCGCCGTCTATTATATTCGGGTTTTTGATAAATTGCAAATCGGCAAAAAAATACGGTTCCGGGATAAAAAATGTGATTTTTTCATATACGCGACTTTGTGAAACCATATGTTTTTGTGCGAAATCAATATAAAAAACGCGGCGGCGTATTCCGGCAAAGCCGGTTGTCGGCATTTTGCATAATCAGAAAGACGATTAACGGCGTTAAATTATTTAAAAAGCAGAATTTTCCTGCGTTGCGGCAAATCAAAAGCCGTTCATAACTTTGTCGCCCATTTATTTTTAATCGGCGTTTTTGTCCGGACGAACCGAATACCGCGTTTGACATTTCGCGGCGGTTGTGCTATAATTAACCGTGTGTCATTTTATTCGCGCAAAGGACTGTCATATGAAGAGTAACATACCGAAAACCGCCGCGCTGTTTATAATCGCGCTGCCCGTTTTAACTGCGGCGCGTTATTTGCAATACTCTACGGTCGTCAACCCCGAAAACGGTTTTTTTGAGTTAAACGGCGGTTTTTTAAATATCGCGTATTATGTTTTTTTGGTCGCGTCGGTTATAATGGCGGCGGTATTCGCGTTTTGGGACATGAAAACCAAACGCGGTCTGAGAAAGGGCAAAATCACGAGAATAAGCGTGAAGTCCTCGGTCGTCGGCGGAATGATTATGGCGGCGGCGGGGTTCTTGTTCGCTTATGAGGCGGCGGCGCTTTTCCTCGGCGGCGGCGGGGCGTTGGTCTTTTCGGCGTTTTTGCTGGCGGCGGCGGGCTTTACGCTGACGGGGTTCGCGCTGTTTTCTTACGGGAGGCTTTTTCCGCTGACGGGGTTCGCTTTTTTGTTGTTGACGCTGTTTTACACGTTCAGGGCGGCCGACGAATTTATGGCGAGGATAAACGTTACAAGCATATCGGCGCGGCTGATAATCCTGCTTGTCAACTTGACGTCGGCGCTGTTTTTCCTCTCCTGCGGAAAGATATTCATGCGGGCGCAGACAAAGTTCACGCCGATATTTACGGCGGTGTGCGGCTATACGGCGTCGCTTTTGATTTTTTCGGACGGCGCGGCGCGGCTCGCCCATCTCGCGATAACCGACAGGGAGACCGCCGGCTTTTTAATCTCGGCGGAAAACGGCTTTAACAAGCCGGAGCCGTCGTTCTTTTTCCAAGGCGCGGCGGTGTTATGGCTGATTTTCACGCTATCCGTTAAAACGAGAAGAAGGAAGACCGATGAAGATTCCGAATAAAATCGCGGCCGCGCTGGCGGCGGCGGCACTGTCCGGATGCGCCCTTATGGCGCCGGCGGAAGAACTGATTTCGCCGCCTAAGCTGACGGGGGAACAGGCGGAGATTTACCGGGCTTTGACGAACGGCAAGGGCGGCGGGCTGACGTTGAAATACCCCAAATCCGGCGAATACCGAAGCGCCTTTGTTTATTGGGAGGATTTTCCCGTTTCGGAGAACCGCCCCTTGCACGACGAAGAAATTACCCCCCCGAGGGTCATTGTCTTTTATAAAGCCGCGGGGGCGGGGGCGGAACCCACGCTTTGGCTTACGTTCCTCGTTAAGCGGGAAGGCAGATGGGAATGTACCAACGATATTCCCGTCGCCGCCACGGATATCGAAAGGGTGGAATTTTCCGCGTTGGGCGACAGCGGGAGCGCCAATTTGATTATAAGCTATTCTTTCCTTAACCGGCCCGATAAAAGCGTGAGCGTTATCTCCGTCGACGAATCGGGAATCCCGAAAGAGGTTTACACGCGCTCTTATTGCGTCTATTATGAAACCAACCGCTTCCTCAGCGGCGCGGAAACCAACCTGTTCATAGTGAGCCAGGACAGGGCGGCGGGGGAGTCCCGCGCGGAATTGGCGGGATGGAAAAACGGCGAGTTCCTCGGGCTCAGTTCTATTGAGCTTAACCCCGATTCGGCGGAGTTCATAAAGATTACGGAAGGGTTTATCGGCGATTTCGACTACGATATGACTTCCGCGCTCTTCCTCGAATATTCAAGGAGCGACAACACCTGCAACACGGGGATAGTCTATAAAAGGGGGGAACGCTTAAACAGCGTCGTTTACGTTCCCGACGAGCGCCAAAGGGAGGCTAACCTCGCCTTGCTTGAAAAAAGCCCGAACGCCTATACCGGCTTCGCCTTTTCCCGCGACATAGACGGCGACGGCTTCACCGAGACGGCGGGGAACGCCGATTTCCCCGGATACGGGCATATGAACCCGCAAAACCGCGTCCGCGCCGCGATATGGTATGGGGTCGGCAATCTGAAAAATCTTGAAAGGCAGCATTACACCTATTTGAGCGCGAACAACGACTATGTTTTCTTTTTCCCGAATCGCTGGGAGGGCAAGGTAACCGTTACGGTCAGCCCCGACCTGCGCGAGGTTACGTTTTGGGCGTATCACCTGCCGGAGTACGAAACGGTTTTCGACGCGGAATACCGCCTTTTAAGCGTAACCGCCGTTCCGAAAGAGGAAAGCGCGGCTTTTCTTGAGGGGGAGCCCGGGAACGGGGTTTTGTTCGACGGCGAAAGCAGCAAAACGCACGACTATTACGCGGAATTATTTTACCAGACCGCTTTGGCGCTCACGCTCACGCAAGACGAGCTTGAGGAAAGCCTGGTTATATTCGGCGGATAGCGCGGCGGAAACCCTTTTACGGCAATTTCGCGTTTCATGCGGATTGCTGTAAAAGGCTATACGAAAGGGGCGCGTTTTTATGAAAAGAATCCTTGTGTGCGAGGACGAGGACGCCATTCGCGATTTCGTGGTGATAAACCTTAAGCGCGCGGGATACGAGGTTACCGACGTGAACAGCGGCGAGGGGGCGCTTGACGCTTTCGAGCGGGAGAACGGGCGTTTTGACGTCGCGCTGCTCGATATAATGATGCCGGGCATGGACGGCGGGCAGGTCTGCAAGATTCTGCGGGAGCGGAGCAAAAGTCTCGGTATAATCATGCTTTCGGCGAAGACGCAGGAAATGGATAAAGTGAACTGCCTTATGACGGGCGCGGACGACTATGTGACGAAACCTTTTTCCCCGTCGGAGTTGGTGGCGCGGGTTGACGCCATTCATCGGCGGGTGGCCATAACCCGCCCGCTTGAGGA
>JAIRWC010000005.1 GCA_031253495.1 Oscillospiraceae bacterium | reverse complement strand
TTTTTATTTTTCGGTGTTTTTTCCTTTTATTAAAAAAAAAAATCCACATATTTTTTATTTAACACGACTGTAAGATAGCGTTATGGAATCTGACGAACAACGAAAACAAAAGAAGGCGGCGCGGTTTTTTTTATCGCCGGTTATCGGGTTGCACAAGCTGACCGGCAGAATAATCGGCAAGGCGTTGGGCGACGCGGGCGAAGTTACCGAGGACGTCATACTTTCGATGGTGGACGCGGGCAGCGAAAGCGGCTTTATCGAGGACGCGTCGGCGGAAATCATCAACAAGGCGTTTGAGTTCGACGATTTGGCGGTTTCGGACGTGATGACGCACAGGGTGAACATCGTCGGGCTGGAAGCGAACACGGGGCTGGACGACATTATCTACGTCGCGCTGGACGAGGGGTTTTCGCGCCTGCCGGTTTACCGCGAAAACGCCGACGACATTATCGGAATAATAATAGTGAAAGATTTGCTCTGCCTAATCGGGAAAACCGACCTTTCCGGGTTTTCGATAGACGATTTTTTGAGAGAGGCTGTTTTTATACCCGCTTCCTGCTCGTGTACGGGCACATTCAAGATTTTAACCGAAAAAAAGGCGGGCATGGCGGTGGTGGTGGACGAATACGGCGGAACGGCGGGGATAGTAACCGTGGAAGACCTGGTGGAAGCCGTCATGGGCAGTATTCAAGACGAATACGACGAGGAAAGCGCCGAGATTAAAAAAATCGGCGACGAAAAATACGATATAAACGGTGGAGCCGACCCCGAAGACGTTCTTAAGCTGTTCGGGTATAAGCTGCCCGAAGACCACGAATATGACACAATCGCCGGCTTTGTGACGGACTTGTTGGGCTTTATACCGGAGGAAATCGACGGAAAAAGCGCGCCGCGCGCCGATTATGAAGACGTCCGGTTTGTCGCCGTCGGCGTGGAAAGCAACTGCATAAGCAGGATTATCGCGTACAGGATGAAACCGTAAGCCGACGCAACCCCGTTTAAATTCAAAATGCAAAGCATTTTGAATTTAAACGGGGTTGCGTCGATGAAGTTCCGTATCAAGGCGAACGGCTTTCGGAAGCCGTCTTTCTCGACTTTATCACTTTTTGCCTTGAAAATTCCTCCCTTTCCTTTTCCTCTAACGCGCCGGCGATAAAGGCGACCTGTTCCTTATACTTGGGGATAAGGATGTTCTGCAAGGCGTTGGCGCGCTTTTGCGTTTTTTTAACGGCGACGGCGAGGCGGTAAATGCTGTTCTCTATCTCCGCGATTGTCGCCGCGAGGTATTTGGTTTCGTTAAACTTGATATACGCCGCGTCGAACTGCGAATTTGACTGCGACATGCCGTAATGCGCCTTCGGCGGTTCGCGCGGTAACACGACGCGCGGAATTACGACGCCCATAACGCTTCTGTAGGAAATCTGCGCCCGCTTTTCGATGGGTATCTGCCCCGCCGCCGGAATGTTCACCCCCAGCATGATATTGGCTTTCTGCAAAGCGAGGTATGCCTCCGCGAAAACCTTTTCTATCGTTCCCTCAAGCTCTTTCGCCCTGTCGGAAAGCTCCACCATTTCGCGTATCAGAATGTTGCGCTTTCTGTCCATCAGCTCGTAACCCAGACGCGCCTGATACAAAGAACGTTTCGATTTTATGAGATTGCCCTTGGTCGGGAAAACCTGTTCGGCCATTATATTTCACCGTTTTGCCCGCTCTCGCGGCTTTCCGGCGGATTGAACCTTTCCGCCCGTTTCGGGTCGTAATTCTCGTTTAACAAGTCGTCGCTCAATCGCTCAAGCTCACCTCGCGGCAATAAGCAGAGTAAATCCCACGCCAAATTCAGCGTTTCCTCCATTGAACGGTCTTCATCGAAACGCTGATTGAGGAAATTCTTCTCGAACGCCGCCCCGAATTTCATCAGCGCCTTATCCTGCGGCGAAAGCTCGTCCTCCCCGATTACGGAAGCCAGCGCCCTGGCGTCTTGAACCTTGGCGTAGGAGGAAAAAACCTGATTGGCCAAATCGGGGTGGTCGCGCCGGGTGAAGCCGTCTCCGACGCCGTCTTTCATCAGCCTCGACAACGACAGCAACACCGACAGCCCCGGATAAACCCCCGTGCCGTCGAGGTTGCGGTCGAACACTATCTGCCCCTCGGTTATGTAGGCGGTAAGGTCGGGGACGGGGTGGGTTATGTCGTCGTTGGGCATTGTAAGGATGGGAATCTGCGTAAGCGAGCCGCCGGAACCCTTAACAACCCCGGCGCGTTCATAGAGGGAAGCGAGGTCGGAATAAAGGTAGCCCGGATAGCCTTTCCTGCCGGGGATTTCCCCTTTCGACGAGGAAAATTCCCGCAGCGCCTCGGCATAGGCGGTTAAATCCGTCATAATCGCGAGGATGTGCATATTCTTCTCGAACGCCAGATATTCCGCGGCGGTCAGAGCGCACCTCGGCGTTAAAATCCGCTCGATAATCGGGTCGTTCGACAGGTTCAAAAACATCGCCACGCGGTCAAGCGCGCCGTTTTCCTCGAACACGCGCTTGAAATAATCGGCGGTGTCGCCCGGCACGCCGATTGCCGCGAACACGACCGCGAATTTGTCGTCGCCCGCGTTTTCGCCGGCATAATCCTCGCCGCCCGTTTCCCCGCCTTTTTCGGATAACCGCGCCTGCCCGGCGATTTGCGCCGCCAGCTTGTTATGCGACAGCCCGGAGCCTGAAAAAATCGGCAGCTTCTGCCCCCTTATCAAAGTCATAAGGCAGTCGATTGACGATATGCCCGTGTGGATATAATCGCGGGGATACGCCCTTGAAACGGGGTTCAGCGCCCTGCCGTTAATGTCGCCCATCTTTTCGGGGAACACGCCGCCCAAGCCGTCAATCGGCTCCCCCGCGCCGTTGAATATTCTGCCGAGCATTTCCGCGCCGAGTGGGATTTCAAGCGGTTTCCCCGTGAAAACCGTGCGGGTGTTTTTTAAAGACAGGCCTTTTGTCCCCTCAAACACCTGCAAAACCACCTTGTCGCCGCTCATTTCCACGACGCGCCCGGCGCGTTCGGAACCGTCCTTTAGCTTCAATAAGGCTATTTCCTCATAAGAAACGTTTTCGGCGCCGCTCAACACCACGAGCGGCCCGTTTATCCTTTCCAATCCCGCGTATTGTAGGTCTGTCATGCCGTTTCCCCCGAAATCAATATTTCATAGAACGAACGCGTAATCGCTTCCTCATATTCCGCGAACATCTCGAGCTTGTCGTTGGGGACGTCGTATTTCATCTTAGACAGCTTTTCAAACCAGCCGAGTTTTAAAATATCCGAAACAAGGGCGTTTTTGGACAGCGCGGCGGCGGATTCGTCGTATAGTTTCAAAATCGCTTTCATCATCAAGAGCTGCTTTTTCAAAGGGACGAAAGTGTCGTCCTTATGGAACGCGTTTTGCTGCAAAAAGCCGACGCGGATTACCTTCCCTATTTCGATAATCAGCTTTTGGTCGTCGGGCAGCACGTCCGCGCCGATTAGCTTGACTATTTCCATAAGGTTGTTTTCCTCGATTAACAAAGCGGAAATCCTTCGGCGGACTTCGATAAAATCCTCGCCCGCGTTTTCGGCGTAATAGTCTTCAAGGTCGTCGGCGTAGTCGGAATAGCTGTTCATCCAGTTGATGGCGGGATAATGGCGCGCGTAGGCGAGTGCCTTGTCCAAAGCCCAAAAACATCGGACGAAGCGTTTGGTGTTTTGCGTTACAGGCTCGGAAAAATCGCTCCCTTGCGGTGAAACGGCGCCTATCACCGTAACGCTGCCCTCCCCGCCGGAAACCGTTTCGACATAACCCGCCCGCTCGTAAAACTCCGCCAAACGCGACGGGAGGTAAGCGGGAAACCCTTCTTCCGCGGGCATTTCCTCCAGCCTTCCGGAAATCTCGCGCAGCGCCTCGGCCCACCGCGAGGTGCTGTCCGCCATTATCGCGATGTGATAGCCCATGTCGCGGTAGTATTCCGCTATGGTAATCCCCGTGTAAATCGACGCTTCCCTCGCGGCGACGGGCATATTGGAGGTATTGGCGATTAAAACCGTCCTGTCCGTAAGCGGTCTGCCCGATTTCGGGTCAATCAGCTCCGAAAACTCTTCCAACACCTGCGTCATTTCGTTCCCGCGCTCGCCGCACCCGATATAAACGATTATATCCGCGTCGCACCATTTCGCGATTTGGTGCTGGGTCATGGTCTTTCCCGTGCCGAAGCCGCCCGGAACCGCCGCCGCCCCTCCTTTCGCGATTGGGAACACCGTGTCTATTATCCGCTGCCCGGTAATCAGCGGCGTCTTTATGGTTTTTCTGCGGCGAACGGGGCGGGGCGTTTTTATCGCCCATTTATGCGCCAAAGTAAGCGGCACCGCGTCGCTTTCGCCGTCGGGAATGATTTTCAGTATCACGTCGTTTACCTTGTATTTCCCGCTTTCGGCGGCAAGCGCCACCTTCGCGGAACCGATATCGGGGGGAATCATGCACTTATGTAAAATCAGCGGCGTTTCCCTGCAGGTGGCGTAAACGTCGCCCGCCTTAACCGTATCCCCGTCCCTGACCGTAACCGTAACGTCGAAAACGCGTTCTTCGTCAAGGGCGGGCAAGGCGCTCCCCATCGCGACGAATGCGCCGTTAAGCTCCGTCATCGCCGTCAGCGGGCGTTGTATGCCGTCGTAAATCCCCGAGATGATTCCCGGTCCGAGGGTGGCGCAAACCGGCATTTTAGAGCCTTTGACAGGTTCGCCGATTTTCAGCCCGGCGGTGTTTTCATAAACCTGTATGGTCGTATATTCCGCATCTATGCCGATTACTTCGCCTATCAAGCCTTTTTCGCCCACCTGAACCATTTCCATCATGGAAAAGTCTTTGGCGTCGTTGACCTTTACGACGGGTCCGTTTATCGAGTAAATTCTGTCCACGCTGTCTCCTTTGCGGGCGCGACCGTCCGGGGCGGCGCGCCTTCGGCGGTTTGCCGGCTACACAATCAATTCGCCGTTAAAAACGAAATTCTTTTTTTCTCTTTCCAAAAACCTGTCGAGCGTTTTGTCCAAATATTGCCGCTCTTTTTGATAATGGAGGATAAACCCGCCCAATTTCACCAAAGCCGACGCCTCGGAATGGAGCCCGGGGTATTTTTCCAAAAGCGGCTCCGCGAGCGGCAAATCCTGCTCCCTCATCTGTATAATAACCCAGTTGTAAACGGCTTTTTCCCCGTTTGCCTCGTCGAGGCGGCGTTCAAGGAATTTTGCGTATTCCGGCGTTTTGGTGAAAGCGACGAGCTTTTCCCTTATCCCGCGAAAAAACGCTTCGACCATTTCGGCGCGTTTGCTCAAGACCGAACGATTGGCGTCCGCGTTCGCCCTCGAAACCCGTTTTCGACATTCGGTCTTGATTTCGGCGGAACGCCTCGAAACCGTTTCAAAGGAACGGTTGATACCATATTCCCGCGCGCCGTTGATAATCGCCTCGCGTTCCTTTTCGGCCGCCTCGACGACGCGGCCGGCTTCGACGTCCGTTTTTTTTCGCACCGAATCCTGAAACGCCTCGGTTTTCACGGTTGTGTCCCCCGGCATTTTAACGCCTCCCCTACAGTTTTATCCCTATCGCTTCGCTGACGTAGCGTTTAATCGTTTCCGTTATTTTCGCCGTGCCGTGGCGGTCGGGAATTTCCACAATCAACGGGCGCGCCGCGCCCATCTTAATTTCATAAACCCGTTCGCGGCAAAGCTCGATTGCTTTCCCCGTCATCAGGACAATCGCCACGTTTTCGTCCGCGACAGCGCGGTTAAGCGCGTCCAGCGCCTCGCCGCTTTCATGGACGACCGCGCCGTCTATCCCCGCGAGCCTCATCCCCGCTCTTGTGTCAATGTTGTCGCTGATTAAAAAAAAGTTCATAATTACACAAACAAAATCAAGATTGAGATAACCAGCCCGTAAATCGCCACGCCTTCGCCCATGACGACGAAAATCAACGCCTTGATGAAGTTTTTGTCGTCCTCGCTCGTGGCGCCTATGGCGGCGGGAGCCGCCCCGCCGACCGCTATCCCGGTTCCTATCGTCGCCAAGCCCGTCGCGAGCGCCGCGCCGAGGTATTTCATACCTTCGGCCATCCCGCCCGCCGTTTCCGCCGCGGCTTCGCCCGTTTCCGACGCGTAAACGCCGAACGGGACGGCGATTGCCATAACCGCCATGCAACCGATAAACGAAAGCGTGTTAAACAAGAACACGCGGCGCGGGTTTATTTTATTCCCCGCCTTTTTTCTCTTTATCGCGGCGACCGCCGGAACGACGATTAACGCCGTCGCGAATAAAGGCAAAATGAATAACGCCATGATTTTTCTCCTTTTTTAATTTAAATTCAAGTTTATCATAACCGGTTTAAACTCCTGCCCGCCGCTTTTATAAAACCTGCTGAACATCTCGTAAAATTCCAGCCTTAACGCCTGTATCGCGACGATGAACCCTTCCACGACGATTACGAAAATATTTCCGGCAATCGAAACCAAAAGCCCGCCGCCCCCCGCCATTTCCGCGAGAACGCCGACCACGAGCATAAGCCCCGCGTGGCTCAATATAAAACCGCCTATCCTCAAAAAAGACATCGTGTTTGTGACGTAAGTCAGCAGGTTCTCGAACAGTTCGATAACCCCCTCGATTATAAACTCGCCGACCGTCTTTTTACGCTCTTTCTTTTTCCTTTCCCCGCCGAGTTTCGCGGCGCGGCGTTCCTTCGCCGCGCCCGGGTCGGAAGGCGGTTCCATCGGTTCAAAGCCCAGCGCGTCGAAATACCTTTCGGCGCGCGCCGACGAATCGGGCGCGGCGGCGTAAAAGCCCGTTATGTATCCGAAACCGTCTTCCCCGTAAGGGAAGAAGAGAAAACCGTCGTCCCCCGAAATATCCCCGGCGTTTTTATAATCCCCGTATTTCAGCCTGCCGAAACGGGTTTGCACATATTCGCACCGCGCAAGCTCCGCGGCGGCGGAACGTTTTCCGGGTAACGCGCCCCGTGCGCCGCCGAACGATTTCATCATATCGACCAAGTTTTTATCGCCGTTAATCCGCCGCGCTTTTATCGCGTTCCCCGCCCCGGTTATAAGCGCGTCCAACGGTTCCCTGAAAAACAGCCCCGCCAACGGCAACACGATTAGCCCCGTAACATACGGGACATTCAGTATATCTTTCCCGAAAACCAACCTTGAAACCGCCGCCGCGATTACCGACGAATACAAAATCAAGCCGTTCAGACCGCTCGCTCCCAGCAAAGCCCCGCCGTAATCCCTCGTCTTAAGGCGGGTGAAAACGTTCAGCAACATGGAAACGACGATTATTACAATCCCCAAAACCAAAGACGCCGCCAACAAAAACGCCGAAATGCCGAATATGTCGCGGGGCGGGTGTTCAAAACCCATAAATTTATACACTTTCGGAATCTTGAAAAACGGCTCGATTATATGCTCCATCCCGAATACCGAACCGTAAAGCGTCCCGAAGACCGCGCCGCTTATCCCTATGCGCGTCATTATCGGTCCGATTTTGACCTTTTTCCAAAAGGTGAGGAGAACCCCGAGCAGGGAAACCGTCAGCCCCTGACCCAAATCCCCGAACATAATCCCGTAAATCAGCATATAGCTTACCGCCACGAAAGGCGTCGGGTCTATGCCGTTATAATCGGGAAGCCCGTACATCCTCACGAACATTTCAAACGGGCGAAAAAACCTGTTGTTTCGCAAAAGCACGGGCGGTTCGCCCGAAACGGAACCGCGCGGCATAACCTGGACGGTTACGCCGTTCCCCTCAATCTTCGCCGCGAACCCGTTTTTTTCCCGCTTCGGGATAAAGCCCGAGATATAAAAGCGGTTATTCGCCACAGCCACGTCGGAGCGGAGTTCGTGGCTTTCGTCCAGCGACTTAAGGCGGCAAAACACCTTTAGGAAACCGTCGCCCTCCTTCTCCCGAAATTCGGCTATCTCCCTGTCGGCGCGCTCGAACTTTTCCTTTTCCGCCGAGATGAGCCCGCGCATATGCTCCTTTGTCTGGTCGGCCGTTCCGTGGAAATAATCCGGCACGCGAATCCGTTCAAAGTTGATGGATTTGAATATGTCGTCGGCGGTCGCCGCTTCCGTTTCCGGCACGAAGTAGACCCCCCATGTGAAATCCCCGCGGCTTTCAAACGGAACGAAAAAAAAGTTCCTGTCTTCGAAATACTTCAGTTTGACGTAGCTTTCCACCGGCAATCTGCCGAAGCGCACCTTGATGTACTTCATGGAAAATATCTCGTCGAAATTTGAGCGAAGCCCGACGAGATGTTCCACCTGGGACAAAGCGAGGGAGTATTCCGCGACGTTTTTTTCCGCTTCGCCCTTTCTTTCGGTCAAAGGGTTCAGGCGGTTTTCAATTTCCGCGAAATAGCCGGAAAAATCGATGGATACGCCGTATTCCACATCGCCGTGCTCAACGTGCCTTATCTTCAGCCCCATGTTCTCGGCTATCGCCAATCCGCGCTTTACAAGCGGGGCGAAAACGTTCCTTTGGCGCAGGGTTTTAAACCGCCGGTCGCCGTTTTGCCCGTCAAAACGGCGCACGGGCGGAACGATTTGAAAACACCCGCTTTCACAGCATTTCACCAACGTCTTATTGATTTGCCGAATAGGGCCCTCTATGGAAACCGGCGCCATCTTCTCAATAGCCATTTTCACGAACGTGCCGCCCGCCCCGCGCGAAAACCGACGGAAACCGCGGCGCGGCGTCGCCTTTCTTAATTTTAAACCGCCAGCAATTTTTCTATTTCCGGCGGGGGGAGCGAGTATCTTACGCCTTCCAGAACCGTGGTAACGTTTCGGCGTTCGGTTTCCAGCACGCCGTAAAACGCGAACAGAACCGTCATCGGGTTTTTCGACATTCTCACGCGGCGCCTGTAATAGTCGTAGGAATTGCGCCTTATCGCCGTTTCAAGGTTGTCTTTGTCGAACTCGACCCTGCCCTTGAAAAACTTTCTGTCAATTTCGCGAAGCACGTCCTCCGCTTCTTTCGGGTTGTCGCTGAAAAACGCCTTTCGCCTGTATTCCTCCAGAAGGCTTTCCAGTACCGACTGCCGCTTTAAAGCCGCTTTTAACTCCGACAGTTCCCCGCCCGAAAACTCCTTTTCGGCGGCGGTCAGCGCCCACTTGTAATAATCCGCGTATAACCCGCGCGCAATTTCCTCGATATCCGGCCGACCGCCCCCGTTAAGCGAGGGCAGCCTTTTTAAAACACGGTAATAGCGCGTCCCTTTAAGCGCGTCCACTATCCCCGTTACGCTTTTAATCCCGGCGAGCGCGATAAAATCGAACGAGGCGTGAAAATATTCCGGCAGATATACGGCGATTTGGTCGTATTCGCCGACGGCGGCAAACGACAGCGCCGCGAGGATGCTCTCGGTTTCGGCGCGTTTCAACGCGAAATCGCGGAATCCGCCCTTTTTTTCCGGGATAAAGCCGCAAAGCCGCGCGTAAATATCGAGCGCGTCCCCGCGTAAAAGCAGTTCTATCCGCCCGCGGTGCATGAGCGCCTCGTCAAGCCCGGCGAAAACCTTTTCGTACCGCTTTGTTTTTTTAAGATAATCCACCGCCGACTTAACCGAGTTTTTACGGAGGAGGACGCCGTAATCCGCTTCGGTGAGCCCGCGCCCGTAAACGGCGCGGGTTTTGGCGATTACGGCGTTTCGGCTCGACTTCATTGCTTCGCACCCGTTATGCGCTCTAAAATCTCCTTTTCCCAGCGCGCGCCGTTTTGTTCCATCGCTTTATCGAGCATGGCTTCCCTTTCGGCTTTCCTTCTAAGGATTTGCCCTATATCCTCGTCGGCCATCCGCGCGTAAGACTCGCCGACGATTTTAAGGCGCTTATCAATCCTGTCGGCGTATTCCCTCTCGATTTCCGCTTTTTCGGCGTTGGCGCCGTCAAGGATTTCCCGCGCTTTTTCGTTGGCGTCTTCGACCCGCTTTTGCCCGTCTTTGTCTATTTCAATAATTCTCTCGATTAAATCCCTCATAAAAATCCTTCCGCCGCGCGCTGCCGCAACCCCGTATAAATTCAAAATGCTTTGCGTTTTGAGTTTATACGGGGTTGCGCTATTCGGAATTTACGTCGCCGCAGGCTTCTTCCGCCTTTTCAAAGTCGCTGTTCAGCAAATGCTCGTTGACCGTTTTTAAAAGCTCGCTCGTCTGCCGCGACCACGTTATTTTGTTCAGCCTGTTCATGGCGTCCGTCGCGGTCGTGATATCATAATTCGAGCATGCGGCTTTAATCAGCGACAGCTCTTTTTTCAGCAACGCGGCGTCTTCGTTTTTAACGTCGACGTAATCCTCGTCCCCTTTCAACGACTTAACCTTTTCGATAACCGACTTAAGCGCGATGACAAACGCGGGGGTGGCGTCCAAAATCATCGCCGTGTCGCGATCGCGCCCCGCCCGTTCCAGCTTGAGCGCGACGTCGGACAACTCGCGTTCCCCGATGTTGACGAGCGCGTTCCTCATGCCGTGGACGTTGACGGTATACAGGTTCACGCTTTCGCCGTCAAGGTCTTGGTCAAGCAAAACGGACTCCAGTATTCCGATGGCTTTTTCCGCGTCTTTGGCGAAAAGCTCAAGCATAACCGGGTCTATACGGTTTTCGTCCGGCGGTTCGACGGTGCGCCGCTGCTCTTTCTCCCTCTTCGCGCGCGCGGCCTCGACGACCTCCGCCGGGTATCTGTCGCGAACCAGCCTGTTAAGCGTGGTGTTCAACTGGCGGATATCAATCGGCTTTGAAATATAGTCGTCAAACCCGCTGTCAAGGAATATTTCCGCCTGACCCGCCACGGCGTTCGCCGTAAGCGCGACGATGGGGCGTTCGTACCCCAAATCGCGGATAATCCCCGCAGCTTCGACGCCGTCCATCTTCGGCATCATGTGGTCCATGAAAATAATATCGTAGACGTTGCCGGACTTAATCTTTTCGATTGCCTCGAACCCGCTTAAGGCGGTGTCGACCTTAAGCTCGTAGGGGGCGAGCAACCCTTGCGCCACATAGATGTTCGTACCGACGTCGTCAACGAGCAAAACGCTCCCGTAAGGCATGGGGTCGCGCGTGATATGCGCCCGCTTCATCTGCGTAACGTGCCTCACGCGCAGTTTCCGCAGATTTTCCGCCAATTTTTTGCCTATAATGCCGGAACCGATATTTTCCTGCGGGATGCGCACGGTAAACTCGCTCCCCTTACCGAGTTCGCTGTTTACGGAAATGGTGCCGTTCATCATGCTCACAAGCTGATGCGTGATATTCATGCCCAAGCCCGTTCCTTCGGTCATACGGTTAGCCTCGATGTTGAAGCGCGAATATTCGTCGAATATCTGCCTGACTTGTTCGTCGGACATACCCGGTCCCGTATCCGACACGGTGAAAACGAGGGTGGTCATATGGCTCATCGCTTCCGACTCCATGGTTATGGAAAGCGTAACCTGCCCTTCGTCCGTGTATTTAAACGCGTTGGAAAGCAAATTGTTCAGGATTTGCTTGATGCGCAACTCGTCGCCGTACAACTCCGACGGCAGGTTTTCGTCGACGTCAAGCACAAATTCCACCTGTTTGCTCTCGATACGCGTCAAATTCAGATACACCGTGTCGTTGATAAGGCTCGGAATATCGTACCTTTCAAGAACCAACTCCAATTTCCCCGATTCGATTTTCGACAAATCCAAGACGTCGTTGATAATTCTGAGCAGCGTATACCCGGAATTATACACCCTCGTCCACGCCTCTTTCGCGTTATACGAAAGCGTTTCGTCCTGCAGCCGGATTTCCGCTATGCCCAAAATGGCGTTCATGGGGGTGCGCATTTCGTGGCTCATCCTCGCTATGAACTTGCTCTTCGCCCTGTTGCTCTCTTCCGCGACCTCAACCCTGCGTATTTCCTTCAGCATGGCTTTGAGCTCCCTTAAATCCCGCGCGTATCCCAACACGACGTAATCGCCGTCGTATTTAACGCGGACCAACGTGATTTCACAGGGAATCAACTCGCCTTTCGCGTTTTTGTGCGTCCACTCGAACCGGGCGGCGCCTTTCTCAAACGCTTCCTTAACAAATTCGGCGGATTTTTTTCTTGAGTTTTCCCCGTCGGGCTGAAATTCCGGCGAAAACTCGTGAAACCTTTCAAGGTATTCTTGCTTGCTTGACACGCCGAAAAGGTTCACCGCCTCTTGATTGCAGTCGATATTTTCACCGCGGCTGTTCCAGAAATTGGTGCAAAGCGGCGTCGCGTCGAGCATTAGGCGGTTGCGCTCGTCGGCTTCCCTGATTTTTTCCTGCGCCGCCCTAAGCCTGCGTAAATCCCTTAAATACGAGATTATGACGTATTCCCTCTTATACGCGAGCCTGACGAAAGTAACCTCGCAGGGAATAGGTTCGCCGCTTGCCTTTTGGTGAATCCACTCGAAAACGCAGTGTTCGCCCTCAATCGCTTTCTTGAAATAGGCGTTGCCCTTTTCATAAGACGGCGTGCCGTCGGGCTGAAATTCCGGCGAAAAATTCTCGAACCTTCGGAAAAACTCGCTTTTGTCGGATATCCCGAACATCTCCAGCGACGCGTTGTTACATTCTTCGGGGCGGATGTCCTGCCGCCACAGCATACACGGGAACGGCATAGCCTCGAACATCATCTTGCTGTACCGCTCGGCGTTGTTCCGCGACACGGTAACGAACACCAATATGGCGCCCAGCCCCGAAGCCAGCAACAAGCCCATGGAGGAGAGAACCACCGCCATTTCCCTCGTGCTTTTGTAATACTGGTCATACGGCGCCAATATGAACAGGTACCAGCCGTTTTCAAGCCGCGTGTAAAACATGGCGCAGCGTTCCTGCTTGTACGAATACGCCTCGCCCTCGATGGCGAAGCCTTTCCCCTCAAGCACGTCGTTGGCTATGGCTTCCCCGTTGTTCATTTTGTAGATGGACACACCCAAATAAGAGTCGATAGGGTGGGCGATTACTTCCAGATTTCTGTTCATGAGTATCCCGTAGCTGTCCTCGGTAAAATTCGCGGCGACGGCGTATGACTTCACCCTGTCAAGGTTGATGTCAAGGCAGATAACGCCGAGCGGTTCCCCCGAATCGTCGAAGATACGGCGGGAATACGTAAACGTGCTCTCGTTGGTTATCATGTTGATATAAGGCTCCGTAACCCCCACGTTTCCGTCGGCTTCCACCGCCGCCTCATACCATGGGCGCGACTTGGGGTTAAAGCCGCCGGGTTGAATCCAGTCGACGCCGGAAATAAATTCCCCGCCGAACACGTCGAAATAACCGTAAACGGCGCTCATGTTCGCGGCGTACTTGTCGTCGCGGATGAGGGAATCGGATATCTGCCCCATGTATTTGCCCACTTTGTCCGCATCCTCGCCGTTAAAAATCATCCCGCGCACGGTCTCGGAAATTATGACGAGCGACGTTTCCATCTCGCGCAGGTCCGATTCGATGTGAACCTGGGTGTTCCTTAAGGCGTTATCGGCATTTTTCAGCAAGTTCTTATGTTCGATATTGCTTACGTAGATATAGCTTAACAGCACCATAAGACCGAAAGCCACAAATATAAAAAGCACCTGCAAATATGGCAAGCGTATCGTCCGCGCTTTTTTCAGCAATAATCTTATCCCGGGCATATTCCCCTCCAAATTTGCAAGAGCCTACGGCGCGGTTTCCGCAAACAAGCTCCGCGCGGTCTCCACAACCTTTTGCATTATAACATAAAAACTTTAAAATTTCAACCGTTTTTTCTAAAACTTTTCAGTCGATTAGTTGTAACTTTAATTGTCCGCCCTACCTGACTAATATTTTTGTCGGCGACAAGCCAACCATTCCCGCGGTCAAGCGCGCGTGCGCTTGCCCGAGCCGGCGGGGTCGCCGGTCG
>JAIRWC010000016.1 GCA_031253495.1 Oscillospiraceae bacterium | reverse complement strand
GGTAAATTTCACGTTGTCAAGCATAATTCTTTTCATATTTTTCTCCTTTAATCAGTAAAAAAATTTTAAAATTTTTTTATTTTTGTCTTGACAAGGAATAAAAAATATGTTAGAATGTGATTAACATAAGTTTTATTCCTTGCTTGCTTGCTTGGAACTTACGGTGAAAAATACAACGAACTTTAGGTGGGACGTTGTATTTTTTTTGCCTAGTTAATTTGATTTTTTACCATGGTGATAAGCGGCGGGACAAGAATTAGCGCGATGATGATTATTCCCAGACCGGCGGCTAATTGTTTTATCCCCCCTGACCGGGCGACGGGGTCTTGCGATTGTTGTGACTCGATAAGGTGGACGACGCCCAAGAACACTATTCCCGCGCCGGTTATAGCAATCACCGCCGTTATAACCGTTTGCGAATTTTCGATGAAAGTCAAGACGTCGGCTTTGGTGTCAGCGTAGACTGTCGCCGATAATACGACGGCGGATACGGCAGCCGCTATAACTGTTATCATTTTTTTAAAATCGCGTTTTTGCATTTTTTTGCTCCTTCAGAACGGCATTTCTTCAAAATCGTCCGGAATTCCGACTGTCGGCGTTTCCGGTGGGGCGGCGGCAACCACCTCGGGCGTTGGGAGATGTTTTGAAGCCTTTGTATCGGCAAATTCAAGGCTGTTCGCAAAAATCTCAACACCGTAATGCTTAATATTATTCTTATCGGTATAGTCGGAATTGCGAATTTCGCCGTGGACAATAATTCTTTCGCCTTTGATAAAATGCCGGCTCACGAATTCGGCTTGTTTGTTCCATGACACGACATTAAAAAAATCCGCGCTGACGTCGCCTTCTTTGGCGAATTTCCTGTTTACGGCGATTCGGAATCGACAATATGCCGTGTTTCCGGTGGTGTATTTAAGTTCCGTGTCTGCGGTAAGTCTGCCGAGTAAATGCACTATATTCATGTTATCACCTCCTTTTTGTTAAATGTTGACAATTTGTTGTTTTATTTTTTGTGTATGTTATACAAGAAATCACACCAACGCTCATGCGTTGGTGTGATTTCTTAATGTATAGCGGGGAAGCTACATGAGATGCGGGAAGTACAAATAAAATGCTTGTATAAATAAATCATCAATCGCCGTTACAAAGTTATGAGGGGACGTGAATATACATTTGCTGTTTTTTAAGCGAAAAATCCGCCGAATACGGCGGATTTTGCCCTTGAACCGACCGCCCGATTTGCCGGGCGGTTTTTTTATCGGTTATAATACGCGCTGTTATAATACAGTATAATGAACTCCCCGCTCACCAAATCGTCGGGGTCGGCGTCGTCAATGGGCGGGACGATTTTAGCCCGCAACTCGTCATAAATGGGGCGGCTCCCTTCGGGGATATAGTCGGGGGTTTGAATGTTCCCTATCCAAGTAAACTGCGTGTCGCTGATAAGGCGCGAGTCCAAAACCAATTCCCCGTCGCGCAAGGCGTCCACCTGCATTTGCAGATAAGTCTTGTTCCTTACTTGGGCGCCCGGTTTCGACGGGCTTATCGCGATTTCAAACGCCAGTTCGACGTCGTTGTAATACGAACGGTTGAACACCCTGTACTCTTCTATATCGCCGTTCTTGATTTTGTCGATTAACTCCGCGAAGTTCATGCCGTCCTCAAGCCTGACGTTATAGACGTAAGTCCGCATATCGCCGCCGCCCGTATCGACCCGCTTAACCAAAAGCGCCTGCGGGTTGCCCCCCGCGCCGTATTTCCCGATAACGAAATGGTCGATAGCCGGCTTAACCGCGTCCCAGTCGCCGGCGGACATAACGCCCACCGACGCGTCGCCGCTCCAATAAACCTCAATCTCGGCGGAATTGCGCAGCTGCCCTATGATAAACCCCTCAACCGACGCCGTTATCCTCTGCGTTTCCGAATCGGACTTAACGGCTTCGGACACCTTTAAAATGGGCTGGTACATGGTGAACACCGCGACAAGAATCAAGGCGAAAATCACCGTCGCTATCAGCACCTCAACAAGCGTCATCCCTTTCCGGGATGCCAATTTACGTAAAAATCGCATTGCCGCCCTCCTTTACAGGGTGAAAGCGTTATAAAAATTAAGAAACAACGTCCTGTTTCAAACCCAGCATCTGCGGGGTGTTGTCGTGCGCCTTTTCGGTGATAATCGCGAACGTATACTCGGGGAAAGCGCTTTGCCCCGCCGGTCTCGTCAGCGTTATCGTCGAATCGATGGCGGGGTCGCCCGGCATACGCCCGAACCCCACATGGGAACCGGCGCCTTTTAAAATACCCGCTATTTCCATACCCCCCCCGGCGTTGGCGCGGGCGACGTTGAACGTAACGGTTTCCGCTATGGAATTGCCGTCGATGCCTATCCTGTCCGGTACCGTCGCGTTAACGCGAACCTTTACGACGTAGGCGTAATAAACGCTCGCCGTCAGCGGACCGTCCCTGAGAAAACTCGCGGATGGCCCGCTGTCCATCGCGTTAAGGGCGGCGATATCGACGCTGTCAAGTTTATAGCGCCGCACGTTCATATTGGCTTCGTCAGGGGAACCCCAAGTGCCGGTTACCGTCTGGTTAAGAACCGAAACGAGCGGCGCGGACAGGCTGACCACCTGCCTGTCCTCTATCAGCTTGCCGTCCCCTATCAAGGTTCCGAAAGAGAGGGTCATCGCCGGCTTCGGCGTGTACCGCGCGGTCGCCCCGACGGAATCCACGTTGAACCGCGTCAGTTCCAACCCCCTGCGGGCGACGAAGTCCGGGTCGCTGTCCGCGATAACGGCGTTGAAATCGTACGTCGCCGTTATGCCCGAACCGAAGTCGAACACGCGTTCGGCGGCGGCGGCGTCCCTCGCCACGTCGTTGCCCTGCAGCAGTTCCCGCCTTTGCGAGCGCAGACTCCGCGTTTCGCTCATGTTTTCGCGGTGCGCCGTCATCGAAGAGGTCAGTATGGTAGCCACCAGCAGCGACATAATCGCGAACACCAAAATGGCGACCAAACACTCCACAAGCGTGAACCCGGATTTACTTTTAAGTTTGCGTAAATATTCCATAACCGTCCCTCCCGTGAATACGGCGGATACCAAGTGCTTTCGTATTTTTAATTAAGCGGGATTGCCCCGCCGGCGTCATTTCCTCCGCCAAGTGGCCGAGTCGACCTGGTCGAGGCTGTAGCCATACTCCTCGTCGGAGATTGCTTGAACGTTGGCGTTAGGGACAGGAGGCGCGTCGGGCTCGTCCGGCGGCGTAACCGGGGGCGGCACTCTATAATTCAGACCGCCGCCGGGCAGCACCGCTATCATAAAGTCCATCGTTCCGATATACAGTTCCATCGCGTACAGGCTGCCGAACATAACCACCCCGTCGCCGGCGTCCGCGTCGTATTTGAAAGCCATCCTCGGGGCGTATACCGTCCCGGCGAAAAGCGTCCACTGTTGGAACACGACCCTGTCGCTCCCCGTTCCGTTATACACCAAATAAACGTTTAGGTTCAGCGGGTTTTTATGATTCCTCTGCCTGATTTTTCCGGAGGTGGCTATATCGCTCCTTAATTTCCCGCTGCCGTCCGGTTCCAACAGCCCATTCAAGAAACAGCCGTCGCTGCAGGCGGTATGCCGCCGGGTGTAAACGCCCCCCGAATTGCCCATGGCGCAGGTTCCGGTTAAATGCGCGCCGTCCCCGCCGTTGCCGTTGTTGTTGCTTCGCGTGTAGGCGTTCAGCCTCGGGTCGCCGCCGTTTTCGTTGTCGGCGGCAAGCCAGTCGCCGCTCGACGTGTCGCCGCCGACGGCAAGGTTAAACGGACCGACGTATATGGACTGCATGTAGCCGCTGTTTCCGCCGGCGCGGTAGGTAACGTTGTCGGGGATGTTAAAGACCACGTCCCCGTCCCCGAGCGTCAGCACCCCCACGCGGTGGGTCTGGTCGGCGTTCGTCGGCTTCCAGCAGAACACGTTCCCCGAGATGTATCCGTTTAAGTTGAGCTGTATGACCTTAGCGTCGGCGCCTAACCCCGTGTCAATCAAAAGCACGTTCTTCTTCCCCGAACGGTTGGTGTTCTGCGTAATTTCGGTAATCGTCGCGTCGGCGTTGATGTAATAAATGGCGTTCTTCATGCTGTTGCTGACGTTGATGTCATACTTATCCCTCAACTCGTTCGCCGTGGCCGTCGTCCAGTCGTCGTCGGTGATGTTATCCCAGTTGATGACCTTGTTCCGCCCCGCCGGCACGGTAACCGTCGGGAACGATTTGGTACTGTCGGCGCTCCCTATCCGCGCTATCAGCACCTTTGTCGCGTATGCCGCCTGGGCGGCCGACATCTTGGTTACCTTGGGGCTGGTAGTCGCCCCCAAATTCTGCCC
The DNA here is from genome assembly GCA_031253495.1 of Oscillospiraceae bacterium. Classification (GTDB taxonomy): domain Bacteria; phylum Bacillota; class Clostridia; order Oscillospirales; family Ruminococcaceae; genus Ruminiclostridium_E. The sequence continues at coordinate 6,465 of JAIRWC010000016.1, read as the reverse complement.
GGAGCTGTTCGTATTATAGATGTTGCCGAGGACGTAAACCTTGGCGTCCCCCGGCAGGTTCCCGCCGTTCAGATATAAATCACCCATTACGTAATAGGTCGCGCTCGAAGGGTAATAGGTGCTGTTTTGGGCGAAATTGTACATATCCCCGCCCACGAAAACCTCGACGTTCCCTTTTATGCTGCCGCCCCCGGCGTTACCGTAAGACGCGTCGATTTTCGGCTGGCTGGCGTTGACGCTCGTGCTTATCCCGCCCACGTATAAATCGCTGCCGACGGTAATCCGCAGCCCGCTCGTCCGCGTCGACGGGTTTTCAATGTTCGTGTCGCCTATCATCAAACTGCCCGCCGCCGTAATGTCGCCCCTGAAGACGCCGCGGCGGCTCCCGCCGAACGTGTCATGCAGGACGGTCCACGTCGTGTCATAATAGACGGAAGCGTTCGTCCCCCTGTTCGTGATTTTATTCACCGAACCGCCGGGGCTCGCGTCGTCGTTTACATGCAACGCCCCCCGCTGTTCCCAGGTAAAGTTGTTCGGTCCCTTGAACGTCATTAAGTTGCTGTCGTCGTCGTCGTCGTCGTCGTCGTCGTCGTCGTCGTCGTCGTCGTCGTCGTCGTCGTCGCCGACGACGGGCGGACCGTCAACCACCCATCCGTTGTCCCACGATGCCCCGTCGCCCCACGGATCCCCCGGCGGGTTGTGTCCTTGATAAACCGTCGTCGGTTTCGCGTTGTCGCCGCGCCCTATCCCGAGCCACCACCCCGTGTAACCGTCGGGTTGGCTCCAGTCAAGCGAACCCTCCCACAGAGTCGATTCCGGATCCGGCGCCGAAACGCTGTCCTCAATCCAAACCCACCAACCACTGCCCAAATAAATCGCGGAATTGGGCTTGTCGGGGTCGCGCCTGACCCAAACGGTATTCCCCTCGTTGGCTTTCTCCCACGCATTGCGAACCCACAGCTTCCCATCTTCGGGCGCCGAGGCGAACGGGGAGGTGTCGTAGAAGAAATGGTCAAGCTCTAACTTTTTCCATTTATATTTGTCCTCGGACACAAAGTTCCCCATGCTGTCCGTATCGGCGGGCTGACCGGCGTCTATGGTCCACACCCAGCCCAAGCCGCGCCCGATGTAAGCCTCGGGGTTGTCCCACCGCGGTATGAACGACTGCTGGTCGCCCTCGCTGTAAATCCTTGTCGACGTAACCTTCACCCCGTTGTACTCGACCGTAACGTCAAGCACTATGTCGCCGTACTGGTTGAAATAAACGAGGATTTCGGCGACGCCGCCGCCCGGCAGCGCCGTGGGGGCGCTCTTCAGATAGTTAACGCCGTTCACCAGCCCGTTTTCCTCGATAATCTCGTTGGGCGTCTTGCCGGGTTCGGCGGTCATAAACGCCAGCTTGGTCGGGTCTTTGTTCAGCCCGCCCTCGCCGTAAGGCTTAAATACGAGGGTATACAGGTTCTCGGTGTCGGAAGCCCCGCCCTCGTACCAAAAGAACGTTTCGACGGCGTCGAGCACGTCGTTCGCCGTCAGGAACGCCTGGGAGTCGCTGTATTCCATTACGACGCCCTGCCTGTCTTGCATGACGACGTAATTCACCGCCGACGCGATAATTATCATCGCCGACATTATTACCAAAACGATGAAGAGCACGCTGCCCTTCCTCGAGGCTATTCTGTCGAAAAAGCCCGTTTTTCCCATGATGAACCTCCTTACAATAAATAAATTCCGCAAACGAACCCGACAAGCCCGCGAAATCCGGGCGACCCGGCGTTACGCCGTTACAACTCTTGCTATTTATGTCTATTGTACCTCACAAGCGTTTCAATTACAAGAGGATTTGAAAAAAAAACATTTTTTGTAAAAAATGCACAATTATTTCCAAGGCAAATTAGACAGGTTTCCGTAACGGTTTTGATTTGAAAATGTTTATTGACAAACGAAACGCTTTCGTGCTATAATTGTCCGCGACAAAACAAAATACGGAGCGTACTTTCAGATATGAAAAAGCTGTTCGAGTTTAAAAAGCTTTCCGCGAAATTCGCGTTTATCGTCGGGACAATCGTCGTGGTCGTCGCGGGGGCTGTCGCCTTTTATATGGAAACCCGCATAATCGCCGAGATAGGGCGGTTTTCGGAAATGGACCTCAAGTACCGGACGCTCGACTTGGCGGAGGAATGTAACTACGCGTTCAAAGAGGCGGCTTATTCGGTTGAAAACGTGAGGCGCCTCGCGGAATCGCAATTCGACGTTTCGGCGTACAAAAACAGCGCCGAAGCGTATTTTAACGCCGAAGTGAGACCGGTTATGAGCGGGTTTATCCGAAACGTCGTCGCCGGCTCCGAATTCGTTACGGGCGCTTATTTCGCGGTACACCCCGATTTGGCGGGGTATCCTTATGTATGCGAGGTTTTTTTCGAGGAAACCGGGAACGGCGTTACGGAGGTTCCGCCGCAGGACTACGGCGAATACTCGAAGACCGATTCCGCCGAGATGGAATGGTTCTACGGCGCCTATAAGTCGGGGAAGCCGTATTGGTCGCCGGTTTACGCGTGGGCGGACGGAACCGTTATGGTGAGCTACGCCGAACCGGTGGTTATCGGCGGGGCAAGGGCGGGGATTGTCGGCGTCGACATATCGATAGGGCATATCGAGGCTTTGGTGAAGGACGTCAAGCTGTATGAAACGGGGTTCGCCCTCATCAAGGACAACTTCGGCGAGTTTTTTGAAACGGGCGAGTTCATAAAAAACCTTGACGGCGGCGGGAAAGAGCTGCTTTCAAAAGCCGCGACCGGCGGCGAAACGTACGAGGTTCGGCTGGGCGGCGTCGGCTTCCTCGGCGCTTCAAACGTTTTGACCAACGGTTACGAAATATACGTTTTGGCGCCCAAAAGCGAGGTTAACGCCGAGGTCAACGCCTCAATCTTGCGTTTTATAATAATTTTCGTCGTCGCGCTGTCCGTCGTGCTGGTTATCGCCTATTACACGGGGAAAAGCATAGGCAAGCCGCTGGTGGCGCTCTCCGCGTTTATGAGGCGGGCGGCTTTGACCGGGGACATCCGGCTTCGCCCGGAAGACGCCGCGCTTACCGGGAAATACGCCCTCATCAAGGACGAAACCGGGCGGATGACGGGCGACTGCCTCGCCTTTATCAACCACGTCTCGCATATATCCGAGGAATTGGAGACGATAGCGAAAGGCGACCTCACCGTCGAAGTCGAGTTGATTTCCGACGCCGACGTTATGGGGAAATCGCTCGGGCACATGGTTGAAAAGCTGAACGCCCTGTTCGGCGACGTAAACAACTCCACCGCGCAGGTCGCCGACGGTTCCAAGCAGATTGCCGAGGGGGCGCAGGCGCTCGCGGCGGGTTCCACCGAACAGGCGGCCACGATTGAAGAGCTTTCTTCCGCCGCCGCCGACATAGCGGGCAAAACCAAAAAGAACGCGGAAACCGCGGCGAAAGCCGCCGCCCTCGGGAACGCGATTATGGAGAACGCCGAGAAAGGGAACCGCCGGATGGCGGAAATGGTTGACGCCGTCAACGGCATCAATCAGGCGAGCCGGAACATAAGCAAGGTTATCAAAGCAATCGACGACATAGCGTTCCAGACGAACATACTGGCGCTTAACGCCGCCGTGGAAGCGGCGCGCGCGGGCGACGCGGGCAAAGGCTTCGCCGTCGTCGCGGACGAGGTTCGTAACTTAGCCGCCAAGAGCGCGGCGGCGGCAAAGGATACGGGCGAACTTATATCCGACTCGATTGAAAAAGCGGAGTTAGGGGCGCGAATAGCGAACGAAACCTCCGCCGGTTTCGCGGAAATCGTTTCCGGCGTTAACGTGAGCAGCGAGCTTATAAGCGAAATAGCGAAGTCGTCGGAAGAACAGTCGCTCGGCATATCGCAGATTAACACGGGCGTCGAACAGGTGGCGCGCGTGGTTCAGCAAAACAGCGCGACGGCCGAGGAAAGCGCCGCGGCTTCCGAAGAGATGAGCGGGCAGTCGTCCATGCTTGAAGGTCTTATCGCGCAGTTTAAGCTTAAACCGGGGGCGGTTTCGCGCAAAAACCATTCTAAAAGGTTATAAGGTGGAAATCTTGGACTTAGGCGATATTTTCGGGCGGCTTAACCCCGCCCAGGCGGAAGCGGTCAACAGCACCGAAGGCCCCCTGCTGATTATCGCGGGGGCGGGCAGCGGGAAAACGTTCGTGCTGTGCTGCCGCATAGCGAATATCATCGGCGCCGGTCTCGCCCATCCGCGGCAAATCTTAGCCGTTACGTTCACGAACAAGGCGGCGGGCGAACTGCGCGGGCGGTTGGCGTCGCTTAACGTTCCAGGCGCGGGCGACGTGGCGGCGGGGACGTTCCATTCCGTCTGCGTGAAAATTTTAAGGCGCGGAATTGAGGCGGCGGGGTATAAAAAAGGCTTCGCCATTTACGACGCGGACGACTCGCAGCGGGTTATAAAATCCTGTATGCGGGACTTGAACGTTTCCGAAAAGGCGTTTTCGCCGAAAGCGATTGCTTCCGCGATTTCCCGCGCAAAGGACAGGCTTGTCCCCCCCGACCGCTTTGAACGCGGCGCCGACGGAAAGCGGGATTTTTTCCTTGAAACGGCTCAAGGCGTTTACGAGCTTTATCAGAGAAAGCTCAAGGCGGCGAACGCCCTCGACTTCGACGATTTGATAATGAAAACGGCGGAACTGTTTGAAACGCGCCCCGATATCCTCGAAAAGTGGCAAAGGCAGTTTAAGTACATAATGGTCGACGAGTATCAGGACACGAACCACGCGCAGTACAGGCTGGTTTCCCTGCTCGCGGGGAAGAACGGGAACCTTTGCGTCGTCGGGGACGAAGACCAGAGCATTTACCGCTTCAGGGGCGCGACCATCGAGAATATCCTTTCGTTTGAAGGCGAGTTCGGGGCGCGGGTAATCAAGTTAGAGCAAAATTACCGCTCCTCGGAAAATATTTTGGGGGCGGCGAACGGCGTTATAAGCAAAAACACCCAAAGGAAAGGGAAGAACCTTTTTACCGAAGCCAAAGGCGGCGAAAAGGTCGTCGTCGAAATATTCGACGACGAACAGGAGGAAGCCGCGTTCGTGGCCCGCGTGATAGAGCGGGGCAGAGGGAAGGGCGTCGGATTCGGCGAGAACGCCGTGCTTTACCGCGCAAACGCGCAGTCGAGAACCGTCGAGCTTATGTTGGCGCGGCGGTCCGTTCCGTACAGGATAATAGGCGGCGCGCGGTTTTACGAGCGCAAGGAGGTAAGGGATATTATCGCCTACATGAGCGTCATTGAAAACCCTTTCGATTTGGCGCGGTTCCGCAGGATAGCCAACGAACCCAAGCGCGGGATAGGAGCCGCCACGCTGGAGGCGATTGAACAAATCGCCGCCGGCACGGGATTAAGCCCCGTCGAGGTAATGGCGCGCGCTTTCGAGTTCGGCGCCTTGAGCAAAAAAGCGGCTCAGTGCGAAGCCGCCGCCGCCATGTTCGCGGAACTGATAAATTCGGCGGACGGCAGGGGGCTACCCGACTTAATCGACGATATAGCCGAACGGACGGGCTACCTCAAAATGCTGGAAAAAGAGGAGGAGGGGTATGTCCGCGCCGAGAACGTAAAGGAATTAAAATCGGCGGCGGTGAAATTCACGGAAGAGAACGAGGACGCCTCTTTGGCGGGGTTTCTTGAACAGGCGGCTTTGGTTTCGGATATCGACGAGTATGAAAGCGGCGAGGACAAGGTGGCGCTGATGACCGTCCACTCGGCGAAGGGGCTGGAGTTCGGCAGGGTTTTCCTGATAGGCGCGGAAGAGGGGATATTCCCGTCTTACCGCAGCGTCGCCGACCCCATGGACCTTGAGGAGGAAAGGCGGCTCGCCTACGTCGCGATTACGCGGGCGAAAGACGAGCTGTACATTACGGCGGCAAGGCAGAGGCTGTTATACGGCGCGACCCAGCGGAACGCCGTTTCGCGCTTCGCGGGGGAAATCCCGCCCCGTTACGTCAAAGTAAACGGCGAAAGACCGCCGGCGGCGAAAAAGGCGGCGGGCGGACCGCCGTCGTATTTGGCGGGCGGGATAAACGCCTCAAAAACGAAAAAGACGGCGCGCGCCGCCGTTTTCGGCGACGGCGACAGGGTAAGGCACGGGATTTTCGGGGACGGGGTGGTAATCGGCGCCGTTCCGATGGGCGGCGACGTTTTGCTTGAAATAGCTTTCGACAAGGTGGGGACGAAGAAAATTATGGCGAATTTCGCCAAGGTGGAAAAGATATAGCCGTTTAATACCGTTTTTAAACGGTGAACCGTATAAATTCAAAATGCTTTGCATTTTGGATTTATACGCGGTTGCGGTGTTGGTTCAGCTTGAATTGGGAAATCAGGTTCTCCAATATGGCGGCTTGACCGCTCATCTCTTCGGAAGACGCGGCGCTTTCCTCGGCGGTCGCGCTGGTTTGCTGA
>JAIRWC010000037.1 GCA_031253495.1 Oscillospiraceae bacterium | reverse complement strand
GCTCATCGCATCCTGGGGCTGTATTCGGTCCCAAGGGTTTGGCTGTTCGCCAATTAAAGCGGTACGCGAGCTGGGTTCAGAACGTCGTGAGACAGTTCGGTCCCTATCTGTCGTGGGCGCAGGATATTTGAAAGGCGCTGTCCCTAGTACGAGAGGACCGGGATGGACGCACCTCTGGTGCACCTGTTGTCGTGCCAACGGCACAGCAGGGCAGCTATGTGCGGTTCGGATAAACGCTGAAAGCATCTAAGCGTGAAGCCGTCCTTAAGATAAGATATCCCATCGCGTAAGCGAGTAAGACCCCTTGTAGACTACGAGGTTGATAGGCTCAATGTGTAAGCGTCGCGAGGCGTTTAGCTTGCGAGTACTAATCGGTCGAGGGCTTAACCTTACGGCGGTTGGCGATTGCCGACCGTTCGCGGAATTAAAGTCGTTCGTTTTTATTTCGCTATTCAATTTTCAGAGAATCGGTCTCTGTCGTTACAGTCGGCGTCTACAGCGATGAGGGTCCACCTGTTCCCATTCCGAACACAGAAGTTAAGCTCGTCCGCGGTGAAAATACTTGGGCGGCGACGCTCCGGTAAGATAGCTCGGTGCCGACACAAAGAAAAAGCGCTCTAACAGGGCGCTTTTTTTCGGGGCTTTTTTTTCGGTTACAGCAAATCGCCCGTTATCATTTCCGTCAGCCTTTCCGACAGCGCCGCGTAAAACAGAGGGAACATCGCGTCCATACAGCCTAAAAGGAACATATTCTTGTTGTTTATCGACGCCAACTCGCCGCCGTCGGAATACGCCCACCGCCTGAACCATTCCGCGGTGAAGGGCGGTTCGGGTTCGCGGCTTTTGGCTCTCCTCATCATCGACTTGAAATCGCCGTAAACCGTATCGTCGAAGTTTTCGGCGCCCTTGCCCGCGCAGGCGTCGAACATACCGCGAAGCAGGGTATCCTTCGCCAGCGGGCTTTTAGTCCGCCTTAAAAACGGGATTCTCACCGCGAAAGCGTAAAAAATCATGTTCGCCAGCCGCTTGAACCCGGCGGAATAGAAAGTTTCCGGCTTTACGTCGGCGGAAACGCCGAGATTGGAAAGGATATCGGGGGCGGTTATGTCGGAAAGGGCGATTTTAAACAAATCCTTGACGTTTATGTTGTAAAAATCGCGTTCCGCGACTGCGTAAACATACCTTATCGTGTTGTGCAGGGAACGGCTCGCGCTCTCCGTAACGCCCGCCACCGCCAGAACGGCGTTCTGTTCTTTCTCTTTCATATGTTAAAGTCCCCTTTGCCGTAAACTAACCTCTCATACTCGTCAAGCGGCATCGGCTTGGCGAAATAGTACCCCTGCGCCATATCGCAACCCAAATCCCGCAGAATTTCCACCTGCCCCTCCGTTTCGAGACCCTCGCAGACGGTCTTTATATTCAATGAAACGGCAAGGGAAATGACGTGTTCGAGAACCTTGTAGGCGCGTTCGTTCTTGAGCATATCCTCCGCCAGAAAGCCGCGGTCGATTTTCAGTATATCCACGGGCAGGTCCTTGAGCATATTCAAAGACGAGTAACCCGAACCGAAGTCGTCAATCGAAGCGTGGAAGCCGAGCTTTTTTATCTCGAAAATCTTCTCCTTGAGTATGTCGAGGTCGTCTCCGGCTATCGTCTCGGTTATCTCTATCTCGAAATACCTCGTCGGAACGCTGTACTTTTGGCATATATCCGAAAGCTCCTGTATATAATAAGGCTTGAAAAGGTTGACCCTCGACGCGTTGACGGAAATCACCTTTATGGGCAGCCCCCTGTTAATCCATTGCTTTTGCCTTTTGCAGGTCTCCTCGAAAATATATTTGTCCAATTTGGTTATGAACCCGTTCGACTCGAACAGGGGTATGAACTTATACGGCGGGACCAACTGCCCGTTCCTCTTCCATCTCACCAAGGCTTCCGCCCCCATAACCGCGGTGTTCGCCCCGCCCGGCGCGTTAAAGTCGATGAAGCCCAAATTGCCGTCCGCGTCTAAAACCATGTCGCTTTCAACCCTCAACGCGTATTTCGGCTGCAGATAAGGGATAAACTCGTCTCGCGCGAGGGCGTCGTCCATAATGTCCTCTATTTCCTTTTCCTCGCGGATTTTCGTCAGAACCTTGTCGTCGAAAAACGCGTAGGCGCTTTCCGAAACGTTCTTGACCATGCGGCGGGCGATATCGGCGCGGTCCATGGCTAACTGGACGCTTAACTTCCTGTCGTCTATTCCGTAAATCCCTATGGAAAGGACCAAGTTTTGGTCGGGCGCGACATATTCCGCGTCGGCTATGACGGAATCGATCGTCTTAATCAGCCGGCTGTCGTTCTCGCAGGAAACGACGAAGTAAAACACGTCGTTCACGCGGGTAACTATATCGTTTTTCCCCGTGTCGCGGGTAATTATCTCCGCCATCTGCTTTAAAATCTGATTCCCCCTGTCGTAGCCCAGCATATCGTTAATCGAGCGGAACTTGTTGATATCCAGCGAAACGACATAGTTTTTCAGATAATAGTCGTCCAACCTTAATATGCCCTTCGCCTCTTCCAAAAACTTGCTCATGGCGTAACAGCCGGTCAGCGCGTCGGTCGAGGTCAGCTTTTCCTTTTCGTCCGCGTAATAAGAAACGACGGCGGCGTTCCTGAAATAATATACGGTGAAAGCGACCGACAACGCCACCGCCGCTATCAGAAACCCCGTGTTAAAAACCGCGAGGCGAACCGTTATCGGGGAAATGGCGTCGGTTATCACGCTTTCGGGGACTATCCTGACGATAATCAAATCGCCTATCCCGAGCGCGTTATAACTGACGACGCGGACGGCGCCGCCTATTTCGGCTTTGTGCATACCGACGGGTGCGGAAGTGACGAAGTCGTTCTTAACGCTGAAAAAGTCGTCCTCTTCCATAACGAACGAGTCGAATATGTTTTCGCCGTAAAAGGCGGAATTTTCATAATAAGCGGAAATCATGTATATTTTCCCTTCCGGGTTAACCGCGAAGCTGTCGGTCCTTTCGCCGAATATAACCGACGTCAGGATAAGCGTAAGCCGTTCCGTTGGGACAATCCCCGCCAAAACCCCGGTTATCTCCCCGTTTGTGTATATGGGCGCGGAAAAGGCGTTGTACTCGACCGAGCCGGAATATATCCTGCTTTTCCCCGATATGTCCGTAAAACCGTCCATCGCCCGCATAAAAACGCTCTCGGGGAAAGCGACGCCGCTCCCCCTCAAACCGGACAGCGAGTTTCCGTTGGCGTCAAGCAAAATCAAGTCGTAAAACGCGCCGTCCGCCGTCAGCCGCTTCATCGTTGAAAGCTTTTCGTCCTCGCTCATGCTCTGATGCCCCGAAAGCGCCGCGGCGTCGGTTTCCGCCTGCTTCATATAAATATCCATTTCTTTCCGCACGTAGCCGATTGACTGAGCCGCCACCTCCGAATAGGATTTCTCAAAGGCGCGGCGAGCGGAAACCTCGATTGACGACGCGTTTACCGCTTCGGCAAAAAGGACGGCGGCGACCGTCGCGACGTTGACGGCGGCGGCAATCAGATATTTTAATTTGAACCTCTTTTTCAAAGCCGTTCTCCTTTGGCGTTCGGGCGTCGCGTTTGTCCGAGCAAAGCACCCCAAGTATAAGTATATCAATTTTCGGGCTTTTTTTCAAGTGTCATATTGCACTATCATATACGCTTTAAACCGTGTAATTTTAACAAATTCCACAAAAAACGGGCACAGACGGTTCGCAACCGTAAAAACGTTGACGTTTTCGCGGAAATATTATATAATTATGCTGTTAAATACATGGCGCGCCCGAAAAACGCCGCAAAGGAGAAAATTATGTTAAAACTGACGCGTAACCCGTTCACGACGGCGTCTTTAACGGTTTTGGTTATGGGAATTGTGTTTTTCACCGTCGGAATATCGATACCGCTCCTTATGCTGAAGGAAAGGGACGATTTTATGAAAACCGCCGTCAAAGCCGACGCGGTTATCACCGGCATATATACGTCGGGCAGCGGCGACGACAAAACCCACACGGTCGGCGTGCGGTTTTACGACAAGGACGGCAACGAGATAGACACGACGCTCTCCCACTATTCGTCCGATATGTATGCGGGGATGGGCATCGAGGTCTGGTACGACCCCGACAACCCCCGCTCGATAATGAGCGGCTCGCTGATTTTTCCGATAATTTTGCTTTGCATCTTCGGTACAATCGGTATGGTCATGCTCTTTTTCGGGATACGGAACCTGTCGAGGACGGTCGGGAAAGCCGCCCTGCGCAATCGTCTCGAAAGCGAGGGCTATTACGTAACGGCGAACGTTATCGAACACGGCGTGATGAGGAACACGCGAATTAACGGGTATTACCCTTTTATGATAAGGTGCGACTACTCCGAGGGCGGGCAAACCTATGAATTCACGGAAAAGTTTTTGAACGACGACCCGGCGCCCTGCATAACCGCGGACGGTAAAATCCGGGTGTACGTCGACCGAAGGGATTTTAAGAACTATTGCATAGACCTGAAAACCCTGCCGGAAAAACAGCCGGGCGCCTACGCCCAACGGGAACCCTACGCCCAACAGGAACCCTATACCTCGTATTCCCCGCCGGAAAAAGACCGCGAAACCAAAAACGACACGAACCGTTTGATAATGGGCGCCTGCTTTCTCGGAATGGTTGTGCTGTCCGCGGTTTCCTTCGGGGTTAGGGTTCTCTTGCCCATGCTGCCGTTCATCGTCTTCGGGGGGGGAATGTTTTTCGGGGCGGTTCGCAAGATTTACGGGCGCGCCAAATCACGGGAAACGGGCGAACGGCTTATCGCCGAGGGCTGCTTCATAATGGCGGACGTCGTTGAGATACGCCAAAGCGCGGACGGCTCGTTTATCGTCGGGTGCCGATACTTCGACGCGGGCGGCACGGTTTACGAATACAGGAAAACGTCTTTAAAAAACGACCCCGCGCCCTATATTACGCCGGACAATAAAATCAGGGTGTACGTCGACAGGAACGATTATAAAATCCACCACATGGAATTGAGCTGACACGAGAAACAAAGGAGATTACGGTTTGAAAATTCTCGTAACGGGCGGCGGCGGCAGGGAGCACGCCATAATCGCCGCGTTGAAAAAATCGCCCAAAGTAAGCGAAATAAACGCCGCCCCCGGTAACGGCGGCATAGCGTCGCTCGCCGCCTGCCGCGACATAAAGGCGACCGACATACCCGGTGTCGTCGCCTTAGCGGATGAAATCAAGCCCGATTGGGTGTTCGTCGCGCCGGACGACCCGCTGGTTCTCGGCGCGGTCGATGCGTTGAACGCGGCGGGTTTTAAGACGTTCGGACCCCGTAAAGCCGCCGCCGAATTAGAGGGGAGCAAGGTGTTTTCAAAAAACTTTATGTCAAGGCACGGCATACCGACCGCCGCCTATAAAACGTTTACCGACGCGAAAAAAGCCGTAGATTACATAAAGGCCGCCGGCTCGTTCCCCGCCGTTATCAAATGCGACGGCTTGGCGCTCGGCAAAGGCGTTATAATCGCGGAAAACCTTGCCGAAGCCGAAAAAGCCGTCAAGGATATTCTGAAGGGGGGCAGGTTCGGGGACAGCGGAAAGGAAATCGTCGTCGAGGAATACCTTGACGGCGCGGAAGTAACGGTTTTGGCGTTCACCGACGGGAAAACGGTCATACCCATGCCCGCCGCCGCCGACCATAAGCGCGCCTTGGACGGCGACGGGGGCTTGAACACCGGCGGGATGGGCGTTATCGCCCCCGCGCCTTATTACACAAAGGAAATCGCCGCCGAATGTATGGAAAAGATATTCCTGCCGACGGTAAAGGGTATGGCGGACGAGGGCAGGGCTTTCAAGGGTTGCCTTTATTTCGGGCTGGCGCTGACGGGTTCGGGCGTTAAGGTAATCGAGTATAATTGCCGTTTCGGCGACCCGGAGGCGCAGACGATTCTGCCGCTGCTTGAAACCGATTTAACGGATATAATGGAGGCGGTTTGGGAAGAACGGCTGTCCGCTTTGGAGATAAGGTTTTCCCCGGAAAAAGCCGTCTGCGTGGTTATGGCGAGCGGCGGCTATCCCGAAAGGTATGAAACGGGATTCCCGATTACGGGTTTGGATTGCGCGGGGGAATTAAGCGGGGTTCGCGTCTTCCACGCGGGCACGCGAAAGGAAGGCGGCGCTTACGTAACGGCGGGGGGCAGGGTTCTCGGCGTCACGGGAGTAGCCGACGATTTGGAAACGGCGTTAAGCAAAGCGTATGAAGCGGTCGGGAAAATCAAGTTTGAAAAGGCGTTCTACAGAAAAGACATAGGGAAAAAGGCGTTAAGCCTTATAGGTTGACAGCATTTACGCGAACCGAATATGCGTAAATACTGATAGGTTGACAGCAATCACGCGGAAAGATTCAAGGCGTTTTCAAGGTCGGCGATAATATCCTCTTCCGCTTCAATCCCGACTGACAGGCGTAGTAGCCTTTCGTCAATCCCGCGTGAAAGGCGCCGTTCCTCCGGCACGTCGGCGTGGGTCTGCGTAACGGGATAGGTTATGAGCGTTTCCGTCCCGCCCAAGGATTCCGCGAACAGTATAAGCTCCACCCTGTTGAGGACGCTTCGCGCGGTTTCGGCGCTGTCAACCGAAAACGAAATCATGGAACCGAAGCCGCTCGCCTGCTTCCTCGACAGTTCGTAAGCGGGGTGTTCCGGCAAGCCGACGTAACGGACGGCGGTTACTTTCGGCTGTTCTTTCAGCCATTTCGCCACGCTCAAAGCGTTTTTCTGCGCTTTTTCCATACGAACCGCGAGGGTTTTAATCCCGCGTGTTACGAGGAACGAGTCGAAAGGCGAAAGCACCGCCCCCGTGGTCTTTTGGATAAAACGGAGCCTTTCAAGGATTTCGGCGCCGGCGGCTACCAAAAAACCGCTTAACGTGTCGTTATGCCCGCTTAAGTATTTCGTCCCGCTGTGAACCACTATATCCGCGCCGAGCGAAACGGGGTTGCAGAAATAAGGGGTGAGGAAAGTGTTGTCAACTATAAGCAGTATACCCTTCCCCGCCGTTATTTCCCTGACCGCCGCTATATCGGTAACTTTCATCATGGGGTTTGTGGGGGTTTCAATGAACACCGCTTTCGTTCTGCCCGTAACGGCGCTTTCAAACTCGGGCAGGTTCGATGTGTCGGCGTAATTGACCTTTATCCCGTTTTTCCTTGAAATTCGGTCGAATAGGCGGACGGTTCCGCCGTAAAGGTCGTCGGTGGCGATGATTTCCGGCTCCTCGCACGGGGAAAAGAGTTCCATAAGCGTCCCGATTGCCGCCATCCCGCTGGAAAACGCCAACGCCCCCGCGCCTTTTTCCAAGGCGTTCAACAGCTTCTCGACGTGTTCCCGCGTGGGGTTCCCCGAGCGGGAATAGTCGTAGCCCGTGCTTTCCCCCACGGACGGGTGGGCGAACGTGGCGGTCTGGTATATGGGCGCGGCGACCGAGCCGGTCTTATGGGTTTTATCCCGCACGGCGTGCAGGCAAGCAGTTTCCGTTTTCATTCCCATCATTTCCCTACTAAACATATATTTTATATATATTTTAACACAAAACAAAAACGTTTGCAATGGCTTTTTAAAAAAATAAAAAAAATTCTGAAATTACCGGAGGAGCGGTTATGGGCGGCAGGGTTCTTATCGCGATGAGCGGCGGCGTTGACAGTTCCGTGGCGGCGTATCTGCTGAAAGCGCGGGGCTTCGACTGCGCGGGCGCGACGATGAAGCTGTTCGACGGGGAGGAAACCCGAACCGGCGGGAGAACCTGCTGTTCCCTTGAGGACGTAAGCGACGCGAAAAGCGTCGCTTATCGGTTGGATATCCCGCATTATGTCTTTAACTTTACCGAAGAGTTTAAGGAACGGGTTATCGGCGGGTTTGTCGAAGCCTATCAAAACGGCGCGACGCCTAACCCCTGCGTCGACTGCAACCGCCATATAAAGTTTGAAAAGCTGCTCTCCCGCGCGAAACAGCTCGGCGCGGACTATCTGGCGACGGGGCATTACGCGAGAATCGAGCGCGATTTAAAAACGGGGCGCTATCTGCTGAAAAAAGCGGCGGACGAAGCCAAGGACCAAAGCTATTTCCTGTATTCCATGACGCAAGAACAGCTTGCGGGCGCGATGTTCCCCCTCGGCGGGCTTTACAAGGCGAATGTGCGCTTAATCGCCGCCGAACAGGGCTTTTTAAACGCGAAGAAGCGCGACAGCCAGGATATTTGCTTCGTGCGCGACGGAGATTATGCGGGGTTCATAGAACGGTACACGGGCAAGGTTTGCGAAAGCGGGGATTTCACGGATACGCGCGGCTGCGTTCTCGGCAGGCACAAGGGGCTGATACGCTACACCGCGGGGCAGCGGAGGGGACTGGGTCTCTCCTTTCCGAAACCGTTATACGTGCGCTCGAAAAACCCGGAGAACAACACCGTAACGCTCTGCGAGGAAAGCGGGCTGTTTACGAAGTCGCTTAACGCCGTCGATTTTAACTGGATTGCGATTGACGAACCCCGTTCCCCCGTTCGCGTGGAAGTGAAGACGCGGCACGGGCAAAAGGAGCGGCGGGCGACGGCAAAGGTGAGTTCACCCGGAAAGGTTTACATCGAGTTCGACGAGCCGCAGAGAGCGATAGCGAAGGGTCAGGCGGTGGCGCTGTACGACGGCGACACGGTCGTCGGGGGCGGAACCATATCCGACGCGTTTTGAACAAAATCCGTTCGATTTACGATGTCAACTTAACCGCCTTTACAGTTCAAACAGCGAAATTTGCGCCGATTGCGGCAGTCCCCCGAAGAAGCCTGTGTCAGTCAGTTTTTCCATCACCGTTTTGTTCAGCCCCGATTTATTTTGAATATCGTCCACGCAGACGAAATCCCCGCTCCCTATAACCTCGGAAAGGCGGCGGGCGGCGCTTTCCCCGCAACCCTCGATTGCCGCGTAAGGCAGACGCAAGCCTTTTTCCGGCGTTTCTTCTATGTTATACATAACCGGGTGCGAGTTTTTGTAACAGGCGGGCAGCAGCTTTATCCCGCGAAGCAGCATTTCATACACGATTAACAGCGCGTCATAAATCGCTTTTTCCTTAGGCTGGACGTCGGGGTTGGCGGCGATTGACCGGAGTCTGGCTTTCACCGCGTCTTTCCCTTCAAGGACGGTCTTGACCTCGATATTGTCCGTATGCTTGGCGAGTACCGCCGCGTAAAATTCCCGCGGGTAATACACCTTGAACCACCCGAGCTTTACCGCGCCGGTAACGTAGGCGGCGGCGTGCGCCTTAGGGAACATATACTTGATTTTCTTGCAGCTTTCGACGTACCAGGCGGGAACGCCGCATTCTTTGAACTCCCTGTAAATCTCCTCGTCAAACTGCTCCGACGCTTTCCCTTTCCTTGTAATCTCGGTAATTTTGAACGCGAGCGACGGCTTCATCCCCTTGCGTATCAAATAGACCATGATATTATCCCGCGTCCCTATCACTTCTGAAATCGAGCGTTTTCCTTCGGTTATCAAATCCCGCGCGTTGCCTATCCAAACGTCCGTGCCGTGCGACAGCCCGGAAATCTGAAGCAGGTCGGCGAACGTTTTCGGTCGCGCCTCTTTCAGCATTTGCAGGACGAACGGCGTCCCGAATTCCGGCAGCCCGTAAGTCCCCGTTGAAAAGGTTCCGTCGTTTTCGGACAGTTTGAGCGGTTCGGGGGAAACGAACAGCTTCATCACCCGTTCGTCCGTCGGGGGGACGTCGGCTATCTTTACCCCCGTCATGTCCTCGAGGCGCTTATACAAGGTCGGAACGTCGTGCCCCAACTCGTCTAACTTTAAGACCGTGTCGTGCAGGGCGTGGAAATCGAAGTGGGTGGTGATAATATCCTTTGAATCGTCGTCCGCCGGCCGCTGAACGGGGGTAAAGTCGTAAACCTCGTATTCTTTCGGGATTACCACCATTCCGCCGGGATGCTGGGAGGTCGTCCGCTTAACGCCGACGCAACCCGCCACGAGGCGGTTGATTTCCGCTTTGTCGAACGTTACGCCGCGCTCTTCCTCAAACTTTTTCACGAAGCCGAACGCCGTCTTGCTTTGGATGGCGGAGATTGTCCCCGCCCTGAATACGTAATCCCTGCCGAAAAGCTCTTCGGTGTATTTATGCGCCCTCGGCTGGTATTCCCCGCTGAAATTCAAGTCTATATCGGGCGCCTTATCCCCTTTGAACCCCAAAAACGTTTCAAACGGGATGTCGTGCCCGTCGCGCTCAAGGTCTTCGCCGCAGGCGGGGCAGGCTTTTTTCGGCAAATCATATCCCGAACCCACGGAACCGTCGGCGACAAATTCGGTGTGCCCGCATTTTTTACAGCGATAATGCGGGGGAAGCGGGTTGACTTCGGAAATCCCCGCGAGGTTCGCGACGAACGACGAGCCGACGGAACCCCGCGAACCCACGAGATAACCGTCTTCTTCCGATTTTTTCACTAACTTATGCGCGATTATGTAAAGCACGGCGAAACCGTATTTTATTATCGCGTTCAGCTCTTTATCCAAGCGCGCCGCGACGGTTTCCGGCAGTTCCCCGCCGCCGCCGTACAGTTTTTCGGCGCGTTTTCTGCAAAGCTGTTCCAGCTCTTTATCCGCGCCCTTTATATTCGGCGTGTAGGTGCCTTTGGGGACGGGGCGGACGTCCTCGACCATATCGGCGATTTTATTGGGGTTTTCGACCACGATTTCATAAGCGCCGTCTTCGCCTAAGTACGAGAACTCCTCCAGCATTTCCTTTGTGGTTCTCATATAAAGCGGCGCCTGGCTTGAAGCGTCCGAGTACCCCTGCCCCGTCTGAAGGATTTCGCGGAAGATGAAATCCCCGGGGTTCATAAAATGCACGTCGCAGGTGGCGACGACGGGTTTGCCCAAAGCCTTTCCTATGTCGAAGATTTTTTTGTTGATTGCCTGTAATTTAAGTTCGCTGTCCACGTCGCCGCGCCTTACCAAAAAAGCGTTGTTGGACGACGGCTGTATTTCAAGATAATCGTAGAATTTCGCCGTTTCGAGGAGCGTTTCCCACGGTTTTCCGTCCAAAACGGCGCGGAACAGTTCTCCTTGTTCGCAGGCGCTCCCGATTATAAGCCCTTCGCGGCGGTTTTTCAGTTCGGACAGGGGGATGCGCGGTTTTTTATAAAAATAATTCAGGTTTGAAAACGAGACGAGCTTATATAGGTTTTTCAAGCCGGTTTTATTTTTCACGAGTATAATCTGGTGGAAATACTTTTCCTTCTTTACGTCGACGCCGCCGAGGGCGGCGTTAAGGTCGCCCGCCCTTTCGAGAACCCTGCCCCTGCCCGCTTCGGCGACGATTTTCACGAACAGCCGCGCGGTCGTTTCCGCGTCGTCTACGGCGCGGTGGTGGTTAAATTCGCCCAATTTGAAATATTTCGCCATTTCGCCCAGACCGTGCTTGCGGTTGGGGACGGCGGCGCGGCAAAGCGGCAGCGTGTCAATCTCCGCGTAATCGTATTCCAAACCGCAACGGTTGAAGCCCGCCCGTAAAAATCCCGCGTCGAACGGCGCGTTATGCGCTATGAGCGCGACGGAACCGCCGCCGCAAAACTTTATAAATTCCGCGAACGCCTCTTTCTCATACGGCGCGTCGCGGACCATGTCGTCGGTTATCCCGGTGAGGGCGGTTATGCTGTCGGGTATGGGCGTTTCGGGATTGACGAAGGTGTGGAATTTTTCGGCGATTTCCATATTCTTGAGCCTTACCGCCCCGATTTCCGTTATTCTGTCCGAAGACTGGGACAACCCCGTCGTTTCGACGTCCAAAACTATAAATTCCCCGTTAAGCAAGAATCGCGCCCCCGACGATATCAGCGGCGTTCCGTCGTTGACAAAATACGCCTCCGTCCCGTAGATTACCTTAAAATCGGCTTCGGGGTCTTTTTGTTTAATTCTTTCATAGGTATCCATAGCCTCGGGGAACGCCTGAACGTTCCCGTGGTCGGTAATCGCCACGGCCCTGTGCCCCCATTTATAGGCGAGTTCGACGTATTCCCCCGCCGAGTTGACCGCGTCCATATCCGACATCTTCGTATGAAGGTGGAGTTCGCACCGCTTTTTTTCGGAACAGTCCGCCCTTTCGGGCGGGTTAATCAGCGTGAGCGAAACCGGCTCGATTATGTTTGTTTTTTCAAATTCATCGTATTTGTACTTGCCTTGCGCCAAAAGGGAAACCCCGTTTTTAATCCGCTTTTCGGCGGCGGTTTTGCCCCCGTCCGAAAAGAACTTCAACATCCGGGAGGATGTGCCGTCGGTAAAACTGACAAGCGCGACGTTTTTGCCGTTTTTGAGGGTTCGCGTCTCTTTTTCAAAAACCTTGCCCCATACCGTAACGTCCCCGTCCGCCGTCAATTCCGACATGGGAACGGGCGGCTCCTTTATTTCCCGCCCGAAAAGCAGGTCGGGGTTTTCGGACCGCGCGGCGGTTTTAAGCGGTTTTTTTACGACTACGACGTCGCCGCCGGCAGGTTCTCGCTCGGCGGGCAAAACGGCGTGGACGGGCGGAATATCCGAAGCGGGGGGAAGTTCCCTTTTGCTTTCCGGGATTATCCTTACGTCGGACGCGCCCAAAAATTCCTTGATTTTTTTTTCGCAACCGCTCAGTTCGCCGAAGCCAATCGGCGATTCCGACGTTATACGCAAGGTCAAAACATTCCTTTTCTCCTCAAAATCCGCGCTGATTAAATCGCAGTCGAGCGTCTTTTCCGACATCCCCGCCTTTTTCAACAGTTCGTCTAATTTTGCCATCCCTTTATCTCCTCCATAAGCGCGGGCAACAGTTCGCTTTCGGTTACTTTTCCGACGATTTTCCCGTTCTTATAAATCAGCCCCTCGCCGTCGCCGCCCGTTATCCCGAAATCCGCGCCCCCGCACTCGCCGGGACCGTTCACGGCGCACCCCATAACCGCGATTTTTATATCCTTGCCTAAACCGCGGGTCAACTCCTCCGTTTGCCGGGCGAGAAAAGCGACGTCTATCCTCGTTCTGCCGCAAGCGGGGCAGGAAACGACCTCGACCGACGGGGCGCGAAACGCGCCGCTTCGCCTTATCCCCGCCGCTTTCAGTATGTCATACGCCGCCTCGACCTCCCTTTCGGGTTCGGCGGTCAGCGAAACCCTTATCGTGTCGCCTATGTTATCGCATAAAAGCGAGCCTATCCCGATTGCCGACTTTATTAAGCCGATTCGCGCCGTCCCCGACTCCGTAACGCCGACGTGCAGCGGGTAAGGGCACAGTTCCGCCAATTTCCGGTAATCCGCCACCGTTTTTTGAACGCTTGACGATTTTACCGATACCACTATGTCGTCGAAGTCGAAGCGTTCCAGCAGGCGGATACTTTCAAGCGCGCTTTGAACGGCGTCGCCGCCGCTTTTCAAACTCCCCGAGTTCACGCCCGCCCTAATCGGTATGCCGGCGGCTTTACAGGCGGACGCGATTTTCTTAACCCTGTCGGCGCCCCCGATATTGCCGGGGTTAATCCTGATTTTGTCCGCGCCCGCGCCGACCGCTTCAAGCGCCGTTTTGTAATCGTTGTGTATGTCGGCGATTATGGGGACTTTCACGCTTTTTTTCAGCGCGAAAATCAACGCCGCGTCTTTTTTCTCGGGAACGGCGACGCGGACGGCCGCGCACCCCGCTTCCGCGAGGCGCGACGCCTGCCTCACGTTGGCTTGAATATCTTCCGGCGGGGCTTTCAGCATCGACTGAACGTGGATATTCCCGTCGCCGAAGACAATCCCCCCGCATTTAACAAGTTTTTTCCTCATATTATCCGCCGAAAACCAATCTCCGTATGTCGTTGAAGGTAACCGCCAGCATCAACAGCATGAGCAAGGCGAACCCGACAAAGTGAATAGTCCCCTCCACCTCCGCCTTAAGCGGCTTGCGCCTTACCGCCTCAACCGCAAAAAATATAAGGCGGGCGCCGTCCAACGCGGGTATGGGCAGCAGGTTGACTATCCCCAGGTTTATCGAAATGAGCGCGGACAGCGATATTATATAGAACATCCTGTCCCTTAAAGTTTCCGCCCTCGACGTAACCTCGTCGATAACCGCCGCCACCCCCACCGGTCCCGACAGTTCGTTCAGCCCGTAGGTGCCCTTGATTAAATCCATTATTGAAAGCCAGATAATGCGCCCTTGGCTCACCGCCGAATGAAAGGAATAGGACATGACGTTTATAAAGTTCTTCGGTATGCGGTAAACGGCGAAATCGTGCCTGTACGCCATTCCGCCGCGCTCGTTCGGCTCGGCGGCGAAACTCACTTCCGGCAGGGTTATTTTTTCTCCGTCCCTTATCACGACGAACTCGAAAACGGCGAGAACCTCATTCCCGCCCTTCGACGGCGAACTGCCGAGCTTGTAGCTCATATCGGTGTAACTGAAGATTCTCATGCCGTTTATGCTGTGGATTTTGTCGCCCTCTTGCAACGCGCTCGACCCCGTGTTGCTCACCGCGCCGTCGTAAAACCTCCCCACCGTCGTTGACGGCATATTGATTGAACAGGCGATTATAACGCAGAAAACAAACCCCAAAACAAGATTTAACGCCGCCCCCGCGACAATGACAATCATGCGCTGCCAAACGGGTCTGTTCCTGAACTCGCGCGGGTCGTCGCCCGGGTTCTCGTCCTCGCCGAGAACGCACGAACCGCCTATCGGAAAGATCCTTAACGAATAAACCGTTTCTTTCCCGCGCTTTTTGAAGAGCGCGGGACCCATTCCCATATTGAACTCGCAGACCTTCATCTTAAACAGTCTCGCGGCGGAGAAATGGCCGATTTCGTGAACGAATATAATGACGCCCAACACAAGAAGCGTGGTTAAGACCGATATGAAAACTGACATTTTTACGACCGTGCCGCCCCGCGCAAAAACCGACGAAATCCGCGGCGCGACCGCCTTTCTTAACTTTTAAAATTTTATCCCTTTGATTTGTTTTTCCGTGTCTTCTATAATTTCGAGGGATATGTCCTTGGTTTTATCCGTTTTCGCGAATATTTCCGCGACGGTTTCCGCGATTTGATAAAACTTTATTTTATCCCTCAAAAACATTTCCACCGCCGCCTCGTTCGCCGCGTTGAGAACGCACGGGGCGTTCCCCCCCAACCGAACCGCCTCCCGCGCCAAACCGAGAAGGGGGAACGCCTTTTCATCCGCCTCGGCGAAAGTCAGCCGCCCCGCTTCAACCAACGAAAGCCGCCTTACCGGCGACGGCGGCTTTTCGGGGCAGGTCAGCGCGTAACGAATGGGCAGCCGCATATCGGGAACGCCCATTTGGGCAATAACGCTCCCGTCGGCGAATTCCACCGCCGAATGGATTATGCTTTGCGGGTGGACGACGATTTCTATTTGGGATTCGTCCACGCCGAAAAGCCTTACGGCTTCTATCAATTCCAGCCCTTTATTCATCAAGGTGGCGCTGTCCACCGTAACCTTCGCGCCCATATTCCAGTTCGGATGGCGAAGCGCCGCCTCTTTGGAAACGCCTTTCAGCCGTTTTTTGCCGTAACCGAAAAACGCCCCGCCCGAAGCCGTCAATATGATTTTATGAACGGCGTTTTTCCCGTCGAGACATTGCATAATCGCCGAATGTTCGCTGTCAACCGGGATAACGCGAACGTTCTTCTCCTTGGCCGACGCCATAATGATTTCTCCGCCCGCCACCAACGCCTCCTTATTGGCTATGGCGACGTCGTTGCCCGCGTTAACGGCGACCAACGTCGGCTTCAGCCCCGCCGAACCCACTATGGCGTTGACGACCGCGCAACCCGGCATAGCCGCTATTTCGCACAGCATATCGGGATTTTCGCTTGAAACGCAAACGCGTTCCGGCGAGAACTCCGCGGCTTGTTTTGCCAGCAGCTTCGTATTCGAGTGGGCGGACAGCGCCTTTACCTTTATGCCAAGCTCCTTGGCCGCCTGAAGCGTTTGCGAGCCTACGGAACCGGTGGAGCCGAGGACGACGATTTGTTTAATCATACCTTGTCGATAACGGGGAAATACCATAAAAACACGAGATACACCAGCGGCGCCACGAACAGCACGCTGTCGAACCGGTCCAAAACCCCGCCGTGCCCGGGCATGATGTTCCCGAAATCCTTGACCGAACATTCACGCTTTATCAGCGATGCCGACAAATCCCCGAGGACGCCGAGCAGCGAGCAGCACACCGCCAGCGCCGAAAGGAAAATCACGTCCGTCGAGAAAGTGTTCCCCCCCGTGAACACAAACTCCCACAACTCGTACCCCTTACCCAATAAGACGCCGAATACGGCGGCGGTAATAATCCCGCCGAAAAAGCCCTCCCATGTTTTTTTGGGGCTGATATCGGGTGCCATCTTATGCTTCCCCAGCAACGTTCCGGTGAAATAAGCGCCCGCGTCGCTTATCCATGTAATCGTCAGCGCGTAAACCACGCAAAATGTTCTGTGCGCGCTGAACGCCCCGAAATGTTCTGGGTCGGCGTTGTAAAAAAAACCCAGGCTCGCCAGCGAAAACGGTATGCATATCGAAACGAACGCCACTAAGGCGACCTCGGCCAATTTTACTTTTTTGTGGTTGAACAGCATTATTACAAACAGACCTACTATAAAAGCGAAAGAAATATAACGGGTGTTCAAAAAGCCGTAATTGAGGATAAACGGGGCGGAAAACACGAAAATAAAGCTGAACACCGATAAAAAACGGTTTTGAAGATATTTGGTGGCAAGCAGAATCTCATAGACCGCCGCCACCGCCAAAACGGCGCAGGCGGTTATAACCAACTCTTTATTGTCTATCCACAAAACAAGTATCCCGACCGGCACGGCTATGAGCGCCGAAATAATACGTCTTGCCATTCGCCCGTCCTCTCGCGTTCCCGAAACGCCGTTTTCGACGCCTTTGCGGGTTACACCGTCATAATCTCTTTTTCTTTCGCCGCGCAAATTCCGTCGATGCGCTCGATATTTTTGTCCGTGAGCTTTTGTATGTCCTTTTCGCAGTCTTTCAAGTCGTCTTCCGTAATTTCCGACGTTTTTTTCATCGCCTTGAACTTATCCACGGCGTCGCGGCGCGCGCCGCGAACGGAAACCTTAGCCTCCTCGCCGTATTTCCCTATCTGTTTGACAAGCTCTTTCCTGCGTTCCTCGGTCAGTTGCGGAAATACTATGCGCAGGCATTTTCCGTCGTTTGTGGGGGTGATGCCTATGTCGGAGGCCATAATGGCTTTTTCGACGGCTTTTAACGCGCCCGCGTCCCACGGCGAAACCACCAAAATGCGCGCTTCCGCCACGGAAACGGCGGCCAAGGCGTTAATCGGCGTCATAGTCCCGTAATAATCCACTTGGATTTTATCGAGAACGCCGGGGTTCGCCCGCCCCGCCCGAATGGTCGAAAACTCCTTTTCCAAGGCGGAAATAATCTTTTCCATTTTTTCCTTCGCGTGTTCCATCGCGTCTTGCATGACGAGCCCTCCTTAATCGTTTTAAAAATCAAAATTTAAACGGCTGACAATACTCCAAACCGTCGAGCGCGTTTTTGTCGAGCTTGATAACCAATCCCCCGTCTTCTTTATTATCGAAATATTTGTTAAATTCGTCATAATCGAACGCCCTTAAATACACTTCTTCCAAATCGTCCCATGTCAAAAGCGTCAAATCGCCCTGCGCGGCGACAACATCCTTATAATCGGGGAAATCGGCAAAATAGCCGGAAAAACCGGAGTCGAAAGAACCGAGCGAAAACGAATCGTCCGCGATATCGTACTCCAAATACCCGTAATATCTGCCCTCGTACCTGAAATTAAACAGGTCGGTATACTCGAACGACACGGGAAAAAGCCGAAAGAGCCGTATTTCGTCGTCCCCGTATATCATCGGGACAAAACCCCTCTCAAAACCCGCGTCGAACAGCATTGTTATAACCTCGCGCACTTTTTCGTCGTCGCGATACCCGGAATTGTAACGCAAAATATAGTCGGCGTAATTATAAAAGACCAAAAGCTCGCCGTTTTCCCCCGCATCGTAAAACTCGCCTTTTTCCGGGTCGTAAAACGGCAGCGCGTTCCCCCATTCCTCGTTGTCGTAGAAATATACGCCGTCGTTCCTGTGATATTTTATGCTTACGTTCACATAGCCGGAGGCGCCCGTCAGCCTTTGCCCTTCGTCGCTCATAAGAAAGGCGTACAAGTTTTTCGCGAACTCCGCCGCCCTCGGGTTATTATCGGCGTAAAAGATATAATTGTAAATAACAATGGGATAAGTCTCGTCGAAAATAGAAGAGTCGTCGGGGTAAACGCCGTTCACCGCCAGCATTGTAACGTTGTTTTCGCCGTTCGCGTATTGGTTTTCGGTGAAGGTGTACATATTGTAGGCAATCGAGTACAGCCCCTTGTCATAATCGCTCACCGTCTCGATAACGGCGCCCATTTGGTTATAGTATATAACGTCCTCTTCCGTGAGGGTGACGTCGCCCATGAATTTTTCCATCCTTATCTGCGAGCCGGAATCCCGGTTCCTTTGAAACGCGCTGATAGGCGCGTCGTCCCCGCCGACGTCTTTCCAGTTGGTGATTTTCCCGCTGTAGATATCCCTGATTTGCCCTTCGGTCAGGCTTTTGACGGGGTTGTTTTCATTGACGAGGAAAACGAAAGCCTCCCTCGTAATCGCTTTTTTCACGAGTCGCACGCCGGCGTTTTCGGCTTTTTCAAGCAGTTCGTCGCTGAAATCGACGCTGAGCAGTATGTCGGTCTCACCCGCGAGCAGCTTTTCAAAAGCGTCCACCGTTTTGCTGTGCGCGGCGTATTTTTCCCCCTTGCCGAACCGCTCCCTCAAAGCCTCGTGCAAAGGCAGCATGGACGAAGAGCCGTCGATACGAAAATCGTTGAAATTTTCGCGCAGATACTCTTTTGCCGCGTCTGAAAGTATTTCGCCGCCCTCGCCGCCCTCGCCGCCCTCGCCGTCGGTTTTTGTTTCCGAAGCGCTTTCGGTCGCGCTTTCGCTTTCCGAAGCAAACCCGGATAAGGTTTCGCCGCTTTGCCCGCTGTTTTCGCATCCGAACAGAGTGAAAGCCGACAAACACAAAGAAAGCGCGGCAAACGCGAATTTTTTCACGGCTCCGTCCCCCTTTCGTAATTGACCGTCGTTCCCACTTTTTCGCCCATAACCGCGTCGTATATGTTATCGGGGCGGTGCAGGTCGAACACGATAAGCGGGATACCGCAGTCTATACACATAGCCGCCGCCGTTCCGTCGAGGACTCGCAACCCCCCCACGAGAATGTCCTTATGCTCGAGGGTGTCGTACTTAACCGCATCGTCGAATTTCAGCGGGTCTTTGTCGTAAACGCCGTCCACCATGGTGGCTTTGAGCAAAATATCCGCCTCCATCTCGGCCGCCCTTAACGCCGCCGCCGAATCGGTGGAGAAAAACGGACTCCCCGTACCGCACCCGAATATCATTATCCGCCCCTTTTCCAAATTGCGGATGGCTTTTTGTCTTATGTAAGGCTCGGTAAGCTGCCGCATTTCAATCGCCGTCTGAACCCTTACCTCGCACCCGAGCGATTCAAGAACGTCGCCCACCGCCAAAGCGTTCATCGTCGTGGCGAGCATACCTATCTGGTCGGCGCGAACCTTGTCCATATTCTCGCTTGTACGCCCCCGCCAAAAATTGCCGCCGCCCACGACAATCCCGATTTGAACCCCGGCGTCGCGGCATTTCTTTATGCTGCCGCAGATTTCGGTAACGGTGTCGATACACAGCCCGAACCGCTTTTCGCCCGCCAAAGCCTCGCCCGAAAGCTTCAGGATAATCCGGTTGAATACAGGCTTATTCCCCATATGTTCGCTCCTTTGCGGTATAATCTTTTAAAAGGGGTTCCGCCGCGCGCGGCGGTCGATTTCCCCTACAAATCATCGAACACCCTCGCCCTCCCCAGAATTTCCGCTTTCCCCCTCAACGCGCCTAACTTGGCGCCAAACTCGCCGCCGCTCATTTTACCGGTGACGAACGCGGCTTCATCCCCCGGGCGGCCGTTCCCGCTTAAAAAGGCGACGTCCCCGAACGCGCCGTTCGCCGCCGCTTCGGGATTCGAGCCTTTAATCCTTAGGTAAAAACCGCTTGTCAGACCGCCGTAATCCTCCGGTTCGGACTGTTTCGGGGCGTCTTCCCAGTGGAGGGAGCGCCTTTTCCCCGAGCCCGGATTTTTCAGCGCGCTGACAATATCGTTCACCACCGCGCTTGCGGTGGGGTATTTCCCGGCGCCTTTCCCGTAGAACACCACGTCGCCCGTCGCGTCCCCGCGGACGAGTATGGCGTTAAACACGTCGTCCACCCCGGCTAACTGGCTTGAGCCGTTCACGAACGCGGGGCAGACCATAACGACGGCTTTTTCGCCGCTCCTGACGGCCCGCCCTATAAGTTTGACGGCGCCCTTGCCCGACGAGCCGCTCCAGTTTTCGCAGTAACTCACGTCTTCGCGGGTTATGCCCCTTATCCCCTCCGTGTAAACTCCGTCGGGGTAGACGTGTTTCCCGAACGCCAAGGACGCCAATATGCAGATTTTCCGGCAGGTGTCGTGCCCGTCCACGTCGTCGGAAGGGTCGTGTTCGGCGTAACCGCGCTCCTGCGCCAGCCCGAGCGCTTCGCCGAAGCCCATGCCGTCGCGGAACATCTTAGTCAAAATGAAATTGGTGGTACCGTTGAGGATTCCCGCTATTTCATGGATTTCGTTGGCGGCAAGGCATTGGTGAAGCGGCCGGATTATCGGAATCCCGCCGCCCACGCTCGCTTCAAAAAAGAAGCGTACGCCGTTGTCCCGCGCGGTTTTCAAAAGCTCCGCGCCCTTTTGAGCCACAAGCTCCTTATTGGAAGTTACGACGCTTTTCCCCGCGTTAAGGAGCGCCTTCACAAAATCGTAAGCGGGGTTCAAGCCGCCGATTAGTTCGGCCGCGACGCTTACCTCCGGGTCGTTCAAAATAACGCCGAAATCCTTTACGAACCTGTCGCCGTAAGGCAAATCCGAAAAATCCCTTATATCGAGAATATATTTTACGTCAACCTCGCCGCCTAATTTTTTTTCAATGCTCTCCTTGTTTTTGAAGAACACCTCCGTCGTTCCCGAACCGACTACCCCGTGTCCCAAAATCGCGATTTTAAACATACCGGTCGTTACGCCCGCCTTTCAACGTGATTCTTTTTTTACAACAGTATAACATACTTTCGGATAAGTTACAAGCGTTTTTTGCCCGAACCGCCGACGGAAAGGCGGCTATTTTCTCCCCCTCGTCGCGAGGAACGCCGACGCCGCGACGCCCATAACCCCGGCGGCTATTACTATTACCCATATCATCCCGTCGCCGCCGGAATCCCCGCCGTTATCGCCGTTATCATCGTTATCGCCGTTATCGTCGTCATCATCGGGTTCCGTCCCGGATTCGACGGGGGGTTTGGTCTCGATTACGTCGCCCTCGGAAACCCCGACCGTATCCATTACCGCCCAAAAAGCCCCCTTGGCGGCGAAATATTTGTCGAACAAAAGCGGATACCCCCGCCCGCGCCAACTCTGCGGGTCGGCTTTCCCCCAGAAAGTAACGCGCTCGATACTGTCGGCGTAATCCAAATAAACCTCGAACACCTGCCTGTATAAGTCCGCCTGCCGCTTAAACTGCGCTTCCGTCGGTTCGCCGAATTTCTGCCAGTTTCCGAGCGGCATATCAAGCTCTGAAACGCTGATTGCCGCCCCGGTCTCCGCAAAACGCTTAATAGTGGCTTCCACATCTTCGGGTTTTAAGTCCGACGTCCAATAATGCGCCTGCATACCTATCCCCTCGATTAACAGGCGGTCGGGTTCGGCGTTCCTTGAGTCGCCTTTCCATTTTTCGTTAAGCTCTTCCGTCATCATGGCGATAACCGTCCGCTTGCCCTGATAGGTTTCGTTAAAATCGTTGTAATACAGCTTCGCGGCGGGGTCGGCAAGCCGCGCGAACACGAACGCGTCATAAATATAGTCGGAGGCGTGTTCGCCCTTGCTTTCGTCCGCGCCGTTCTCGTACGCCGCGTACCACGGCGACGCCTCGGAACCGCCGCCCCGCGCCCTTAACGCGGTTTTCCAGTCGTCGGGGACGCCGCTCACGCTGGTGAGGAACGCCTCGTTCACAACGTCCCACGAGTAGATTCTGCCCGCGTAACGCCCCGCGACTTCGTTTATATATTCCTCCATGTTCGCCCTCGCCTCTTCCCGGGTGAGCGGCGCGCCGTCTTCACCGGAAGTCAGCCACTTGGCCGATTGCGAATGCCACACGAGGGTATGCCCGTGAACAAGCAGACCGTTTTCCTCCGCCCAGTCGACGAAAGCGTCCGCGCTTGAGAAACTATACTGCCCCTTCGACCTTGACAGCGAAGACGGCTTCATGGAATTTTCGGCGGTAACGATGTTGTAATGGTGTTTGAACATCGCCGTCGTTTCCGCGTCGAAAGTTTGGGCGGGCTCCATGATGTTCCCTATCATAAAATAATCCGCGAAAACGTCTTTCAGCGGCGGGAGCGTCAAATCCCATTCCGGGGTTTTCGTTTCCTCCGCCTCCCCCGATTGCGAAACCGTTATGTCGTCTATCAGCCAAACGTCGGGATAATTCGGTTTGTCGTTCACCACTATGCGGATGTCGATGAAATTAACGGGCGATTCCAAAGCGGGGAGCGTAACGTCTATCCCCTTCCACTCGCCAATCGGCAGCGTCCCGAAATCAGGCGGAAACTTCGACACGCCCTGCGCCCCCGCGTAATCCCCGTTCAGCACGATACCCGGTCCGGTGAGCGTTTTCTTGTCCTCGTTCCCCTCGGCGGGGGCGTAAAACCACGCGGAAATCCGGTACGACGCGCCCGCGGACAGCGGTTCGGGGAACGTCAGCCTGACGGCGTTGTCGTAGCTGTCGTAACCCTTGCCTTCGATATGCGTAACCTTAAGCGCACCGTCGTCGCCGCGCCCCGCGCCCGTTTCGGAAACCCGCTCAATCTCTATCGACGCGCTCGCGCTGAAAAATTCGTCAACCTTAGTTTCGCCGTCAAACGAAAAAGAGTAAATCTCCGTCAGCCCGGTCTCTTCCGAAGCCTTGGCGCCCATGCCCGCGCCCGACGGCGAAACAAGCGCGAACAGCAGAATAAACGCGTAAACCGCCGCCCTTCTTTTAAACATATCCGTAACCTCCGTAATTGTGTCAGATTTGGTCCTCGACACAATTATACAGTCTTTTCGCGGTAAAGTCAATACGTCAACGCGCGGGTGAGGCCGTTTTCCCCGTCCGTCTTTTAATCAGCTTAACGGCTTCGGAAATTACGACGATTGCCGCCGCCGCCCCGATTATTTTCAGCCACATGACGAACGGCAGGGGGACGGTTTTGAAAAACGCCCCGCCGAACTGCGTAATCAGTATTTGCAGGACGAACGCCGCGCCCGCGGCCAAAATCATCATCTTGTTGCGCGTAAAGTTTTCAAATATGCTCGCGTCGCCGGTTTCGCGGCTGTTAAAGGCGTTAAAAAGCTGAAACATCACGAAAAGCGTGAAGAAAACCGTCGGCTCCCGTTCGGGGCCCGCTCCCAGAAAATCAAATTTATGCTGCGACAGCGAAACCGCGAAGATAAACACGCCGTTCGTTACGATTTTCGCCAGCATCCCCCGTGAAACGATGCTCGCGTTCCTTTTGGTCGGGGCGCGTTTCATAAGGTCGTCCCGTATGGGTTCCAATCCCAACGTAAGCGCGGGCGGCCCGTCCATGATAATGTTAATCCACAGCAGCTGCAGCGCGGTGAAAGGCGCGCCTAAACCGAGCAGAACGGAAGCGAGCACGACCATGACGGACGAAAGGTTCACAGTCAGCTGAAACACGATAAACCTTTGAAAGTTCTCGTAAATGCCGCGCCCCCACTGAACCGCTTTCACTATGGTGGCGAACGAGTCGTCCAAAAGCACGATGTCCGCCGCCTCTTTCGAGACTTCCGTTCCGGTAACGCCCATGGCTATTCCCGCGTCGGCGTTCTTTATGGCGGGGGCGTCGTTTATGCCGTCGCCCGTGACGGCGACCACGTTTCCGCCGGCTTTCAGCAGCTTTACCACCCGCATTTTTACGGCGGGGGTGCTTCGGGCGATTATACGGATTTTCGCGAGCGCTTTTGTAAGCTCTTCATCGGATAAATGCTCCAATTCCCGCGCTTCGGCGGCGACGCCCCCGTCAAGCAGGTCAAGCTCGTCGGCAATCGCTTTCGCGGTGATTATATTGTCGCCGGTCAATATTTTCACGTTTATCCCCGCGCTTCGGCATCGATTCAGGGCTTCGCGCACTTCCCCGCGAACCGGGTCGGTAATCGCCGCGAACCCGTCGAAGGTCATGCCTTTTTCAATTTCCTCCCTTGCCGCGTCGTAATCGCCGTTCGCCGGGGCGGCGATTGTTTTTCGCGCGAAAGCGATTACGCGGCAGGCTTTCTCCTGAAACAAAACGATTTGCCGCGCCGCCTCGGCCTTTTCTTTTTCAGAAATGTCGCACATTGAAAATATTTTCTCCGGGCTCCCCTTTGAAAACGCCGTGTACCCGTCCTCGGTTTTGAATATTGAGGTCATGTTTTTGTTTTCCGACGAGAACGGGAAGACGTGTTCCGCGACATGCTCAAAACGGATTGCTCTGTAATCATGCCCGGAAGCGTTCGCCGCGAAAAGCAGGGCGCATTCCGTGGGGTTGCCTATGGGTTTCGGGGCGCCGTCCCCGAAATTTACGTCGGCGGTGCCGTTTAGGCAAAAATTGTCAATTAACGCGCCGTTTTTCAACGCTTCGGGCTTAACGACGCCCTTCCCGTCGTAAACGCCGACGACCGTCATGCGGTTTTCGGTGAGCGTTCCCGTTTTATCGGAGCATATTACGTTGATGCAGCCGATGGTTTCGCAGGCGACCATCTTTTTTACAAGCGCGTTATGCTTTGACATCTTTATGATGTTAATGGCAAGGGAAACGGCTACAATCGTGGGCAGCCCCTCCGGAACGGCGGCGACTATCAGCACGATGCTCGTTATGAAAGCGTCCGCCGTTCCGGCGAAAGTGGCTTCCCCCCGCGCGATGAATATCAGCAGTTGCGCGACAAACGCGACCGCCGCCGCCGCCGTTCCGAAAAACGCTATGAGTTTACCCATTTTCGCGAGTTTTTCCTGCAGCGGGGTGGTCGTTTTTTCGGTAACGGAAAGCTCCGCCGCGATTTTCCCGAACTCGGTGTTAAACCCGACGCCGGTAACCGCCATTTTTCCGCTCCCGTTTGTGATGAAACTGCCGGAATACAGCATATTCGCGCGTTCCGCGACGGGCGTTTTCGCATCGGTATAAACGGCGCCGGCGCTCTTTTCGGCGGGGACGCTCTCACCGGTCAGCGAGGATTCGTCCGCCTGCAGGGACGAACTTTCGAGAAGCCGCCCGTCGGCGGGGACTTTGTCGCCGGTTTCGACCATGATTATATCGCCGGCCACGATTTCTCTTTGATGCAAAAGCAGGGGCCGTCCGTCCCTGATTGCCTTAACGACGGTATCCTCGGTTATTTTCGCGAGCGCCTCGAAGGCTTTCGCGCTTTTGCCTTCCATAACGACGGTTATCGCCACCGACAGCGCGATTGCCGCCAAAATACCGGCGCACTCCAGAAAATCCGCGTGTTCCCCCGTCGCCTGCAGCACGACGTTGACGGCGACGGATATAACCGCCGCCAAAATCAGCATAATCAGCATAGGCTCCTTTACCGAGCCGATTACGCGGCTGAAAAGCGATACGGGCTTGCTCCCCGACAATACGTTCGCGCCGTGTTCCCGGGCGTTTTCGATAACCTGCGAACAGGTCAGCCCGGCGTCCGGGTCGGTTTTGAGCGTTTCGAGGATTTGTTCTTTTTCCATCATAAAAGCGTTCATTTGTTAATTCTCCTTCCCGAACAAAAAGCCCATATACGGCTCAAAGCGGGCGCCCCCGCCGAAAAAGCCATATATGGGTCTCATTAATTAAGTTATACCAGATTGTTTCCAATCGAGATTGTTGGTATAACGCGCGCCTAATCCCGCGCCAACTACTCCCCCACGAGCATAACCGAATTATAACACGGTTTTTAAGGTTTGTCAAGCGTTTTTTCGCTTGGGCGGCGATTTGCCGTCATGGCTTAAACGCCACGATATTCATCGAAACGCTCCCCTCCGGGTTTATTGTGATAATCCCGTAAGAGGGGCGGTTTTTCCCTCGCGGGCGGTCAAGGCTGCCGGGGTTCATTATGTACATCCCGTTGACGCACTCCGTCCGATAAATATGCGTGTGCCCGAACAAAACGATGTTGCAGCGCATGGAATAAGCCTTGCGGATAATCGGGTCCGTTTCCCAATGGACGTTGTAATTATGCCCGTGGGTGCAAAATATCCTGTGCCCGCCGGCGTTTACGACGCGTTCTTCCCTGTATTTTATGAAGTCGGAATTGCCCTTGACAAACACGAACGGCTTTTCGGGGTAGAGCTTCGCCACGTCTATGACTTCAAGCATACCGTCGCCGAGATGTATAAACAGTTCCGAATCCATGTTCCTTTCAACCACGCTTTTCAACCTGTGAAAATTTCTGTGGCTGTCCGAGATAACCGTGATTTTCATTGTCATTAAATCCGCTCTTTTAGTTTTCGGTGCAATCGCTTTATTTTAACACAAAAGCATGGGCAAAGTCAATCATTTATTTTGTTCAGCCCCTTATAATATTCCAGCGTCTTGAAACCCCTCCCCAGGTGGTACAGCAGATATTCCTCGGCGATTGCCGAAAACTCCTTTAAAACGTTTTCGGGCGCCCTGAATTTGAATATCCGTTCCGGCGGGGAATACAGCGTATACCGCGCCGCTTTCAAAACTTCCGGCGGCATTTTGAAGACCGCGCCCGCCGCGCCCGCCGCGCCGTAACAGTCCTCGCAAAATATCACGCCGTCTTTAACGGGCAAAAACATATTCCCGCCCGCGTAACGGGCGCAATTCGCGCAGGCGACGAGGTTCGGAGCCATCCCCAACTCCGACGACGCCCTAAGCTCGAAAACCGCCTTGATTAAGGCGGGGGTTCGCCCTTTTTCCAGTTCGTACAGCGCCATCAGCATAAGCCGCAGGGCGCCCCCGTTGTTTTGTTCGGAGGCCGACGCGTACTTTATCACCTCGGAAAAATACGCCGCGAGCGAAAGGGTGCGCATATCCGCCGAAAGGTTATGGAAACTGTATTTTGAACGCGCGGAATTAAGGGTATAGGTTAAAGCCTTTTTGTCAAGGCAAAAGACCGCGTATGTGAAAATCGCGGCGCTCGGGGCGTTTTGGCTGGTAATTTTCTTTACGCCGCGCGCAAGTATCTCGATAACGCCGTATTCCTCGGTCAAAATATCGACGTAACAGGAAGAGTCGCCCGCGTCGCGACGCGCGATTACCAAGCCGTCAACTGTGATTAACATAATTTTATTCCGATTTCAGCCCGAATTTGTTGATTAAATTTTCCCTGTTCCGCCAATCCTCGGCGACTTTCACCCATAATTTCAGATTAACCTTGCGCCCGAAATACTCCTCCGTTTCCATTCGGGCGGATTCGCCGATTTTCTTCAAAAGCGCGCCGCCTTTCCCTATGACCATGCCCTTGTGGGATTGCTTTTCGCATACGATAACGGCGGAAACGTCGACGATTTCCTCGCCTTTTTTTGTTTTGCCGTCCGCGACGCTTTCGACGCCGACCGCTATTCCGTGCGGAACCTCCTCGCGAAGCGCGTTCAACAGCTTCTCGCGGATAATTTCGGACAGCCATACCCGTTCGGATTGGTCGGTGGACAAGCCGGGTTCAAAGAAAAATTCGCTCTTCTTGGCGTAAGACGAGAGTAAAGGCAGAATCTTTTCGGTATTCGTCCCGTCTTTCACGCTTATCGGGATAATCTGGGCGAAGCCGTATATCTTGCGGTATTCGTCGATTATTCCGAGAAGCGCCGACTTGTCTTTAACCAAGTCGATTTTGTTAAGCAATAAAATCACGTCCGAACCGCGAACGTTTTCCAGAAACTCCAAAACCGAAGCGTCGGCGCCGCCGCTTTTCTTTGAACAGTCCGCCACGAAAAGAATCGCGTCGGCGCCGGCGGCACCGCTCCTGATTGATTTCAGCATGTGCCTTGACAGCGTGTTTTCGGGTTTGTGCAGTCCCGGCGTATCCGTAAAAACGTATTGAATTTCGCCCCGCGTGAGGACGCCGTTAATACGTGCGCGGGTGGTCTGCGGTTTTTCGCCGGTTATGGCAACCTTTTCGCCCACGAGCAAATTTACGAGCGAGGATTTTCCGGCGTTCGCCTTTCCGCAAACCGCGGCGAACACGGTTTTTGTCATTCTTTCCCGCGACCCCTTTTCCGTCTTTCTTTCCCCGTGAAAAAAACAAATATGACGCTTAACGCCAGCGAGGCGGCCAACGCGAACGCCGCGAACGCGTTCCCCCCGAAAAACGCCGCTATTTCCTTAAATTTCCCGACGTCAAAGAAAAGTATCACGCCGACGGCGACGGCCCCCGCCGCCGCGATTAAAACCGCTCCCGCCGCGACGTCTTTCGCGGCTTTGGCGAGGGCGGAATATTCGGGCGAGGCTTTGTCGGCGAGAACCTCGACGGCGGTGTTGAGCATTTCAAGGGAAATCACCAAAACGCACGTAATAATCAACACAGCCAGTTTTGCTCCGGCAAGGCCGTAGAAATACAGAGCGAAGAACAGCGCGTACGCGGCCGCCGCGATATGCGCGCGCATATTCCGCTCGTAACGCGCGCAAAAAACTATTCCGCCCGCCGCATGCGCGAAGCTTTTTCTCAAACCGCGTAGTTTTTCGTTCATATAAATCACTGTCGGTTTATTCCCAGTTTTCCCATTATCGCTTCCTGTTTCGCCAGCATGGCGCGTTCGTCGTCTTGCCGAACGTGGTCGTACCCCAACAGGTGCAACATTCCGTGAACCGTCAAGAACGCCAATTCGCGCCTTACGGTATGCCCATACTCCGAAGCCTGCCTGACCGCCGTTTCAGCCGAGATAACGACGTCGCCGAGAACGACGGCGCCGGTGTCGGGGTTGGGGTCGCCGGACAGAAAAGAAAGCACGTCCGTCGGGCGGTCGGCGTTTCGGAATTTGCGGTTAAGCGCACGGATTTCCCCGTCGGAAACGAGGGTAAGGGACGCTTCGGAAAGATGGGGAAAACGTTCCGAAGCCAAGACCGCGCCGCAGCATTTGAAAGCGAGCGGCCGGAAATTAAGCCCGGATTTCGCCCTGTCGCCGTACATCAGCCTAAAATTTGCCATTACTTCTTTCCTTTGAGTTTATAAAACCGTTTCACGCCGTTTTTTACGGGCAAATTCCCCTTGTTCGCGCGTTTTTCATAAGCCTTTACTATTTCTTGAATCAGCCTGTGCCGCACCACGTCCTTATCGGTCAGGCGGCATTGCGCTATGCCTTCTATACCGTCGAGAACGCCGACCGCCTCGACGAGCCCGGAACGTTTCGCGTCGGGGAGGTCGATTTGGGTTATATCGCCCGTGATTACCATTTTACTGTTAAAACCCAGCCGTGTAAGAAACATTTTCATTTGTTCGGGGGTGGTGTTTTGCGCCTCGTCGAGAATGATGAAACTGTCGTCGAGCGTTCTGCCCCTCATGTAAGCGAGCGGGGCGACCTCTATGACGTTTTTTTCCGTGTGTTTGGCGAACGATTCCGCCCCCAGCATATCGAACAGCGCGTCGTAAAGCGGTCTTAGGTAAGGGTCTACTTTGTTTTGCAGGTCGCCCGGCAGAAACCCTAATTTCTCCCCCGCTTCAACGGCGGGGCGGGTGAGGATAATCTTGTGCGCCTCCCTCGCTTTGAAAGCGCGGACGGCTTCCGCGACGGCGAGATAGGTTTTGCCCGTTCCGGCGGGCCCCACCCCGAATATCACGGTGTTTTTCCTGATTTTCTCAATATAGCGCTTTTGCCCCACGGTTTTCGGGCGGACGGGCTTCCCGGTGAAAGTTACGCAAACGCAGTCGCCGCCAAGCGCGGAAAGCTCCTCATCCCGACCGTCGCCCGTCATGTCCGCGATATAGCGGACGCTTTGCTCGTTAAGCGTTTCCCCGCGCCTTAAAAGACCGAGCATATTCTCAATGGTCGCGGCGGCTCTGAAAACGCTTTCGTCTTCGCCGTTAATCTTGATTTCGCCGCCCCTCCCGACGATTTTCACGCCGAAACGCCCGCTGACAATCTTTATATTTTCGTCAAAATCGCCGAAAAGCGACCGAACCTCTTCAAGACTGTCCGGAACAACGGTTCTTTCCGTCAATATTCCGCGCCCCCCTCATAATCCGTATCATTGCCGCCGCGCGTTTCACGCTTCCCAACTGTCCAGATACCTTTCCTGCTCTTGCGTGAGCGTATCGATTTTCGCGCCCCAGAAGCCCAGTTGCTTTCTCGCCACTTCTTGGTCTACCTCGCGCGGAACGCGAATTATCATATCGTTCAATTTGTCCCTGTTATTGATTATATACAGCGCGGATAACGCTTGGATGGCGAACGACATATCCATAATCTCGGCGGGATGCCCGTCGCCCGCGGCAAGGTTCACCAATCTGCCCTCGGCTATTATATAAATTCGGTTGTTGTTTTTAAGGCGATAGCCCATTATATTGTCGCGCGCCGGTTTTTCCTCGACCGCGATTGCTTTCAGTCCCGCCACGTCGACTTCCACGTCGAAGTGCCCGGCGTTGCAGCAAATCGCCCCGTCTTTCATCACGTTAAAGTCCGGTTTTGTTATGACGTCTTTGCAACCCGTTACCGTGATGAAAAAATCGCCGATTTTCGCCGCTTCGTTCATGGGCATGACCTTGAAACCGTCCATAACCGCTTCCATCGCTTTGACGGGGTTGATTTCGGTAACGATTACCGACGCGCCCAACCCTTTCGCGCGCATGGCGACGCCCTTTCCGCACCAGCCGTAACCGGCGACGACGACGTTTTTCCCCGCGACAATCAGGTTGGTCGAACGGTTAATCCCGTCCCACACCGACTGCCCGGTGCCGTAGCGGTTATCGAATAAATGCTTGCAATCCGCGTCGTTGACCAGCGCCATCGGGAATTTGAGCTTGCCCACCCTGTTCATGGCAATCAGGCGGATGATGCCCGTCGTGGTTTCCTCGCAGCCGCCTATGACGTTTTTAAGCAGTTCGGGGTATTTCGTATGGATAAGGTTCACTAAGTCGCCGCCGTCGTCTATTATTATGTTCGGGGCGGCTTCGATAACCTTTGAGACGTGCCTGCGGTATTCGTCGTCGGTGGCGCCGTGCCACGCGTAGACGCCGAGCCCTTCGCGGACCAGCGCCGCCGCCACGTCGTCTTGGGTTGAAAGCGGATTTGAACCCGTTATAAACATTTCGGCGCCGCCCGCCGCGAAGGTTTTACACAAATAGGCGGTTTTCGCTTCCAAATGAACCGACAGGGCGACCTTCAGCCCGGCGAACGGTTTAGTCCTCTCAAACTCGGCTTTTATCCCGCGAAGCAAAGGCATATTGTTTTCCACCCAGTCAATCTTGCGTTTTCCGCTTTCCCACAGACCCCCGTCGCGAATTTCACTCATTTTACCGTTCCTCCCGTCATTTCCGCATAGTACCATGATAACACATACTCGCCGAAATTGCAATAGATATTACGGTCGTTTAAATTCAAAATGCTTCGCGTTTTGAATTTAAACGGGGTTGCGCCGTCGCGGCGGCGCCCGTTTTCCCGAAATTTGTAAAAAATACTTGAATATCCGGTGAAAATAATGTATAATAACCCATATGATTTCCGTAAGGGGGGCGCGCCGTGTCTCGGAACAATCACAGTCTTTCAAACAGCAAACGGGAAACGTCGCTTACGCCCGCCGTCGTCGCGTTAAATTTGCTGATTGCGGTTATTTTGATAATGCTGGGCATTTTCCTGTACGTTTATATGACGTCGCCCCTGCCCGCGCAAAGTACGGAACCCTCGCGCGGGGAAACGTCCCCCACGATTGTGGCGTCCCCCGACGAAACGGAATCCGCGGAATCGGAAGAAACCGCCGATACTACTTTCGTTCCCGAAATGACGAAGGCTCCGCTTACGTCGGATTCCGAACCCGGCGAAACAGACGAACCCGGCGAGACCGGCGAACCCGGCGAGATTGTCGAACCCGGCGAAAGCGGCGACGGGTCTCCGCCGCGAACCGATTATGAAGCGGGTTTCTTCTCCGGTACGCTGTTCGTGGGCGATTCCATTTTTACGGGATTGAGCGGATACGGGCTGATTTTCGCCGGAAACGTGTTCGCGGATATCGGGTTGTCTCCGGCGGGGGCTTTGTCTAAAACAATCAACAACCGCGGCGTGATTGAAACGGCGGCGGATTTTGACCGCGTCGTAATTATGCTCGGAACCAACGGGCTTGCCGCCGCGAACGCCTCTTCGATATCGGAAAGCATGAAAACGCTGGTAAATTCCTTGAAATCGGCTTATCCGGGCATTGAAACCGTAATTCTCACCGTGCCGCCCGTCGCTTCGAGCGTGAGCAGCGATTACAGCGTTACCATAGACATGATTAACGAGTACAATTCCCTGTTGCGCGGCGCGGCGAGAGAGACCGGATGTATTCTGATTGACGTTTCCGCCCTCTTGAAAGACGACGGGGGATACTTGCGCGGCGATTACGCTCAGCCGGACGGGATGCACCTCACCGTTTCGGCGTATAAGGCGCTGCTGTCGTATGTTCAGACAGAACTGGAATAGGAACGGCTGTTAAGGAAAGGAATTCCATGAAAAGAATTAAGACGCTGTTACTCTCGGTAATATTTATATCGTTATTGACTTCCTGCAAACCGGCTGAAGACGTTTTCGCTTCGGACGGCGTCGCGCCTGAAAAAGAGTCGAAGCCCGTTTCTGAGATTACGGCGGCAATCATAGAGGGGGGCGATTTCCCCGAAATGACGGCGAAGACCGCCGACGATTTGGAATACAAGTACGGTCTTGACGCCGACGGCGTCGTCGAAGCGTCTTTTTACGTCAACCCCGCCGGAACCAACCCCGACGAGATAGTTGTTTTAAAAATGGCTTCGGCGGATAAAGCCGCCGAAGCCGCGGAGTTTTTTGAGAAATACGCGCAAGAACGGCTGAAATCTTGGCGGGATTATCTGCCCGCCGAGGTTTATAAACTTGAAAACGCGGTTATCGAAACGAACGGCGATTATGTCGTGATGTTTATTTGCGGCGACGGCGAAAAGGCGAAAGAAATTTTCGAGGAGAGCGTATGAGCGGAATAGACAAGCACACCTTCGCGAGATTGTCGGAGCTGTCAAAATTAAATTTCACCGAAAGCGAGGAGGAAAAGCTCGCCGGGGAGCTGGGCGCCTTAATTTCGATTATCGAGAAAATCAAAAAGTTCGACGAAACCGCGGACGGCGGCGTACGCCGTATTATACCGAAAGTTGCGGATTGACAATGGACGTTATCAAACTTACGCTGAAACAGCTTCGCGCCGCCCTTGACAAAAGGCTAATCGGCGCGGGGGAATTAACCCGCGAATACCTTAACCGCGCCAAAACGCTTAACCCCGAGCTTAACGCGTTTATCTCCGTAACCGAGGAAGAGGCGCTTGCCAACGCCGAAACCGCCCAGAAAATTATAAATTCCGGCGAATCCCGCGCCCTTACGGGAATACCCGCCGCGATTAAGGACAATATATGCACCGACGGTATAAAAACGACCTGCGGCTCGAAAATGCTCGAAAACTTCACGCCTTCCCGCGATGCCGAGGTTGTGAAACTCCTGAAAGAGCAGGGGTACGCGCTTATCGGTAAAACCAACCTTGACGAGTTCGCCATGGGTAAGTCCAACGAAACCTCGGCGTTCGGGGCCGTGCGCAACCCGATTGCCCCCGAACGCGTTCCGGGCGGTTCGTCCGGCGGAAGCGCGGCGGCGGTGGCTTCGTCGTGCTGCGCGTTCGCTTTGGGAACCGATACGGGCGCTTCAATCAGACAGCCCGCCTCATTTTGCGGAATTACGGGGTTAAAGCCTACCTACGGCAGAATTTCACGGACAGGCATAACGGAATTTTCAAAATCTTTCGACGTGGTCGGTCCGTTGGCGAAACGCGCGGAGGACTGCGGCGTCGTGGTGGACGCGCTGCTCGGCGGCTCGCGCGGTTCCTGCTCGGCGAAGATAGGGAAAGGCGTTTCGGGGCTGACGGTCGCGACGCCGAAAGAGTTGTTCTCCGACGACGTAAACGGCGAAATACGCGAAGCGGTTTTAAACGCCGCCAAAGCGTTGGAGAAAAACGGCGTTAAGCTGACCGAGGTTTCCATACCCTCGTTATCTTACGTCGTCGCCGCTTTTTTGATAATATCCTGCGCCGAGGCGGTATCGGCGTTATCGCGTTTCGACGGCGAAGAATACGGGCTGCGCGGCTCGGGGGGCGCGCGTGACGAGAGAATACGCGACAGCAGAACGCGCGGGTTCGGCGACGAGGTAAAGCGCAGACTTATGCTCGGCGGTATCATGCTTTCGGACGGCGGCGTGTATTTCCAAAAGGCTTTGGCGGTTAAGCGGCGGTTAATTCGCGAGTTTAACGGGGTTTTTGAAAAAGCCGACGCGATTGTTTCCCCTACGTTCCCGCGCACCGCTTTCAAAATAGGCGAAAAGATTGATTTGATGAAAAACTATTCCTCTTCCATGTACACCGCTTTCGCGAACATAACGGGTTTGCCCTGCGTTTCCGTCCCTTGCGGCAAGGACAAGGACGGCTTGCCCATAGGGATGTCGATAACGGGGAGGGAATTTGACGAGGCGAGAATCTTGCAAATAGCCGATTTCCTTGAAAGGGAGACCGGCGTGTGGGACTGCCCGCCGTCCGCGGCGGAAACCCTTTTAAAATGAAAAGATTATATCGCGGCGTAAACAAACCGAGAGGACGGCGAAAATGATTAAACCCAACAAGTACCGCGACAACACCACCGCGACGTTAAATTCCGGCAGCGTGGGCAAAACCGTCCGCGTCGCCGGATGGGTGGAGAATATCCGCGACCACGGCGGGATAATGTTCATTGATTTGCGCGACCATTACGGGTCGGTACAGATTACCGTGCAAAACGAATCCCTGCTTGAAAACGTTCGCCGCGAGGCTTCGGTCGGCATAAGCGGCAAGGTTGTACGGCGCGCCCCCGAAACCTTCAACCCGAAAATCGGCACCGGGGAGATTGAAATTGTCGCCGAAACGCTTGATATTTTAGGGCAGGTGTATGAAAACCTGCCGTTTGAACCCTCCGCGTCAAAGGAAACGAACGAGGAAACGCGGCTGAAATACCGCTTCCTTGACCTGCGGAACAAAGCGGTACACGACGCCGTCGTCCTGCGCTCAAAACTAATCTCGTTTATGCGAAAGCAAATGGACGCCCTCGGATTCCTTGAAATGCAGACGCCCATCCTCACCGCTTCGTCACCGGAAGGGGCGAGGGATTTCCTCATTCCCAGCCGCAAACACCGCGGGAAATTCTACGCGTTGCCGCAAGCGCCGCAAATTTTTAAACAGTTGCTGATGGTTTCGGGCTTTGACCGTTATTATCAAATCGCTCCCTGCTTTCGCGACGAAGACGCGCGAGCCGACAGAACGGCGGGGGAATTTTATCAGCTTGACCTTGAAATGGCGTACGCGACGCAAGACGACGTGTTTGACGCGGGCGAAGCGGTCATATCGGCCGCTATCGAAAAGTTCGGCGGCAAAAACGCTTTTGACAACCCCGCCCCCTTTCCGAGGATAACTTTTAAAGAAGCCTTGCTCAAATACGGCACGGACAAGCCGGATTTGCGCAACCCGCTGTTTATAATCGACGTTTCCGATATTTTTGCCGACAGCGATTTTAAACCTTTCGCGGGCAAGACCGTCCGCGCCGTTCGCGTTCCGGGAATGGGGGTTCGGTCCAAGACGTTTTTCAAGAACATGGAAGACTTCGCCCTGTCGATAGGCATGAAGGGCTTAGGCTACGTTAAAGTCGACGGGGACGGCGCGTACCTCGGTCCCATCGACAAATTCCTGACCGACGGGGCGCGGGAGGAAATCCGCGCCCGCGCGGGGCTGAAACCCGACGACGCGCTTTATTTCATCGCCGACGGCTCCGAAACCCGCGCCGCGAAAT
This sequence comes from Oscillospiraceae bacterium, assembly GCA_031253495.1. Taxonomy (GTDB): domain Bacteria; phylum Bacillota; class Clostridia; order Oscillospirales; family Ruminococcaceae; genus Ruminiclostridium_E. The sequence goes on along the minus strand of JAIRWC010000037.1, from coordinate 79,624 downwards.
TCGCGGGGGAAATCCGCGCCGAAGTCGCGGCGCGTTTGGGAATAATAAAAAAAGACGGTTTCGCCGCCTGTTGGATAACCGACTTCCCCTTTTACGAGGAGGGCGACGGGGGGAAACCGCAATTCGGGCATAATCCGTTTTCAATGCCGCAAGGCGAGCTTGACGCGCTCAATAACAAGAACCCGTTCGATATTCTCGCCCATCAGTACGATTTTGTGCTGAACGGGACGGAATTGGCTTCGGGGGCGGTTCGCAACCACAACGCCGAAGTCATGGTCAAGGCGTTTGAGATAGCCGGGTTTTCCGAAGAGGACGTCAAGGCGAAGTTCGGGGCTTTGTACTCGGCGTTTAAGTTTGGCGCGCCGCCCCACGCGGGTATGGCGTTCGGGATTGACAGGCTGTTGATGATTTTATCGGGCGAGGAAAACGTGAGGGAGGTAATCGCGTTCCCTCTCAATTCCAACGCGCAGGACGTTTTATTGGGCGCGCCGGGCGAGGCGAGCGAAACGCAGCTGCGTGAAACGCACATAAAAATCAGATAAGGCGGACCTATTCGCTTTCGGCGCCGTAATCCGCCAGCCCGAGCGCCGACGCTATCTCCGCGATAAACCGCCCCTTCCTCCTGTAAAAATCGCGCCGCGAAAACTCGTCTATTCCCAGCAGTTCGTAAGGATAATCGCGCCCGCTTTCACAGTTTAACATCAGCGCCTTACGCAGTTTTTCCCGCGATTCCCACGAGACGTCCGTTCCCGACGCCGAAAGCGACTGCTCCACCGCCCGTATGAATTTGGCGTCCAACCCCTTTTCAAGGTTTTCAAGCCTTTCCGTTTTTTTCGCGACGGGGTCGGAAATATCCGAATTTCTCCCTAATTCGACGAACCCGCCGCCCGTTGAATAGATTATGTCGAGGCGTTTTCTTTCATACGCCTTCTTCCGCCGTTCGTGCCCTTTCGCGATTTCCTCGCACAGTCGCATGACGTCTTTGGGCGGGGTGGTTTTTTTTCTCATAAAATGCTCCTTTTCGCGGTGTTTTTGATTATTATATCACACATCGACATATTAGTCAATAACATTATTTCTTTTCGTGATATCGCACATTTTTTTATATAATCTGTTGACATTTATCACAAAATGTGATATAATCACCGGAAAAGGGGAGATTTTTATGTTCGCACAAAGATTAAAACAGTTAAGGGAACTGAAGAATATAAGCCAAACCCGGTTGGCGCGCGAAATGGGAGTAACGCAGGGAACCGTTGGGAATTGGGAAACGGGCAAGCGCACCCCCGATACCGGAACGCTGCAAAGGCTCGCCGATTATTTTTCGGTGTCCGTCGACTTTTTGCTGGGACACGATACCGACAATCCCGAAATCGTGCTTTTGGCGCGGCATCTCGCTTTCGTTCCCGAAACGGACAGGCGTTTCCTTTTGGAAACGTTCAGGGATACCATTGACAATTATTTAAAAGCAAAGGGATTGTAGATAAAAATGACGACAGGATTTTTAAGGCGCGAAAATTACGGGGACGCGGCGCGCGAGTTGCTTTTAACGCAAGATACCGCGAGTTTTTCGCCTGACGTTTCCGAAATGCGGTTCGACGGGAAAATCTATTTCGATACCTTTCAAAATTACTCGAAACTGACGGGTGTTCCGCTGAAGGCGCTGTTGCCATCGCCCTGTTTCCGCGACGGTTACACGGTCGCTTATAACGGCGTTTTTTTGATTTTAACCGACGCGCGTTCTTCCTACAAGCCGAACGCCCACCGTTCAACGAACGCCGTAAACCCCGAAAACAAGCGGCTCAACTGGACGCTGGCGCATGAAGTGGGGCATATCGTTTTGGGGCATCGCGGCGACGGCGAGGCGGAAGAGCGCGAGGCGAACGGCTTCGCGGCGGAGCTGCTCATGCCGGAACCCGTTATATCGGCTTTGGCTTCGGGGTTGAATAAAGGGATTACGGCGGTTGAGATAAGCCGCCTGTTCAACGTGTCGATGAAAGCGGCTTGTTCAAGAATCGCCGCGTTAAGCGGGAAACGCCGCCTTTCGCCGTATCTGCGGCGCGAACTCCTTGAAAAGTACCGCGTTCCGATAGAGGCGTATCTGAAAAGGGCAAACCGTTTTTACCCGCGGGAACGCGCGCTTATACCGTGACTAATACCGTTTCTCGTTTATGAGAAACGGGGATTCCGCGCCTGTGGGCGCGGTGCGCTGCCGCGACGGCGCAAACCCGGTTCGCCGGTAAAGGAAATTTGCAATGGGTAATTTAATCGCTGTCGTCGGACGCCCCAACGTCGGGAAATCGACCCTTTTCAATAAATTAACCGGAACGCGCCAAGCAATCGTGGACGACGCGCCCGGAGTAACCCGCGACAGACTGTACGGGAAAAGCGACTGGCGCGGGCGCGAACTCACGCTGATTGACACGGGCGGGATTGAACCCCTTTCAAAAGACGCGCTCCTCGCGAAAATGAGGGAACAGGCGCGGCTCGCCATTGACAGCGCGGACGTCATCGTCTTCGTGGCGGACGTTCGCGGGGGGGTTACGGCAAACGACAAGGATGTCGCCGCCATTTTGCAAAAAAGCGGGAAACCGGTGGTGTTATGCGTCAATAAATGCGATAACGTCGGGGATACCGTTCCGGATTTCTATGAATTTTACAACCTCGGCTTGGGGGAACCTTACGCCGTTTCGTCCGTCCACGGGCACGGGACGGGGGACCTGCTTGACGCCGTTGTGGATTTGTTGCCGCCGGAAGACGCAAAGCCCGGCGTTTTTGACGATTTGATAAAAATCGCGGTAATCGGCAAACCTAATTCCGGAAAATCCTCGCTTGTCAATAAAATCGCGGGGGAGGAGCGTTCAATCGTTTCGGATATGGCGGGAACGACGAGGGACGCGATTGACGCGGTTATAGAGAGGAACGGCGAAAAATTCCTGCTGATTGACACGGCGGGGGTGAGGCGTAAGTCAAGGGTCAGCGAAAACGTGGAATATTACAGTGTTTTGCGGGCTTTGTCGGCGATAGAGCGCGCCGACGTCTGCGTAATTATGACGGACGCCGAAGCGGGGTTCACCGAACAGGACAGCAAAATCAGCGGGTTCGCCCACGAAAGGGGCAAGGCGAGCGTAATCGCCGTCAATAAATGGGACATTATCGAAAAAGACGGCAAAACCATGGACGCGTACCGCAAAAAATCAGCCGAGGTTTTTTCGTTCATGTCCTACGCGCCGTCCGTGTTTATCTCGGCGAAAACGGGACAAAGAATTGATAAGCTCTTCGAGCTTATCAAACTGACGTACGAGCAGAACCTGACGCGTATCGGCACCGGCAGACTGAACGAACTGCTTGCCCGCGCGACGGCGCGGGTTCAGCCGCCGTCCGACCGCGGGCGCAGGCTCAAGCTGTACTATATGACGCAGGCGGGCGTAAAACCGCCGACGTTCGTGGTGTTCTGCAACAAATTGGGTTTGTTCCATTTTTCGTACATGAGGTACATTGAAAACCAAATAAGGGAGGCGTTCGGATTGAACGCCACCCCCATAAAAATAATTCCCCGCGAGAGGGGAGACTGAACCGAAACCGGATAAAAGGAGACAATTCATGTTATACGCCTGCGTCGCGTTCGCGATAATCGCGCCTTATCTTATCTGCTCCGTAAACCCCGCGATAATCGTCGCCAAACTGAAAAGCGGAAGCGACATACGCAAGCAAGGCTCCGGCAACCCCGGGCTTACAAATACTTTCCGCACGCAAGGGAAAACCGCCGCCTTAGCCGTTTTGACGTTCGACGCGCTCAAGGGGGTAATATCCGTTATGCTCGCGCGGCTGGCGTTTTATTACGCGCTTGGTATTGACGTCTTTTACCGCGGCGGCTCTTTGTCTTATGTAAGCTGGCTTGCCGCGCTTATGGCGGTGACGGGGCATATATTCCCCGTTTATTACGGGTTCAAAGGCGGGAAAGCCGTTTTGGTAACGGTTTCGGCTTTGTTCGTGGTTGATTGGATTTCCGCCTTGATTTTACTTTCGCTGTTTATCCTTATCGTCGTGCTTACGCGATACGTCTCGCTCGGTTCGGTAATAGCGGCGGCGGCGCTTCCGGTATGCGTTTATGTGAAGCGGGGGCTCGTGGAATCAAGAGCGGATTCTTTAACGGCGGCAATCTTCACGGCGGTAATCGCGTTGCTTCTGATTGTAAAACACAAGAAAAACATTCGCCGTCTCATCGATAAAAAAGAGAAGAAATTAGGCGAAAAAGCATAACGCGGAGGTATTATGGCCGATATAATGATTTTAGGCTGCGGTTTCGGAACCGCGCTTTCGGTTTTATGGCACGGGGCGGGGCATAAAATTACCGCTTATACCAAATTCTCCGGCGAAATAGAGGAAATCAGGCGCGACGGGGAGCATAAACGGCTTTTGCCCGGCGTGAAAATCCCCGAAGGCATTGAATTTACCACCGATATTTCCCTCATAAAGAAAGCCCGGATAATAATATTCGCCATTCCTTCAAAATTTGTGAGGGAAGTAGCGGAAGAAGCCGCCCCGTACATTCCCGAAAACGCCGTAATCGTAAACGCGGGGAAAGGCTTCGCCGGGGAAAGCGGGGGGCGGTTCTCCGAGGTAATCGGTTCGCGCATACCCGGCAATCCCATTGTGGCGCTGACGGGTCCCTGCCACGCCGAAGAGGTCGGGCGGGGGATTCCGACGACGGTGGTTTCGGCGAGTTCAAACAGGGAAAGCGCCGAATACATTCAAAGGACGTTACAGACGAACAGTTTTCGCATATACGTCAACGACGACTTAATCGGCTGCGAACTGGGCGGCGCGTTAAAAAACCCCATCGCCCTTTGCTGCGGAATAGCTTTGGGAATGGGGTTGGGCGACAACACCGTCGCCGCGCTTATGACAAGGGGGTTAGCCGAGATAAAGCGTTTGGGAACCGCGCTCGGCGCGAAATGGCAAACCTTCACCGGATTGGCGGGCGTGGGCGATTTAATAGTAACCTGCACGTCAAAACATTCGCGCAATCATCGCGCGGGGATTTTGATAGGGCGCGGGATGTCCGCCGAGGAGGCGGTAAAAAGCGTGGGGACGGTCGAGGGATACGACTGCGTAAGGATAGCTTTGCGGTTAGCGAGGGAAAAAGGGGTTGACGTCCCTATTTTTGAGCAGCTTTACGGGCTGTGCTACGAAGGGGCGAAACCGAAGGACGCTTTGCGCGCGCTTATGGAACGGCCGCAAAAGGACGAGCGGGAACGGTTCTGGACGGATTAGGCCTCCTTTTCCGGGGAGGTTTATTGAGCAAAATCGAAAATGCCCTTTACCAAAGCGGGATAAAGGGCATTTTTTCGTAAGGAGCGACCAAGACCGCCCCCTGTTTAGGCTTGTTTATACTGTCTTTTTTTATATAAAATAATTTCATCTATGCAGATACGCAAATTAGGATTTATTTTCGTGAAAGCGGCCCCGTAAAAGACCTGCCCGTCGCTGTGATGCTCGACCCTGCGGATTATAATCTGAGCCTTTATTTCGATTTGGGTGGGAAACTCGTCAATGACAAGCTCAAAATATAAAACGTCGTCCGTTTTATATTCGGAATCCTTGCCCAGGCAAAATTTCAGTCCGCCGGCAGAAAAATCAAACACTTCAACATCAAGCCAATTCCTCCCGTCGGCGCTGATTTTAGAGCCTATAAAAGAGTCTTCGTCGCAATTATCGCGTATATACGCGCGTCTCTCGCTTGCCCCAGCCATAAAAACCATCCCCCCTCCTTTTGTAAGATTTTAACACATAACGGGAGGAATGTCAATATAATTTTGTAAAATATCTAAAAAACATTTTTATAAATTTCGCGAAAACGGGCGGCGGGTATTGACTTTCCCGCTTTATAGTGATAAAATTAAGCGAGGAGCGTTAAATTTATCGGAAAGGCGGTTTTCGAGCGTTATGAACAAAAGGGTAAAGGACGCGAACACCGATTATCTGTTTAGGGCGATAATGCAGCTTAAAACGGAGGATGAGTGTTACGCTTTTTTTGAGGACGTCTGCACCGTCAGGGAATTGAAATCCATCTCGCAAAGGCTTTACGTGGCGAAGCTGCTGCGCGAGAAGCACGTCTACAACGACATAGTCGGGAAGACGGGGGCTTCCACCGCGACAATCAGCCGCGTGAACCGCTCCTTACAATTCGGGAACGACGGCTACGATATGGTGTTCGGGCGGCTCAAGAAGCATGAGGAGTGAGGGTTACGGGGATTTCGCGAGGTTCTACGACGTTTTGACGGGCGACGTCCGTTATCCCGCCTTGGCGGAATACTACCACGGCTTGATTAAGGAATTTTCCGCGCTTGCCGAATCCGTTTCCGGCGGTTTCGGCATACTGCTTGATTTGGCGTGCGGCACGGGAACGCTGTCGCTTCTTATGGCGGAACGCGGTTGGAACGTGATAGGCGCGGACGCTTCCCCGGAAATGCTCGGCGCGGCGGCGGGGAAACCGTCGAACGGCGTGGCTTATATATGCCAGGACATGAGGGAATTAGACCTTTACGGAACCGTTGACGCGGCGGTTTGTTCTTTGGACGGGTTAAATCACTTGCCGGGCGAAGCCGCGCTGTCAAAGACCTTTAACCGCGTTTCCCTGTTTATGAACGCGGGCGGGGCGTTTGTCTTCGACGTGAATACGATTTTCAAGCATAAGTCGGTTTTGGGCGACAACGTGTTCGTCAAACGCTCGGGCGGCGTTTATTGCGTGTGGAGCAATCGTTATAAAAATAACGGCGTCGTTGACATAACGCTGGATATATTCAACGAGCGCGAAAACGGCGTGTACGACCGTTATACGGAGAAAATCCGCGAAAAGGCTTATCCGCTCGGCTTAATCCGCGCCGTTTCGGAAGAGGCGGGGTTTGAGGTTAAGGCGGTTTATGATTTTATGACAAGGGACGAGGGCGGCGAAAATTGCGAAAAAGCGGCGTTCGTATGCGTGAAAAAGTGAAAATAACACATTCAAGGAGAACCGTATGGCTAAAAAAACCTGTATCGTGCTTGCGGCGGGCGACGGCAAGCGGTTAAAGACCGAAAAACCGAAAGTGCTTATGGAAGTCGCTTTTGAGCCCATGCTGGTGTGGGTGCTTGACAGCGTAAAGGCTTCCGGTATAAAAAGGATAGGCGTTATTATCGGGAACAACGCCGAATTGATAGAAAAGCGTCTTGAAAAATACAAATGCGAAACCTTTCTGCAGGCGGAACGCAAGGGGACGGGACACGCCGTTATGCAGGCGGAAAGCCTTCTGCGGGAGCGGCAAGGCGACGTTTTGGTGGTGTGCGGGGACGCGCCTTTTATGGATGAGGAAACGATTAACGGCGCTTACGAGCTTCATAAAAGTCAGGGCAACGCCGTTACGGTCATCACGGCGGAAACGCCCGCGCCGACGGGTTACGGCAGAATTTTGCGGGGTAAAGGCGACCGGGTAATCGGTATAATCGAGGAAGCGGACTGCACGGACAAACAAAGGGAAATCACCGAGGTCAACTCGGGCGCGTATTGGTTTAACGCGGGGAGTCTGCTTGACGTTCTGCCCAAACTTGACAACGACAATAAAAGCGGCGAATATTATCTGACGGACACCGTCGAACTGCTCGCCGAACGCGCCGGAACCGGTATAGGCGCCTATAAAACCGCAAACGGCAACGTTACGTTGGGCGCGAACAGCCGGCGGGCGCTGCGCCTGCTCAATAAAATCGCCGCCGAAATGATAATAGACAGCCATTTGGACAACGGCGTGGACATAATCGGCGAAAGCTCCATTATCGGGCGCAGCGCGGTTATCGGGAAGGATACGCTGATTATGCCCAACACGATTATCAAAGGCGAAACGGTTATCGGCAGCGGTTGCGTCATCGGACCCAACACGCTTATCGATAGCTGTGAAATAGGAAAAAACGTAACGCTGAACAACGTGCAGGCGTACGAATCGGTTATAGAGGATAACGTGAAAGCCGGTCCTTTCGTGCATTTGCGCCCTAAAACGGTTTTGGGGAAAGACGTGAAAATAGGGGATTTTGTCGAGGTGAAAAATTCCTCAATAGGCGAAAAAACGGCAATCGCGCATTTGACCTATATCGGGGACAGCGACGTGGGCGGCGGCGTCAATTTCGGGTGCGGGAGCGTTACCGCCAATTATGACGGGGTAAAGAAGCATCGCACGGTCATAGGGGATAACGCTTTCATCGGGTGCAACACCAATTTGATTGCCCCCGTAAAAGTGGGGGCGGACGCGACCACCGCGGCGGGTTCCACGATAACCCGCGACGTTCCCGACGGAAGCCTCGCCATAGAGCGCGCGCAGATGAATATAAAGGAGAACTGGGGAAGGAATTACGAAAGGAAAGACAAATAAAGGAGCCGCGAAATGAATCTGCACGGTAAAGACATTAAAATTTTCACCGCCAATTCAAACCCGAAAGTAGCTCAAAACATAGCGAGCAATCTGGGGCTTCCTTTGGGCGAGGCGGAGGTGGGCACGTTCAGCGACGGGGAAATTTCGGTTAATATAAAGGAAAGCGTGCGCGGTTCCGACGTTTTCGTGGTGCAGTCCACCAGCGAACCCGTAAACGACCATTTAATGGAACTGCTGATTATGATTGACGCGTTCAAACGGGCGAGCGCGGGGCGGATTACGGCGGTAATGCCGTATTACGGCTACGCCCGCCAAGACAGGAAAGCCAAGGCGCGCGACGCCATTTCCGCAAGGCTGGTGGCGGATTTGATTACCGTGGCGGGCGCGGACAGAATGTTGACGATGGACTTACATTCGCCGCAAATTCAAGGATTTTTCAATATTCCTCTCGACCATTTACAGGGCGTGTCGCTTTTGGCGCCGCATTTTAAAGAATTGTTCAAAACGGATAATTTTATTTGCGTTTCGCCCGACCTCGGCTCGGTAACGAGGGCGCGCAACTTCGCCCGGAGGATAGGCACGGGTCTCGCAATCATAGACAAACGCAGGAACAAAGCCAACACAAGCGAGGTTATGAACATTATCGGCGACGTTAAGGGCAAGCGCGTTATTATCGTCGACGATATGGTGGATACGGCGGGGACGTTATGCAACGCGGCAAAGGCGCTTATTGAAACGGGCGGCGCGAGCGAGGTTTACGCCTCCGCCACCCACGGCGTCCTGTCGGGAAACGCCGTCGAATTGATTGAGGCGTCGTATTTAAAAAAATTGATTTTGCTTGACACCATCCGTATTCCCGAAGAAAAGCTGATTGATAAAATCATAGCGCTTTCCTCCGCGGAATTGCTGGCGCAGGCAATCGAGAGAATCTATTCGGATAAGCCGGTGTCGCCGCTGTTTATATAGCGTCGGCGAATCGTATAAATATCGGCAAAAAGAGGGCTCATGGAAAAAATCAAAAATTTTAAAACCGTTTGTTTTAAAATCGGCGTTATAATGACGGTGTTTTTTTCGTTCAGGATGCTCGGCGGGCTCGTCATTTCGTTCCTGCACGCCGATTTTTCGGATGAGTTAAGCGAAACGGCGCGCTTTATCGCGGTTTTGCTTATCAACGTGGCCGCCAATTATATAATCCCGATAATGACGGCGGTCGTGCTGTTGGGGGTGAAATCCCCCCGCGAACTTTACAGAAAACCGCCGCGCCTGGCGAAAGCGTTGGGCAATTTCCCCGCTATGTACGGTTTGGGGCAGTTGGCGAGGTTGCTGACGCTTTTGGTTTTTTGGTTGATTATGAAATTCGTTAATTTCAACAGGTCGTTTAACCCCGTTGACACGGGCGTTCCGCAAAACGTCGCCTGCGGGGTCGCCATGGCGGTTTACGCCGTCGTTTGCGCCGCGTTTTTTGAGGAATTTATCACGCGCGGGATATTCTTGGAAGCGTTGAGACCCTACGGAACCGGCTTCGCGATAACGGCGTCGGCGTTCCTGTTCGGTATAATGCACGGGAATTTTGAACAATTCTTCTACGCGTTCGTATTGGGAATTGTTTTGGGCTATATCGCCGTTCAAACCGGCTCCATATTGGCTTCGACCGTTCTGCACGCCATGTTTAACTCCCTCGCCGCTTTTGCAATTCTGTTCATGTCGACCGAATCGTCGAATTACATCAATTATAAAGGTAAAATCCCCGACGAGAACATGATTGTCTTGGCGTTTTACGGAATGTTTTCCGTAATGTTCGCGGGGCTGTTAATCTGCGGGATAATCCTCGCTTTCAAAAAGCTGTCAAGGTGGCGCGTTTACAAGGTTCCGAACGGTTGGACGGAAATAACCGCGGGCAAGAAAACGGCGGTTTTCATTACAAGGTTTTCGGTGATAATCATGTTCGCTTTGGCGGCCGACGCTTTCGCCGGGGAAATAATAGCGAACAAAATATTCGACGCCATACGGGGGGACGGATTTTGACGGAGTTTGACCGGAACGCCGCAAACGGCAAAGAGGCGCTTGAAGCGAAAAAAGGCGAAGCGGCGGCGTTCACTAAGGATTTATACCTTCTCGCCGTTACGGTAATCGCTTCCGTCGTCGGCGAAAAGCTGACGTCGGAATTAGCCCGTCATTTATTCCGGCTTTTCCCGTTTATTACGGAATCGCCCATACCCCGCGCGTATTCCGCCGACGGTTTTTTGTATATATTAAAATCCGACGGCATACCCGTCGTTACGCGGAATTTTTATTACGCTCTCGTATGGTTCGTGAACGACGCCGTCATTTATACGGTTCCCTTGCTTATTTTCGGCTGCGCGTTCCGCGGGCGGCTGAACTTCAAAAAACGAGGGATACCCTACGAGTTTAAGCCTTATTGGGTTTTTTTGTTTTTTGCGGCGGGTTACGCGTTCGTCTATGTTTCAAATATTATATCCAATATTTTGGCGGAGGTTCTAAGACCGGTTTTCGGCGGGGACGGTCTGCGGAACGTCTTTGAGAGCGTTATGCCGAAAAACGACACGCAAACGCTGATAATGTTCGCGTCGGTGGGGATAATAGCCCCCGTGTGCGAAGAACTGATATACCGCCGCTTTTTGCTCAACCACCTGCGGCGTTACGGCGACTTGCAAGCCGTGATAATAACCGCGCTGCTTTTCGGGTTTTTCCACGGCAACCTCACGCAGTTCCTTTACGCGACGATGGGCGGTTTGGTTCTCGGCTTCGTCGCGGTTAAGGCTAATTCCGTCGTCCCCGCCATGGTCGTCCACAGCCTTAATAATACGTTTGACTTGGCGGTAAGGCGGCTTCCCGTCGGCACTGAAATACAGACGGCTTTGTTTTACGGGGTCATAGCCGCCGGCGTGGTTTCAACGGCGGTTATGGCGTATCGTGGCAAACTGAAAATAGAAAACGCGAACCCGTATATTTCCGGGGGGGACAGAGCGCGGATAATCGCGCAAAACCCGCTTATACTGATAATGGTCGTCGTGTTGGCGGCGGTTACGATAGCGGATTCCTGACGACGGCGCGTGTTTGTTTTCGCGGCTTACCGAACCGCGCCGACGGCTTCTTTCATGCTCTTTACGTACCCGTAAACGCGTTCCCCCGCGTTGCCGCCGTGCTCCGCGATAATTCGCACTATCGCCGAGCCCACGATTACTCCGTCGGCGCACTTCGCCAACTCCGCCGCCTGCTCCGGCGTGTTTATCCCAAACCCCACCGCGACGGGAACTTCGCTTGCCGCCTTAGCCAATGCCGTAATCGCCCCTACGTCGGTCACAATCTCGCTGCGAACCCCGGTTACCCCCATTGACGACACAACGTACAAAAACCCCTTTGCCCGCTTGGCTATCATCTCAACCCGTTCCTCGGAGGTCGGCGCAACAAGCGAAATTAAATCGACGCCGCGCTTCGCGGCTTCCTCCCCGACTTCGCCGCTTTCCTCAAACGGCAGGTCGGGTATTATTATCCCGTCAACGCCGCTAAGCTCACATTCCGCGAAAAATTCCCCGTAGCCGTAGTGGTAAACCGGGTTCAGATAAGTAAGCAACACAAGCGGAACCTCGCTCTTTTGCCGCGTTCGCCGAACCAACTCGAATATCCCCCTTACCGTCGCGCCGCCGCTTAACGCCCGTATGTTCGCCGCCTGTATGACTTCCCCCTCGGCAATCGGGTCCGAAAAAGGCACCCCTATTTCAATAATGTCCGCGCCCGCCCGCTCCATTTCAAATATAAACTCCAAACTCTTGTCAATCGACGGGTCCCCCCCCGTTAAAAACCCGATAAAGGCTTTCCCGCCCTCGAAGGCTTTTTGTATCCTACTCATGAACATTAACCCCCCTGTAACGCGCAATTGCCGCCACGTCCTTGTCGCCGCGCCCCGATAAACAGATTATCACGCTTTCGTCGGGGCGAAACTCTTTCGCGATTTTCCGAATGTGCGCCACCGCGTGCGCCGATTCTATCGCGCTTATTATCCCCTCCGTCCGCGCCAAATACTCAAACGCCGAAACCGCTTCGTCGTCGGTAACGGGAACGTATTCCGCCCTGCCAATGTCGTTGAGATAGGCGTGTTCCGGTCCTATCCCCGGGTAGTCAAGCCCCGCCGATATTGAGTAAACAGGCGCGATTTGCCCGTTCTCGTCTTGGCAGAAATACGACTTCATCCCGTGGAATACCCCCTTCTCCCCCCTCGCAATCGCCGCGGCGTGTTCAGAAGTGTCTATGCCCTTTCCCGCCGCCTCGCAACCGATTAAGCGGACACCCTTGTCCCCGATAAAACAGCGGAACATTCCCATGGCGTTGCTGCCGCCGCCGACGCAAGCCAACACCGCGCTCGGCAACCTGCCCTCGCGTTCGAGAATCTGCTCCCGCGCCTCCCTGCTTATCACACTCTGGAAATCGCCGACAATCTGCGGGAACGGGTGCGGTCCCATTACCGAACCCAAAACATAGTGGGTGTCGTGAACCCGCCGCGTCCACTCGCGCATGGTTTCGTTCACCGCGTCTTTCAACGTCATTGTCCCCGACGTCACGGCAACCACCTTCGAGCCGAGAAGCTCCATTCGGTAGACGTTCAACGACTGCCGCTCGGTGTCCTCCTTGCCCATGAAAATCTCACATTCCAAGCCGAGAAGCGCCGCCGCCGTCGCCGTCGCAACGCCGTGCTGCCCCGCCCCCGTTTCGGCGATTACACGGGTTTTGCCCATCTTTTTAGCCAAAAGACACTGCCCCAGCACGTTGTTGATTTTGTGCGAACCCGTGTGGTTCAAGTCCTCGCGCTTCAGGTAAATCCTCGCGCCGCCCAAGTCCGCCGTCATCTTCCCCGCAAAGTACAACAGCGACGGTCTGCCCGCGTAATCCCGTAAAAGCGCGCCCAATTCACCGTTGAACGCCGCGTCGTCTTTGTAGAAATTATACGCCCTCTCCAAAGCGTGAACCTCGTTCATAAGCGTTTCGGGAATGTATTGCCCCCCGTATTCGCCAAACCTGCCCCTTGTTTCGTCTGCCATGCCGCCTCCTGTTTTTGCTTTGTTTTTGCTAAAACTCCCTTACCGCCTTTACAAGCTCAATGATTTTCTCCTCGCTTTTAACCCCGTTTTCCTCCGCCCCTGAGCTTAAGTCTATGCAGTAGGGGTTCATTCTCGCGGCAAACTTGATATTTTCAATGTTTATACCCCCGGCTAAGAAAAACGGGTTGCTCCATTCGGGCAAAAGCCGCCAGTCGAACACCTTCCCCGTTCCGCCCCCGCCGCTGTCAAACATCATGTAATCGGCGTTGTCGGGGCAGGTCTGCCCCACCGTTACCGCCTTGATTACCGTAATCGGACAGGTCGCTTTGAGCCTTTCTATATATTCCCTGCTCTCGCTCCCGTGCAACTGCGCAAGGTCAATCGTTTCTTCCTCGTAAAGCCGCGCTATGTCGGAAATTTCCGCGTTGACGAAAACGCCGACGGGAGTTATTCGCGGATTCAGCATCTTCTTGTACTCGCGGGCGGTTTCAAACGAAATGCGCCGACGGCTTTCGGTGAAAACAAACCCAATGTAGTCCGGTAACGCGCGGTTCACGTAATCGATATCGGAGGGGTTGAACAGACCGCATATCTTGATTTTCATGTTCGCGTTATCCCCTTCAATTCGTCGAGCGAGCGCTTTTTATCCGCGCTTCGCATAAGCGTTTCCCCGATTAACACCGCGTCGATTTCGCCCAGCTCCAATATATCCTTTCGCGTCTTTATCCCGCTTTCCGCAACGAACAAAACATCGCGGGGGACAAGCCCGCGCAATCTCGCGCTTGTTTTCACGTCCGTCTCAAAGGTTTTTAAATCGCGGTTGTTCACTCCGATAATCCGCGCCCCCGCCTTTAACGCGGAATTTATTTCGTCACCGTCGCGGGTTTCAACCAAAGCGGACAAACCCAAACCGTCGGCGATTTTTATGAATTTTTCGAGCGTTTTCGCGTCGAGCAAAGCCGCGATTAACAGAACCGCCGAAGCGCCGATTTCAGCCGCCTCGTAAATCTGGTACCCGTCGATTATAAAATCCTTGCGTAAAACGGGGATATTTACGGTCTTCGATATTTCGGCGAGATATTCGTTTTTCCCGAGGAAGAAAAACGGTTCGGTAAGCACGGAAATCGCGTCGGCGCCCGCCGCCTCGTATTCTTTCGCAATTTCGACGTAAGGGAAATCTTCGACTATTACACCCTTCGACGGCGAGCCTTTCTTGACTTCGCAGATAAACGAAACCCCGTTCTTTGAAACGGCTTTTTCAAACGCGAAAGGGTTCGCGGCTTTGACTCCCTTTTTTTTCAGCGGATTTTGCTTTTTGGAAATTTCGACCCGTTCGCGGGTTTTCGCGGCTATATCGTCGAGTATCATAACCTGACCACGCTTTCTTCGCTTTTTTATCGGCTAACTTTTGTTGGAACATTCGATAAAGCGTTCAAGCTGTTTTAAGCCCTTGCCGCTTTCTATAATCCCTTTGGCGATTTCTACACCCTCTGGCAGGCTTATTTCCGGCTTCGCTATGTGAATGGCGGCCGCCGAGTTGAGTATGACCGCGTCTTTTTTCGCGCCGCCCTTTCCGGACAGGATTTCCCTCGTTATCGAGGCGTTCTCCTCGGGGTCGCCGCCGATTAACTCGGATTTGTCGCAACGCGTGAACCCGAATTCCTCCGGGGCGATGACGAACGACTTTAATTCGCCGTTCCTTATTTCGCAAACGCAGGTTTCGGAACTCATGGAAATTTCGTCAAGCCCGTCCCGCCCGTACACCACGAAAGCGTTCTTTACCCCCAAATTGGAGAGAACCCGCGCCATGGGCTCCACCATATCCTCTTCATAAACGCCGAGGAGCTCGTTGTTCGCGCCCGCCGGATTGACAAGCGGACCGAGAATGTTGAAAATCGTGCGTATGCCTAATTCCCTGCGGACCGGCGCGACGTATTTCATCGCTATGTGATAGTTTTGGGCGAAAAGAAAGCAGATATTGATTTCCTTAAGCGTTTCAAGGCTTTTTTCGGGGGTGGCGATTATGTTCACGCCGAGGGCTTCAAGTACGTCCGCCGCCCCGCATTTACTTGAAGCGGCGCGGTTGCCGTGCTTCGCGACGGGTATTCCCGCCGCCGAAATTACAATCGCCGACGTGGTGGAAATATTAAAGCTGTTGGAACGGTCTCCCCCCGTGCCTACTATCTCGAGGACGTCCATATCGTGCAACAGCCTTATACAATGGCTTCTCATACCCGCCGCGGAACCGGTGATTTCGTCAATCGTTTCCCCTTTGACCGACATCGCCGTGAGGTAAGCCGCCATTTGAATATCGCTCGCCTTCCCTTCCATAATCTCGTCCATTACAGCCCGCGCTTCCTCAAAAGAAAGGGTTTCTTTTTTCGAGGCTTTTACAATCGCTTCTTTAATCATTTGGTTTTTCTCCCGTTAAAAAGTTTTTGATTATCTCGTTTCCGCGCGGGGTTAATATGGATTCGGGGTGGAACTGCACCCCGTAAACCTTGTAATTCGCGTGTTTCACCGCCATGATTTCCCCGCCGCCCCTTACCCTCGCGGTAATTGTCAGCGCGCGGGGAACGGTTTCCGGTATTGCCGCCAGCGAGTGATACCGCGCCGCTTTTATGACGGGGGGCAGCCCCTTGAAAATCGGGCAGCCGGAATCTATCTCAATTTCCGACTGCTTCCCGTGCATCAATTCATCGGCGTGGGAAACCGTCGCCCCGTAAGCCTCGCAAATCGCCTGATGACCCAAGCACACGCCCAAAACGGGGATTGCCGCCCCGAAACTTTTTATAACGTCAACGCAGATTCCCGCATCGGAAGGCTTGCCGGGACCGGGCGACAGTATAATCCTTTCGGGGTTCATGGCGGCGATTTCCTCAAGGGTGATTTTATCGTTGCGCCTAACCTCGATTTCCTCGGTTTCGGGCATAACCGCCCCCACCGCCTGATAAAGATTATACGAAAAACTGTCGTAATTGTCAATCAGCAAAATCAAATTAAATCCCCCCCTCCGACTCAAGCAGGGCGTTAATCACGGCTTTCGCCTTATTCGCGCATTCCTCGTATTCCCTTTCGGGAACGCTGTCGGCGACAATCCCCGCCCCCGACCGCGCGAAAACCTTACCGTCCTTTTTAAAGCACAGCCGGATTGAAATGCAGACGTCCATATCCCCGTTAAAGGCGATATATCCGAGCGCGCCGCCGTAAATTCCGCGGCGGTTGTCTTCAAGTTCGGCGATGATTTCGCAGGCGCGAAGTTTAGGCGCGCCCGAGAGCGTCCCCGCCGGAATCACCGCGCTTACGGCGTCGAGAGCCGTTTTATCCGTGCGGATTTCCCCCTTAACGGCGGAAGCTATGTGCATTACGTGTGAAAACCTGACGATATGCAGGTAATTTTCCACCTCCACAGTGCCAAAACGGCTGATTTTCCCCAAATCGTTGCGCCCCAAATCCACCAGCATATTATGTTCCGCCAATTCTTTCGCGTCGGAAAGCAGTTCCTTTTCGAGGAGCGCGTCCTCTTCGTCGGTAACGCCGCGCGGACGGGTTCCTGCCAACGGGTAGGTGTATAATTTTCCGCCCGTCAGCTTGACGAGCGTCTCCGGGGAAGCGCCGGCTATCTCTATATCGTCGCTCCCGAAATAAAACATATACGGCGACGGGTTGACAGTCCGCAACACCCGGTAAGCGTCGAACAAACTGCCTTTCGCGTCGGCGTCAAGCCGATTGGACAGCACCACTTGGAATATGTCGCCGTCGTATATGCGCCTTTTCGCCCGTTTTACCATTTCGCAGTATTGTTCCTTGCTGAAAAGCTCCCGAAACGGCGACAGAATTTTAAGCGGGGGGATAACGGCGGCTTCCCCGTTTGCGATAACGCCGCGCATTTCCTCAAGCGCCGTTACCGCGCTTTGATAATTTTCCTCAAGGTTGTCGGTTTCGGCGTTGGCGACGAGTATAATTTTTTGCTTTAAATTGTCGAAAGCGATTACCTTGTCGAACAGCATCAAATCAAAGATTTTGAAGTTTTCCGCGTCGTTCGCGTCAAGTTTTAAATCGGGTTCGGCGAGGGTGATAAACTCATAGGAAAAATATCCGACCAGCCCGCCCGTAAAAGGGGGAAGCCCCTCGATTTTCGGGGAAACGTTATCGGCGATTGTTTTTTTCAGCAGTTCAACGTCCGAATCAACCGTTAATTTCGGGTCGTAACCGAGGAAGGTGTAACGCCCCCACCTCGTTCTGTCCTCCGCGCTTTCAAGGATAAAACACTGCTTGCTGACGTTTTTCAATCTCCGCATAACCTCGATTGGGGTGGTTCCGTCGGAATAGATTTCGCACGAGACGGGAACGGTCTTATATCCCGCCGATAACGCCCGCGCTTCCCGCAAATCCGGTTTGTATGTCATAAGATTCTCCTTTCGACGCGAACGGACGAAAACGCCCCCGACGCCGTAACAACGTCAAGGGCGGTAATTATCGCGGCGCAACCTTGATTGGGGGGACGGGTCCCGCCGCCGCCGGGCTTCGCTTCTTGTTTCGTCCGGCTAAACTACACCAGTCTTTTTTCCAAATCCGAAAGCTGCTCCCTTAATTCCTCGGGCAGCCTGTCCCCGAATTTCGTATAAAACTGTTTAATTCCGTTGACGTCCTCTTTCCAGAGCGCCTTATCGACCTGAAGCAGCTCCGTTACCCTTTCGAGGGTAATCCCGTCTTCCTCGAGACCCTCTATATTTATGTCCTCCGGCTTCGGTTCGTAGCCTATGGCCGTTTCAACCGCGCCCGCCTTACCGTTGACGCGTTCGACAATCCAGTCAAGGACGCGCAAATTATCGCCGTATCCGGGCCATATAAAGTTGCCGTCCTCGTTGGAGCGGAACCAGTTAACGTTGAATATCTTGGGCGCGTTTTTGCCCAGCTTTTTGCCCATATCAAGCCAATGCCGCCAATAATCCGCCATATTGTACCCGCAAAACGGAAGCATCGCCATCGGGTCCCTGCGCACCCCCGCCGCCAGCCCAATCGCCGCGGAAGTGGTTTCGGAACCCATAATCGAACCCACGAACACGCCGTGTTCCCAGTCGAACGCCTGATAAACCAACGGAGCCGTTTTGGCGCGCCTGCCGCCGAAAACAATGGCGGATATGGGAACGCCCGCGGGATTGTCGTATTCCGGGGAAATGCAAGGGCAGTTTGAAACGTGGGAGGTAAAACGCCCGTTGGTGTGCGCCCCCTTTTCGGGGCTGTCGGAATTCCACGGGTTGCCTTTCCAGTCAAGACCGTTGGAAACGCGTTCCTTGTTCAGACCCTCCCACCATACGGTGTTGTCGTCCAAGTTGTGAACCACGTTGGCGAATATGGTGTTTTTCTGCGTCGAAATCAGCGCGTTGGGGTTGGATTTCATGTTGGTGCCGGGCGCCACGCCGAAGAAACCGGTTTCCGGGTTAATCGCCCACAGCCGCCCGTCGTCGCCCTGTCTCAGCCACGCGATGTCGTCGCCCACGCACCATACCTTGTAACCCGCTTTTTTGTAGCTTTCCGGCGGGATAAGCATGGCGAGGTTGGTTTTCCCGCACTGCGAGGGGAAAGCGGCGGCGATATAAGTCGTTTTGCCGTCAGGTTTCTCAATTCCCAGTATAAGCATATGCTCCGCCATCCAGCCCTCTTTCCTCCCTTGGCAGGAGGCTATGCGAAGCGCGAAGCATTTTTTGCCCAAAAGGACGTTGCCGCCGTAACCGGAGTTGATTGACCAAATGGCGTTGTCTTCCGGGAAGTGCGTGATATATCTGTTTTCGTCGTCCAATTCTCCGGTGGAATGGAGCCCGCGAACCCAGTCGTCGCTGTCGCCGAGAAACTCAAGCGCCTCGTCGCCGCATCTCGCCATGATAACCATGTTCAACACGACGTAAACGCTGTCGGTAACCTCGACGCCGACCTTGCTCAGCTTCGAGCCGATGGGACCCATGCAAAACGGAATTACATACATGGTGCGCCCCTTCATAACCCCGTTGAAAAGTTTGCGGAGCTTGCCGTACATTTCATCGGGAGCGCACCAGTTGTTGGTGGGCCCCGCATCCTCTTCTTTCTTTGAACAGATGAAAGTGCGATGCTCCACGCGGGCGACGTCGTTGAGGGCGGTGCGGTGAATGTAACAGCCGGGCAGTTTTTCTTGGTTGAGCGGCTTGATTACGCCCTCGTCGACAGCCTCTTCGCGAAGCTTTTCAATCTGCGCCTCGCTCCCGTCAATCCAAACGATTTTGTCGGGATTTGTCAGCGACTTTACTTCCTCAATCCAGTTAAGAACATTTTTATTGGCCGTCATAACATTTCTCCTTAGTCTTTATAGTCGTTTAAATTCCAAACGCTTCGCATTTTGAACTTAAACGGGGTTGCGCCGTCGCGACAGCGCCCGCCGCCAACGTTAATTATATAATATTTTTTCGCCGGCTGTCAATAGTTAAAATGAAAAAATATCCGCTAAAAACATCCGCTTTTTCGCGGAAACGCCTACGTCGCCCGCGCACCGCCCGTTATCTCTTTGAACAGCGCGAGGAACTCCCTTTCGTCCTCCCCGAACGCCTTAACCCCGAAATCGGGCCTTATCGCCGGCGGGCAGGTTTTAATCCTGACAGTCTCCCCCGCGAACTCCTCAAATTCAAGTTTTAACATCATGTCGTCTATTTCCCCGACAATTTTCATTATTGAATCCGTCGGGGTTATTTCAAATTTTTTCCATATCGCGGATTGCATCCGTTTTTCGGCTTTTACATAGTCGGGCAGCCCCAGTTTAACGGGGCGGGTTACGTCGGAGATATAAGCCTCGCAGGCGTCGTGCAGCAGCAACGCCGGAAGAACCTTGCCCGTCTCGCCCCTCGCCCGGCCCTCCAAACAGCAATTTATACAATGCCGCGCCACCGAGAAAAACCGCGTGAAATGCCCGTTAGCCCTGCATATCAGCGAAAGGGCGTGCGCTATATCCCGTATGTCTATATCCTCCGCGACGGGATTATGCGGGGAAAAACGGCGCTTGGTGTAGGTTGTGATAAAATTGTCGGGCTGCATCGAGATTACCTCATACAAAATGATTGTATAACCGTTTAAACTCAAAATGCTTTGCGTTTTGAATTTAAACGACTATAATATCTCATTTTAGCACAGTTTCTACCGATTTGTCAATAAATTTATCGTTTTCTATTGAAATATTTGGGTAATTATGATAAACTGTTTTTTAGCGCGGAAAAGAGAGGCGAGTTTTCGGATAAATTAAAGAAAGGGTGCGTGTAATGCTCGGTTTAAAGCGAACCCACTATTGCGGGGAAGTCGAGAGGGTTGGGGAAGAGGTCGTCGTCGGCGGCTTTGTCAGGCGAATCCGCGACAAGGGCGGTATTATTTTTATAGACCTGCGCGACAGAACGGGGGTTGTTCAGCTTGTTTTGGACGAAACCGTACCCGCGGAAGTTTTCGATCTTGCCAAAACCGCCAAAAGCGAGTATGTTTTAATGGCGCGGGGGCTGTTGCGCGAACGGGAAAGCGTCAACAAGGACATCAAGACGGGCAATGTGGAAATCCTTGTCGCCGAGCTAAGAATACTTTCCAAAGCGCAGACGCCGCCGTTTGAAATCACCGACGACACCAAAGTCGGGGAAGAGTTGCGCTTGAAATACCGCTACCTTGACCTAAGGCGCAAGCGGCTTCAGGACAACATTATAACCCGCCACAACGTCGCCAAGGCGGCGCGCGACTACTTTTACAAAAACGGCTTCATCGAAATAGAAACGCCGACGTTTATAAAATCCACGCCGGAGGGGGCGAGGGATTACCTTGTGCCGTCGAGGTTGCACGCGGGGAAGTTCTACGCCCTGCCGCAGTCGCCGCAGATTTATAAGCAGCTGCTTATGATTAGCGGGTTCGACAGGTATATTCAGCTTGCGCGGTGTTACCGCGACGAGGATTTGCGCGCGGACAGACAGCCCGAATTTACCCAAATCGACCTTGAAATGTCGTTCGCGGACGTTCCCGACATTCTCGAAATGCTTGAGGGGTTCGCGGCGTATGTCACGCGGGAAATCAAGGGGGTTGAAATAGAATTGCCGTTGCGGCGGTTGACCTTTAACGAGGCGATGAGCCTTTACGGCTCGGACAAGCCCGACACCCGCTACGGCATGAAGATTACCGATATTTCCGAGGCGGTGAGGAATTCGGGGTTTTCGGTGTTCGCCGAGGCTGTTAAAAGCGGCGGAAGCGTTCGGGGGATTGTCGCGGAAAACGCGGCGGAAACCCTTACGAGAAAGGAAATAGACAAGCTTACCGAGTTCGTTCGGGGAATAGGCGCGAAGGGCTTGGCGTTTATACGTTGGGGAACGGCGGAGGAACAGCCCTCCTGTTCTTTCGGAAAGTTCATGGCGGAGGGCGAATTGGCGGCGATATGCGAGGGGTTGCGCTTGGAAAAAGGCGGCGTCGCGCTTATTGTCGCCGACAAGGACAAGGTAACCCTGCCGGTTCTCGGCGCGTTGCGAAAAACCGTCGCGGAGAAGCTTGAAATTATCCCCGACAGGTTCAATTACGTTTGGGTAACCGATATGCCGTTTTTCGAGTTCAACGAGGAAACCAAGACGTGGGACGCAATGCACCACCCTTTCACCTGCCCGACAGACGATACGCTTCAATACATTGAAACCGCCCGCGAAAAGGTTTACGCCAAAGCCTACGACCTTGTGCTTAACGGCGTGGAGTTGTTGTCGGGTTCAATCCGCATAACCGACTACGAGTTGCAGGAGCGTATGTTCAAGGCGTTGGGGCTGACCGAAGCCGAGATTGCCGCCAAGTTCGGGTTCTTGGTGGAAGCCTACCGTTACGCCGCCCCTCCGCACGGCGGCGCGGGAATAGGCTTGGACAGGTTGGCGATGGTTTTGTGCGGCGCGGACAGCTTAAGGGACGTTACGGCGTTCCCGAAGGTCAAGGACGCGAGCGAGTTGATGTCCGACTGCCCCGCGAGCGTCGACCAAAAGCAGTTGGACGAATTGAGTTTGAGGATTAATACCGTTTCTCAATTTAATCGCGTTAAATGAGAAACGGGGATTCCGCGTCTGCGGGCGCGGCGCGCCGTCGCAACGGCGCAAACCCGATTCGCCGTTTTTAAACGGTGAATCGTATAAGGACGAATGAAAAAAATTTTTTCTTTGCTGTTGGCCGCCGCGTTCACGCTTTCCGCCGCCGCCTGCGCCGATAAAAGCGAAAAACTTTCCGTACCCGTCGCCTTGGATGCGGACGGGAACGTGGATATGGGCGTCGCTTTGGCTTATGAAACCGATATGGAAACGCTTTTAGCCGCGCTTGACGAAAAAATAACCGACCCGAACGCCCCCGTTTCGGAAAACTTAAACGCGAAAACGCTCGCGGTTTTCGGTTATTTAAGGGAAAGCTACAAAACGAAAATTTTTGCCGCCCAGCAGTATATGCACTCGAAGCAGACGGAAGACCTGGTGTATTATACCGTTACCGGCGATTTGCCCGCGATTAAGGGCTTCGACTTCATTTTTTCCAATTTGGGCGGCGAACGGGCGAATAACGAGCAGGTGGATATGGCGATTGACTGGCACG
Organism: Oscillospiraceae bacterium; assembly: GCA_031253495.1. Classification (GTDB taxonomy): domain Bacteria; phylum Bacillota; class Clostridia; order Oscillospirales; family Ruminococcaceae; genus Ruminiclostridium_E. Next base: position 56,565 of record JAIRWC010000037.1, on the reverse strand, counting down.
TCAACTCCGGCGGGCTTGTGGCTATGACTTGGCACTGGAACGTTCCGAGAGATATAGGCAAACCGGAAGGCGGAAGGGCTTTTTACGCCGATGAAATCGAAAATTTCAGCTATATAAACGCCGTAACCCCGGGAACGAAGGAATACGAAATAATTATCCGCGATATAGACACGGTCGCCGCGCAGCTGCAGCGCATGGAAAAAGCGGGCGTCCCCGTTTTGTTCAGACCCTTGCATGAAGCGGGCGGCAGGTGGTTTTGGTGGGGGAGGATAAGCAGGGAAACCGTGGAGTACGAATGTTATCAAAAACTGTGGTACACCATTTTCGACCGCCTTGAAAATTATCATAAGCTGACGAATTTAATCTGGGTGTGGAACGGGCAGGACAAGTACATGACCGTTCACCCGAACACTTACGACATAGCCGGTATCGACGTTTACCCCAACAGGGAAAACCATTCCGCCTTGGTTTCAGACTGGGAGAAGCTGTCGAAAATTACCTACGGCGGGAAAATGCTCGCGCTTACGGAGTGCGGGTATATCCCCGACCCGGGCGAGGTTTTCGGTTCCGACGCCAAATGGCTTTACTATATGCCGTGGTACGGCGATTTCGTGTACGCGCCGTCTTCTCCCGGCGGAACGGCGATTACCGACATAAACGGCACGCCGTCGGTTAACCCCGACAGAATGTCGGAGGAATTTTTAAAATCGGCGTTCGCCGACGAACGGGTCGTTACGTGGAAAAAACTGCCCGACTATAAAAACACGTCCCGCGAATTGCCCGAACACATAAAGGCATGGCAAATGTGGAACGATTTGGTAAACGGTTAAAAAAGGAGGAATTATGCCGAGAACAGCGACAATTAACCGCGAAACCCGCGAAACCGAAATATCCCTTACCCTGAACATAGACGGTTCGGGGAACCGCGACGTTTCAACGGGAATAGGGTTCCTCGACCATATGCTTATATCGTTCGCGGTTCACGGGAATTTCGATTTAACGCTGAAGTGCGACGGCGACCTGAACGTCGATTCCCACCACACAGCCGAGGACGTGGGAATTGTTCTTGGGAGCGCGGTTAAGGCGGCGCTTGGCGAAAAGCCGACGATTGCCCGATACGGTTCGGCGCGGATTCCGATGGACGAGGCGCTCGGTTACTGCGATTTGGACATATGCGCCCGCCCGTTCCTTGTGTTTAAGGCGGAGTTTTCGGGGGGGAAAGCGGGCGAGCTTGACACCTGCTTAATTGAGGAATTCATGCGGGCTTTCGCCTTTAATTCGGGGATAACCCTGCACATAGGCGCGGATTACGGCGACAACGACCACCATAAAATAGAATCAATGTTCAAGGCTCTCGCCTACGCGCTTAAAAAAGCGGTTGAGGTTAAGGGCGGCGATGTTATTTCCGCGAAAGGCGTCTTATGATTGTTATAATTGACTACGGCGCGGGGAATATGTTCAGTGTCAGGAACGCGCTGGAATTTATCGGCGTCGGGTGCAAATTCTCCGACAACCCCGACGAGTTGCGAAAAGCCGACAAACTGATTTTGCCCGGCGTAGGGGCGTTTCCCGACGCCATGAAAATGCTTGACGGGCGGGGGTTGACCGAGGTTATCAAAGAACAGGCGCGGGTCAAGCCGCTTATGGGGATATGCCTCGGAATGCAGATGCTGTTCGATAAAAGCTTCGAGTTCGGGGAAACCGACGGGCTGGGGCTTATAAAAGGAACCGTCGAGCTTATGAACCCCGCGGACTTGGTTGTTCCGCACATGGGCTGGAACGCCCTTGAGAAAGAAACCCCCTGCGCCTTGTCCGAAAGCTTTCGCGACGGGGAATACGTCTACTTTGTTCATTCATACGCGGCGGTGTGTTCAACCGCCAACGTCGCGGCTTACAGCGATTACGGCGGGAAAATCCCCGCGCTGGTGTTCGGCGGGGAGCGGGAAAGCGTGTTCGGCTGTCAGTTCCACCCCGAAAAAAGCGGCGGCGTCGGGTTGAGTATGCTGAAAGCCTTCGCGGAATTGCCCGTCGTCGCGTAACGCGGCCGTATTATCGCAAAAAAGGAAACCTTAACATGATTATCTTCCCCGCAATCGACATCAAAGGCGGTAAGTGCGTTCGGCTTATACGCGGCGACTTCGGCACCGCCGCGAAAGTCGCCGACAGTTACATGGACGCGGCGCGCGGATTCGTTTCGGCGGGCGCGGAATGGATTCACATGGTTGACCTTGACGGCGCGAAGGGCGGAAAAAAATCCAATAAAGACATATTCCTTGAAGCGGCGGAAAATATCCCCTGCAAAATCCAGATAGGCGGGGGAATCCGTTCGCTTGAAACCGCCGAAATGTATTTGAGCGGCGGCGTTTCAAGGATTATAATCGGTTCGGCGGCGGTTAAAAACCCCGAATTGGTCAGAGCGGCCGTCCGCGAGTTCGGCGCGCGGCGCGTGGCGGTCGGCGTCGACGCGAAGAACGGGTTTGTCGCCACGGACGGTTGGCTTGAAACCAGTTCGGTCTGTTATCTTGAATTGGCCATGGAAATGGGCAAAGCGGGGGTGCGATATTTCATTTTCACGGATATAGACAAGGACGGGACGCTTTCCCGCCCCAACCACGGCAAAACCAAGCGGTTGCAGGAAGAAACGGGCGTTTTCGGCGGGAAAATCATCGCTTCCGGCGGGATAAAGACACTCAACAACATAAAGACGCTTAAGAAAAACAACATATACGGAGCCATATGCGGAAAGTCGCTGTACAGCGGGACGCTGAACCTGAAAGAGGCGATTGCCGCGGGGAAATAACAGGAGGGACGCATGCTCGCCAAACGCATAATCCCATGTCTCGACGTTCGCGACGGGAAAGTCGTCAAGGGCGTAAAATTCAAGGGTATAAAAGAAGTGGGCGAACCCGTCGCGCTCGCGGAGGAATACAACCGTCAGGGCGCGGATGAAATAGTGTTCTACGACATAACCGCGTCGCACGAGGGGCGGGGCGTTATCCTCGACGTGGTAAGGGAAACGGCGAGAAAGGTTTTTGTTCCGCTTTCCGTCGGCGGGGGGATAGGTTCGGTCGAAGACTTCCGCGAGGTTTTGCGGGCGGGCGCGGATAAGGTTTCGGTAAATTCGCAGGCGGTTAAAAACCCCGCCGTTATAAGGGAAGCCGCCGACGTGTTCGGGAGTCAGTGCGTGGTTTTGGGAATAGACGCGAAACGCTTCGGCAACGGCAAAAGCGGGTTTGCCGTTACGCTTAACGGCGGCAGGACAGACGCGGGTTTGGATTTGGTCGAATGGGCGCGGAAAGCCGAGAAATTGGGGGCGGGGGAAATATGCCTGAACTCGATTGACGCCGACGGAACGCGCGGCGGCTTCGACATTGAAATGCTCGACGCCGTTTGCGCGGCGGTGAATATTCCGGTAATCGCTTCCGGCGGGTGCGGGAAATTGGAACACTTCGGCGAGGTGTTCGAGAAAACCAAGGTTTCGGCGGCTTTGGCGGCGTCGCTGTTCCATTACGGGGAACTGACCGTCGGCGATGTGAAGAAAAGCTTGCGGGACAGGAATATACCCGTAAGGGATTAAATTTAACAAGGAGTATGTAAAATATGGATAATGTTTCTTTCGATAACAATGAAGCCACCGCCCTTTTTGAAAACGCGGAGAAGTTGTACCGCGACGGAAATCTTACACAAGCCGCCGATATTTATATGCGCCTTGAAAAAATAACGCGGATACGCGGTTTGTGCCTTTATCGGCTGGCGGCGATTGCCAACGCTTCGGGCGACCCCGCGACGGCTTACGATTTGTATTACGCGGCTTTGAAACACGACCCCGAGTTATTCAGAAATAATAATATCGCGAATTATTTTTTCGGCGGCAAAAAAGAAGAGGTTGAGATTAAAGCCTGCCCGTTATGCGGCAAAAGCGGCGAGCCTTATTGGTGTTACACAATGGTGGAGGCGGCTTCGTATAAACCGTTTTTTAATCCCGTTCGGCTTTGGAAAAGATGCGCCGGCTGCAACCATCTGTACGCGGACAGCTTCCCTAAAACCGAGAATATCTATAAAGGCGAACACGTTTGGGAACCAAACCGCGTTCGTTTATCCATGTACTCGGACGTTATTTGGGAAATAAGGCGGTATACAAAAGGCTTAAAGCTGTTGGAAGTCGGATTGGGCGGGTGCGAGTGCATACTTGCGGCGCGTGAAACGGGATACGACGTTTTCGGCGTCGACATTATGGAAAGCTACGTAAAAAACGCCCGCGACAAATACGGGCTGAACGTCGAAGTCTGTGATTTTACTTCGTTTGAAACGAACGAAAAATACGACGTAATTATTATGGGGGACGTGATTGAACACGTCTTTGAACCCGCCGTTATGATAAGCAAGGCGAACGAGTTGTTGAACGCGGGGGGCGTTCTTTGGATTTCCACCCCTAATTACCAAAGCGCGTTCACAACGATTGCGGGACATCGAGACCCAATGAGATGGGAAGCGTCCCATGTAAATTATTTTTCGAGGGAATCGCTTTACTCGCTTCTCGGAAGGTTCGGGTTTGAGCCTGTGAGTTACAGGATTTCAAAGTATTACAACGGTTCCATGGAGGTCATCGCCTTGAAAGTCGCGGTTTGACGTTATACGGCAATTCCGACGGTGATAATATGCTTGATAAACTGTGCGAATTTTTTCGCGGGAAGAAAACGCTCATACTCGGTTTCGGGCTGGAGGGTCGGTCCACCCTGCGCTTACTCGAAGAACTGAACTGCGCCCAAAAAATAGCCGTCGCCGATAAAAACGCGGTTGACGCCCGGTATCCGTCGTTTTGCGGCGAGGATTATCTCGAGGCGTTAAACGGAGATTTTGACGTCATAATGAAAACCCCCGGGATAGCGTTATTTGATAAGTTTGACCGTATCGGCGAAAAAATCACGAGCCAGACCGATTTGTTCCTGCGCTTTCGGGAAAACGTAACCGTAGGGATTACCGGAACGAAGGGAAAGTCCACGACGTCGAGCCTTTTGCGCCATATTTTGGTTAACTGCGGGAAAAAAGCGCGTTTAATCGGGAATATCGGCGTCCCGCCGTTAGAAATCTGCTTGGAGGAAACGGGCGGATTGTCAGGGGGCGTTATCGTTTTTGAGATGTCGTGCCACCAGCTTGAATACGTTAAGGCAAGCCCCGACGTCGCCGTGCTGCTGAACGTTTACGAGGAGCATCTTGACCATTACGCCGATTTCGGGCGTTACAGGGCGGCGAAGGAAAACATCTTCAAATACCAGAAAAAAGGGGATATATCCATACGCGCGGACGAAGAAAACGCGGAAATATCACGCGTCGAAAGGCTGCTCGCCGCGAACGGGCTTAAACTGCGCGGGGCGCATAACCTCCGTAACGCGGCCACGGCGGTTTACGCCGCCGAATTGCTGGGTTGCGGGGAAAAAGCGGCGGTTAAAGCCGCCGAAAGTTTCGGGGGGCTCCCCCATCGCCTTGAGCTTTTCGCGGAAATCGGCGGGGTTAAATGGGTCGACGACAGCATAAGCACCGTTCCGGCGGCGGCGATTGCGGCGGTAAAGGCGTTCCCCGAAACCGACACGCTTATCGTGGGCGGCATGGACAGGGGGATTGACTACGCCCCGCTTACGGAATTTTTGAATAACTCCGGCGCCGTCGACAATGTAATCGCCCTGCCCGACAGCGGCCATAAAGTGGCGGAATCGCTTGACGCCGTGAAAATCGGCGTTTATAAAGCCAAAGATATGACGGACGCGGTTAACCGCGCCAAGATAATTACCAAAAGCTGTTGCGTTTTATCCCCGGCCGCCGCGAGTTACGGGTTTTATAAAAATTTCGAGGAACGGGGCGAGGTTTTTAAGAACGCCGTTTTAGGCGGCTCGCCGATGAAAGCATGAACGTAAATGACGACGGTCCCCTTTTCGGGGAACAAACGCTCAAGGCGTTGAAAAAACAGGGGATTGACCCGTATGACACCGTGTTCGTCGGGAAAATTCCCTTTTCCGCGTATTTGCGCAAGAAAACGAAAACCCCCTCGGAAGAGCGGGCGGACGCGCTTTTGCGCAAACTTTTCGCCAAGCGCGCCAAACTGTTCATATGCCGTTTTGAAACGGTCGGCGGCTTACGCAGGTTTCTCCCCCCCGAACAAATCAACCCGGGGGAGCGCCCCCCGCGAAAAGCGGGGCGCGTCTTAAACAAACGGTTCGCCGAGCTTGAAAGGCGGCTCCTTGCCGTCAACAATTCCGCTTGGCGTGAAATTATGCAAACGGCAAAAAAAAACGCGGAATTTATTGACAGATTCAACAACGAGCTGTTTTTCAAACACGTGAATTACGGCGGCAGGCGGCTTACTGCGGACGAGCTTTTCGCGTTTTACGGAACCCGCCCGCACCGCGAGAAAATCGACCTTTCCTCGCGCGGGGACGAACCCGTGTTTTGCGCCGTGTTCGCCATGACGTATTATCAATGTTCGCCGGAGGATTTATACACGATTGACGGGATTTTTTCCCCGCAGCCGCAAAGGCGCGCCGATAATATGAAAAAAGCGGCGGGCGTCGATGTGTTCAATTTAATCCTGCGTAACAACGCAAAGGAGATAGACGGCGTTTTGGAACGTATGGGCGAGGTTCTGACAAAGTTGAAACCGCCCGAAATCGCCCTGTCCGACATAGGCGCCCTGTTGGAGAACTATCCGTTATGGGCGGGTCTGTCGGAAATAGGCAGACTTTTCTCGGAAATATTTTCTCGCGGCGAAAACCAAAACCTCCGCGAAGCCCTAAAATCGGCGGAGGCGCTTAAGTACTGCGCCGAAGTCGTCACATTCTGCGAAAAAATCGCCGTCTTGTCCGACGGCGAGGATTACAGGGAAACTAAGGAATACAAAACCTTGGCGGCGGTTTATAAATGACGGACCTCCTCGGAAACTGTATCGCGGCGGTTTTGCGGTTGATTTTCCGCCCCCGCGTTTTTAAGTATCCCGACAATATCGGTGAAATTCCTGTTTTCGGCGTGCGCCAGCGGCGTAACCCCGTCCTTATCCGGTAAATTGACGTCCGCGCCGGAATCCGCCAATAAACGCACGACCTTTGTATGCCTTACCCCGCCGTCGCCCAATATAATCGCCTCAAGCAGCGCGGTCCAACCTATTTTATTGATATGATTGACGCGGATATTCGTCTTTAACAGTTCCTTTACAATCTCGACATGCCCGCGGTCGGCGGCGCGAATTAACCCCGTGCCGTTGTAACTGTCCGTGCCGTGAACGTCGGCTCCCGCTTTTACGGTTTTTTTCAACAACTCCGTATATCCTTCGGAGGTTGAAATCAAATACGCGCTTTGTAAAGTGTCGTCTTTCATATTGACGTCGGCTCCCGCGTTAATCAGCAAATCGACAACCTCAAGGCGGTTGTTGTAAGCGGCGGCGACGACGGCGCACCTGCCCTTGTCGTCCTGCGCGTGGATATACGCGCCGTCGTCCAGCAATGATTTAACCGCTTCAATATCGCCCTTTTCCGAAGCGGTTATAAGCTGTAAACCTTTTTTTGTTGACTGTTCCGCCATTCTGTAAACCTTTCTTGCTTGTCGGTGTTTTCGCGTATTTATGACCGTCTTATTTCGGCGTTTTGGAATTGACGATTTTCAGCGCGAGTACCAGTACCGCGCCTATAACCGCGATTACGCCGAGCGCGGCGAACCGTAAAATCCTGTCGTCGATTTTGTTCATTATAATCGGGAACAAAAGCGACGACGCCATAAATCCGAGCATAACCGCGCCGTAGTTGGCGCCGATGTTTTTAATACCGAAGTTTTCCGACGTTAAAACAGGATACAGACCCGCGTAACCGCCGAAGCAAAACGCCACTAACGCTATTATCGCCATGAGCAAAATCCCTTCGGCAAAACACAGCGAAAAAGCGCAAACCGCAGTTACGGCAAGCACGGCGATATCGGCGTTTTCCCTGCCTATTTTATCCGACGCGAGCGGCGCGAATATGCGCCCGAGCGCGTTGCAAACCCCCGTAAACATGACGAGCGCCGTCGCGAAGTTAGCGAGTCCGCGTTCCGCGGCTAAATCCTTGAGGTCCGGGTTTATGACAAAGAAAACCGACGTGCCGAGCATTAGGGACAAAGCGACAAGGTAATAGCGCGGGGTTTTCACCATTTCGAGGGTTGTGTACTGCTTTCCGACGAGCGGGGGCGGGGAAGCGTTCGCTACTTGGTCGGGGGTTTTTATAAAACTGAAAAATAAGAGCGTGGCGATTGCGAAAACGCCCGCCAAAACCATAAAAACGATGTTTATATCGAATTTTTCGATTAACAACTCCGCGAACGGCGCGAATATCACCGTCGAAAGCCCGAACGACCCTACGGCCACGCCCGAAGCGAAGCCGCGGTTTTTCGGAAACCATTTCTGCGCCGTTGAAATAATGGCGTTAAACCCCATGCCCACGCCGAAGCCGCCGATTATCCCGTAAAAAACGTACAGCAGGAAAACGGGCGCGTCCGTTACGTACCGCTCAATCTCACCCGGTAACCCGCGCTTGGCGGGGATAAACGAGGTGGCGAGCATACCCGAAGCCACCGAAAGCCCTCCGAGCAGCGTGGTGAGCTTGGCGCCGATTTTCATTTGCAGCTTTCCCCCTGTGAATATGCCGACTACGAAAAAGCAAAGCATGAACGAGGCGGTCAGCCCCGCGTCCGAAGCCGCCCAGCCGTAATACGCGCTCACCGGGTTTTTAAACACGCTCCAAACATAGATAATACCGAGAAAAAGCTGCAACGCCGCCCCCGCGAACAACATTTTTAACCCTTGCTTGTTTTGAGCAATCCCACCCATGATGTTTCCTCCGGTTTTTTACTTTACTGATTTCACCTGACGCAAGTGCCGCCCCATTCAACCACGCTGAACCCTACCCTCTCGAAGCTGTCTAACTGCTGTTCGGGGATGTCAATCGGGTTTTCCAAGGGCATATACGCCATGAACACGCGAAGCAGGCTGTCGGGCTTCGGCGAAACCCGCAGAACCGCGCTTTCCTCGTACTTATCGGTCTGGAAGGCGACGAGGTTGTAGGGGTTATTTTGCATAAGCGGCAGCCAATAGACGATGAACTCGTTATACTCGCGCGGGGTAAGTCCGAGGAACGCGAGCTTTTCTCTCAGGAACGCGGCGGTATCCTCGCCTTTAACGACGAAGCCGCTTGAGAAATCCCAGTCAGCCAACCCGTAGCTTGACCAATAAAGGTATGAGTATTCCAAGCCGTCGGCTTTGTTAATAACGGTGCCGTCGGGGTAGGCGGTAACGCTCCATCCGTCGCCGTAATCGGGGTAGGTGCAGGTGAAGTACCCGCCGCCGGGGAATACGACGTTCACGTCGACGTCGGTAACTTTTTCGGGGTAGAGGTAAAGGACGGGCTTGCAAGCCGCGCCGCCGTTACTGTAGAACAGGTCGTAGGTTCTGAAGTAATCGGCGTCGCCGTTCCAATAATTGTCGACCAAACGGCGAAGCCCGGTTTCCAAGGCGTCGTCGTCGCGGTACCACGCCTGCTCCCAGTGGTCCCAAACATTGTCGCCGCCCACCATGGGAATAAGGCTGTAAGCGGGTTCGGCGGCTAACTGTCGGTTTATGAACGCGACTTTAAGCTCTTCCCACTCTTCAAGCGTGGGAGTTGGGTAATACCCGGCGCAAAACCACGGCAGGTAGTAGTCGTGTTCGTACAGACCGTCGTCCATGGGCGCGTTTTGGTATTCGAGAATCATTCTGTCCATATCCGCCCAAAACTCGTCGAGTTTATCTTGTGAGGCGGTGTACTCTACGCCGTCAATGTAAAATTCGGCTTTGGCGAAAGGGTAGCCCTCGTATCCGTAGGGGTTGTAATACGTTTCGCCGTCGTAGGCGTCGTTGCTGTAAATTATGCTGTTGAACTTCACGGTTTCGGTAACTTTACCGTCCGTAAAGTCAAACGCGCTTAAGCTGTAATAGGAATCCCACGAAGAATAATCGCTGTAATCGACGTAGTTGCGGTAGGAAATGAGCCATTTTTTCGCGCCGTCGCCGTCGGTGTAGGGAATGATGGATTTCAACTCGGTAAAAGACTCGGCGTTGTAATAGAGTTGAACCTTTTCCATTAAGGGGATGAGGGAGCCGTCGTCGCCGAAGCGGTAGATTGACATACGGGAGAGGTTATCGGTTACGATAAATTCGGGTATTCCGTCGAAGTCGAGGTCAATCAGCGTTCCGTCGAAGGTACCGCCCCAATCGTACTCGGAGGCGTTCCAAAGGCTTTTTTGCGCCAAAAGGGTATCGTACATATCGTCGGCGGTAAGCGGCGGCTTAACTTCGAGCGGTTGCGAATTATCGGAATTATCGGTAACGTCGGAATTATCGGAAGTGTCCGAAACGTCGGTTTGGTCGGCGGAATCGGATTCGTCGTCCCGCCAGTTTTCGGGAATCGTGGAATGGCAGGCGATAAGCGAAGCAATCAACGCCGCCGCGAGAATAATTGTCAGTACCTTGATTTTCATGTCATTTCTCCTTCGTTTAATTTACGGGTACGTTGAAATTTGTTCGTTTTTGCAAATTTGTGTTTAATAAATTTACGATTTATCCCCGTATCTGTAACAAGTAACGAGGGTAAACCGCGAGTAATTACAGGATTTCGCGAAATTTTTATATTTTCGGCGATTTCAACAAATTATTTAAAATAAATTTGTATGCAAATTACAAAACGAAGCAGCCTGTTTATGCCCCCGCGTGAACGCGCGCCTTTCGGCGTTTCACGCGCCGCCGCGTTACCGTTTTTTCGATTTGCGCTTGACAAGACCGTAGCTTTTCTCTATCATACGCTTCAACTCGTCTTCCGGCACGTCGCCGTTGACCGAAACGCCGTTCCAATGGATTTTGTTCATGTGATAAGCGGGCGTTACATCGCGGAACGCCCGCCGCAAAAAATCGGCTTCAAGCGGGTCGCATTTGAGATTTACGCGCAAATCGCCGTTTTGCCCGTAAATATGGGCGAAGCCTTTTTTATTTGAGCGTCGCCGCATAACCGCCCACGAGCCGCCGTCGGAATGAGCGTCGCCGCCGAAAGGATAATCCTCGTACGCGTCGGGGAACGTAAGGCAAAAATCAATAAGTTCACGTCTGGTCATAACGCGTCCTCCCCCGTGTTCGCCGCCGCCCCTCTTTTTATGAAAACGCTTGACAACGGGCGTTTTTTAGTGTAACATAGTTAAGGGCGGTTTCGGCAACTTTCAAAAAGTCGGTCGCGCGGGTCAGGGTTCCCGCCGCCCGTTTTCGCGCCACTAGCTCAGCCGGATAGAGCAACCGCCTTCTAAGCGGTAGGTCATAGGTTCGAATCCTATGTGGCGTATACGGCGGCGCGGGCTTTTAAGAACGGATTCCCATTAAACCACCACTTTTTTCGCCCACGCGTCCATCATAATAAACGCCGATTGCGCCACGCTTGACGTCCCCTCTTTTTCAAAGTCCGACGGACCGCAAACGCCGTGCAAAAACCCGTCGCCGTCTATATAGTCCGTCATGGTTTCCCTTATCAAATCGGCTTTTTTCTTATACTTTTCGTTCAGCCAGCCCTCGTAAATCCCGCGGTAGATAAAGGCGGCGACCATCATCGCCGAAGCGCCGTCCAAAAAGGTTTGGTCGTTGTCCAAAATGTTATGGAACCGCCCGTCCGAATGTTGGAATTTAAGCATAGCCTCCAAAAGGGCTATGCCGGCGCTTTGCAGGTCGTTCGCCACTTGAGACTCGTGCTTTTTTATCGCTTCCGTCATCAAGCGGGCGGCGCCGAGCATGGCGAGCCCGTTCCCCGTCGCCCACAGCTTTTGCTTTATGCGCACACCCTGTTTATAGTCGTAGCTGTGATACAGCAACCCCGTATCGTCGTCGCACAGTATGTTATAATAACCGCCGTACTGTTTGGTCGCCTCGGTAAATTCGTCCATCAGCGCCAAGAAAGGCGGCAGGCTGTAACAGGTCTTTACCCAAAACTGGTCGGCGGAAAACCCGGGATAAACGCTTTCGGCGGAATGGAACAGCACCCCGTCGGGCGTTCGCCTTCCGTACATCATCAGGTATTGGAGCATTTTTTCGGCGCCGTTCCTGTAATATTCGTTGTTTGTATGCTCAAACGCCCGCCACACGGGTTCGCCGTTCGCGGCGGGGTCGGTGATTAAGGAAAGGTCGCCGGTCATCCCCAACCGCCCGTCTTCGTGCTGCCTTGCCACGGCGTCAAAAGCGAGCATGACAAACGTTTCGGTGTCGCCCGCCTCGTACAGGCTTTGAGCGGCGAACCCCTGTTCCCACGAATCGCGCTGACAGCAAAGCAAAGCCTTTTTAACCATTTCGACAACTTTCATGTTTACCCCCGTATTCCATACTTAACAGCCGTTTAAATTCAAAATGCTTTGCATTTTAAAAAATTATAAATTCCGATATTATTATAACTTGAACCCCGCCAAAAGTCAATACGCTTTCGGCGAGAGTTCGCAAACCGTATTACGAAGGAGCAAACGCCATGAAAAAATTATTACCGATTATTCTCGCCGCCGCGCTCGCGCTGTCCGGATTAACCGCCTGCCGCACCTCGATACCCGACGACTGGCGCGGGGAGAACACCGTCGCGGACACGGACGAAACCTCTTCCTCCTCCTCCGGCGGCGAACAAGTTCCGAAATACGACGACGCCCCCGACGAAGAATTTGACGAATTTTTAAAACGGCAGTTCATAGATTATGTAACCGCCGACGCTATTACTTTTCACTATACCTTGAGATACCCGGAAAATTTCGGGGTTGAGCGCGCGGAACTGACTTTTGGGGGTTTTGGCGCGGAATATTTCGCCGAACTCGCGGAAAAGACGAAAAAAACCTACGACGAGCTTTACGGCTTTGACTATAACGCGCTCAACGGGGAACAGCGGCTTATTTACGACATTTACGCGTATATTTTGGAAACTCAAAGCGATTATTTTTCCGACGGCTTGTATTATTACGAAAGCCTTTTAAGCCCGTCGTCGGGTATACAGTCCAATTTGCCGATTGTTCTCGCCGAGTATAAATTCCGCAACGAATACGACATTGAGGATTATCTGGAGTTATTAACGGATATAGACAGGCTTTTCGGGCTTGTGCTTGATTTTGAGCGGGAAAAATCCGATATGGGTCTGTTCATGGCGGATTTTGCGGCGGACGGCGTAATCGAGAGCATATACGAATTTACCGCGACGGGAGAGGACAATTTTTTAATCGAGACGTTCAACGATAAAATTGACGCGTTATACCTTGGCGACGGGGAAAAAACCGCGTATAAGGAAAAAAACAAGGCGAAGGTGTTAAACGCCGTAATCCCCGCTTATAACGGCTTGGCGGAGGAACTGTCAGGCTTAAAGGGAACGGGGGTAAACGAGGGCGGGCTTTGGAATTTTGAGCAGGGGAGGCGGTATTACGAATATCTGGTAAAAAACGATACCGGTTCGGGTAAGAGCGTAAAAGAAATGGCGGATATTATCGACGTGAAAATAGAAGCGCTGTACAATGAAATGGTCGAGATAGCGTCGAAAGACTACGACATTTTTGAATACTGGACGGACCCGGATTTCGGATATTACGAACCGCATGAGATATTGGAATTTCTCAAATCCGCGACGGTCGACGATTACCCCCCGCCGGCGGACGTCGGGTATACGATAAAATATGTCCATCCCTCGCTCGAGGAGAGTTTGTCGCCGGCTTTTTACATGGTTCCGCCGATTGACGACATTTACGACAACGTCATTTATATCAACAACGGTTCCCCTTCCGCGGGCTCGCTGTTCTCCACGCTGGCGCACGAGGGTTATCCCGGGCATCTTTATCAGATTACCTATTTTCGCGACAAGGACGTGAACCCCATAAGAAAATCGTTTAATTTCAACGGGTACGACGAGGGTTGGGCTACCTACGCGCAGTTCAATTCGTTCAAGTACGGCGCGTATTCAAACATGACGAAACTGAAGGAAGAGCTTGCGAGACTCCTCGCCATAGACTCGGAGTATACGTTAGCCATTCAGTCGAGGGTCGACATAGGCGTGAACTACGACGGTTGGGATTTTGAAGAGCTGAAGCAGTACCTCGGCGCTTACAGCATAAACGACCCCGACGTGTGCCGCGAACTTTATGATTATGTAATACAAAACCCCGCGATAAACCTGCGGTACTACATCGGCTTTCTTGAATTTGAGGAGCTTGAGCTCTACGCGCGCGGCGCGCTTGGCGGCGAATTTTCGGTTAAGGATTTCAACAAATGCGTGTTGGACGCGGGACCGATGCCGTTCCCTGTTTTAAAAGGCGAGGTGGATAAATATATCCTTTCGGCGCGCGCTTAAAAAAAAGCGCGGACCGCGCCCGCGACTTACACTTTGAACCCCGTATTTTTCCCCGGAAAGCCCTGCCCCGAAAACGCCGCGGTATTGAAAAAATCCAGCTTCTTCCTGTCTTCTTGCGATGAACGCATCATCTCTTTCACTTCGTCGTATTTTCCGGTGAGACGGGATTTGAAGTCGTCGTCTTTCCGCATTATTCCGCTGTGGAGCGACATAAGCTCATAGATTTTATCCCTTATCGAAAATTCGCCGCCGGAAGCCGGAGCTTTTTTGCCCTTGCCGCCGACGGAGAACATGCGGCGCAAAGCGTCTTTCCCGTCGACGTCCTGTTCGTCTATCAGCGCCATAAGCTCCATGTGGGCTTTCGCCGCTTTCGGTATTATCCTTTCCCGCTCGCCGAGAATATTTTCGATTTCCCCAATCGCGAAAATGCTTTCCTGTTCGAGATTAACGCCGCAAAGGCGCTCGGTCGCTTCGTCGTATTCCGTCAAAGCCGCGATAAGCGCGTCCGCCTCGCTCACGAGGAGTTCAAGGTTGTTAATCATAATACAAGCCCGCGCGTCCGCCGCCGAAGCTCGCGGCGCCGCCTTTCTCAATTTTTAAACTTCAACACATAAGGCGGACGATACTGTCCGCCCTAATACTGTTCCGCGTTTTAATCGGAAATCAGTATAAGTTATTTTCGCCCTTTTCAACCCACCGCGGCGGCGGAAGCGGACACGGAACCCATACCGACCCCGACCGCGTGTTTCGGCAATTTTGAAATTTGCACGAAAGCGTCTTTCAATTCCCCTATCAACGGAAGAATCTTCAAAATAGCGTCCGCGTCTTTTCTCATATCCGCGTGGACAATCCGCCTGAAAAAGTATTCATAGAGGGCGTCAAGGTTTTCGCTGATTTCGCCGACGCTCATATCAAGAACCGAACGCAGCGCGTTAATCAATTCGCCGGATTTGTCCAACGCGGCGTGGGCTTTCTCGATGTCCTTGACGTTAATGAAATACACGGCGCGGTTTAACTGCCTTTCGCACTCGTCGTATATCTTAACCACTATCTCTATCGGCGTCATGGTGGAAACCGCCTGCTGTTTGTAGGAAATGTAAGGGTTAGGCATAATGCACCTCCGTTGTTACTTCGACATATTGCTGAACATATTCGAGATATAGCTGGACTGGCTGTTCATCTGCGCGAACTGCTTTTCCATCGCCGTGAATATGTTCCAATACCTCGTCTGCTGCTTTTCGTACCTTGTTTCAAGCGTTCCGATTACGTCGTTCAACCGTTTGATTTGGTCGAAAATGGTGTTGTTTAACGCGGATAAGCCCGTGGACACGCCCGCTTTCTGGACGAGGATACCCATATCCTGCTGCGCGCCCGTGGATTTGACGGCAAAATTGAGCGTATCCTCCAATTTTTTCATCAAGCCGTTTTCCGCGTCGGTAAAGAGCTTGACAATATCGTCGGGGTTCGTTTCAAGCGCCTCCAACAAAGCCTGTTCGTCAAATTCCAGCATACCGTTCTTTTTATAGTCCGAGGTGGTTTTGATTGCCGAAGCCCCGTCGGCCCCCCTTATGCTGTACAGCCCGAACGTCTTCCCGTTGGCGCCGACGACGCCGGAATACATCGCCGTCCTCAATTTCTCCATTACGGTCGAAACGGAAGAATCGTTATATAAAATCCCCCTTTTCGCGGCGGCCTCCCACTGTTCGATTTGCCTGTCGGAAAGCTCCATCTCTTCTATGTCGTCGTCCGTCAGAAAATAATACTTGTTGGACGAATCCTGATAGCCCGACGGTTTTTCACTGATGTAACCGTAAACCTCTTCTATCAGTTTGTTATAGTCCTCAACGAAGCTCTTTATCACGTTCACCGTCGGCGAATAATCGCGCTCTACCTTGACCGTGAACGTTTCCCCTTCGTTGGCTTGGCTTGAGAAAGTGAAAGTGGTTCCGTTGACGGTATAGGAGTTTGAAGGCGTTTCAACGTCCATGCCGTTGATATTCAGCACCATGTTCGTTCCGGCGACGACCGTCTGCCCCGTGAAGCCCAAAACGTCCAGAAGCCCGTCGCTCGTTTTGGCGGCGTCGATGTCTATCGAGGCGCCCGTGCCGTATTCTTTGGCGGTAAGGGAGAACGTGTTGGTCAGCGTGGAAAAACTCATCGTTACGCCCGCGGCGGAATTGTTGACGGCGCTCATCATCTCGTTGATTGTCATATTCCCGTTAAGTTTAACCGTCGCGCCGTTAATGACAATCTGCGCACCGTTATTTTCAAGCGTTATCCCGGCAAGCTCGCTCACTTTCGAATTTAAGCCGATTGCCGCCGCCGTCGTCGCGTATTCCGTATCGACGCCGAACTTGTTCGTCGTGCCTTGGTTCAACGTCAGCGAGAACTTTAAGGGTTCCGTTATCGGATTGTCAAACTCATCCACATATTCGCGCACGGCGGAAACGGCGGCCTCGCCGTATGTTTCAAAATTGACCTTGGCTTTGACGCCGTTGCCCCATGTAAGCCTTTCTATCGCGTTTTTTATGTTGTTCGAGTTATAATGGCGCATGGCGTCGGCGGACGTAAACGCGTTTTTCAAATCGTCAAGGGTGCCGAGACCCAAGTCCTCGACGTATATGAGCTCCTTATACGCCTCGAACTCGCTGTAGGCGCCCGCCCTGTAACTATTGTAGTCTAACTTTTTCGCGCCGAAATAGCCTTTTTTCTCATCGTAAAATTCCTTGTGCAATTCGGAAGTCGGATTCGCCAAGGCGAAGTCCCTCATATCCTCCCACGTGGCGTACTCGCTCCATACCCAGTCGCCGAAAGCGTCGTGCGGTTCGGGTTGTAATTGCAGGTATTCCCCGTATGCCGCCTGCTTTTTTAAGTTGTAAAACTGCGCCCAAAGGTTTTCTTCCTGCTCCGCGACTTTTCTGTTGTAATATTCGTCGTAAAGGGCGTCTTTACCGGCTTTCAAAGCGGCTTCGTCGGCGAAGTCGGCGAGCCAGTCTTGATACCGCACGTTTACGAGTTGGTTATACTTATCCTCGACGACCGCGTTGAAACTCGCCGATAACCTGTCGTATTCCGACTGAACCGACTGGCGGTACTGTTTTATGCGGGCCTCGTTCGTGGCGCTGTTGTTATAGACGATTTCATACGCCTCTTCCAAAGTAATCCCCGAATCGAGCCAATCCGCCTTGTTGTCATACGGAAAGTCTTTTACCTTGCTCACGATGGCGTAGGCGTCGCTGAAGATTTTTTCCTCCATCTTTTCGGCGTCTTCGGGTTCGGCGGCGTCAAAGACTTCCCTCCATGCGTCGTAAGCCTTGTTGAGCGCCGTTTCATACCTTTCCAGACCGACCGCGTCGACGTAATCCTTTATCTGGTCCGCGTTGCGAAGAACGCCGGTTCCGTCGGGCTCGCCGAAAGCATCGACGCCGGTGAACAGTATGTTGAAATAACCCGCCTCAACCGTGTGGAAAGTCGCGGTCTTAAACTCCCCGCCGATTTGGATGTTCACGGAGTTGTTGCCCGTCTCTAAACCGTATATGTCGGCAAGGATTGCGCCATAATCCATCTTCGCGACGTTTGATACGCTTATCGGCTTTTTATCGGCGGTTGACAGCGTCCAATCGCTGCCGACCTTAACGAGGCCCTCGCCGATGTTGGTTTTGCCGAACGCTTTCAACGCCTCGTTAATATTGGCGATTGTATCGGCTTCGTCGTCTTCCGCCTTGAAAGTGATATGCTTTAACGAATCGCCCACTTTGATTGAAAACCCGTAATCCTCGCCGTCTTCAAGCTCCGCGAAATCAAGCAACTTCACGTTGCTGCCGTAAACCCCGGAAACCAGCGTCGCTTGCGTCGCCTTGCCCGTAAGCGTAACCTCATAGGTTCCAGGCGAGGCGTTCACACCCGACGACACGGAAACCCCGACGGGAGTCTTAACGTTTCCGTCCGCGTCGTACAGCGTGGACTTAAACTGATTGAAAACCGACGACGACTTTAGGAAATAATTCCTGTTGAGAACGTTAAAATACTTGTTCTGAAACCCTTGGAGCTTTGAAATAATGTCGCGGTAAGCGGTCTGTTGCGCCTCAAGTTTCTTCACCTTGCGCCTGTTGTTGTTTATCCGCATCTTCGTGGCGGCGCTCATCGCTTTAACGATGGCGTCGGTATCGATACCGGAGTGCATGCCGCCTATCCTCAAATTCGAGCCGTTAATTGCCATATCAATCATTTCCTTTCTTGCCTATGCTCATAAGCGCTTTCAACGCGTCCTCGGAAACGGTCTTGGACGCTTCCACGTTGGCGTCCTGCGCCGCGATAAGCTCGTATCTTACTATCTTTATGTCTTTCGGAGCGTGGATGCCGATTTTAACCCTCTCTTTGCTTATTTCAAGCACGGTAATCTCGATGTTGTCCGCTATAATTACGCCCTCGTCGGTTTTTCGCGATATTACGAGCATCAGACGGCACCCGCCTTCCGTTCGGACTGCTCGGCGTAAATGGGCAACCTGAACTCATAGCTTTGCGGCAGGATAACCTGCGCCGCCAACCCGGCGTCCACGTTCACGATGATGGGCGCTTTCATGTTCACGGTCGCTTTTTTAAAATCCTCGGGGATAGTGGCGATTACCAAAAACCGAACCTTAGAGTCCTCTTTGAGTTCCAACAGCGACTCTTCGTTGCGCTCAAGTTTGACCTCATAATCGCCGTCTATAAGCAAGGGGTCGAAAACTATGAAACAGGGGGCTATACCGTCAATCGACTGCAGCCATTTGGGGTAAACCGCCGACCAAGGCGCGTCGTTCTTCGAGAAAGGGCTGAACAAGGCGAATCTCCTCGCTTCTTCAAAAGCGAACAAGCCTGCGGGGAATGTGAATATGCACTCTTCCGATACCTCGATTTCACCGAAATCCCTCGTGATTATCTTTACCATTTAAAGTTTTCTCCCTTTTCCCTTAACGGATTAAGGCTGTCAGCCCCTGGCGCTGAATTCCGAAACGTAATTCGGGTTCGCGCTGGACGGGAAGTAAATGGGTTCGCCGACATACGTTATTTCCACTTTGGGGTGCTGCGCCACGCTTATCTCAACCGAGCCGGGATTGAATATAAGGCGGGTGGCCTCAAGGTTCTCCCAGTCGACGTTCACGTCGTCCATTTCATAATTGATATTAAGCACGCCCTCGTCGTATGTGATATCCGCGCCCTCTTTCGGGATAAAGTCCATAACCGTCTCGATGGTGAACCCCGCCCGAACGTTCTGCGTGGCTATCTCGGCGGGGGTAACGCCGCGACCTAACTCGTTCCCGTCTTCCACTAATTTCGCCACGCCCTGATAAGACAGCTTAATGCTCCTTTGCGCCTCGTTTTTGTAAAAATCGGGCATATTATACTTCCCGTAGCCCATGCTTGAACGCGCCGCGTATGTGTCGATATTGATTTTCGCGGGTTTCGCGTCTATTCTGAGACCGCCCTTCTCGGTGCGGACGTTCATCCTCGGGAGTTGTCTGCCCGGGCTTTCAAGGGACGCCTTCATCACGTTTATTTCGATTTTAATCGGAACGGAACTAATCTGTAAAAGATTATGCTTACCCATAATTATTCCTCCTCCTTTTAATAAAATGAAATTATATGTTATTTTAACCGTTTACCTCATAAAACTGAATATCGACATCGGAATCGTCGACGTACTCATTTGAAGCGACGCGTTGTATATCATCTCAAGCATTTTCCAGTTTGTGGACTCTTCCGACAAATCGGGAAACTCAAGCAGGTTTTGCTGTTCTTTCAGGCTTAAGACGTTGTTCTGCAGCCTTTCTTGGTTGAACTCGATAAACTTCTGTTCCGAACCGATTTTGGCTATTGAAAGCGACAGGAAGCTGTTCGACGCGAAAACCAAATCCGCGTACAGCGCCGTTTCGTCGCCGTCGCCGCTCCGGCAGGCTTTCGCGGCGTCAAGCGTCAGCTGAATTATATTTTTGGGATAACCCGACGGAACATCGTACACCGCCGACTGCCCGTAATAGGCGGGGTTGTCCCTGACCGCCAGTTCCATGCCCAACGCCGTGGTCGTCCACAGCCCGTTAGCCGTAACCTCTATCGCGTCGCCGAATTTTTCGTAAAGCGCGTCGTTAAGGTTTTGAACGGTTTCGCTCGCGTCGGCGCCCGGTTTGACGGTTATAACCTCGCGCATTTTCCCTAAACTTACGATAAAGCTGTAATCCTTGTCCGCCATTTCGTCTCGAAAATTTTCATAATCCGCCTGAAGCGTCGGATTCGACGCCGCGGCCGCTTCCATCGCGGCGGCATCCGCGTAACCGCCGTAACCCGACCAGTCCCAAGCGTCCAACGCCGCCTGAGTGGCGGGAACGCCGGGGTACGCCAACACGAAAGCCCTGTGCTTTTCTTGGTTGAAATACTCTTTCCACGTTCCGTAGCTGATATTTTCAAAATTAACCGAATACTTCTTCCCGTCGAAGCCGCTGCCCAAAATTTCCGCGCCGTTGAAAGTAACGGGAATGGCGGTCTGCGGATCTACGTCGTATCCGCCTTCCAGAAACCTCATCCCCATTCCGACGTCGATGTAAGAATACGCGCCGTCGGGGAACATGGACGGGTCGGTAAACTGGTTCACCGACACGCCGTTATAAAAGACCGAACCGTCCTTAAGCTCGTATGCCAAGTCGGTGTTGTTCACGCCGCCGAAGATACGCCTGTCCGCCACGATGAGGTTCATCAGCCTCACCATTTCGTCCGCCAACGCCTCAATTTCCTGGGCGATAATCTGTTTGTCGGTCTTAACGTCGTAGGTTCCGTGCGCGCCTTGAATCAGCTTTTCGTGGACGGTCGCGATAATCCCGGAAATCTGCCTCACGGCGTTTTCCGCCGAATCGTAAATCCCCGCCGCCGTGTCTAAGTTTTTCTGGTACGTGTCAATCTCCGCCATCGCCTTGCGAACCTTGAGCGCCTTCACCGCTTCCATCGGATTTTGGCTCGCCCGCGTGAACTTGCGGTTATTGATAATCTTGTTTTCGGTTTTGTTTTTATCGTAGAAGTTACGCTCCAAATTGCTGACGTAACGCCTGATTACGGTTGAACCCGTTATTCTCATACCCGCCATCGCACAATCCTCCCCGTGTCGGCGCCGCCCGGCCCATGCGCCTTCGGCCGCCACTGTTTGTTACAGACCTACCCTTCCCATGCGGTTGATGACCACGTCAAGCGCTTCGTCAAGCGTGGTCATTATCCTCGCGGAAGCGTTATACCATTTCTGGTACGTCATCATGTTAATGCCTTCCTCCGTGTCCGACACGGCGGAAATGGAATCGCGGTTGTCGAGAAGGGTGTTGACCGTGTCAACCACGATGTCATACTGATTCTCGACAAAGTTGATGCCCTGCCCCATACGGTTGCTCAAAAACTGCAGATAGTTGAAAACCGTCCCGTTAAAATCGCTCGCCCTGCCCCAGTTCATATCCGTTTCAAGGGCTTCGACAAAACGCAGGAGGTTGGAACCCTGCAGGTTGGGAACCGACCAAACCCCGTTCCAAATCCCGAGTTCCGGGTCGTCGGGGTTGTCGGGGTCCGGCTTATAGGTTTCGCCAATCATAAGTTCACGCGCCATCCACTCGTCGGTAACGCGGATATTCGCCGCGGAAACCGCCGCTTTCACCTGATTGCCGTTTATGTCGAGAAGGATATCGCCGTTAATGTCATACGCGAAATCGCCCCATATAAGACCCCTGTCCCAGGTTACGGGATTATCCAAGTGGGAAGCGTTCACGCCGTTCATCAATTTGGCGAAGTCCTCCGCGAAAGCGTTAAGCGCGTCTTTATAATAAGGTATGCCGTATTCGGAATTTTGGTATTTCCCGACGGCGTAGGGACCGTGCCCGTTTACCATGTCCACATAAGCCTTAATTTCGCCGGAAAGCGGTCTGAAAGTTTCCCCGGTCGAGAACGTCAGCACAGCCGCGTTATAATCCTCGTAGCTCTTCAAGACGATTTTCTCGTTTTTGTCGCCGTCGATAATCGTTACGCCGCCCATAGTAACCCTCACGGAACCGTCCACGTTCTGGAAGACCTGTATGTCGCCGTATTCGGCGAGTTCGTCAAGCAAAACATTGCGCTGGTCCAAAAGCTCCAACGGACCGTACTCCGAAACGCCCTGCCCGCTCGCTATCCTCGCGTAATCGGTGGAAGCGTACTCGTTCACAATGGACTTGTTGTACTGAACGATTTTGTCAATCAGCGAATTGGCGTTATCCACTGAAGTTTTCAGCTCCACGATGTTGTTTTCCAACAGACGGTCAAGCTCCGCGCTGTAAGAACGCAGCATGGAACATATATTCACCGCCTCGTTCCGCACAAGGCTGCACATTTCCTTGGCGTCGGGGGTGGAAAGCGAAACCTGCTGAAGCGCCGACTTAAGCTGGTCGAACGCCGCGAGCAACCCGAAATTGTCTATATTGTCAAGCGAGGTTTCAATCTCTTTTAAAATTTTCGCTTTCGTGTCGTATTCCGAGGCGTAGCAGACCATATCGCGGTAACGCTTGTCTATGTAATCGTTGCGTATCTGCGAAACGCCGAAAGCGTACACGCCCTGCCCGGCGAGCGACAGCTTTGAAAGGGGGGTCTGCCAGTAGGTAAACGAGTTCAAATACAGCGAGGTCGTGTCGATACGCTGTCTTGTGAAGCCTTTTACCCCGGCGTTGCCCATATTGTTCCCGGTAATATCCAAAGCCTTTTGCGCCATTTGGATTGACCTTTTTGAAACCTCAAGCCCTAAAAATGATGAACGCATATCGTTTACTATCCTCCCTGACCGTTACCCGCCGGCTCATACCGAACCTATTATATCGTCGTCGGGGTTGCTGAGGCGCACCCTCGCCCCCGCTTCGTCATAAACGTCCGTACTCAGCATACCCCGCTCCCGCAGGAAACTCTCCGCCGCAGTCATCTTTTTCTCGACCGCCTCAAGAATCTCGGCGTTCAGCTTTTTAACCCTGTCAATCGAGTTTTCTATGCCGACGCACTCAAGCCTCAGCTTCCCCCTGTACTCTTCGGGAGCCTCGTCAATCAGCCTTGATGAAACGTATTCGCCCAGCCCCAGCCGCTCCATCATCTCAATCCGCTTACATTCGATGGAATTGCCCCTCATCACGAGTTTCTGCTCTTCCGTAAGCGAGTCGTGCAACCAGACCAAATCGTCGGCGAGGACTTTATTTTGTTTTTCCGACAGGAAAGAACACATCTCGGTGAAATGCTCGTTGTATTTGTTGAGAAATTCGGCTATTTCGGCCGCGGCGGCTACGTCCATGTGTCTGCCCTTTCAATTATTTCAGCCCGAACGGATAACAGGGTAACCAAAACCAAGCCCAGCTTCAATTTCCCAAAACGGCCGCCGCGGCGGCTTCGGGGCTTACGGGGCATCCGCCGTCCGCGTACGATTTTTGGAGCTGTTCTATTCTCGCGGTGTTAGCCTCGGCGTCGAGCTTTCCGGCGATGTTCGCCTTGGCCGCGCCGATTGAACGCTCAAAATCGAACTCAATCGTGTCGACGTTGCCCGATTTGTAACCGTCGGCTTTCTTTTCCGGGGATTTGGCGCCCGAAATAGTCTTATAGGCGTTCAGCACGTTCCTGTTGATTTTATTGATTTCCATTAGGCGCACCTCCTTTTGCAAGTCTTACTTTAATGTTATATCGTCCGTCGGCGGCAAAAACTTTAACGCGTTTCGGCGCTGTTACGGAAAATCCCGTTAAATCTTCGCCTCGAATATTATATCGTCCGCCGCCGTCGGAAACTTAAATTCTATTATGAAAATAAGGTGAAATTTTGGTGATGATACCGTGAAAATATTTTTACGTTCTGTAAATCAGGCAGACGCAACTCGCGCCTATGCCCAAACCCGCCAAACCGAGCCCCTCCTCGGTGGTGGCCTTAACGCCGACATTATCGGCGGAAACGCCGCAAATCCCCGCGATATTTTCCCTCATCGCCGGAATATACGGGGTCAACCTCGGCTTTTCCGCTATTATGACGGCGTCTATGTTCCCGACGCGCCAACCCCCGCCGCGCAAAAGGGAAACCACCTCGCCGAGGAGCCGTGCGCTGTCCGCGCCTTTGTAACGGTCGTCGCTTTCCGGGAAAAGCGTTCCTATATCACCCAAAGCCGCCGCCCCCAAAAGCGCGTCCATAACCGCGTGTATGAGCGCGTCCGCGTCCGAGTGCCCCAAAAGCCCTTCCCCGAAAGGTATTTCCGTTCCGCCGAGGAGCAGCCGCCTGCCGGGAACCAATCTGTGAACGTCATACCCCGTTCCCACTCTTAAACCGTCCATAACTTTTCCCCGTTTCACGACCATTATACAACTATTTTCCCAAAAAGTCAAACGCGTTTGACTTTTTTACCCCGATAATGTATACTGTCTTTAAAACCGATAAATCCCCTCCCGCTTAAACTTGTTGAAAACTCACAAAAAAACATTGTGAAATTTGTTGATGTTTATTTGCAACAAAATGAAACTTTATTAAAAAATCCCCGTACTACTACGTAGAGGGGACGGAAACGAGGTGGGTCGCCCGTGGGCAAAGAGCGGCAAATGGGCAGAAAAGGCGACGACGGCAAATACGAGCTTGACAATTATTTTAACCGCGTTTACGGCGAAACTTTCCCCTCCGTGTCGCGTTACGTCGTCAGCAAATGCGGAAATATCCTCGATGTGGAGGATATTCTGCAGAACATATACACCCGTTTTTTTCGTAGGATAGTTAAAAAAGGGCATGACGACATAGACAACCCGGAAGCGTTTTTGATAAACATAGCAAAGTTCGAGTGCAAAAACTATTTCGGCGGGCTGAAAAAGCGAAGCGGCGTTTCCGCGTTTTCGGACTATTCCGAGGAGCGGATGGTTGAAATCGAGGCGGAGATGTCGAGGACCTCGAAACAGCTTGAGGACGTGCTTTGCAACGAGATGCTCGCGCGGCAGATTTTTGAGGACGTCGCCTCGCGGGACGCGGCTACGGGGAAGATATTCTACCTCCATTTCGTTTGCGATAAAAAGTTGGAGGAAATATCGGCCGAGTTGGGGCTGTCGCTTTCCGCGGTGAAGAACAAACTTTATCGCACGATTGAGCGCCAAAGGAAAAAATTCGACATATAAACCATACGGGAAAGGGGGCGCGCTTATTATGAACAGATGCGGTTTTTACAAAGAACTGATGGAAGAATACACGTTCGATTCCGATAAGGTTCGCCGTATCGCGAAGCGTTCCTCTTTGCACGGTTTTGCCCGGCGCGGCGTTAAATTCATGCCTTTGGCGGCCGCCGCGGTCGCGTTTGCGGCGGGGATATTCGCGGTTTCGGCGATTTTCGCAGGGATTTTGAAAAATTCCGGCGACGGGATTTCATACGTCGCCCCGGCGTCGGACACGGTCAGCCGGCTTTCGGCGGCGGAGACCGCCCTCGTCGAATCGCAAAAGAGCAAAAGCGTGGAATCCAAAACGCTGTTCCTTTCTTTCGGAGAGAGTATGACTTTCCATGAAATGCAAAACGTGTTCGATTACGTTTCCGATACGGGGAACATCAAGGTCGAGGCTATATACCTGCTTGACGATAACGACGAAATAATCTGCGTTTTTGACCCCGCCGAGATAGAAACCGTCAAACGGGACAAAAAAGCGCGGATTGTGGGCGCCAAGATAAAGGCTCCGGAGAATTTGGTGGAAGACTTGAACTCCCAGCAGGAAATCATGGTAATCGAACCCGAGACGGCGAAACTGAACGACGAGAGCTTTGTCCCGCTTTCGCTTGCCGACGTCGCCGATTTCAACAATAGCGGCGACCGGTCGGCGGACGTTACGACCCCCGACGGTTTTGACGCGGGCGTTACATACGCGCCGGAAACCGCCGCCGCCGTTGAAACGCCTTACGAGGGCGGCTCGCGGGAAACCGATTTTGAAAATTATCCCGACGAACCCGGCGAAAGCGTCGGGGAAACGGAGGAAGAACCGCCCGTTTCCTCCGTCGAACAGCCTAATACCGTCCCGCTTGACAGTTTCATCGAACCCGGCGTCGGCGGCGTGATAGAGGCGGATTTTATCAGCGATTACGGGTTTGTGGCGATAACGGCGGATTCGGCGCGGCTTTACGCGATTGAAAAAGGCGGGGAAAATTCGGATTTCAGCGTTTATTCCGTTGCGGAATTTGCCGTAAACAGCTACAGAAAAAGATATTCCGCGAGCGGTCGCTCCCTTCTCATAAGCGGGAGGGACGAAAACAAACGCCGCACGCGGTTGTTCATCGCGGACGGCGAAAAAGGGACGCTGGAACAGGTTGATATTAGCTCCGTTACCGAAGAGGGCGGGGAACTGGCTTTCGCGTTTTACGACGATATCAACGGCAGGATAGTTATGCGGATAAAGGGTTCGGAAAGTAACTTGATTTACCTTATCGACACGGGGACGTTCGATATAACGCGGTTGACGGAATATGAAGAGGATACCGTCGTCCTCGCGTTGAACGGCGGCGCACTGTATTTCTCGCTCGCGTCGGAAGGCGGAATCCGGGTCTGCAAATACGGGATAAACGACGGTTCGGTTGAAACGGCGTATGAATTTGACGCTTCCGTCAGCTTTGACAGGAGCGCGGATTTAAGGAACTTCACCGTGAACGCCGAAGACGGGAAGACCTCGCGGGTGTTCGTTTCGGAAACCGAAACGCTTACCGAGCCCATGGAAACGGCGAACGCGGCGACGTTCGTTCCGGGGAACGGGGGTATTTTAACCGACGGCGAGAGTTATTATATCATCACGGACGGGAAATCGCTTTCAAAAATAACCGCCGGAGAAGCGGCGGCGCTCTCGGTCAGGGACGCATCCTCGCTGTTCTCGATATACGAAATAACCCCCGAAAGGCTGAAAATCCAAGTGAAAAACCCGTCGTGCCGCGACGCGGCGGAAACAAATTAACAAATCATCCGACGGTTCGCCGTCGGCTGATTTTTTCAGACCGGTTCTCCGGCCGGCTTTTTTGGACGGACAATTCAATAATCAAGTCTTCGTTATCGTCGTTCGCGGCGATGTTTTTTTTGACGAGCCCGCATTTTTCGCATTTATAGACAATCTGCCGCCCTTTTTTGTTTAATTCCAGACCTATCGGGCGCAAAACGCCCCCGCAGCCGCTTTCCCTGTCGCCGGGAGCGTCGTCTGCATGGAGTGAGAGAAGGCAGACGTTACAATGGTCCCGCGAGGTATAACCGAGCCGCTTTATTTCCGCGCCGCAAAACGCGCAAACAAAGCCTTCGTCTATTACGGTAAATTTTCTTCCCATAAAAATTCTCCCGTGATACTGGACAAATTGCCGAAAACGTGGTAAAATACTAAAAAATACCGGAATTAAAGGGGGTGTTGTTATGTCGTCGCGTTGTGAAGAACCTTTGCCGCGAGGTATGCGGATTAAACCGAAAAGCGGCATAACAGCCCCTATTCCCGATAGGAGGTCTTTTGTTGTTTGCCGCCGAATTTAAATAAAGGAGGCGTGAAATGAAAGATTTCAACGAACTTGAAAAGATGCTTGACGAAAAGCGGTTCCGGCTTTTGCACGACGAACTCGCGGAGGAAAATTCCGCCGACATAGCGGCGCTGCTTGAAACGGTTCCGATTGAGAAGGCCGTGTTGCTGTTTAGGATGCTGCCGAAGGATTTGGCGGCGAAGGCTTTCGCGGATTTGTTTTCGGAAGTTCAGCAGTCTTTGGTGGAACGGCTTTCCGATAAGGAAATCTTCAACGTCATAGAGGAGCTGTTCCTTGACGACGCGGTTGACTTTATCGAGGAAATGCCCGCGTCAATCGCTAAAAAAGTCCTCGCTTACGCCACGCCGGAAACCCGCGAACAAATAAACCATCTGCTCAAATATCCCGAAAGCTCGGCGGGGAGCATAATGACGGTGGAGTACGTGAACCTGAAGCGGCGCATGACCGTCGCTCAAGCGTTTGACCGCATCCGCGAAACAGGTTTGGATAAAGAAACCGTCTATATCTGTTACGTTACCGATTCCGAACGCAGGCTGAAAGGCGTCGTATCGGTCAAAACCCTGCTTTTATCACAGCCGGAGCAGGTTATAAACGACATAATGGAAACCAACCTGATAATTACCCGCACCGACGCCGACCAAGAGGAAATAGCGAGGTTGTTTGAAAAATATGACCTTTTGAGCATCCCCGTAATCGATTCGGAAGACAGATTGGTTGGGATAATCACCGTTGACGACATCGTCGACGTCGTTCAGGAGGAAGCGACCGAGGACTTCCAGATAATGGCGGCCATGACGCCGTCCGATAAGCCTTATCTCAAGACCGGCGTTGCGAGGCTCGCCACAAACCGGATAGTATGGCTGTTCGTGCTGATGGTGGCCGCTATGGTAACGGGCGGGATTTTGGAAAAGTTCGAGAAAGCCATCAGGGCGATGCCGATTTTAACGGTGTTCATACCCATGCTCATGGATACCGGCGGCAATTCGGGAAGCCAAAGTTCGACGCTGATTATACGCGGCATGGCTTTATCTGAAATAACGCCGCGCGACTTTTTCAAGGTCGTTTGGAAAGAAATGCGCGTGGGGCTTATGGTGGGGGTAATCCTGTCGTCAATAAACTTTCTGCGCGTTTGGCTGACTTATACGAGCAACCCGGAATACGGCGCCGAGGTTATGAAAATAGCGGGAACCGTCAGCGCGACCCTGCTGTTTACCGTCGTGGTGGCCAACCTTGTCGGCGGCGTACTCCCCATTATCGCGAAGAAATGCAAAATCGACCCCGCGGTTATGGCGGCCCCGCTGATTACCACGATTGTCGACGCGCTGTCGCTGATTGTCTATTTCTCTTTGGCGGCGATACTGTTGGGGATTTGAGCGGTTTTGCTTTAAATTCCGCGCCTGTGGGCGCGGTGCGACGGCGAATCGTATAACGACAGGTCTATTGTATTACGGGCGTATAAATTTGTCAACGGTTTTATCTTAATAAAAGGATAAAAGGAGCGTTTGTATGAGAGCGGTAATCACCGTAACGGGTAAGGACGCGGTGGGGATTCTCGCCAAAATCACCGCCGTTTGCGCGTCCGCGAACGTCAACGTAATCGATATGACGCAAACGGTTATGCAGGATTTATTCGTCATGTCCATGCTGGCGGATATTTCAAAAAGCAATGTGGAATTTCCCGCGCTGTCCGACAATTTAAAGGAATGTGGGCGGGAGATGGCTTTGGAAATCCATGTGATGCACGAGGATATCTTTAATTCCATGCACAGGATTTGATATTCGGGCGGCGCGGGGCGAAAGGCAAGGCTTTTAGGTTTATGATTAACAACAGCGATATCCTTGAAACGATAAAAATGATACGGCAGGAACACCTCGACATCCGCGCCGTTACAATGGGTATTTCCCTGCTTGACTGCGTCGACGCGGATATCGGCAAATCCTGCGGCAAGGTATACGAAAAAATCGCCCGTTCGGCGCGTAACCATGTAAAAACCTGCGAAGAAATAGAAAACCGCTACGGAATACCCATTATCAACAAGCGCGTTTCGGTAACGCCAATCGCTTTCCTTGCCGCCGCCGCCGCCGGAAACCCGGTAAAATTCGCGGAAGCGCTGCAGCGCGCCGCCGACGCGACGGGCGTAAATTATGTCGGCGGTTACGGCGCGCTTGTGCACAAGGGCTTTTCGGCGGGGGACGGCGCGTTGATAGAATCGATGCCGGAGGCGCTTTCGGTAACGTCCAAGGTCTGCGGCTTCGTAAATATCGGTTCGACCCGCGCGGGAATAAACATGGACGCGGTCGCCCTAATGGGCGAGGTTATCTTAAAAACCGCCCGCGCGACCGCGGGCAATTCCTGTTTCGGCGCGGCGAAACTCGTCGTGTTTTGCAACGCGGTGGAGGATAACCCGTTTATGGCGGGGGCGTTCCACGGGACGGGCGAACCCGATTGCGTGATTAACGTCGGGGTAAGCGGTCCCGGCGTGGTGAGAAGCGCCGTTCAAAAATCGCCCGGCGCGGACATAAGCGAAATTGCCGAAACCATAAAACGCACGGCTTTCAAAATCACGAGAATGGGGCAGCTCGTCGGAACCGAAGCGGCAAAAGCGCTCGGAATCCCTTTCGGAATAGTAGACCTGTCGCTCGCGCCCACTCCGGCGGCGGGGGACAGCGTGGCGCATATCCTTGAGGAAATCGGCTTGGAAAAGTGCGGCGCCCACGGAACGACGGCGGCTTTGGCTTTGCTGAACGACGCGGTGAAAAAAGGCGGGGTAATGGCTTCGTCCCATGTCGGCGGTCTGTCGGGGGCGTTTATCCCCGTTTCGGAAGACGCGGGAATGATTGACGCGGTTACGGCGGGGGCTTTGTCGTTGGAAAAGTTAGAGGCGATGACGGCGGTCTGTTCGGTGGGGTTGGATATGGTCGTGG
This sequence comes from Oscillospiraceae bacterium, assembly GCA_031253495.1. Taxonomy (GTDB): domain Bacteria; phylum Bacillota; class Clostridia; order Oscillospirales; family Ruminococcaceae; genus Ruminiclostridium_E. The sequence continues at coordinate 25,727 of JAIRWC010000037.1, read as the reverse complement.
TGCCGGGGGATGTGCCCGCGCCGGTAATATCCGCGATTATCGCGGACGAAGCGGCAATAGGTATGGTAAACAATAAAACCGCGGCGGTGCGCGTAGTCCCCGCCATAGGGAAAAAAGAGGGGGAAATACTCGATTTCGGCGGTCTGTTCGGAAGCGGACCGGTTATGGGGGTCAACCGCTTCTCCCCCGAAAAGTTCATAGGCAGGGGCGGCAGGATTCCCGCGCCGCTGACAAGCGTGAGAAATTAGGCTTTTCAAAAATTTTCGTTCTCCCCCTTGATTTTTTCAAAGAACCGTTATATAATAAAAATGCACTAATTTAGTATACATTAAAAGGAACACCGCAATGAACAAAACAATCGCCTACTTAGACAACGCCGCCACCACCAAAATAAGCGAGAGCGTCCTCGCGGGGACGGAGCGGTATCTGCGCGAAAGCTACGGCAACCCGTCGTCGATTTATTCGTTGGGGCGGGAGAGCGAACGCGCCGTTATGAAAGCGAGGGAACAGACCGCCGCCGCGTTGGGCTGCGACCCTAACGAGATATATTTCACGGGAGGGGGGAGCGAAAGCGACAACTGGGCGCTCAAAGGCGTCTGCGAACTTATGAGGGAGCGGGGCAAACGGCATATAATCACCTCCGCCTTTGAACATCACGCCGTTTTGCGCGTTTTGGAGGGGCTTGAAAAAAAAGGGTTCGGCGTTACCTATCTGCCCGTTTATGAAGACGGGGCTGTCCGGGTCGGGGATTTGGAAAAGGCGATAAGACCCGACACCGCCTTGGTTACGGTAATGTACGCCAACAATGAAATCGGCACGGTTCAGCCTATCGCCGAAATAGGCGAGGTTTGCGGGGAGTACGGCGTGATTTTCCATACCGACGCGGTTCAAGCGGTGGGAAATATCCCCGTCAGCGTTAAAAAGGAAAACATAGATATGCTGTCGCTTTCCGGGCATAAAATCCACGCCATGAAAGGCACGGGCGCGCTTTACGTCAAATCGGGGCTTAAGCTCCCCCCGCTCATCGAAGGGGGGGCGCAGGAACGCGGCCGCCGCGCCGGCACCGAAAACGTCGCGGGGATAGCGGGGTTGGGAATAGCCGTTGAGGAAGCTATGGGTTGCATGGCGGAAAAGAACGCGTCGCTGCTCGAAAAGCGCGAGCGGATTTATGACGCGGTTATGAAGATAGAGCGAACGCGCCTTAACGGCGGGTTGGAGCGGCGTTTGGCGAACAACCTAAACTTCTCTTTCGAGGGCGTGGAAGGGGAAGCCTTGCTGTTACAGCTTGATATGAAAGGCATAGCGGCTTCGAGCGGTTCGGCGTGTACGTCGGGTTCTCTCGACCCGTCGCACGTTCTGCTGGCGTTGGGGCTGCCGCATGAAATCGCCCACGGTTCGCTGAGGATTACCTTATCAAAATACACTACCGACGGGGAAGTGGATTATTTTTTGGAGCAACTGCCGCCGATTGTCGAAAAATTACGCGCTTTGTCGCCCGTATGGGAAAAAATTAAAAAAGTTTAGGATATCCGAAAAACGGACGGAGGGTACAACGATGATTTATTCCGAAAAAGTGATGGAGCATTTCGCCAATCCGCTCAACGTGGGCGAACTTCCCGACGCCAACGGCGTGGGCGAGGTCGGCAACGCCAAGTGCGGCGATATTATGAGAATGTACGTCAAGGTCGAAAACGGCGTAATCGCCGACGCCCGTTTCAAAACGTTCGGGTGCGGCGCGGCAATCGCCACCTCCTCAATCGCCACCGAAATGATAAAGGGCAAAAGCGTAGACGAGGCTTTAGCCCTTACAAATAAAGCCGTGGTCGAGGCTTTGGACGGGCTCCCCGCCGCGAAGCTGCACTGTTCGGTTTTAGCCGAGCAGGCGGTGAAAGCCGCCGTCGCCGATTATTATAAGCGGCAGGGGGTCGACCCGGAACTGTTTTTGTAAATCAGACCTCCTCGGAAACCCAAAAAACAAAGAAACCGGAAATATTTTCCGGTTTCTTTGTTCAGACCGTAGACAAACCTCGCTTTTGGCGGGGTTTTCGATTAGTTGTAACTTTAATTGTCCGCCCTACCCGACCAATATTTTTGTCGGCGGCAAGCCAACTATTTTCGATTGCGTAGTTGAGTGATAGCACCTTGAATTTTGTCCGCTTCTGAAACGTAGCACTTATACTGCGAATTTGCGGCGTGAATTATTACACAATTTTTAGTACAATCTACGCTTGTTATTTGGTCGTATGAGAGTTGGAACCCAAATAATCGGATATCCCCCACATATAATATTTACCGACGCCTTTTCCTTCTACCTCTTTTCGGAAATTTGCGCTTGCGTTATTGTAAAAACTATGATAAAATAATAAACGGGCGCAGAAATTTAAGGAGGCGTTTGTTACGGGGAACCGAGGCAAACGGGATGTTAATGCTGACAGACATTGAAATCGCGCAACGAACCGCGCTTAAACCAATATCGGAAATTGCGGCGAAGCTGGGGCTTAACGCCGACGAAACCGAACCCTACGGGCATTACAAGGCGAAAATCTCACAGACGGCAATCGACCGTCTAAGCGGCGACCCTGACGGCAAGCTTATTCTCGTAACGGCGGTCAACCCCACTCCTGCGGGCGAGGGCAAAACCACGACAAGCATCGGGTTAACGCAAGGGCTGTGCAGGCTCGGCGAGAACGCGGTTCTCGCCCTGCGCGAACCGTCGTTGGGTCCCGTGTTCGGCGTCAAGGGCGGGGCGGCGGGCGGCGGTTACTCGCAGGTGTTGCCAATGGAGGATATAAACCTGCACTTCACGGGGGATATGCACGCGATTACAAGCGCGAACAACCTGCTTTGCGCCTTGCTCGACAACCACGTTCAGCAGGGCAACGCCCTCGGAATAGACCCACGCCGGGTTCAAATCAAGCGTTGCTTGGACATGAACGACCGCGCGCTCCGCAACATCGTTATAGGCTTAGGCGGGAAACCCGACGGCGTTCCGAGGCAGGACGGGTTTATAATAACCGTGGCGAGCGAGGTTATGGCAATCCTCTGCCTTGCCGACGACTTGGAAGATTTAAAGGCGCGGCTGGGGCGCATTTTAACCGCCTACACCTACGACGACAAGCCCGTGTACGCCGCCGACTTAAACGCGACGGGGGCGATGGCGGCGTTGCTCAAAGACGCGCTCAACCCGAACCTTGTTCAAACCGCGGAAAACACCCCCGCCTTTATTCACGGCGGACCCTTTGCCAACATAGCGCACGGGTGCAACTCGGTAAGGGCGACGCGACTCGCGCTAAAGCTCGGCGGCTACGCCGTAACCGAAGCGGGGTTCGGCTCGGACTTGGGGGCGGAAAAGTTTTTCGACATAAAATGCCGTTACGCGGGGCTTAAACCCGACTGCACGGTTTTGGTGGCGACCGTCCGCGCGCTCAAGTACAACGGCGGCGTTCCCAAAGCCGAACTGCCGAAGCCAAACCTTGACGCGCTTAAAAAGGGGATTGTCAACCTTAAAACCCACATCGAGAATCTCAAGAAATTCGGCGTACCTGTTGTGGTCGCGCTCAACCGTTTCGGGACGGACAGCGCGGAGGAATTGGAATACGTTATCGGGCACTGCGGCGAAATGGGGGTAAAAGCCGCGCTTTCGGAGGTATTCGCCAAGGGGGGCGAGGGCGGCGTCGAGTTAGCCGAAGCCGTTCGCGCCGTCACGAAAAGCGAAAAATCCCAATTCGCGCCGTTATACGGCGAAAAACTGCCAATCAAGGAAAAGCTTGCCGTCGTCGCAAGGGAAATCTACCGCGCCGACGGGGTCAAGTACACCAACGCCGCCGAAAAGAGCATAGCTGAAATATCGGCTCTCGGCTACGGGGAACTGCCCGTCTGCGTGGCTAAAACACAATATTCGCTTTCAGACGACCCGACCAAGCTCGGCAAACCCGAAAACTTTGAAATCACCGTGCGCGACGTAAAGCTGTCGGCGGGCGCGGGGTTTGTCGTGGCGTTGACGGGGGACATAATGACCATGCCGGGGTTGCCGAAAACCCCTGCCGCCGACGGCATAGGCATTACCGCGAACGGCGCGATTACGGGGCTGTTTTAGAGGAGGTCCGGTCTAATGCTAAGCAATTCGGTGGAGGAAACCGTGAAAGCGGGGCGCGAGCTGGGCGGCAAGCTCAAAAACGACGACGCGGTTTTGCTGTACGGGGAAATGGGGGCGGGCAAGACGCATTTCGTCAAAGGAATGGCGTTGGGCTTAGGGGTTACCGCGACAATAACCAGTCCGACGTTCGCGTTGGTAAACGAGTATAAGGGCTTGTACCACTTCGACCTGTTCAGGATAAACAGCCTTGACGACTTATACGCAATCGGGTTTTGCGACTATATCGGGAAAGGGGTTCTCGCGGTTGAATGGAGCGAGAACATTCCGAATTTGGAAAGGGAGCTCGACGATTACTACAAGGTTAAAATCGCTAAAAAGGGCGAGAACGCGAGGGAAATTACAATTGACTATACTCGGACTTGACAGCTCGGCGGTAAGCGCGAGTTGCGCGGTGGTCGACAAGGAATTGGGCAAAATAAAGGCTTACGGCTCGGTCAACGTGAAAATCACCCATTCGCAGACGCTGTTACCGCTTGCGGAAAACATTCTCAAGGCGGCGAAACTGTCGCTTCACGACATTGACGCGTTCGCCGTGTCGAACGGTCCCGGCTCGTTCACCGGCTTGAGGATAAGCGTGAGCGCGGTTAAGGGCATGGCGTTCGCCTTGAACAAGCCCGTATGCGGCGTTTCCACGCTTTTGGCGTTGGCGTATAATCTGCTGGGGCGTGACGCAATCGCCTGCTGTGTTATGGACGCGCGTCGCGGGGAAGTCTATAACGCGCTTTTCGACGTTTGCGGCGGCAACGTCGAGCGGCTTACGCCCGACCGCGCCATTTCGCTCGCGGAACTCGGCGGGGAGTTGTCGCAGTTGACCGAGAAAGAAATCGTGTTCGTGGGCGACGGCGCGGAACTCGCGCATGATTACTTCGAGGAAACCTGCTCAATCGCGCCTGAGATTACCCGTTACCAGAACGCGGCGAGCGTTTGTTTCGCGGCGGATGAAAGCGAATTTGTCCCGGCAAAAAAATTAATGCCTGTTTATATAAGGAAACCGCAGGCGGAAAGGGAACGCCGGCCATGATTATAATCGGCTCCGACCACGGCGGCTATGAGTTAAAGGAATTTTTGAAACAATGGCTTGAAAAACGCAACCTGCCTTATATCGACTGCGGATGCGACGGTTCGAGCGTGGATTATCCCGACATAGCCGAAGCGGTTTGCAGAAAGGTCCTTAAAGAACCCGAAGACAACAGGGGCGTCTTGATTTGCGGAACGGGGATAGGCGTTTCCGTTTCCGCGAACAAAATCCCGGGGATACGCGCCGCGCTTTGCACCGATTATTATTCGGCGAAATACACGCGAAAGCACAACGATTCAAACGTTATTTGCCTCGGCGGAAGGACGATAGGAACCGAACTCGCGGCGGAACTGCTCGACATATGGCTGAACACCGCGTTCGACGGGGGGCGGCACGCCTTGAGGGTGGAGAAAATAAAAAAACTGGAGGAGAAACCGGAAAATGAGTGAAGACAAATTAACCGTTTTGGACCACCCGCTGCTACAGCATAAAATATCGCTTATGCGCGATAAAAACACGGGTTCAAAAGAATTTAGGGAGCTTACCGCGGAAGTGGCGCTGCTTATGACTTACGAGGCGGCGCGCGATTTGCCTTTAAAACAAGTGGAGATTGAAACCCCCGTGGCGATTGCCAAAACCAACGTAATCACGGGGCGTAAGGTCGCGCTTATACCTATTTTGCGGGCGGGGCTCGGAATGGTCGACGGCGCCGTGTCCTTAATCCCCGCCGCGAAGGTGGGGCACGTCGGAATTTGCCGCAACGCGGACAGGAAAGGCGTAACGGATTATTACTGCAAGCTGCCGTTCGACATAAAGGAACGCGACGTCATAGTGATGGATTTAATGCTCGCGACGGGGGGGTGCGCCGTCGCGGCGATTGATAAAATCAAAAAATCGGGAGCCAACTCAATCAAGTTTATGGCGGTAATCGCCTGCCCGGAGGGCGTAAGGGCGCTGCGGGAAAATCACCCCGACGTCGAGATATACTGCGGCGCGCTTGACGACGGGCTGAACGAGGATTTGTATATCGTGCCGGGTTTCGGGGACGGCGGCGACAGAATCTTCGGGACGAAATAATTTTTCCGCAAAACGGGACAATCCGCCCGTTTCAATCGTATTCGTTATTGTAAGGGGTTTTGTTGATTATAAACAAAACGGGGCGTATTATTTCTATGTTTGTAATCGTTGACTTTTTACGCGATAAGTGGTAACCTTGGACTTAGGTATATTTCTATGCCTAAATATTCTGAAAGGAGTTTTAAATGAAGGTTAAAATCAAAAGGGCGCTGGCGGCGGCGGTCGCGTCGGTAATGCTCTTCGCGACGGCTTGCAGCGAGGGCGCCGGGGGCGAAAACACCGAAGCGAGGACCACGAACGCCGATCATGAGGGTCTAATCGCGGAAGTATCGCGGCTTGTCGGGCATGAGGCTCTCCCCGACGTTCAAGTGGAAAAAAAGCTGAAGTGGCTTTCGTGGTGGGAAATCGACGAAACGCAGGCGGCGGCCGAGCTGTTCAGGCAAAAGTACGGCGTTCCCGACAAGAAAGACGCCGACGACAAGAGCATAATCGAACATTGGAACGTGTCTTACGCGGCGCGTTACGAAGAACTGGGGAAGCGGATATCGTCGGGCGATTCCCCCGATATTTTCCAGTTTGAGGTGGAGAATTATCCTTACAGCGTTTATGTGAACCTGTTCCAATCCATCGACGGCGTGATTGACCTTTCCGCGCCGGAATGGTCGGATTCCCTCGAGGCGATTGAAAAGTTCAAATGGGGCGGGAACAACTACTGCGCCATAACCGAGCTTGTGCCCTCGTACTTTTTGTGGTACAGAAAGAGCATAATCGAAGAATCCGGGCTTGAGGACCCTTACACCCTCTACAAAGCCGGGCTGTGGGACTGGGATAAATTCTTGGAAATATGCGCGAGCTTCACCGACCCCGTGAACGGGAAATACGCCGTTTCCGGCTGGAATCCCGACAACTCTCTGATTTGCACGACGGGGACGGGGCTGATTACCCTTGAGAACGGCGAACTTGTGAACAACATGTACGACGCGAGGGTGGAGCGCGCGATGGATTTGATTTCCATCCTTTGCCAAAGGGAATACCGCTATCCCCACCATATCCTCAACGACTGGAGCATGAACTATTCCGAATGGCGGAGCGGCAACATCCTCTTATGGGATAACGGACAGTGGTTCTATTCCGAAACGCTTTACAAAATGCGCGACAAGGACAACTGGGCGGACGACGAAATCCAACTCGTCCCTTATCCCCGCGACCCCTATTCCGACAAGTATTACCAGAAAATGAAGCAGGATTCTTATATGCTTTGCGCCGGCTCGAAGAACATCGACGGTTACAAGGCGTGGATTCAATGCAACATTCTCACCGTGAAGGAGCCCGAGGTCGTGCAGCAGGCGCGCGACAAAAGAACCGTGGATTACGGATGGACGGACGCGCAGCTTGACGTCCTCGAGGAAACCGTGCGCGATTTGGTTCCCGTGTTCGACTTTAAGAACGGCATAGGCGAAGACGTCGGCGGAACGCAGGCGTATGAGCTGCCGGTCGAAATGGTTACGAAATATGTGTATATCCACGGGGAGAAGACGTTCACGCAGTTAAGGGCCGAAGTCGAGGGCGTAATCAACCAAAGGATAAAGGAATTGAACGCTTCGGTAAATCAATAAAGCGAACGGCATACCGCGAAGGCGCGCCTGTACGGCGCGCCTTGCGGCGGGATTGAGCGGGAGTTTTTTCGTTATGTCAAAATTCAAATTAGCCGCGATATTCGGCGACGACATGGTGTTGCAGAGCGGGAAAGGCGTTCGTGTTTTCGGTAGCGGCGAAAACGGTGAAAAAATCACCGTTTCCTTAGGCGGCGCCGGCGTTTCGGCGGTTGTGGAAAACGGGAGGTGGCTCGCGGTTTTGCCGCCTGCGGGATATGCCGTCGGTTTAACCCTTACCGCGAGCGCCGAAAGCGGCGAAACCGTAACGTTTCGCAATGTCGCGGCGGGCGAGGTTTGGTTGGCGGGCGGTCAGTCCAACATGGAACTGGAGTTACAAAGCTGCCCGCAGGGCGTAAAGGCGTTAAGCGAGGATAAATCCCCGAACGTCCGCTATTATTACACCCCGAAAAACGTGGTTACGGACGACAAATTCCGCGAGGACGAGGAAGATTCGGCATGGTGCGAATGGGGCGACGAAGAGGCGAAATACTGGTCGGCGGCGGGATATTTTTTCGCTAAAGAAATCGCCGCCCGAACGGGGGCGGTCGTCGGGATTGTCGGCTGCAACTGGGGCGGCACTTCCGCGTCTTCTTGGATGAGCCGGGAAAGCCTTGCCGCCGACGCGGATATAAAGAGGGAATACGTTGACGCTTATGAAAGCGCGATTGCCGGAAAGAGCGCGGAAGAACTTGACCGGCTGTGGTTTGAGTACGAGGAATACCACGACGCGTATTACGAGCGCGAGTTGGAATTTTTCAAGAAAAACCCGCTCGGTTCATACGCGGAATGTGAGGCCGAATGTGGGGAAAACCGCTGGCCCGGTCCCGTAACCCCGAGGAGCGCGTTCAGGGCATACGCGCTGTATGAACCGATGGTAAAGCGCGTGTGCCCGTATACCTTGGCGGGCTTTATATGGTATCAAGGGGAAACCGACGCGGACAAGCCGGAATTATATTACAAACTGTTTTCACGGCTTATAAAGCTGTGGCGGGAGGACTGGGGCGACGGCGAACTGCCGTTCTTGTTCTGCCAGTTGCCGTCGCACCGTTACGCCGACGAACCGGATTATAAAAACTGGGCGGTTTTAAGGGAAGCGCAGGACCGCGTCGCCCGCGAGGTAAAGAACGCTTTAATGGCGGTGCTTATCGACTGCGGCGAATTTAACGACATTCACCCCAAGGACAAAAAAACCGTCGGCGAAAGGCTTGCCTTGCTCGCTTTGAAAGACGTCTACGGGAAAGACGTTTCCGCTTACGCGCCGCTCTACGGGTCTTACATAATAAAAGACGGCGGTATGGAACTGACTTTCATCAACGCCGAAGGCGGCTTGGTATTGAAAAATTCCGACATGGCGACGGGATTTGAATTGGCGGGGCGGGACGGCGTTTTTTATGAAGCCGCGGCAAAAATCGCGGGGGAAAAGATTTTCATAAAATGCCGCGGCGTCCCCGAACCGGAACACGCGCGGTATTTATGGACGAACTACGCGGAAGTCGTCAGCGTTTACGGGGCGAACGGAATACCGCTGGCGCCGTTTCGCACGGGGATTTAACCCGGGCGGGGGGTTCGGTTTTATCACGGGAGAACAAAGTATGAAAAAAACAATGGCTGTTATACTGTCGGTTATATTGTTGGCGGCTTGCGGCGGCGAAAAGAGGAGCGACGGCAATTACGCGTTAAGCGAAGCCGAAGCGGAAAAAGTGTGGCTTCGCGTTGAAGCGGAGTCCGCCCCGTGGATAGAGGGAAACGGCGGTATGGCGAACTTTAGGACGACCGGCGTGTTTAAGGCCGTCGATATGTACAGGGGCGAAAAAAACAGATATTATGCCGTAACCGTTGAAGGCGACATCGACTTTTACTTAAACGGCGAGTTTGATTATGAAAACAGGGGGTATAAATTCTCCCTTACGTTTCACGAGTTTGAAAAAGCTCCGAACGGCGAGTTGAATTTGGTGCGGAAAAGCCCGATAACGGATTCGAGCCGCCCGGAATGGCTGGGCGCGTATGAAGAGTTTATCCGCGCGATAACGGCGGACGCGGGGAGCTACGACCCCTTGCTCCACATTGCCGAGATAGGGTTTTACGATTTTGACGGCGACGGGAAAAAGGACGTCGTTTACAAAGACGTCTACGATACGACGAGCGTTTTCGCGGGCGGGAAAATCGTTTTAAAGGAAAGCGGCGGGAGCGATATCGCGTTTCACGGCACGGTCGTCGATTACGGGGGCGGTTCGTGGCGCGGCGAGCTTTACGGGCAGATTTTTGAAATATTCAAAACGCATTTCAAGTAAAATTTTAATTGACAACGGCGCGTTAAGGTGGTATAATCTTTTAAAACAAGAACTCTCGGGAGTTTTTATTTTAAAAGGGTCTTTGAAAGGAGCGCGCGCAATGAGGAAATATATAACCCCTTTCTTAATCGCGGCTTTTATGCTGAATTTAACCGCCTGTTCCGGCGGGGGCGGCGAAATCGAGGAAGTTACGACGAACGCGGCGCACGAGGGCGTGAACGACGCGGTGTCGAAGCTGCTCGGGAGCGAGGCGCTGCCGGACGTTGAGGTTACGCGGAAAATCAAGCTGCTGGGATGGGAAAACGTAGAGAAATGGATTGACGAAACCGCGCCGGCGGGAGCGCTTTTCAGCCAAAAGTACGGCGTCCCCGAACCGGAAAGGGGGAACAACATCATCGAGTATTCCAACTGCGGCATATACGCGGCGCGCTACGAGGAACTGTCGAAGCGGATAACCTCCGGGGATTCGCCCGATATATTCCCGTTTGAGGCGCGGTATTACCCTTACGGCGTGTACGTCAACCTGTTCCAATCAATCGACGGCGTAATCGACCTTTCCGCGCCCGAATGGGAGGATTCTCTCGAGGCTATTTCGCGTTTCGAGTGGGGGGGGAAGAATTACTGCGCCGTAACCGAACTGTTGCCGTCCTATTTCTTATGGTACAGGAAAACCATACTGGAGGAAGCGGGGCTTGACGACCCTTACGCCCTTTACAAAGCCGGCAAATGGGACTGGGACGTGTTCCTTGAAATGTGCGTGAGTTTTTCCGACCCCGTCAACGGGAAATACTCCCTCAGCGGCTGGGACCCCGACGAATCCCTTATATGCACGACGGGCGTGGGGCTGATTACGCTTGAAAACGGCAAGTTGGTCAACAATATGTACGACTCGAGGGTGGAGCGGGCGATGGAACTGGTTTACACCATCGCTTCGCGGGATTACCGTTATCCGCACAACATTCTTAACGACTGGGAAATGAATTATCAGGAATGGCGGAGCGGGAACATCCTGTTTTGGGACAACGGGCAGTGGTGGTACGCCGACATGCTTTATAAATTCCGCGACAGGGACGGATGGGCGGACGACGAGATAAACCTCGTGCCTTACCCGCGCGACCCCTACTCCGACAAGTATTATCAGCAAATGCGGCATGAGGCGTTTATGCTTTGCTCCGGCTCGAAAAACGTGGACGGCTTTAAGGCCTTGACGCAGTGCCTTGTGCTCACGTCAAGGGAAGACGAGGTAAAACGGCAAAACCGCGACAAATTGAACCGCGATTACGGCTGGACGGAAAAACAGCTTGACATTCTTGACGAAACCGTTCGGGAATTGTCGCCGGTGTTCGATTTTAAAAACGGTATAGGCGAGGACGTCGGCGGGAAGGACTTATATGAAAAGCCCGTCGAATACGTTACGAAATACGTGCTCGTCCACGCGAACTCTTACACGCAGGCTCGCGAGGAATACGCGGGGGTAATAGCCAACCGCGTGAACGAGCTTAACGGTTCCGTTTCATAAAACATTGTTGAGGAGCGTATGTATATGAAAAGATTTATTATTGTTTTGCTGACCGCGGGGTTGGCGTTAAGCGTTGTTTCATGCAAAAACAACGAGGCGAGGGAAATAGAGGAAAGCCGCCGGAACGAACAGCACGCGGGCGTAATCGCCGCCGTGGAGAAACTTGTTGACAGCGACGCCCTCCCCGACGTGAACATCACCGAGAAAATCAAATTCCTGTCGTGGCCCGGCTCCGGCGGGAACTGGATTGACGAGACCTCCCCCGCCGCCGAACTGTTCAGGGCGAGGTACGGGGTCCCCGCGAAAAAAGACGAAGCGGACACGGATATCGTCGAGTTTTGGAACTGCGGGCATTACGACCAGCGCTACGTACAATTGGCGAAGAGAATCACGTCCGGCGATTCGCCCGATATATTCCCGTTTGAGGCGCGTTATTACCCCTACGGCGTTTACGCCAACCTGTTCCAGACGATTGACGGCGTGATTGATTTGTCCTCGCCGGAATGGCAAGAGTCCGCCGACGTCATCAAAATGTTCGAGTGGGGGGGCAAGAACTACTGCGCGATAACCGAGCTTGTGCCGTCGTATTTCCTTTGGTACAGGAAAAGCATAATGGACGAGGCGGGGCTTGAAGACCCTTACACCCTCTATAAGGCGGGGCAGTGGGACTGGGATAAATTCGTCGAAATGTGCGAGAGTTTTTCCGACCCCTTGAACGGGAAATACCCCGTTTCCGGGTGGGACCCCGACGAGTCGTTGCTTTGCACCACCGGCGTGGGGCTAATCACGCTTGAAAACGGCAAGCTGGTGAACAATATGTATGACGTGAGGATAGAACGCGCCATGGATATAGTGTATATGTTGAGCATTCGGAATTATCGCTACCCTCAGCATGAATTGAACAACTGGAGCATGAATTATCAGGAGTTCAGGAGCGGGAACATCCTTTTATGGGATAACGGGCAATGGTGGTATAACGAAATGCTTTATAATTTCCGCGACAAGGACGGTTGGGCGGACGACGAAATCCAACTCGTCCCTTATCCCCGCGACCCCTACTCCGATAAGTATTATCAGCAGATGCGGCAAGAATCGTATATGTTTTGCGCCGGCTCGAAGAATCCCGACGCGTTTAAAGCCTGGACGCAGTGCGTCGTTTTGACGGCGAGGGAGCCCGAGGTAAAACAGCAGGCGCGCGACAAGCTCCAGGTCGATTACGGGTGGACGGACGCGCAGCTTGACATTCTCGACGAGACCGTGCGCGAGTTATCCCCGGTGTTTGATTTCAAGAACGGGTTGGGCGAGGAAGTGGGCAGCAAAACCGTTTATGAGAACCCCGTGGAAATGGTTACGAAATACGTTTTGATTCACGGCGAGTCGTACACGCAAATGCGCGAGGAAAACATAGCGGTTATATCGGCGCAGATGGACAAGCTGAACAATTCCGTTTCCTGACGGCGTCGCCGATGAAGTTAAGTCTTGAAACAATCGGTTTAACCAAAAAATTCGGGAAGTTCACGGCTTTGGACGGCGTCAGCCTGAAAGTCGCCGAAGGCGAGGTGTTCGGTTACATAGGGCCGAACGGCGCGGGAAAGACCACCACAATCCGCGCGCTCCTCGGAATACTGCGGGCGACGTCCGGGGAAGCGAAGGTGTTTGGGAAAGACGCGTGGCGCGACGCGGTGGAAATCCACAAGCGCGTGGCTTACGTTCCCGGCGACGTGAACCTGTGGGCGAACCTTACGGGCGGCGAGGTGATAGACTTCTTCGTCGGTTTAAGGGGGAAACGCGACGCGCCGCGAAGGGACGGGCTGCTCAAGGCGTTTGACTTGGACCCGTCGAAAAAATGCAAAACCTATTCAAAGGGCAACAGGCAGAAGGTGGCGTTGATAGCCGCTTTCGCGTCGGACGCGGACTTGTTCATACTCGACGAACCGACGTCCGGGCTTGACCCGCTCATGGAACAGGTGTTCCAAGAACTCGTCCTTGAGCAAAAAAGCAAGGGGAAGGGCGTGTTCCTGTCAAGCCATATACTTTCGGAAGTCGAGCGCCTTTGCGACCGGGTGGGGATAATCAAGGGAGGCAGGCTTGTCGAAACCGGCACGCTGGCGGAACTGAGGCATTTGACCGAAACGCGGATGACCGTCAAAACCGAAAAAGCCGCGGAAAACCTTTCCGAAATCAAGGGCGTGCGCGGCGTGGTCCGAAAAGACGGCGGAGAAATCACTTTCCAAGTGGATTCTTCGGAAATCGGCGATGTCGTTTCATATCTCGCGAAATACGGCATAACAAAACTTGAAAGCGCCCCGCCCACGCTCGAGGCGCTGTTTATGCGCCATTACGGCGAAACCGGCGAGGAGGGGCGGCGATGAGCGGAAATTTCGGGAACACCGTCAGGCTTGTCCGCTTCATATTAAGGCGGGAACGGTTCATATCCCCGGTGTGGATAGCGTCGGTCGCGTTTTTCTCGGCGGCGCTCGCGCCCGGGATTGAGGTAATGTTCCCCGACGCCGAATCCAAGGCGCGGTTGCTCGCGGGTTATGAAAACCCGGTAATGACCGCCATGATGGGACCGCTTTACGGCGCGGGGGAATCGACGGGCGCCATGTACGCGGGGTTCATGCTGTTATGGACAATCGTCGCCGCGGCGGTGATGAATATATTTTTTATCGCGCGCCACACCCGCGCCGATGAAGAGCGTGGCAGGGCGGAGGTCGTGCGTTCCCTGCCCGCGGGCCGTCTCGCGAACGTCAACGCCGCCGTACTCTCGGCGGTCATAATAAACGCCGCATTGGCCGCCGTTACGGGGTTGGGGGTTTTCGCGACGCAAACCGAAAGCATGGATTTCACGGGGTGTATGCTTTACGGCGCCGTTTTGGGCGCGTCGGGGCTTGTGTTCGCGGGGGTCGCGGCGGTGTTCTGCCAACTTTCCGGAAGCGCGGGCGGGGCGGCGGGTCTGTCGTTTTTCACGCTGGGCGCGTTTTATTTGTTACGCGCCGCCGGGGATTTAAACGCCGAAATCCTGTCGTTAATCAGCCCGCTCGGCTTGGCGCAGCGCTCTCGGGTCTTCACGGGGGACGACGCCCTCCCGGCGGTTATCCTGCTCGTCGAAGCCGCCGCGCTGTTCTTACTGTCCTTCAAACTGAACTGCGCGCGCGATTTGGGGCGCGGCTTTATCCCGGAAAGACCCGGCAGGAGCGAAGCGGGGAAAACGCTGTCGTCCCCGTTGGGTCTGCCTTTCAGGTTGCTTCGCAAAACCGCCGCCGTATGGTTGGCGGTCATGTTTTCGTTGGGCGCGTCATACGGGCTCGTCATATCGGACATAGGCAAATTCGTCGAGAACAGCCCGGAATACCTGGCGCTGATAGGCGTGCCGGCGGAATACGCGAAGACGCTTTCCGGCGCGGAAAAAACCGAAATGCTGACGGAATACTTCGTCGCCTTTATAAACGCGATGATGGCGTTAATCGCGCTAATCCCCCTGCTCGCGGCGGCGATGAAGCCGCGCGCCGAAGAAAAGGCGGGTCGCGCCGAACACGTTTTGGCGCGGCCGGTCTCCCGAACGAAATACCTTTGCGGGTTTATAACCGCCGCCTTCGTTTTAAGCTGGCTGCTTCAGTGCGCTTCGGCTTTGGGGCTGTACTGCGCGGCGAAAGCCGCGCCGGGGGCGTTCGCGCTCTCCTTGGGCGAACTCGCGGCGGCTAACTTGGTTTACCTCCCCGCCGTCTGGGCGGTAATCGGCGCGGCGGTTTTCCTGACGGGGCTTTTGCCCAAGGCGGCGGGCGCGATATGGGGGTATTACGGCTTTATCTGCTTTATGGGTCTAATGGGCGGGCTTAACCTGTTCCCCGACCGGCTTGAAAAACTTAACCCCATGACGTTCGTCCCCAAACTGCCGCTCGAAGAGGCGAAAGCCGCGCCTTTGGCCGTAACGGCGGCGGTCGCCCTGGCGCTTTTTGCCGTCGGTCTCATATCCTACGCCCGGCGGGATATTTCCGCGTAAAACAAACATTTTCAAAAACATTTTCAAAAACCGCTAAAGTTTCCTCCGAAAGATGCCGATATAACGTTTGTAACAGGAAGAACTGCCCTTTTAGAAAGGGCGCAAGAACAACGCCTTCGGCGACAGAACCGAAGGCAGAGATTCAAGGAGGAAACTACCATGGCAGGAATGATAGTTCAACACAACCTTAACGCGATTAACGCAAACAACAAGTTGGGCATCAACGTTCTGGGGACCAAAAAGGCGACCGAAAAATTGTCGTCAGGCTTCAGAATCAACCGCGCGGCGGACGACGCGGCGGGGCTCGCGATTTCCGAGAAAATGCGGGCGCAAATCCGCGGGTTAAGCCAGGCAATCCGCAACGCTAACGACGGCATCAGCCTAATCCAAACGGCGGAAGGCGCGTTGGACGAAACCCACGCTATGCTCAAAAGGTTAAAGGAACTCGCCGTCCAAGCGGGGAACGAAACCTACTCCGACGAGGAGAGGAGCTACATGCAGGAGGAAATCGAGACCATAAAGACCGAGGTCGACAGAATAGCCAAAGCGACCGACTTTAACGGCATCAAACTGCTCGACGGCTCTTTGGGCGGCGCGGGCAACCTCTCCGGCGAATACGGGGCGCGCTACGGGATAACCGTAACGACTATGACTTCCCAAATCTACGGGGCGAAGTTGAGCTCCAGCCAGGCGGGCGTTTCGGTAACCTTTACCACGAACGCTTCCGGCGCGGGCGGCGAAAACGCTTTCTGGGACTCGACGGGCAAGCTCTTGACCATTAACCTGAGCGCGGGTTACGCCTATACGCAGGCGCAAATCGACACCTTAATCAAAAACGCCAATTATGAAAAGGGCGCCGAACAGTCCAGCCTGCCCGACGTACAGTTTAAATTGGCTTCCGGCGTGTTAAGCATCTCATCGGGTGAGGGCACGGCCGTAACCATAGCCGGGCAGAGGGCGAACGCCACGGGGTCGCTGGTCGATTTCCTCGTCAACCCGACCTTCGGTACCGAATTCTATGCCGACACCATCAACTTTATCTCCAACAGCTACGGGGTGGACACGCGCACCTTCACGATTGCGACGGACGTCGCCGCCGGGAAGGAATGGGTTGAAAACAATACGCCCGAAACCAACCCCACTGTAAAAGACGGCGTGTTTACCATCCACTTGGCTACCGGTCGGGAATATTCCGCGCAGGATATCCAAAACATCCTCGCTAAAGCGGGCTTCGACTACACCATCCAGTTGGGCACCGCGAAAGAGACGGCCCTCACGAGCGGCACGACAAACATCCCGCCCGACGGCGACTATAAATTCTTCGCCAACCGCAAGGCGAGTGTCGACTTAGAGCTTGCCGACGGCGCGGGGCTTGGGAAAGACGGCGCGGGCGGCGGCGGTAACGGTCTGACTTTCCAAATCGGGGCGAACAACGCGGTCGAACAACGCGTAACCCTCTCGGTTGAAGCGATGGACTCAAGCTCCATAGGTATAGCGAACATCAGCGTAAGGACGCTGAGGGACGCGCAAGACGCCATGGACAGAGTGAACGTCGGGATAGTGGCGGTATCCTCGCAAAGGGCGGCGCTCGGCGCGATGCAAAACAGGCTCGAGCATACGATTAACAGCCTGACTGTCGGGGTCGAGAACATCACCGCGGCGGAAGCGCAAATCCGCGACACCGACATGGCGACCGAAATGGTCGAGTATACCAAGTACAGCATCCTGCAGCAAACGGCTCAGGCGATGCTCGCCCAAGCGAACCAAGCCCCGCAGGCAATCCTCCAACTGCTCAGATAACGGCGGCGGCTTAACAATAACGGTAAAAATCCCCTTTCTCAAGAAAGGGGATTTTTTTAAAAAAATTTTTTTAAAACCGCTAAAGTTCTCACCCCCTGCTGACGATATTATATGCGTAAGGGTCTAACAGACCTTTCAGGAGTTTTCGCGAAACTTCCAAGAGGCATTGGGGCGCTCCCGTAATCGGTTAGTTGCGGGCGGTCCGCCCTTACGCCACAAAACCAAACACCTTCGGTAAGGAAACCGAGGGCGAAATTCAAGGAGGAAATTATCATGGCAGGAATGATTGTTCAACACAACCTCAACGCGATTAACGCCAACAACAAATTGGGCGTTAACGTTCTGGGGACCAAGAAGTCGACGGAAAAGCTGTCGTCGGGTTTCCGCATTAACCGTGCGGCGGACGACGCGGCGGGTCTTGCGATTTCTGAAAAAATGCGCGCGCAAATCCGCGGCTTAAGCCAGGCGGTGCGCAACGCGAACGACGGTATCAGCCTTATCCAGACGGCGGAAGGCGCGCTGGATGAAACCCACGCTATGCTCAAAAGGTTAAAAGAGCTTGCGGTACAGGCCGGTAACGAAACCTATTCCGACGAGGAAAGAAGCTATATGCAGATGGAAATCGAAACCATCAAGACCGAGGTTGACAGGATTGCCAAAGCTACCGACTTTAACGGCATCAAACTGCTCGACGGTTCGCTTGGCGGCGGCGGGAGCCTTGCGGGCGACTACGGCGCGCGTTACGGTATCGCCGTAACCACGATGACCAGCCCCCTCTACGGGGCGAAGCTGAGCACCAGCCAAGAAGGGATTGAGGTTACGTTTACCACTGACGCTTCCGGCGTCGGCGGCGAAAACGCTTTCTGGGATTCAGACGGCAAGCTCCTCACCGTTAACCTGAGCGCGGGCACCGCTTACACCCAGGCGCAAATCGACACCTTAATCAAAAACGCCAATTATGAAAAGGGCACCGAACAGTCCGGCATACCCGACGTCAAACTTACGCTCGGCTCCGGCGTGCTCACCATTTCAGCGGGCGTTTCCACAGGCGCGACGGTCGCGGGGCAGAGGGCAAACGCCTCCGCGTCGCTGACGCCGTATCTCGTCGACCCGACCTTCGGAACCGAGTTCTACGCCGACACGATAGCTTTCATTTCCAACAACTACGGCGCGGACGCGCGCACTTTCACCATCGCGACCGACGTCGGCGCCGGGAAAGAGTGGGTCGAGGGTGCGGCGGAAACCAACCCCATGGTCAAAAACGGGCAATACATCCTCCACTTGTCGACGGGTAAGGAATATTCCGCTCAAGACCTCCAAAATATCCTGGCGAAGGCCGGGTTCGACTACACCGTCGTGCTCGGCAACGGGAAAGATACCGGCATGACGTCGGGCGGAACGTTAATCCCGCCCGACGGCGACTACAAATTCTTCGCCAACAGGAAACTTACCTCGGGCGGCACCGGCGTTGACAAGCTGGAGCTTGCGGACGGCGCGGGCTTGGGGAAAGACGGTTCCGGCGGCGGCGGCAACGGCATCACTTTCCAAATCGGGGCGAACAACGCGGTCGAACAGAGGGTTACGCTCTCGGTTGAAGCGATGGACGCGAGTTCAATCGGCATAGCCAACATCAGCGTAAGGACGCTGCGCGACGCTCAAGACGCGATGGACAGGGTCAACACCGGTATTATCGCCGTCTCTTCGCAGAGGGCCGCGCTCGGCGCAATGCAGAACAGGCTCGAGCACACGATTAACAGCCTGACTGTCTCGGTCGAGAACATCACCTCGTCCGAAGCGCAAATCCGCGACACCGACATGGCTACCGAAATGGTCGAGTACACCAAGTACAGCATTCTGCAGCAAGCGGCCCAGGCGATGCTCGCCCAGGCGAACCAAGCTCCGCAGGCTATACTCCAGTTGCTCAGATAACCTGTGCCAAGCGCGCAAGAAACAATCGAACGAACCCCCCGGAAACGGGGGGTTTTGTTTCCGGGGGTTTTGGATTTAAACGACTATAAAAATTCGCCGAAACGATTGAAAATCAAACGCGGATATGGTATAATTACGACGATAACCAAAGGGGGGCGCATGGAAAAAGAACAAAAAAAGCAGCGCGAGAAAATTATGGACGCGGTCATGGGCGAACTCGGGGAAGCCTTTGACGAGGACGTAAACGAGATATATGAAGTTCATGAATCCGGCGGCGAACCGGAGGAAGCCAAAGGGGCGGGAACGGCGGGGCGGCGGATTTTCATGTCGCTGGCCGTCTTTATGATGTTCTTTTCGATAATCGGGGTGATTTCCACCGTGCGGTTCGTTTCCGGGGTGGTGGGCGATATAGCGGACAAAAAAGCGTTGAAGAACGAGTTCGCGCTGTTCGTCTACCCGGTCGTCATCAACGACCCCCCCGCTTATGACTCGGTGGACAACTTGCCGTCCGTAACCATCATCACCTGCGCCATATGGAAAATCATCCTCACCGGGAACACCGCGAATTATGAGCGCGATTTGGGTCAAATGCGGATTCCCGCGGTGGACGTGGAGTTGTCGGCGCGCTCCATTTTCGGAACGGGTTCTTTCACGCATGAAAACGCGGGGAATTTCGAGGTGCATTTCGTATACGCCGAAGAGGAGAACACCTATTTGGTGCCGGAAAACCCCGTCTTCCTCTCTTATTCCCCCGTCATTTCAGAAATCACGAACATAGGGGAGCTGTATACGGTAACGGTCGAATATATGGCGGCGAGCCCCCTTTCGATAGCGGGTATCGAATTCGAGAACAAACCCATCAAGACGATGGTTTACACCATTTCCCGCACCAAGGATAAAATGAGTATAGACTCCATAAAATTCGCGGACGGCGTCGCGTATTTCGGATAACGCGGCGGGATTCCCGAAAGAAAAGTAAGGGGGCGCGCTTTCGCAATGGTTGAGATTTCCCTCCTCGGTGAATTTTCGATAAGGTACGGCGACAAATTTATAAACGAGAAAAACGACCGCTCTCGGAAAAAGTGGATGCTTTTGAAGTATCTGATTACTTTCCGCGAGCGCGAGATATCGCAAAACGAGTTAATCGAGCTTTTATGGGGCGGCAGCGAAAGCGACAACCCCTCCGGCGCGCTTAAAACGCTGCTCCACCGTCTGCGCGCCGCCCTTTCGGAGCTGCGTTTGCCGGAAGGTCAGGAGATGATAGTGAACTCGATGGGCAGCTACGCCTTCAACCGCTCCCTCGAATGTGTAATCGACGCGGAAGAGTTCGAGCGGTTTTTCAAGCTGTCGGTTCAGCCGGGCATGAGCGAGAAGGAACAGCTTCTGCATTGCCGCAAGGCCATTGAGGTTTATAAGGGTGATTTCCTGCACAATTCCGCTTCCGAAAAGTGGATAACGCCCATTAACGTCTATTATCACTCGGTTTTTTTAAGGGTCGTCCACCATGCCGTAGACATTCTTTACAGGCATAAGGTCTATTCGGAAATAGCCTCGGTTTGCCGTAAGGCCATAGAGGTCGACAACTTAGACCAGCGAATCCATTATATGCTGATTAAGACGCTTGCGGAAGCGGGGGAGCGCCAATCCGCGAAAAAGCATTACGACTATGTAATCGATTTGTTCTACAACCATCAGGGGATAAACCCGTCGAGCGAGCTGACGGAGCTTTATGAGGAAATCGTAAAGACGGACCAGGAGCATGAAACCGATTTGGACAGGGTGAGGGTTCAGCTTAACGAAAAGGCGCCCCCGAGAGGCGCGTTCTACTGCGAATACGAGTTTTTCAAGCACATATACCGCCTTGAAATGCGCGACGCCGAACGGAGCAAGCAGACCATACACATATGCCTTATTTCCATAACCGACAAGGACGGCGAAATCCCCCCGGCGAGGACGCTTTCAAAATCGGCGGAACGCCTGCGCCACAGCATAGGATATTCTTTGAGGGCGAGCGACATTTTCGCGCGGTATAACGCGTCGCAGTATATCGCCATGCTGCTTTCCGCCACCGAAAGCGTCAGCGAGATGGTTATGCGCCGCGTCGTGAGGAAGTACAGGCGCGATTACCCGAAAAGCCCGGTTAAGCTGGTTTACAGGTACGGCGAGGCGAAGCGCGAGGACGAGCGGCAGACGTAAAACTCCCCCAAGGTTTTTTTTCGCCGCGCCGCCGCGCCTATTGACAAATCGTCGGAAAAGGTGTAGAATTATACTGAAATTGTAACCGTTTAAATTCCGCTTTGGATTTAAACGGCCGTGAAGGCGGGGGATTATGACATGGCGCTTTTTAACCTGATGGAAAAGATAGTCGACCTTAAACTTGAAAAATATCTGCCGGAAGATAAAGGCTGCTGTCCGTGCGAGCAGTGCCGCAGCGATATGAAGTGTCTCGCGCTCAACAAGCTCCCGGCGAAGTATGTCAATACGGAAAAAGGGGAGCTTTTCTCGCGGGTTGACCAGCTCATGGTCCGGCAAAGCAGCGTCGACGTCGATTTCGCCGTCATGCAGGCTATCGAGTTCGTTAAAAGCAAGCCCCGGCACGATTTGGCGAAAAAAGGCGGCTGAGGCGGCAGGGCGGCAGGGCGGTCGGGCGGCAGGGCGGTCGGCAAGGGCGGTTGACAAAGAGAAGCCGCGCGGCCTCGGGTCGCGCGGCTTTTTTTATCGTTAAATCCCCCAAATTTCGCTCGCGTATTCCCCGACGGTTCTGTCGCTTGAAAAGAACCCCGCCCCGGCGATGTTCAAAAGGCACATCCGCGCCCAGTTTTCGCGGTTTTGATAGGCTTTGACGGCTTTCAGCTTCGCCGTCACGTAATCTTCAAAATCAAGCAGAATATAGTATTGGTCGGGGTCGTGCCATGAAGCGCCGTTTAAAATCGATGAACGCAAATCCTTCAGCATAAACCCGCTTTCATCTTTAAACGTCCCGTCGGTCAAAGTATCGAGAACCCGTTTGATACGCGGGTTTTTCTCATAAATCTTCCTCGGGTTATAGTTCGGCTTCGCTTTTTTGATATCCTCCACCCGCGCCCCGAATATAAAGTTGTTCTCCTCCCCCGCTTCCCTCACGATTTCGATGTTCGCGCCGTCGTAGGTGCCCAGCGTAACCGCGCCGTTAAGCATCAGCTTCATGTTCCCGGTTCCCGAAGCCTCGGTTCCGGCGGTGGAAATCTGCTCGGAAATGTCGGCGGCGGGTATAAGCTTTTCCGCGTAGGAAACGTTGTAATTCTGCACGAAAAGCACGTTCAGCCTATCGTTTACGTCCTTGTCGCCGTTGATTAGCTTCGCTATCTCGTTGATAAGCTTGATTATCCCCTTCGCGCGGTAATATCCCGGCGCGGCCTTAGCCCCGAAAAGGCAGGTCATGGGGGTAAAATCCTTTAAGGTCTTGTCCTTGAGCGAAAAGTAGATGTCAAGGATGGAAAAGGCGTTCAAAAGCTGGCGTTTATACTCGTGCAGCCGCTTTACCTGAACGTCGAAAACGCTGTCCAAATCCAGCGTCGCACCGTATTCACGGAATTTGACGTGCCATGAAAGCTGTTCCTTTTTCGCCCTTTTAATCTCGTTCAGCCGTTTGAGCGAACCGCCGTCGTTCGCGTAGGCGGTCAGCCTTTTCAGCTCGCTGAGGTCGGTCAGCCAGCGGTCGCCTATGCGCTCGGTGATAAACCCCGAAAGTTCCGGATTGCACAGCCCGAGCCAGCGCCTTTGGGTAATGCCGTTGGTTTTGTTTGAAAAACGCTTGGGATATAACTTATACCACTCTTTCAGCGCGTCTTTCTTAAGGATTTCCGTGTGCAGCTCCGCCACGCCGTTGACGGAACGCGTTCCGAACACCGCCATCCTCGCCATGTGGATTTTCCCGTCGTCGATGATGTCATACGCCTTTCTCGCGGCCCCGGTTATCTTTTTCTTATAAAGCGCCTGCCGCAGCTCGTTTTGCACCATAACGACGTAAGGGTATACTTCCGGCAAAACCGAGCGGAACAGCCCCGCGTCCCATTTCTCCAACGCTTCCGCCATAACGGTGTGGTTGGTATAGGCGAGCGTTTCCCTCGCGACGGCGAAAGCCTCCGCGAACGACAGCTCCTCTTCCGTCAGCAGCCGTATAAGCTCGGGGACGGCCACGGCGGGGTGGGTGTCGTTAAGCTGTACCGCGTAGCTCTCATGAAACTTCTTAAAATCGCCGTTCGCGGCTTTAAAGTCCCGGATTATGCTTTGCAACGACGCGCTGGTGAAAAAGTATTCCTGTTTTATTCGCAACCGCTTCCCTTCTTCCCCGTCGTCGTTGGGGTATAAAACGCATGAAATCGCCTCCGCCTCGTTGCGCGCCCTGAACGCTTCCCCATGTTTTTGTTCGTTGAACAGCGCGAAATCGAATCCTTCAAGCGGCTCCGCCTGCCATAAACGCAGGGTGTTCACCGTTTTCCCCCCGTAACCGATTATCGCCATGTCATAAGGCGCCGCCCACACGGAACAGTTCCCGAAATCGACCTTAACGCGCTCTTCTTCCCGCCTTACGCTCCACGGGTCGCCGAAATCCGTCCAGTCGTCGGGTATCTCGTTTTGGAACCCCTTATCGAAATACTGCTTGAACAGCCCGTAACGGTACCGGATTCCGTAACCGTCAAGCGGCAGCCCCCGCGTCGCCGCCGAATCGAGGAAGCAGGCGGCCAGCCGCCCCAACCCGCCGTTCCCGAGGGCCATATCCTCTATCTGCTCGAACATGTTCGGGTCTAACCCCGCCTTCGCCATAACGCCCCGCGTCTCTTCCAGCAGGCCGAGGTTGAACAGGTTTGAATATATCATCCTCCCCACCAAGAATTCCGCCGAGAAATAACAGGCGGTCTTTTTTATCCCGCGCTTAACCCGCGGCCCCGCCTCGTTCATCGCCAAAGCGGAAATCTCGTTGTACAGCCGCTTTACGTCCCGGTCCCCCGACCTTAAAAGCTCTTCAAGTTTCCTTTTGTAATCCGACATATCACCCTCCTTAATAAACATGCTCCCCCGCCGTAACGGCGGGGGAGCAAACGCCCCACTAAAGCCTTATTCAGCCGCGTTTTCTCGAAACGGCTACCGCGCCCGCCGCGATTACCGCTACGCCGAACAGCGCGGCTACGCCCGCGGCGCCGGTGTCTGTCCCGGCCTTATCGTCGCCGCCTGTCGCCGTACCGCCGCCGGCGCCCGCGCCCGCGTCGCCGCCGCCTGCCGCCGCGCCGGAATCACCGCCCGCGTCGGGAACGGTCGCGCCCGTCAGCTTCGCGCTTTTAACCAGCGCGTCGAAATCCTCACCGTCCGGGCCCCAGTAACCGAGCAGCAGCTTAGCCGAGCCTGAAGCGACATAATCTTCATAATACGGCAGGTAGTCCGCCAACGGTATCGTCACCGTCGTGCCGCTCAGCACGTCGTCGAACCCTTCCAGTTCGTCCCATTTATACTCGTTCCAGACCCAGCCGTCGCCGTCGCCTTGCCATACCACCGCGAACGACCCGCCTTCGGGAACGTAGTTCAATTCAACGACCAACGCGTCCGCGCTGGTAATAACTTCGGTCGTGTAAGCGGAGTTCTCCACGCCGTCCACGCCGTCGGGCCTCCACCCTTTTTGGTTCGCGTTGTTGTCCCAGTTCGGCGCGCCGAGGGGAACGTCCGCCGCGCTTACGCCCGTGATGAAAGCGCCCGCGCACATGGTAACGGCGATAATAACCGCCAAGATTTTCTTAACTTTCATTTTAATTCTCCTTTTTTAGATTTAATGGATTTCAGGCGGCGGCAATCGCCGCCGCCTGAAGCGCTGTTATTGAATTTTCGCTAATTTTTGATTAACCGCGTTTCTTGGAAACTATCGCCGCCGCCGCCGCGATTAACGTCGGGATTAACGCGAACCCTACGCCGGTCGCCGTGTTACCGTCGCCGCCGGTACCGTCGCCGCCTTCACCGCCGCTGCCGCCGCCGCTGCCGATGCCGCCTTCGTCGTCATCGTCATCGTCATCGTCATCGTCGTCATCGTCGTCATCATCTTCCCCCCAGTCCTCTAAAAAGCCAAGTATATCCTCTAAGGTCTTGTTTGCGTCTTCGATAAGGTCTATAATATCGTCTACAAGGTCTTTAATATCGGCGACAAGGGTAAACTTGCCGAGAATTTTAGACAAAAAGCCCTCGACGACCTCGTTATAATTCATATCAACGTCATAGTAAACTTCAGAGCCGACCGGGTATTCAAGGGTGCCA
>JAIRWC010000025.1 GCA_031253495.1 Oscillospiraceae bacterium | reverse complement strand
CACGGCTATAGCTACCATCTTTTAACTTAACAAACGTGTCAAAGGCAAAGTAAACCCGTCCGTCATACTCGACCATTCTCGTGCCATTCCCGAGCGCGGGCGCAACCGTCACGGTAATTTTCGCGGTCGCGCTCTTCCCGTTGAAAGTCGTAACGGTTATTTTCGCCGTTCCTTTTTTAATGCCTTTCACGTTTCCGTTTTCATCAACCGCGGCAACCTTGGTGTTTGAGCTTTTAAAGGTTTTCTTCTTACTCGCCGAACCCGACGACAGGGACACTTTCAGTTTCGCGGTTTCGCCGACCGCTACGCTTAACTCTTTAGCTTTAACGGTCGACGGAGCTTTTTTTACGGTTACTTTCAATTCCGCGCTCACCTTGTCGACTGTCGCCCGGATTGTCGCGGTGCCGACGCTCTTCGCTTTAACGCCGCCTGTCTTGCTAACCGTCGCGACTTTGGTGTTGTCGGACTTCCACGCGATTTTTCCCTTTGAATTGGTTTTCGCCGCGAACTCGACAACCTCGCCGACGCCCATGGTCGCGGTTTTCGCGAGGGTGATGGTCGTAGCCGCCGATGATTTAAAAGTCAATCCCCCGTTCGGGGCGAGGACGACGCCCGCTACCATAGCGAGCGACAAAAATACGCTTAAGATTTTCTTTTTCATTGACATAATCCGCCTTTCACAAAAGTTTCACTTATTACTTATTATAACATTTTTTTAAAACGAATTCCATTCGTATAATATACATAGTTTTGGCGCTTTTTTTTTTTTTTTTTTTTTTGTTTATATTGCACAAAGGGCGCGGTGCGCTGAATTTAAGCATTTAACGAGTTAAGGGACTCAATCCATCATACAAAATGACAAGGGGCTGAATTTTTTCAAAACCCTTTTATGTCCAGCAGCCTTTTAGCCGCCGTCAAAACCCCTATCCTTCCCGCGGCGAACGACGCCCCCCCCTGAAGCCATACCGCCCACGGTTCCCGCAGGGGCGCGTCCGCGCTCAGCTCGATTGAGGAACCCTGCGTAAACGCCCCCGCCGCCATAATAACCTTATCCCGGTAACCGGGCATATCCCACGGTTCCGGTTTGGCGAAGCTGTCTATGGGGCCGCCCGCCTGTATCCCCTCGCAAAACGCCCTTAACTCCCGTTCCCCGCCCAATTTCACCGTCGCCACTATATCCGTTCTGTAATCGTCGTAACCGGGGGAACACCGATACCCCAAAAGTTCCATCAGCGCTATGGCGAACGCCGAGGTTTTCAGCGCGGAAGCGACCGTTTCAGGGGCGCGGAACAGCCCCGCGTACATAGGGCGGTTTTGGTTTAAGGAACAGCCCGCTTTCGCGCCTATGCCGGGGGCGGTTAAACGGCAGGCGCAAAGCTCGACCAAATCCGCTTTCCCCGCGATATACCCCCCCGTTTCGGCTATGCCGCCGCCCGGATTCTTGATAAGGCTGCCCGCTATCAAATCCGCGTCCGCGGGTTCGGCGCGCTCCGCAAATTCTCCGTAGCAGTTGTCGACTATGATAACCGCGCCGGGGTTCGCGTCGCGGACGGTTTTTACAATCCCGCTTATCCCCTCGACCGTGATTGACGGTCTTAAGCCGTACCCGCGCGAACGCTGTATAAACACCGCCTTGCAGTTTTTTACGCCCCGCCCGATTGCCTTTAAATCCGGGGTTCCGTCGGGAGACGGCGCGATTTCGCCGTAAGACACGCCGTATTCCCTAAGAGAACCGCCGCCGCCGCCAATGACGGCTTTTAACGTGTCGTACGGTTCCCCCGCCGCCGAAACGAGCCTGTCCCCGGGGCGCAGCACCCCGAACAGCGCGACCGTTAAGGCGTGGGTGCCGTTTATGAAGTTGTGGCGTACCAAGGCGGCTTCCGCCCCCATAATTTCGGCAAAGACCTTATCAAGGGTGTCGCGCCCCTCGTCCCCGTAGCCGTAGCCCGTCGTCCCTTGCAGGTGCCTTTCCGAAACGCGGTTGTTGATAAAGGCGTTAAGCGTCTTTTCCGTATTGTACCGCGCGGTCGCGTCGAACCGCTTAAACGCCGCTTCGCACATTTCCTCCGCTTGCGCCGCCTTTTCAAGCAAAAACCCGCCGAAATCAAAAAACATCGCTTTTACCCCCGCTCAAAGCCCGCCGCGGTCCGCGCCGTAGTTCATTATAAACTCGCGGTAGAACACCACGCCTCGCGCCAACGCCTCCACGCTCAAATTCTCGTTGACGGCATGGGCGGAGTTAAGCTGTTCCCCCGTCATCATAAGCGGGACGAACCTGAGCACGCAGTCGCATATTTTCGTGTAATGCCGCGCGTCCGTCCCCGCGAGCATTATGTAAGGGACGCGCGGTATATCGCCGAACACCTCTTTTATACAGTCGTTGACGTACTTATACGCGTAACACTCCATGTCCGCGACGGGCGGCACGTCAAACCCGGTAATCATTTCCATGTGCAAGTTGAGCTTTTTGGCGATTTTCCCCAGCTTCGCGTAGGACGCGGGGAGCGGCTCGTGTATCATAAAGCGGCAGTTGGCGGTAACGGACGCCATTTCCGGAATGACGTTCGCGCCGTGACTCCCCTCCGCCATTGTGAAGACGCAGGTGGTTTTAACCACCGCGCCGAGAGCGCCCCCTTTCTTCCCCATATAATACGAGGCGAAAGGCGCGAACAGCCACAGGTTTCCGTAGAGCAGGCGGTGGCGGAAATGCTTCATATACGGCGCCATAATCTTGTACTGCAGCCTGACGGGGCGGGTAACGCGCCTTTTGAAAGGGCTGCGGTGTTCGATTTTGTATATCAGCTTTCCGAGCCGCGCAAACGGGTTGTCATTGAAAGGTACGCTGGCGTGCCCACCCGCGCTGTTGGCGATGAACTTGATGTTCGCCCTGCCTTTCTCGAAAATGCCGAGCATGGCGTTATGCGCCGCCATCCTGTTAAGGCGCGAATCGTACACCGACATCACCGAGCCGCCCTCGTCCATAACCAAATCAAAGCGGATACCCTTTTCGTAAAGGTATTCCACGGTTTTAACCGCGCCGTCGCCCGTGATTTCCTCATTGTCGGAACTCGCCACATATATGTCGCGATAAGGGATGAAGCCCTCGGCGATTAACCCCTCGACGCTTTCGAGAATGGCGCACAGCGCCCCCTTGGTATCGACCGCGCCGCGCCCCCAGATTTTCCCCTCCGCGATTTCCCCGGAAAAGGCGCCGTGCTTCCACTTTCCCGAAGCCTCGACCACGTCATGGTGCGACATCAGCAAAACGGGGTTTGCGCCCTTGTCGCGCCCCGCCCATTTGAACAGCAGGGCGCCGCCGATATCGACCGTTTCGCAGACGCGGTGGATATTCGGGTATAAACGCCGCAAAAGCGCGTGGAAGTTGTAAATCTCGGTCTTGTCGTCCGAACCGCGCCGGCTCACCGTGGGTATCTTTATCATTTCGGACAGACTCTCCGCGTGGCGCGCGGGGGCTATGCCGTCCCTGTCGACGAAAAACGGCTTGTCGTCGTTATAGTGCCTTTTCATAATCGCGGCGCGTAGGCAGGCGATTATGAAAAGGATTGAAAACACCGCCAAAACCCCCGCCGCCGTCCATAAAAATATCATAACCCGCCCCTTTAAAAATATCTGTTGCCAAGATTATAACATTTTTCGCGCGGTTTGTAAAGCAGGCGGCCCTCATCGCGTGTTAAAAGTCAAGACATAGGTAACATTTTCGCGGAGCGCGAAATATTCCTTGCGTAAAAAACCTTTCCCCCGCCGAAAACGGCGGGGGAAAGGTTTTTTACGGGGCGACCGCCGCGTCACGCCGCCTGTTTGCGGTTTTTGGAAAGGACGTCGAATATTACCGCCGCGAGGAGCACCAAGCCCTTGATAACGCGCTGAAGGTTTTGGTCGGCGCCGAGGATGGACATCCCCATGTTCAAGACGCCCATGAAAATCGCTCCGATGACCGCGCCGCTAACCTTTCCCACCCCTCCGTAAGCGGAAGCGCCGCCGATGAAGCAGGCGCCTATCGCGTCAAGCTCATATCCTTGACCCGCCTGCGTCCCCGCCTGATTGAACCGTGCCACGCAGACCAGCGCGGCGACGCCCGACAAAAAGCCCATGTTCGTGTAAGCGAAGAACATCATCTTCTTCGTGTTCACGCCCGAAAGCCTTGCCGCCTTCTCGTTGCCGCCCATCGCGTACAGATAACGCCCGGGCGCGGTGTTCTGGGTGAAATAGGTGTAGAAGAGCACAATCACCCCGAGCAGAACCAACAGGACGGGTATCCCTCTGTGGTGACCCAACCGCCAAGACACGAACAAAACAACGCCGCCCACGGCCAACAGCTTGGCAATCGCAACGGTCGGATTGTCCATCTGATAGCCTTTGCGCTTCTTGTGCGTGCGGGAGATGATTTCGGCGGCGATTAAGGCGACGCATATGACGACGGCGATGACGACCGATATGTTACGGATAAAGTCCGGGTCTTTGTCAATACCCGGAATATAGCTGTTGAAAAGCGCCTTAAACGAATCGGGGTAGGGTCCTATCCCCTTGCTTCCCATGACGACCAACGCGAGCCCGCGGAATATGAGCATACCGGCGAGCGTGGTGACAAACGGCGGAATATTCACATACGCTATCCAAAACGCCTGCCACGCGCCAATCAAGGTCGCGACAATCAGGCAAGCCACAATCGCCAAATAAGGGTTCATTCCCATATTGACGATAAAGACTCCGGAAATCGCGCCCACAAGAATGATTATACTCCCCACCGAGAGGTCAATGTTGCCGCCGGTGAGGATGCACAGCAGCATACCCGTCGCCAGTATCACGACATAAGCGTTTTGGCTTATGAGGTTGGTGAGGTTCGCGGGGGAGAACAGCGACCCTTTGCCGTTCGAGGCAATTAACACCTCAAAGAGCAACATGGCGAACAGCAGAACCGCCAACATCGCGTTCTTGCTTAAAAAACTCACTACCTTACTCATCGGTTATGCTCCTTTGCACGATTGCAGTATAATCGACATGATAATTTCCTGGTTCGCCTCGCCGCGGTTAAGCTCACCCGCTATCCTGCCTTCGTTCATCACATAAATTCTGTCGCACATGCCCAAAAGCTCCGGCATATCGCTTGAAATAAACAGCACGGACTTCCCTTGCGCGACCAATCCGTTAATAATATTGTACATCTCGTATTTTGCCCCCACGTCAATCCCGCGCGTCGGTTCGTCGAGAATCAAGATATCCGGTTCGGCGAACATCCACTTGGCAAGCAAAAGCTTCTGCTGGTTTCCGCCCGAAAGGTCGCCCGAATTCTGCTCTATGCCGGAGCATTTCACGCCGAAGCGCGTCTTATATTCATCCGCGTAACGGATTTCGCGGTCTTTGTCGATAATAAAGCCGAACCTGCTTGTTCTGGCTAAGT
>JAIRWC010000042.1 GCA_031253495.1 Oscillospiraceae bacterium | reverse complement strand
AGCGGGGAATTGGGCGACGAAGCCGTTATTCTCTGCAAGGAAGGGAAGAAAAGTATACGCGCTATCAGGGAATTGAAAGAGGCTGACTGTAAATGCGTGTTGTTTAACTTAAAGGACGGAATTAACGGCTGGGCGCGGGAAGTCGACCGAACCCTGCCCGTTTATTAAAACAATGAATATCAAAAAGGAGAACCATCATGGCAGAACCAAAAACCAACGCGCTCGGCAATTACGCCGCCTATCAGCTGGCGGACGTCGTTAAGACCCGTCCGCAATTCGGATTGCTCACACCGAGGTGGACGACCAAATTCCTGCGCTTTAAAGGGCTTGACAGCGGTATTTACAGGGTAAACAAAGTGTTGGAGGGGGAAACCCCGCTTGAAGCGCTTTGCTCCACCGAAAGGAAATCCGACGTTATACCCCAAGGCTACGTGGGTTATGAAAGTGCGCCGAGGGAGTACGTATTGAACAACATTTCCACAATCGTAAACGTTGACAGCCGTATAGAGGACGTTTTTTCCTCCCCTTACGACCAAACGAAAGAGCAGCTCGCGCTCGCGGTTGAAAGCCTCCGAGAGAGGCAGGAAAGCCAGTTAATTAACAACGACGATTACGGCTTGCTGAAAAACGCGGCGGATTCTCAAAGGATTTCCACGCGAAACGGCGCCCCCACCCCCGACGATTTGGACGAGTTAATCAGCAAGGTCTGGAAAGAGCCCGATTTCTTTTTGGCTCACCCGAGGGCGATTGCCGCCTTTGAGCGCGAATGTACGCGGCGCGGCGTCCCCCCCGTAACCGCCGACATTTACGGCGGCAGGTTCATTTTATGGCGCGGGATTCCCTTGGTTCCCACGGACAAAATGTTCGTCGACGGGCTGAAAAACCCGAAGGGCAAAACCGGCAAAACCAACATCCTGCTTATCAGAACGGGGGAGGAAAAACGCGGCGTAGTGGGTTTATACCAAGAAGGTTTGGACGGCGGGAGGGGTCTTTCAATCCGTTACAGGGGCGTCAACGATTTGGGCGTCGCCTCATACCTGTTGAATTTATACTGCTCGGCGGCCGTTTTGGCGGACGACGCCCTCGCGGTTCTTGAAGACGTCGAGGTTGGTGAGTATTATGATTATAAGTGATATCGGCGAAATAGAGGCGTGGGCGAGAGAATACGGGCGGTATTCCTTCGACGGCGCGGACAAGGGGGGGGCTAACGCTTATACCCCGACGGTTTCGCCGTTTCGCGGCGCGGACGGTTTTGACGTAAACAAAATCCGCGCCGATTTCCCCATACTTTCCGAAAAAATCAACGGGCGCGACTTAATCTGGTTAGACAACGGCGCGACCACGCAAAAGCCGCGTCAAGTCATCGACAGGATAAAACATTTTTACGAACATGAAAATTCCAACATTCACAGGGGGGCGCACGAACTCGCGGCGCGTTCCACCGACGCTTACGAGGGGGCGCGGAAAAAGACGGCGGAGTTTTTAGGCGCGCCGTCTCCCGACGACATCGTGTTCGTTCGCGGCACGACCGAGGGGATTAACTTAGTCGCGCAAAGTTACGTCAAGCCGCTTTTAAAACAAGGCGACGAAATCGTTTTAACCCTGCTTGAACACCACGCCAACATCGTTCCGTGGCAATTAATCGCCGAGGAAACGGGCGCGGTTTTACGCGTGGCGCCGATTGACCGAAGCGGGCAGATTATCCTTTCCGAATATGAAAAGCTGTTTAACGGCAGAACAAAATTCGCTTCTGTCACGCAGGTTTCAAACGCGCTCGGAACGATTACCCCGGTTTACGAGATGGTTCAAACCGCCCACCGTTACGGGGTGAGGATTTTAGTCGACGGGGCGCAGTCGGTCGCGCACACGCCCGTTGACGTTACGGCTTTGGACGCCGACTTTTTCGTGTTTTCGGGGCATAAAATATTCGCCCCCACGGGAATAGGCGCGTTATACGGGAAGCATGAGCTCCTCCAAACGGCGAAGCCGTATCAGGGCGGCGGGAATATGATTAAGGACGTTACGTTTGAGCGCACGGTCTATAATCCCGCGCCCGGCAAGTTCGAGGCGGGGACGGGGAACATAGCCGACGCGGCGGGCCTGGGCGCGGCGCTGGATTACGTCGGTTCTGTCGGGCTTGCCGAAATACAAAAGTACGAGCATGAGCTTTTGGAATACGCGACGGGGGAGCTAAGGAAAATAAGCGGCTTGACCCTTATAGGAACGGCGAGCCGCAAAGCGAGCGTTATATCGTTCGTCCTCGACAGGTTCACAACCGAACAGGCGGGCAAGTACCTCAACGCCAAAGGCATAGCGGTAAGGGCGGGGCATCACTGCGCCCAACCCGTTCTGCGGCATTTCGGGCTTGAGGCGACGGTTCGCCCGACTTTGGCTTTCTATAACACGGCGGGCGAGGTCGAGGCTTTGGTAAACGCCGTCAGGGAGTTGACAAATGGATAAAACGGGTGAAATCGCCGTAATCAAAAGCATAGCCGAAGCGGTGCTGTCCGACCGCGATAAAGAGACGGCGGTTTTATACCCGGATAAAGACGTGATAAGGGAAATAATTAACAAACTGCGGTATATCCTGTTTCCCGAATATTTCAGCTCCGAACACGGCAGCCTTCCCGAATACGGGGTGGGGGCGGCCCTTGAGGAGGTTTTTCACAGGCTTGAGACCCAAATCGCCATCGTGCTGAAACCGACGCCCGAATACAAGGCGGATTCCGGGATTGCGCGGGGCGTTACGCTTGAGTTCCTAAAAAAAATACCCGCCATAAGAGAATATCTTTTAACCGACGTGGAAGCCGCCTATGAGGGCGACCCCGCCGCTTACAGCAAGGCCGAAATCATAATATCCTATCCGGGGATATTCGCGGTTACGGTTCAGAGAATAGCGCGAGAGCTGTATTTGCTGTCGGTTCCGCTTATCCCCCGGATGATGACCGAACAGGCGCACGGCGTTACGGGGATTGACATACACCCGGGCGCCTCAATCGGGAAGTATTTCTTCATCGACCACGGAACGGGCATAGTTATCGGCGAAACGGCGGTTATAGGAAACCACGTCAAGATTTATCAAGGCGTTACGGTCGGCGCGCTTTCCACAAGAGGGGGGCAGCTCCTGAAAGGGGTTAAACGGCATCCCACAATCGAGGATTACGTTACGATTTATTCGGGGGCGTCAATCCTCGGGGGGAGCACGGTCATAGGGGAAAACACGGTAATCGGCGGCAACGCGTTCGTTACCAAGTCCGTGCCGGAAAAAACGAGGGTAAGCGTCAAAAACCCCGAACTGCAGTTCAAGACCGGCGAAAGCACGGTCGTCAAAGAGCTTGAGCAGGACGAGTTTTGGTATTATACTATATGAACGCGGGGTTATGGATTATTCGGCGGGGAAATTTTTTGGCTCTTCGCTGAATTAAGTGGGTAACCCCAAATCCAATCCGGCGGCTTCGAGATAAATCATGGCAATAAAGTTGTTGATATTGCGAAAACCTCTCGCCCTGCGTTTGATTTCTTGAA
>JAIRWC010000004.1 GCA_031253495.1 Oscillospiraceae bacterium | reverse complement strand
CTGTAATACTTCGTATGCGTTCCGTTGCTGATGACAAAAATTTGCACATACTCAAACAATCCGCTCGCCGCCCAAAAACTCTCGCGCTGGTAGCGGTTGATTTGGTTGAACGCCTCGCGGATGGCTACGCCGCGCCGTTTGAGTTCGATATGCACAAGCGGCAAACCATTCACGAGAACCGTCACGTCGTAACGGTTGGCATGGACGCCGTCGGCGGTCTCGTATTGGTTCAGTACTTGCAGGCGGTTGTTGTGGATATTCTTCTTGTCTATGAGGTAGATATTCTTGGTCGTGCCGTCGTCCCGTTTGAGGATTTGCACATAGTCGTCTTGAATTTTTCTGGTTTTCTCCACGATGCTATCATTCTTGTTGGCGATGCTGTCGGCGAAGAACCGCGACCACTCGGAATCGGTGAATGCGTACCCGTTCAATGTTTCAAGCCGGCGGCGCAGATTGGCAATCAACCCCGCCTCGTCGGTGACGCTGATGTATTCGTAGCCCTGCCCGGAAAGCCGCTTGATAAAATCGCGCTCCAAGTCCGCCTCGGACTGATAAGCTACGGCGGTACGGTCTTCCGGGATATATTCGGCGACGACGGTCGAATCGTTGTCGCTTGACACGATGTTGTAGGTACTCATGCAACCGTCTCCTTAAACGTGAGCAATTTGTCACGGTAATACTCGTACTGCTTCTGCCTCGCCGCAATCTCGGCGGGAAGCCCTGCGGCTATGTCGGTGGTCAGCGCGTCGAACTTGTCGAGAATTTCCACAATGCGGGCTTGCTCATCGAGGGAGGGGAGGGGGATTTCTAAACGATTGAGGTCAGCCATAGGCAGACTTGCCACAGGCGAACCGACTATCTTCTTTGCATAGCGGTTGACCACTTCGCTCGAATTAAGAATGTGAGCAAGATAGCGTGACATAATCTCGCCCTGTTTCGGCTTGATGACATATACGCCTTCTTTAATGCCCCAGTTCGTCGGCGTTTCCTTTATCACCGCAATCCTCCCGATTGTTCCAGTCCCGGAAAACAGTACGTCTCCCGCTTCAAGGTTAGAGCGCCTGTTTATCAGCCTTAATGCCTCATCGTCAACACGGTCAGTTTTATCGAGAAAAACGATGTTGCCGTCAATAATCTCGCGAACGGTAACGTAATAGTTGGTTGCCTTATCCGAGTTCAAGCTAAAGTTTTTCCTCGGGTTCAGACCTGTTTTCAGAGAGATTATCACCTCGCCCAAAGTCACCCATCGCGCCGCTCGTCTCTCTCTCTCTCTCTCTCTCTCTACGTTAACAGTATGTGAACAACCAAACGAAAGCAACTCATCCCGATAATACTCATACTGCTTCTTCCGCGCTGTAAGCTCCGCTGTAAGCTCCGCTGTAAGCTCCGCGAAATTGTCCAAAATACGGACAATTTCGGCTTGGACGGGGAGCGGGGGGAGGGGGATTTGCATATCAAGGACAGCCGCCATATTTGGATGTTGAATACCTGAACCACGATAAAACGACTGAATCTCTCTTTGCTTATTTTGCATAAAGTAGTATAAAAATTTGTTACTCAAAACCATTGTATCAAGAGCAGTTGCAAGACGGTTATCTGAGGTAACAAATTTACCATTGTAGTATTGAACATTAGCAACCCCGCCCCAAGGTATTGTCACAACTTCACCCTCACTGATATAATTACCAGCTTTTTCTTCGGTAGTATATCCGTAATAATCGCCCGTTGAAAGTAAATAGACAGTTCCACCTTCTTTTACAACAAGTTTTTTAAGGTCGTTTGCTAAGAGATACGGGTATCTGATTATTTTCGTTTGTTTGCTGTTTTCAACTGCGTTAAATCGTTTATCCCACGCTGTAACGCTCCATAACGGCACATACTCCACCCCATCCGGGCAATGTTCTTGTAGAAGTCGCTGTAACTTGCTGCTTTTGCGTGAAAACAACTCAATCCCAACACGGTCAATATGTTCGCGTAGCGGTTCATGATTTATTGTTTCATAGTCCACCACATCAAATTTATACGGCATAGGCAGTTCATCAAGCCGCGCAAGCAATTCTGGAACACAGCCGCCGAACACGGCTATATCTATGTCGGAATTATTGCGCCAGTTACCTTTTGCGCGTGAGCCGAATATAACCGCCCGCCGAACCCCGCAGTTTTTTAATGTATCAATTATAAGCACCGTGTGTTTATCCGAAAGCCCGATGTTCATTCTTTGTTCCTCTCCAAATAAATGCGTAATTCTTCAAGTGCGGGGTAAAATTCGTTCTTAATCCGCTTAAACACTTTATTGAAAGTTTCTTCGTCATACTTATGCGACATTTCGTTGCGCGCTTCGAGCATATCAATAAACGCTTCGCCGTTCGCGATGATTTTCGCCGCAAACGCCTCTTTGATAACAGGGCGCGGCGATGGCTGAACATCATGACCAAGAAAACGCAAATAATCGTTAATAGTTTTCCAAGCCAAATCAAAGGTTATTTCAAAGCGTTGGATAAATCCTTCGCGGATAATGGGCGGCGTTTGGTCAAACTCATAACCGCCAATTTCGGATAAAAGCCTGCACGCTTTTGAAAAGTTCTCAAAGCGTTGCAACCATCTAATATCTTTGTTTTCCATGTTTTCGCTCCTTATCTTATTTTATGCCACTAACGGTGGCAGATTCTAACTGACAACAAATCGTAGTCAATTCACATCGCCCTCAATCTCGGCGATAATCGCGTTAATCTCGCGGCGCAGAACGTCCTCACGGGCGACTATGCGGTCAATTTCGGCGTTGAGCGCCTTAATGTCCACGGCTTCGCGCTTGTCCTCCTGCTCGACGTATGTAGATACCGAGAGGTTGTAGCCTTGTTCGGCGATTTCGCCGTTCGGCACGACTTTGGCGGTGTAGTCCACGTCGACGCGGTCGGTATATGTTTTGACGATTTTATCGATGTTAGTCGGCGTCAATTTATTGTTGTTCGTGACTTTCACACATTCGCGGGAAGCGTCGATGAACAGCGTGGAGTTTTCGCTCTTGGATTTTTTCAAAGCCATAATGCAAGTGGCGATGCTCGTGCCGTAGAAA
This sequence comes from Oscillospiraceae bacterium, assembly GCA_031253495.1. GTDB lineage: Bacteria > Bacillota > Clostridia > Oscillospirales > Ruminococcaceae > Ruminiclostridium_E. Next base: position 31,507 of record JAIRWC010000004.1, on the reverse strand, counting down.
AGATTGTCCGGCAGTTGAATCACGCAATCCACGAAGTTATTGTCGATGAGATATCGGCGTATTTTTTGCTCCGCGCCGCCGCGATAGAATATGCCGGGGAAACAGACAATCGCCGCCGTTCCGCTCGTGGCGAGCCATGAGAGCGCGTGCATGATAAACGCGAGGTCGGCTTTGGATTTCGGCGCAAGCACTCCCGCAGGCGAGAATCGCGGGTCGTTTATCAGGAGGGAATCGCCGTCGCCCGCCCATTTGATGGAGTACGGCGGATTTGAGACAATCGCCTCAAACGGCTCGTCGTCCCAGTGAAGCGGGTCGGTCAGCGTGTCGCCGTGTCCGATGTCGAACTTGTCGTAGTCAATGTCGTGCAGGAACATATTGATTCGGCAAAGGTTGTAGGTGGTGATGTTGATTTCCTGCCCGAAGAATCCGTTGCGGACATTCTCTTTGCCGAGAATTTTAGCGAATTTCAACAGCAGTGAGCCTGAACCGCAGGCGGGGTCGTATACTTTGTTGACTTCGGTTTTACCGACTAATGCGATGCGCGTCAGCAGTTCGGAAACTTCTTGCGGCGTGTAATACTCGCCGCCGGATTTTCCGGCGTTGGAGGCATACATACCCATAAGGAACTCGTAAGCGTCGCCGAAAGCGTCGATGGTGTTGTCTTGATACGCGCCGAGGTTCATCCCGCCCACGCCGTTCAGCAACTTGACGAGCCGTTCGTTTCGTTTGGCGACAGTGCCGCCGAGTTTATTGCTGTTGACGTCGATATCGTCGAACAGCCCTTTGAAGTTATCTTCAGACGGCGTTCCTTGCGCGGACGCCTCTATATTCTTAAACACCGTTTCGAGCGTTTCATTAAGGTTCTCGTCTGCGGCGGCTTTGGAGCGGACATTCTCGAACAACTCGGAAGGCAAGACAAAAAATCCTTTTGTGGTCACCAAATCCTCGCGGGCTTGTTCCGCATCCTTGTCGGACAGCTTGGCGTAATCAAACGCGGCGTTGCCCGCTTCGCGTTCGCCGTCGTTGATATAACCCGTAATATTCTCGGAAATATAGCGATAAAACAGTATGCCAAGGACATACTGCTTGAAATCCCAACCGTCCACGCTTCCGCGCAGGTCATTGGCGATGCCCCAAATTGTGCGGTGGAGTTCCGCCCGTTCTTGTTCTTTTCGGTTATCGGTCATAAAACCGGCTCCTTAATCACTTTGTTGGCTTTATGTCAATTATATCATGTTTACGTGAATTTTGCAAGGGGCATTCCCGTCCGCGATGTCGGCAACATTCAAGCCGCTGTCGATAGACTTACCCGTTCATCGTTCCTCGGCGTAGCCTGTTTCGCTTCAAGTGAAACCGAGAACGGTGTAACCGTTCGAGTGCGGGGAAATCCGCGAGGATTTTCCCGTAACGGGGTTTGGGGCGGGAAGCCCCAACAAGCGAAAACGCAATCTTTCCCGCGAAAACGGCGGGGGAAAGTTTTCATGTAAGATATATTTCGCGCCCCGCGAAAACGAAAATACGGCAAGCCTTTCCAAAAAAATCCATGCGGGCGGCGATGAAATTTATGAGCTTATGACCGCTCATAGCGGTACGTTTAACACTATTGCATATACGCAATCTGAAAATTTGTTGACTGTGTGAAATCAATACTATTTCCGACTATCGCCAAAAACATTCACGCGTAATACATCCTCTCACAATAAACGTCCCTCGACGTCGCGAGAATATTTCCGTTTACCTCGACAATCGGATACAAAAGGTTACGCGGGTTTACCAACATAACCGTGGCGACGGTTCCGTCCGAAAGCAAAATTTTCTTGCCTTTTAATTCCTCTATCATGCAGTCAATAAACATTTTGACATAGGTAATATCAAGCTCGGAATAACCCTCGTGCGAAAACGCCTCCAAAATCACGAAAGGCGAATGAGGTTCCTTATAGACGCGTTTGGTGACCATCGCGTCGTACATATCGGAAATGGCGGTGATTTTCGCGAACTCCGTTATCTTATCCGAAGGCAGACCCGAAGGATAGCCCGTTCCGTTCACTTTTTCGTGGTGCTGAACCACGCCCGTCAGCAAAGCGCGGTTCTTCACGCCGGATTTAACGAGCATATCGAGCGAGTAGACGGGATGCTTCTTTATCTCCTCAAACTCGTCGGGGTTAAGCTTCGCGGGCTTATTGATTATTTCCGGCGGAATCCTCAGCTTGCCCACATCGTGAAGCAACCCGATTTCAACCAGCTCGTCGAAACGTTTTTTGTCCAGCTTCAGCCATTTACCCATCAAACCGTTGAGAAAAGCCACGTTCACACTGTGGGAGTACAGATATTCATCCGCGGCGCGGATTCTGTTTATGCTCTGGATAATGTGCGAAATGTCGGAGATTTCAAGTTGTTCTTGTATATCTTCGGAAATTTGCGCCCTTCGCTTTTCGTTTATTCTTCCGTTTTTCGCGGCGTCGTCCAATAAACCCGACGTTTCGCGCTTAATCCCGTCATGGTTTTCCATAACGACCCGCAGTTTCGCTTTTTCCGAAACGGTCGCCGCCGTTTCGGCGGAGGTGGCGGAACCGCCGCTCTCTTTGATTTTCCGCGCCTCGTCCTCGTTGAAACCGAGATAAATCCCCTTGTCGAAAAACCCGGCGACATATTTTTTCGGGATATATACGTTAATTTCGGGCGATATTATTTTTCTGAACCTTTCTATAAGCGCTTCATCCAAGACTTGGTTTTCACTTAACAAAGAAAGCTCTCCGGATTTCAGAAAATAGATTTTACATTCCAGATATACGCCGACAGGCAGATTGTCTATTCTCACGGGAACGTTGTCGTAAGCGGTGTTCGCCATATATTTCTCCTTATTTTTGAAAGCGGCGCGGTAATAATAGCATATTATACGACAAAATCACGAATTTGTCAACCAAATTCACAATTTTATCACATTATCATCATCTGATTTTCACAAAAATAGTTATTACTTTATTATATGGAAAAAGAATATTTGGAAATAGCCCGTTTTACAAAGCCGCAGGGGCTGAAAGGCGAGCTTCGGGCGGCGGTTTATTGCGACAGCCCGGACGTTCTCAACCGTTTCGAGCGTTTTTATCTCGGCGAAGGCAAAATCCCCGTTAAAGCGGAGTTGTCAGAAATACGCAAGGGTTTCGTCATAATGAGGATATCCGGCGTAAACGGCGTTGAAGCGGCACGAAAACTCGCGGGCGAAATACTTTATATAAACCGCGGGGATTACGCGCTGCCGGAAAACACGTGGTTTGTCGGCGACCTGATAGGGTTGGATGTGGTTGACGCCGACTCGGGGCGGATTTACGGAAAGGTTGAGGAAATTCTGCAAAACGCCCCCAAAGACGTTTACTCCGTGAGGGCGGCGGACGGGAAGCAATTGTTATTCCCCGCCATCCCCGAGGTCTTGGTTGACGTCGACGTTTCGGCGGGGAAAATATCAATCCGCCCGTTGGAGGGGCTGTTCGACATATGAAAATTGACATTGCGACACTGTTCCCCGAAATGTGCGAGTCTTTCCTTTCCGAAAGCGTCGTCGGCAGGGCGCGAACCCCGTCCGCTACGGGAACGGCCCCGGTTGAAATCAACTGCTTCAACATACGCGATTACGCGGGGAACCGGCACAATCGCGTGGACGACAAGGCTTACGGCGGCGGAATCGGCATGGTTATCCGAGCCGAACCCGTTTACGCCTGTGTGACGGATATAATACGCAAGGGTCTTAAATCGCCGCCGAAATTGATTTATATGTCGCCGCAGGGGAGAACCCTCACGCAGGGGTTTGTCAAAGAGCTTGCCCGCGAGGAATGGCTGGTTATCCTGTGCGGGCATTACGAGGGGGTGGATTGCCGCGTTACGGAAGAACTGGGCTTTACGGAAATAAGCGTGGGCGATTACGTTGTTACGGGGGGAGAGTTACCCGCCCTTATTCTTACGGACGCGGTTACAAGGCTGCAAAAAGGGGTCTTGCCGGACGACAGCGCGTTTACCGACGACAGCCACTGGAACGGCGCGCTTGAACACCCTCTTTACACCCGTCCCGAAATTTGGCGGGGCAGGAGCGTTCCCGGAATACTGTTGTCGGGGCATCACGGGAATATCGCGAGATGGAAAGAGGAGGAAGCCGCTAAGGTTACGGGGTTAAAACGTCCCGATTTGCTTTCAAAATAGCGGGTGTGTTGAAAAGTTGTGTTTATCTTGTTTATGAACGAGTAAAATATTTATGAATATTGTACAAACAAATCGTTTATAATTTTTCATATTTAATAAAAACATATAATCTTTTGAAAATAATCAAAAGAATATTGACTTAGCAATATTTAACGGCTATAATAGTACCGTAGACCAAAAGACGGGGGCGGGGGCTTCGACCTTTCGGCTTTCCGCGCAGTTGTAGGAGGGGGTTGCCATGTTCGTTAAAGAGGTGAAAGTTACAAATCAAGTAGGGTTGCACGCGAGGCCCGCGACTTTTTTTATCCAGAAAGCCAATGAATATAAATCCTCGATTTGGGTCGAGAAAGAGGAACGCAGAGTGAACGCGAAAAGTTTGCTCGGTATTCTTTCGCTCGGAATCGTCGGCGAGACTTGCATAAGGATAATAGCCGACGGGACGGACGAGCAGCTTGCCGTGGAAGGGCTGATTAAACTTGTTGAAAGCGGTTTCGCGGAATAGACAGCGGTATTGTTTAATGCCGTCCGTATAAAGAGCGGACGGTATTTTCATTAGACCGCCGCGATACGGTTTCCGAGGAGGTCTGTTGTTCGACGGGGAAACGGTGAATGAAATTTATAAAATTCCGCGTAACGGCGGTTGCGGTCGCGTTTCTCGCTTCCTGCGCGACCGGCGAATTCAGCGAGGCGCTGAAAGAGTTTTCGGCGGCGCGAAAAAAATACGAGGAGCTTGAATCCGCCCGCGTTGTTATTACGGACAGTCTCACGGGGGCGGTGACGGAAAATTTTTGTTTCAGGTACGAAGGGGACACGCTGACGTATCTGTACCGGGCGACCGACGGGGAAACGGTTTATGCCGAGTACAACAACGGGAGCCGTCTTTGTTACGGGTACGAAGGGGACGCGGACTGGACGGAGGTTACGGTTTCGGATTCGGATTTTTACAGTTACACCAAAGCGATTAAGCATCGTTATACGAAAAAAACGCTGTTTTTCCTTGACGAACCGAGCGTTTCAAACGTGGTTTACAGGGACGCGGACGGCACCGTCGTCGAATACAGCGCCGAAAAACTTAATAAAAGAAGCGATAAGGAGAAATTTTCGCGGTTAACGGCGGAGTTTTGGCTTGACGGTTTCGGTTACATCAGGAAATTCGAGCGCGTTCACGCGCTTGAAGGCGGCGAGGAATACGCGTATTTAATCGAAGTAACCGACATGAACGCCGTCGATGTTATCGAAAGACCGGATTTTACCGAGGCTTTGCGATTTCGTTGAAATATGGTATAATTTTCGGGGGGCGCGGTTTGATGAAAGCGTTGTTTATCGGCGGAACGGGCGTAATAAGCGCGGCGATTTCGCGGGAAGTGATAAGGCGTGGCGAATGGGAGCTTTACCTGCTTAATAAAGGGAGCCGCAACGACGAGTTGCCGGACGGGTTCAAGCACATCAAAGCCGACATAAACGACGAAAAAGCCGTTTCGGAGTTGATTGGGGGAACGAGTTTCGACGTCGTCGCGGATTTTATCGCGTTTGTTCCGGAGCAGCTTGAACGGGATTACCGTCTTTTCAAGGACAAAACGGGGCAATTTATTTTTATCAGTTCCGCTTCGGCTTACCAAAAGCCCTTGCCGGATTATCGGGTGAGCGAGGCGACCCCGCTTTCCAACCCGTATTGGAGATATTCCCGCGATAAAATCGCCTGCGAGGATTATCTGATGAAAAAGTACGGGGAAGAGGGGTTTCCCGTTACGATTGTGCGCCCTTCCCACACATATGACGAAAGGTACGTTCCTTTGGGCGTTCACGGCGCGAAAGGGAGTTGGCAGACAGCCAAGCGTATGCTCGACGGAAAACCCGTAATAGTCCACGGGGATGGGACGTCGCTTTGGACTATGACGCACAATTCCGATTTTGCCCGCGCCTTTGTCGGGTTAATGGGCAACCTTCGCGCGGTTGGGGAAGCAGTGCAGATTACCTCCGACGAAGCCTTGACCTGGAATCGGATTTACAAAGCAATCGCCGACGCTTTGAACGTCGAGTTTAAGCCTTATTACGCGCCGAGCGATTTCCTCGCCAAGTGTTCGGAGTACGATTTCACCGGGTCGTTGATTGGCGATAAATCCAATTCCGTCGTTTTTGACAACGCGAAATTGAAGCGGCTTGTTCCCGGCTTCACGGCGGTGAAGCGGTTTGACCAAGGCGTTCGGGAAACGGTTGAAAACATTTTGGCGCGTAAGGAATTGCAGATTGAGGACCCCGAGTTCGACGAATGGTGCGACGGCGTTATAGCCGCGATGGACGCGGCGGTCGAACAGATTAAACTGAAAGCACGGACGGCGGCGGTTTATAACCGAACGATTCCGCCGATTAAATAAACGGGAGGGTTTTGAAATGGCTTTTTGCGACAAATGCGGCAAACATCTGAGCGAGGGGGAAACCGTCTGCCGCGAATGCGGTTCTGTTGCCGGAGGCGTTAATTTTAACCGGGCGTTCGACAATTTTATGAATACGGAGGACAGCACGGGCGAATTTTCCGCGGACGATATTAAAAGCAATTACGGCGTCGCCGCGGTTTCGTATTTGCCGATACTTTTCATAATTCCGCTCGCGATGGCGCCCGACTCGAAATTCGCGAGGTTTCACGCCAATCAGGGGATTGTCCTTTTTATCTTTGAAATTGTTTTCGGGTTAATTTTCGGGACGGTTAAGTTTATACTCGGCGTCATCCCGTGGATAGGCGGTTTGCTCGCTTGGATAGTCGGGGCGGTATTCGGGTTTTTGATAATCGCGTTTGTCGTGGCGGGGATTGTCAACGCCGCTAACGGCAGGGCAAAAAAATTGCCCGTCATCGGCGGGATGAAAATATTGAGTTAAAACAAAGCGGAGAAACAAAAAGGAGAATGTTTCGATGGCTAAGATTTATCCGGAATATTCGCACACTTTCGGGGAATATTTGGTGGTGCCCGGATATTCCTCAAAGAACTGCGTCCCCGAAAACGTTTCGCTGGTAACGCCCGCCGTTAAATTCAAAAAAGGCGAACCGTCCGCGATTAGCCTCAACATTCCGTTGGTTTCGGCGATTATGCAGTCGGTTTCAAACGACAGAATGGCGGTGGCTTTGGCGCGGGAGGGCGGAATGTCGTTCATCTACTCTTCGCAAAGCATAGAGGACGAAGCGGATATGGTTTCCCGCGTGAAAGGATATAAAGCGGGGTATGTGCAAAGCGATTCAAATTTGCGCCCGGACATGACGCTCGCGGATGTTTTAACGCTGAAAGAACAGACGGGACATTCCACCATGGCCGTTACCGAGGACGGCACCTGCGGCTCAAAATTGCTCGGAATCGTAACCGGCCGCGATTATCGCGTTTCGAGAATGTCAACGGATACGCCCGTTCATACGTTTATGACGCCTTTTGACAAACTGCGAACCGCCCCCGTCGGCACCACGCTTTCGGAAGCCAACGACATTATTTGGGAACACAAACTGAACACCCTGCCCATTATCGACGAAGAGCAAAGGCTGAAGTATTTCGTTTTCCGCAAAGACTACGAACAACACAAGGAAAACCAATATGAAATGCTCGACTCGCAAAAACGGTATATGGTCGGGGCGGGAATAAACTCCCGCGATTATGCCGACAGGGTTCCCGCGCTTTACGAAGCGGGAGCGGATTTGTTTTGCATAGACAGTTCCGAGGGGTTCACCGAGTGGCAGAAAATCACCCTTGACTGGATAAAAAGCCGTTACGGCGAAAGGGTGAAAGTCGGCGCGGGAAACGTTGTCGATAAAGACGGATTTCGCTTTTTGGCGGATTGCGGCGCGGATTTCGTAAAAGTAGGGATAGGCGGCGGCTCTATTTGCATTACCCGCGAACAAAAAGGTATAGGCAGAGGGCAGGCCACGGCTTTAATCGAGGTTTGCGGGGAACGCGACGCCTATTATGAGGAAACGGGGATTTACATCCCCATATGCTCCGACGGCGGAATAGTTCACGACTATCACATGACGTTAGCTTTGGCGATGGGGGCGGACTTCATTATGCTGGGGCGGTACTTCGCGAGGTTTGACGAATCGCCGACGAACAAGCTGATGATTAACGGCACTTATGTCAAAGAATATTGGGGGGAGGGTTCCAACCGGGCGCGCAACTGGCAAAGATACGATATGGGGGGCGATTCCGCGCTGGCGTTTGAAGAGGGCGTGGACAGCTATGTTCCTTACGCCGGGTCGCTTAAGGATAACGTAATCCGCTCCCTTTCAAAGGTTCGTTCCACCATGTGCAACTGCGGTTGCCTGACGCTTTCCGAACTCCACAGGGACGCGAAGTTGACGCGGGTTTCGTCAACGAGCATCATTGAGGGCGGCGCGCACGACGTTATATTGAAAGAAAGCAGAGCGGGACGGGTTGAATAAGCCGATAAAAATATATGAAACGCTGCTTGCCCGATACGGCGATTTACACTGGTGGCCGGCGAAAACGCCGTATGAAGTCGTCGTCGGCGCCGTTTTGACGCAAAACACCGCTTGGAGCAACGTGGAAAAGGCGATTGCCAACTTCGGCGGCGGTCTAATACCCGAAGCCGTGGCGGCGATGGATATCGGGGCGTTGGCGGATATAATTCGCCCCGCCGGGTTCTTTAATCAAAAGGCGGCTTACTTAAAAACCGCGACCGCGTGGTTCGCCGAATATAACTGCGACGCGCCGACGGTCCGAAAACAGCCGCTCGATAAACTCCGCGCCGAACTGCTCGCGACAAAAGGCATCGGGCGGGAAACGGCGGATTCAATACTTCTCTATGCTTTCGGGTTTCCGACATTCGTGGTTGACGCTTACACCCTCCGTCTTTGCGAACGTTACCCGGTTGAAGCGGGCAAAAATTATTCCGCCGTCAAAACGTATTTCGAGCGCGAATTGCCCAAAAGCGCGCAAATCTATAACAGTCTCCACGCGCTAATCGTGATTAACGCCAAGGAACACTGCCGAAAGAAACCGTTATGCGGCGGCTGCCCCCTTGACCGCGAGTGCGAAAAACGACTGTAGACAGACCCCTCTAAAACCGTATCGCGGCGGTTTACGCGGTTCGGCTTTATCGCTTGAAAATCTTTGACAGTTCGGAGGCTTTGCCGACATTCCCCTCGATTTTGAGTTTTCCCGTCGTAAAGGCGATTAAGGAATTCAGCTTTCCGTTCATCATCTTGACGAAATCATCGGAAGAAATGATAATGTTCGCTTGGCGGTCGTTGTATTCAAAAGGCTCGATTGCCAGTTCCCCGTCCTTGATTTCCATATAGAAAACCTCGTTTAAATCCTTCAACGTTATTTGTACCGCTAAAAAATCCTTGTAACTTTTTGCGTCAAAAGACGCGGTCTTGTCTTTTAATTCGCCGAGTATGTCTTGAAATTTCGCCATATCGCTTTCTCCTTTTTGGTTGTGTGTTTGTTGTTCGGGGCGTTCCCGCACGGAAAAAATTGCGGGATAAAAATAAAAAACGGTTGACAAATTTTTAATTTTATGATAGAATTCTCCTTGCGTAAGCCAAAGGAGCGATTTGTTAAGAATTTTGAACGGAGGTACCGGTCATGGCGGTTCCGAAAAGGAAAGTCTCGAAAGCAAGGCGGGATAAAAGGCGTTTTAACGCCTGGAAGCTGTCCTCGCCCGCTTTTTCAGTCTGCGAAAAATGCGGCGAATTAAAAGTTCCGCACAGGGTCTGCTTGAATTGCGGTCATTATAAGGGCAGGGAAATCGTCGCTCAAAAAGAGAGTTAGGCTTTTGACGAAAATCGACGACACACGCGGGGCGGTTATGTTTTACAAACCGCCCCCGTCGGTTTCACCCGAATATCGTAACTGTTACAATTTTTCAAGCGCGGCGGGCGACCCCGATTCGCCGTTTTTAAACGGTGAATGGCATAAACGACCATACTCTATATATCGTCGTTTGTTCGCTAAACTTTAGTTATACGGCAATTCCGCTTGACGTTAACGGCGATATTTCTGACATTGCCGGAAACAGGCTGTGTTTTGGCGGTCGCAGACGGAATGAAAACGAGGTGTTTTTGTGAAAGTATCGCGGATGTTCGACAAGGGCAAAACCGTGTTTTCAATCGAGGTGTTCCCCCCGAAAAAAGGCGCCCCCCCCGAAGGCGTTTTTCCGACGCTCGAAAGGTTGAGCGACCTGCGCCCCGATTTTATAAGCGTAACCTGCGGCGCGGGCGGAAGCGAATCCGCGGGCGGCGACAACACGCTTGAAACGGCTTCGTTCATTAAGAATAAATGCGGGGTGGAAGCGATGGCGCACCTCACCTGCGTAAATTCTTCCAAGGCGGACGTAGGGCGTATTCTCGGCGCGCTGCGAGAACGCGGCGTTGAGAACATACTCGCGCTTCGCGGGGACGTCAACCCCGATATTCCGCGGAAAAACGATTTTACGCACGCGAGCGACCTAACCGAGTTTATAAAGGCGAACGGGGATTTCGGCGTTTCGGGGGCGTGCTATCCCGAGGGGCACGTCGAAGCCGGGAACCTTAACTCCGACTTGAAAAACTTGAAAAAGAAGGTTGACGCGGGCGTTTCCGTCCTGATTACGCAGTTGTTTTTTGACAATTCTCCGTTTTATTCGTTTATGGAAAAGGTTCGCCTTATCGGAATAGACGCGCCGGTTTCGGCGGGAATTATGCCCGTTACAAGTAAAAAGCAGATTGAGCGCATGGTAGCGATGTGCGGGGCGAGTCTGCCGCCTAAGTTCGCGAAGATGATAGCGCGTTATGAAAACAACCCCGAAGCGTTGCGCGACGCGGGGATTGTCTATGCCGGCGAACAAATTGTGGATTTAATCTCGAACGGCGTCGACGGGATACATCTGTACGCCATGAACAGCCCTTACGTCGCCGAAAAAATCTTCGGAAGCGTGTCGAAACTGTTATGATAGACTATGATAAATACAAACGGATTTTATACGACATAACCCCGAGGCACGTCGGCGCGGCGTTCCCGATAAACGATTGCCCCGTGCCGCTTGTCGGGGAAAGCGTCGGAAAACACCTCGACGGCTGTAAATATGTTTTGGTCTCCTGCGCCACGTTAGGGGAGGAATTTGACCGCTTGCTGCGACAAGCCCAGTTGACGGACATATCGGGCGCGATTATCCTCGACAGGCTCGCGGGGGAATATATCGAAAATTTTTGCGATGAAAAAGACGGGGAAATAATTATAAGGCGCGAAACTTCAGGCAAAGGCGTTTCCGGCGAAGTTACGGGGAACCGCCGTTTTTCGCCCGGTTACGGCGATTTCCCGCTGAGCGTCAGCCGCGATATCCTTAACGCGCTGAACGCGCAAAACAAAATAGGGTTGTGCGTTACGGATAATTTTATATTAACCCCGCAAAAATCAATCACAGGAGTTACCGGCATAAAATGACATTCAGCCGACTTTGCGAAAAAAATTATATCCTCTTCGACGGGGCGATGGGTACGGAATTGCAAAAAAGGGGATTAAAAGCGGGCGAACCCCCCGAAAGCCTTAACTTTACCGCGCCCGAAAAGGTAAGGGAGGTAATCCGCGCCTACGCCGAATCGGGTTCGGACATAGTAACCGCCAATACTTTCGGCGCGAACAGATATAAATTGAGCGAAACGGGCAAAACCGTCGGGGAAACGGTTTCCCGCGCTTTGGAAGCGGCAAGGGAAGCGGTTGGGGATTTCCCCGATATTTTAATCGCGCAGGACGTCGGTCCCGCGGGGCGTCTGCTTCGCCCGGCGGGAACGCTCGGGTTTGACGAAGCGTATGAAATGTTCGCCGAACAGATAAAGGCGGGGGTTAACGGGGGCGCGGACTTGTTCGTTTTGCAGACTTTTTCGGACTTGCTTGAATTGAAGTGCGCCCTTTTGGCGGTTAAGGAAAACTCGAGGCTGCCCGCGATTTGTTCCATGACTTTTGAGGCGAACGGCAGGACGTTCACGGGGTGCCCCGCTTCGGCGTTCGCCTTAACGGCTTCGGGATTGGGAGCCGACGTTATAGGAGTGAACTGTTCGCTCGACCCGCGCGAACTGTTGCCCGTCGTCCGGGAATTCAGAAAATATACCGATTTGCCGATTATGGCGAAACCCAACGCCGGGCTTCCCGACCCCGTAACGGGCGCGTACGGGTTAAGCGCGGAGGATTTCGCCGCCGATATGAGAGAACACGCTTCGGCGGGGGTGAAAATCTTGGGCGGGTGTTGCGGCACTTCCCCCGAATATATAAGGTTGCTTAAGGAAACGGTTGATTCCGTGAATTATCCGGAATTTACGGAACGCAAAAAAATTTCCGCCGTTTGTTCGGGGGTGAAAACCGTCGTAATCGACCGCCCCCGCGTCGTCGGGGAGCGGATTAACCCGACGGGCAAGCGCGCTTTCAAAGAAGCGTTGAAGAACTCCGACGTTGATTATATTTTGGGGCGGGCGCTCGAACAGGTAAAGGCGGGGGCCGATATCCTCGACGTAAACGTGGGATTGCCCGAAACAGACGAAAAAGCCATGATGCTCCGCGTTATCGAACCGCTTCAAGGCGTTTGCGACCTTCCGCTCCAGATTGACGGCACGGACCCGGACGTTATCGAAGCCGCTTTGAGGCGTTGCGGCGGAAAGCCGATTGTAAATTCCGTCAACGGCAAGGAGGAAAGTCTTTCGTCGGTTCTCCCCCTCGTGAAAAAATACGGCGCGGCGGTAATCGGTCTGACCCTTGATGAAAAAGGCGTCCCGGAAACGGCCGAAGAACGCTTTGAAATAGCGAAATACATACTTGACCGCGCTCTATCGCTGGGTATAAGGAAAGAGGACGTGTTTATCGACTGCCTGACGCTTACGGTCTCGACCGAAGCCGGGGCGGCGGTTACGGCGCTTAACGCCGTAAAAATGGTAAAAGACCGGCTCGGCTTAAAAACCGCGCTCGGCGTGTCGAATGTTTCGTTCGGTCTGCCGGAACGCGACGTTATCAACGCCGCTTTCTTGACGGCGGCGTTGAACGGCGGTTTGGATTTGCCGATAATCAACCCTAATTCCCCCGCGGTTATGGGGGCGGTAAGAGCGTATAACCTGCTTAACGGTTATGACAAAAACGCCGCCGAATATATATCCGCTTATTCCGGGAAAGCCGCGGAAACCGCCGCCTCGGGAAACAAAGAGCTTACGTTAAGCGAAGCCGTTTTAAACGGGATGAAAAAAGACGGCGCTTTGATAACGGCGCGTCTTTTGGAGAATATCCCCGCCATGGACGTAATTGACGGGCATTTAATCCCCGCGCTGGACAAGGCGGGCGACGGTTTTGAAAGCGGCTTGATTTTTCTCCCGCAGTTAATTCTCTCGGCGGAGACGGCAGGGGCGTGCTTTGACGTTATCAAGAAAAAAATAAATTCCAAAGGCGAACGCGCCGCCCCGAAAAGCAAAGGCAAAATTATCCTCGCCACGGTCAAGGGCGATATTCACGACATAGGCAAGAACATAGTAAAGGTTTTATTGGAAAATTACGGGTATGAAATCATCGACTTGGGCAAAGACGTCCCGCCGGAAACGGCGGCGGACGCGGCGGCTTCAACGGGGGCGGGGCTGGTGGGGTTAAGCGCGCTTATGACGACGACGACGCCCGCGATGGCCGAAACCGTCGCGCTTATCAAAGAACGCGGGCTTCGTTGCGCGGTAATGGTCGGCGGGGCGGTGCTGAACGCCGATTACGCGCTGTCAAGCCCCTCTTCGGGCGGCATTGGGGCGGACTATTACGCGAAGGACGCGAAAGGCGCCGTCGATATAGCGAAGAAAGTCTTCGGAGAAAAGGTTGAAAAATAAGAAAGACCAACTATGAAAAGTCAACCCTTTTCTGAAAAATATTTTTCGGAAAAGGGTTGACTTTTCATAGTTACTCCTTTATCCTTTGTATTTCCACTAAATGCTTATACAACCCGCCTTTTTCCATTAACTCGGAATGGGTTCCTTGTTCCGCGACCATGCCGTCTTTGAGAACGATTATACAGTCCGCCCGCTTAACCGTGGACAGCCTGTGCGCTATTACAATCATGGTCCTCGACCCCGCGATTTTCTGAATGGCTTCTTGGATTTCCCGTTCGGTTTCGGCGTCCACCGCCGAAGTGGCCTCGTCCAAAATCAAAATCGGCGCGTTGCACAAAAGGCTCCTCGCTATGGAAATCCGTTGTTTTTGCCCGCCGGAAAGGCGAATCCCGCGTTCCCCCACCACCGTGTCGTAACCGAGCGGAAGCCCGCTTATAAAATCGTGGATGCAGGCGGTTTGCGCCGCCGCCATAATCTCGCCGTCCGAGGCGAGGGAATTTCCGTAACGGATATTGTCCCCTATCGTGCCGTTGAATAAAAACACGTCCTGCAAAACCATGCTGATATTTTTTCGCAGACTTTGCAGGGTCATTTCTTTTATGTCGATTCCGTCGATAAATATTTCCCCGCCCGTAGCGTCGTAAAACCTCGGAAGCAAGGCGGCGAGCGTCGTTTTCCCCACGCCCGTCGGACCGATGACCGCGAACATATTTTTTCGCGGAACGGTGAAGCTTATGTTCTTTAGGGCGTAGCTGTCGTCGCCGTAGCTGAACTCCACGTCCCTGAACTCGATGTCGCCCTTCAAAACGCCGACGTGTACGGCGTCGGGCGAGTCTTTTATATCGGGGGCGGTTTCAAAAATTTCAAAAACCCGTTCGCCCCCGGCTATCCCCGACTGCATATCTTCAATCAGCCGCGCCATCGTCCCTACCGGTCCGTAGAACACGCTTAAATACAAAAGGAACGCCACGATTTCATCCAAGCTCATGCCGAGGTTGTTAAGCACGAGATACCCGCCCGCGCCCACGACGATTACGTTGCCCGCCGAAGTGGCGAAGCCGATTAGCGGGTGCATCACCGCCGAATAGAACAAAGCGCGGATAAGCGATTCGGCGTGTCTGCGGGAATTGTCGAAAACCTTTTTATACTCGTCTTCTTGGCGGTTGAAAATCTGTATTTCCTTTATTCCCGAAAGGTTGTCCTGAAGCGTCGCGTTTAACCGCCCCATATGCTCCTGCGCCTCCCTGTGGCGGGCGCGGGATTTTTTAAATACGGGGAACGCGAATATTATAAACGGCACGGGAATAAAGGTCAAAAGCGCCAGCGTGGCGTTTGTGGCAAACAATATGACGCTCACGCCGACGAACAGGATTATACCCGACGTCAGTTCGGGAACGGCGTGGGCTATCAAGGTCTCGAAATTCGAGGTGTCGTTGATTACCCGCGACATAAGCTGCCCCGTTTGCTTATCCCCGTAATATCCGATTGAGAGCTTTTGCAAATGGGAATAAATTTCCGCGCGTATTTCCGAAACATAGTTCCACGCCGCGTAATGCCCCACATAACTCGCCAAGAACTGGCAAACGGCGCGGACGACGAATATGACAAACAAAATCGCGGCGATGTTTATAAGCCTCGACACATCGCCGCCGGACTCGGCGCTTCGCTCTTCTAAAATTTTTATCATGCTTTGGGTAACTCTCGGAGCGATAAGGTTGGCGGCGGTAACGATTAGGGTGGAGATTGCCGCGATTATGATATGAAGTTTGTACTTTCCCGCTTTTCCATAGATTTTGGCCAGTGTTTTCAAGCTGTTTCCCCTATAATCTTTCTCATATCATCGCGAACAGTCTTTCCGTCAACTCCGCCGCCGTATCATACTCGCAAATCAGCACGTTGTTTGAAATATCCTCGACCATCTTGCTTAATTCCCCGTCGCCCGCCTCGTTCCTGAGAGTAAAAAGCGCCGAATCCACATCCTCCATACGGAGATTTTCCAGCGCGCTTTTCAGTTTTGCCGCCGCTTTCGTTATCAGTTCCGCGTTTGCCTCGCCGGTTTGCTTTTTTTCTTTAAGCGCGGCTGAAACCGCCAAACGGATACTTTCAAATAAAAGGTTCAACTCGTCGATAAACTTCTCGGTATTTTTTAACACAAAATCCTTGTCGTCGTTTTTCGCGGCTGATTCAAGCGACCGCGCCATACTTGAAATATGCGACGCGCCTATGCTCGCCGACGCGCTCTTCAGCGCGTGGACGTGCGTCGCGTAAAGCGGCAGGTCGTTCATTTCGACGCAGTTCCTTATGGTCTTGATTTTCTCAATCCCGTCGTCGCGGAAAATGCCGAGCGTTTTCAAATAATTATTCGCGCTCCCCCCGGTCATGTACACCCCCGCCTCGACGTCAATTCCCTCGATTCTGAACGCGGGAACGTCGTCCGCGCCGGCGTCGCCGTCGGTTTCCTCAAAAAATTCGCGCTTTTCCTCCGGCAGCCACGTTTCGAGAACGGTTTCCAGTTTGTTTATGTCAATGGGTTTGGCGAGGAAATCCTGAAATCCGTTTTCAAGGAACATTTCCTTCATTCCCGAAACGGCGTTCGCGGTAAGCGCGACAAAAGGCAGATTTTTATAATACTCGCCGGTATTCTCGCCGTCGCCGTCTTTCAAGCCCCTTATTTTGATGGTCGCCTCGATGCCGTCCATTTCCGGCATCATGTGGTCCATGAAAACTATGTCGTATCTATTGGCCTTTACCATTTCGATTGACTCTTTGCCGCTTTTACAAAGGTCAATCCGCATTTTATACGGGAGCAAAAGACCCTCCGCCACCACCAAATTCGTGGTAATATCGTCAACTATGAGAATTTTCGCGGACGGCGCCACGAACCGCGCTCCATGGCGCTTATACCTGTACTTGTCGCTTTTTTCGCGGTTGTTCAAAATGTCGGCGATATCGGCGGCGTGCGCGGGCATAAACAGCGTTTTAACGCTTTCGGTTTCAATGGAATTCTCCCCGTATTCGGAAATCAGCGCGATTTTAATGTCGCGCTCCAGTTTCTTTATAATCTTTCCCGCGCTGTCAAGCAAAAAAGACGAAACGAAAAAGAAATCATAATTGTATTTCTCCATTTCGGCGAGGAAACGCGACTGATTGTTCACCAGCTTATACCCGACGCCGAGGTTTTCCATCGCCGCGGAAATCGATTCCGCGAAAATCTCTCTCGTTTCATAAATGAGTACGGCTTTTTCCTTATCCTCGACCAGCGCGAAACGTTTATAGCCGTCCATATTTTCGTATTTTTGCGGAACGGTCAATTTAAAGACGCTGCCCTCGCCGTAAACGCTCGTAACCGTAACGTCGCCGCCCATGGCCCGGCAGAAACTGCGCGTTATCGCCAATCCCAACCCCGTGCCTTCGACGCTCCTGTTTTTTACCATATCAATCTGAACAAAATCGCCGAACAGACTTTTGATATCCTCTTCCTTTATCCCTATCCCGCTGTCCGCGACCTCCGAAATCAGCAAAACCGTGTCGTCGTCGATAAACTTGCAATCTATCGAAAGTTTGATGAACCCGCTGTCGCAATATTTGCAGGCGTTGGAAAGCAAATTCAGTAGCATTTGCTTAACGCGAACCTCGTCGCCGTTCAGCGCGTCGGGGATATCGCAGTTCACGTTGACGGCAAACAAAATCGGTCTGTCCAACACCCTTGTGCGGATGATTCCGATAACGTCGTTAATCATCGCGGTAAACGAATAGTTGACGGGGATAATCTCCATCTTGCCCGATTCTATCTTGGAAAAGTCAAGGATGTCGTTAATTATCGCCATCAAATTGACGCTCGCGTTTTTTATCCCCAAGACGTGTTCGCGCGCGTCTTTTGAAATATCGTCGCGCAAAATCAACTCCGACATCCCCATTATGGCGTTCATGGGGGTGCGGATTTCATGGCTCATCTTAGCCAAAAAATTGGATTTCGCCCTGCTGGAGCGTTCGGCGACCTCGATGGCGTGGTTAAGCTCGGTGGTGTTGTGCATAGCCAGCATTATGCCGACCACTTCGCCGTCGTCGTTTTTCAGCGGGATAACGAATATTTCAAAAATATAAGTTTTGCCGCCGACCGGGAGCTCATAATTGTCGTACTTTACCGCTTCCCCTTTTTTTACGACCCTGTCTAAGGCGTCCGTTACGCGCGACAGCCTTTCCGGCGACATAATGGGGGCGGTAAATTCCCCGAAAGTTTTCCCCGAAAGGGCGTCGGGGTTTATCCCTATTTTCTCGAGAGTTTTCTTCGTGCCCAAGATGTATTTGAAATTGTTGTCCATTATAATAATCGTGTCCGGCGTGTATTCAAACATCAACCGCAAAAAAATATCCTGCCGGTCTTTTTGGCTTTTTATCTTTTCGTATATATTCTTTTGGAAAAGCGAACTTTGCTTATAAGACGAGATGATATATTCCATCTCTTTGATTTTCCGCTCCAGTTTGCGGATTTCTTTATTCGCCGACTTTAATTTGTCCTCCGCCGGGCTTTCCGCGGAAACGCTCGCGTTGTTGTCGTTCACGATTGGGCGACCTCCTTATAAAACGGCGCTAATACGATACAAGTCAAAACGCGCAGGCGATTATCGTCTGGTTGTGCTCGTGGTTATAGGCCTTTTCCGGAGCGACCGCGATAGGGCACAATTCGCCGCTCACATAACACAGCGTATAATTTACCCCCTCGGGCATATTGTCGTTGACGCTTTCAATCTCTTTCATGTGTTCGCTCATCAGCCCGAGGCGCCTCCCTATGCAAGAGTATATCAAGACGGCGCTTATATCTTCTTTTTCTTTTATTTTTTCGATAACGCCGTTCGCCGTTTGAATGACGACGTCCGGCGTCGAGAAAGCGACGGACAAAATAGCGCCTTCGTGCAGGCTGCCCGCGCATAAAATTCCGTTTTCGCCGTCAATCATCAGCGGCGCCCTCGAAACGACGCCCTGGCCGTATGCCGGCTTTTTGTTAAAGTCGAGTATAAACGTCGAGGTTAACAGACCCGCGCTTGTGCCCCCCTCGGAACCGAACCCGATTTTTTCAAAGAAATCGGCTGATTTAACGCCGTTTATTTCAACGAGGACGTTTTTGTTCGCTTTGGTAATTTCGCCGACGTTAGGCATAATCACCGCGTCTTCCGTGAGGGAACCCACGAAAAATTCAGGCGTGAACTCGCCGGCGATAAGAACAAAGGCGACGGCGGGGTACAAAATCTCGTTTCCGCAAAGGACGCGGCAATACGACAGGATTTCGTCCATTGTCTGACCGCTGTTGGCGACCGCGCCGAATATCGGAACTTTAGGGTCGATTTCGGCGATGGCGCCCATGTATTCCCCGGGAATATGCGTCGCCATAAGCGGCGCGTACATAAGCGCGAGTTTGGGCTGTTCGCCCAACCGCTCCCTTAAATCGCCGTAGCACTTCTTAACGGCGGGGAAAACGTCGTCGCCTTCGGCGAGCGAATCGGTATGACCGCATGAAAACCGGCAATCGTCGGAAGTGAGAATCAATATCGAAAACATATACGTCCCC
Source organism: Oscillospiraceae bacterium (assembly GCA_031253495.1). GTDB lineage: Bacteria > Bacillota > Clostridia > Oscillospirales > Ruminococcaceae > Ruminiclostridium_E. The sequence continues at coordinate 11,927 of JAIRWC010000004.1, read as the reverse complement.
GCATCCCCGTTCGCGGACAGCGACGTGGTCGATATCCCCGCCAGCTCAAACGGCAGACAGTCGGCCACGGCCCCGTAAACCCCCGATTGGAAATACTCGGCGTGAACCGAAACAATTCCGACCGTGTTTTTTAAAAGTTTGACGTCCGCCAACTTTTCGCGGACCTCCGCCACGGCGTCTTTGGGCTCGTCTATTTCCGATACCGTGATTACATAAGATTTAATCATGACGTTAACCTTTCCGCGAACGGTTATTTAACCTCGTTCGCCACCCGTTTAAATTCCCGCTCGTTCTGCATGAACACATCCACAAGCATGGGGTCGAAATGCGTTCCTTTTCCGTTGGCTATGATTTTTACGGCGTCCTCGTGGGAGAACGCTTTTTTGTACGGGCGTTCGGATATAAGCGCGTCGTAAACGTCCGCGATTGCCATTAACCTGCCTTGAAGCGGGATATCCCTCCCCGACAGCCCCTTGGGATAGCCCGTTCCGTCCCATTTTTCGTGGTGCGTCCCCGCGAAAATCTTGGCGTGTTCAAGAAAAGCCTCCTCGACGGTGCTTTTTTGTATTTTTTCTATCACTTCCACGCCGAACGTGGTGTGCGTTTTCATCTCGTCAAATTCTTCCGCCGTCAGCTTGTCGGGCTTATTGAGAATACTGTCCTTAACCCCGATTTTCCCCACGTCGTGGAGCTGGGAGGACTGGAGGAAAAAGTCTATGTTCCAGTCTTTTATTTCGCTCTTGTACAAGCCGCTTTTCCCCAGCGCGTCAATGAGGATTTGCAGATAATTCTGCGTGCGCTCGATATGCCCCCCCGTCGTATAGTCGCGACATTCCACAAGTTCGGCTATGGTGCGGAGTATGGCGTTTTGCAAATCCATTACGGTCTTGGTTTTCTCGTGAACCATCCCGAGCAGGTTTTCGTTATAATTCTTCAGCTTTTCCTTCTGGCTTTCGATTGTCATATGGACTTCAATCCGCTTTGCGAGGAGTTGGGGGGAAAACGGCTTCGATATATAATCCACCGCGCCGAGCGTGAGCCCGGCAAGCTCGCTCGAGCTGTCGCCCAAAACCGTGAGGAATATCACGGGTATATCGCAAGTGGCTTCGTTGGACTTTAACAGCTTTATCGCTTCGTACCCGTTCAATTCCGGCATTTCTATATCAAGCAAAATCAAGTCTGGTATAATCCTTAAAAGCATATCGAACATTTTTCTGGCGGACGGAATGGTAACGACGTTGTATTTTTCCGTAAGGATGTCCTTGCCTATATTTAAATTCGTAACGTTGTCGTCCACCAAAAATATGGTTTTCTTCTTTTTGTCCATAAAAGCGCATCCTTTCAGCCGATGAGATATCGCGCAAACGACTACGGTCATTATACCACGTTTTAAGAAAAATTAAAACATTTTTCAATAATTTCCGATATTAAGTAAAAACTTCATCGTCTTATTGGCGAAAATCACTAAATTTTAGTCAAAATTTTAAATGTATTTTTGTAAAAATCAATAATTTTTTCTTTTTTCATTCTCGAAAGCTCCCGAGATAACGCGCTCCTGTCCACGTTTAAGTATTCCGCCATCCCCTCCCTGTCGAAAGGGATTTCAAAAGCGCCCGCGCCCTCTTTTTCGGAATACCGCGTCAAGAAAGTCAGCGTTTTTTCCCGGACGGTGTTTTTTATCAGGCAATCGTTACGTTCATGGAGCAACAGCGCTTTTTCGGAAACGGCTTCGATGACGTTATAAATTACGCGGTCATGCGCGGGGCATGATTTCTCGCATTTGCCTATGAGTTTGCTCGCCGGTAAAAACAGCACGGAAAGCCGCTCCGTCGCCTCGACGGTAACATGGCTCTTCCTTTCCGAGGAAAAAGCGAGCAACACCCCTATGTAACTGCCCTCGTTAAGAAGCGCGACGGTAAAGTTCCGTCCCGAAACGCCGGTTTTTACGGAACGCGCGCGCCCTTTCAGAACCACGCCGACGCGCCTGACCGAATCCCCCTCGCGTATGACGGCTTCGCCCTTGGCGTAGTTGCGGACTTCCCCCCTCAAACAGCCGCAAACCCGCGTTATTTCCGCGCGGCTCACCCCGCGAAACAGGTCGAGCCGTTCCAAACTGCCGAAATCCATAATATTTTCTCCGTTCGTTGCGCCGGCAACATACTTGTTTTTGGAATTATACTACAATAACAAGAAAAACGCAAGGGGTGATTGGTTTGAAGACGAAAAAAACCGTATTGACCTTAACGCAAACCGCTTTGCTGACGGCCGTTTTAATCGGATGGCAAGTTGGTTCCGCGCCGTTGGGCAACCAGATTCTTACCGGGTCGGGCGTTAATATGATATTGGTTATCACGGTTATGGTCTGCGGGACGGCGCCCGGGCTTTGCGTGGCGGCGGTTTCCCCCGCGGTGGCTTTCCTGTTCGGGCTGGGTCCTAAGTTCCCCGTGTTGCTCCCCTTTATAGTCGCGGGAAACGTTTTGCTCGTGTTGACGTGGCGCTTCGTCGGGAATATAAAGCCGCCGGAAGTATGGCGCGTAATCGCGCTTTTGTCCGCCGCATCGGTTAAATGCGCCTTCCTTTGGCTGTGCGCGGCTAAACTCGCGATACCTCTATTGATTCCGCAAGCCCCTCCGGCGATATCGGCGATGTTTTCGTTCCCGCAGTTCGTTACGGCGTCAATCGGCGGCGCGTTCGCGCTTTCGGTCATTCCGGCGCTGAAGAAAGCGGACGTGTCCTCCGCGCGCTCATACGGAGGAGAAAAACGGTGAAAAAGAAAGTTTCGGCGAACATTCGGGGTATTCCCGCCGTTTTACGCCGGAACGGCGTTTTCAACGGCGTAGTCAAGAACCTTTTTAACAAGGACGTATTGCTTCAAAAAAGGTACGCCGAACAGTTCCTCATAATAGGAATAATCGCTTGAACCGTAGTATTCGCTGAAATAATCCGCCAAATCTTCGTCGCTGACCGAAAATCCCGCGTCTTCCGCTATTGCCTGGACGACAAGGTAATATCTCGCGCTTTCCTCGATACTTTCCTTATTGTCCTCCAACAACTCGTCCACCCCGGAATAACCCGCCTGCGCGCTTAGAAACTCTTCCAATTCCATATTGCTCTCGTCGGCCCTTTCCCGGTACCAGTTTATCATCTCCCTCTTTTGATATTCCGTTATCAAGTCGGGGACGGACCGTATGACCGTTTCGTCGGCCAAATACTGCCGAACATACCACGTTACGGCGGATTTTCGGATTTCAGCCCTCGTGTTTTCTTTCATGGCGTCCATATCGCCGACGTCGGCGATATAGTTTACGGTCGTAACGAACACGGCGTCTTTTCCGCGCAAACCCTCGGTGTGATAATCTTCGGGAAAAGTAACCTTAACATCGAACGTTTCACCCGGCGTATGCCCTATTAGCTGCTCAAGAAAACCGTCGACGTAACTTGTGTACCCGACAATGACAAAGACCCCCCCGCCTTCGGTGGAGCCGTTGTCGAATTCTACGCCGTCCACGCTTCCGACATAGTCAATATTGACCGCGTCGCCGTCGATTACCGCGCGCCCGGCAACCTCTCCGTAAGAATTGTCCGGGGAATACAGCGAGTTTTCTATCCGCGACCGAACCTCGTTTTCCGAAACCTCGAAAGCGTCGGCGGGAACCGGTATGGCGTGATAATCGAACATTTCGACATAATCAAGGGCGCGCACACCTTTCCAAAACCCGTTTTCGTCTATACCCTCGCTGTTATGGAACGAAGCGCCGTCCGCGGTTTCGCCGGATTTCGAGCCGCACCCGGCGACAAAAAACAAAAGCGCCGCAAATATGACCAAGCCGCAAAGAGCCGATTTTCGGGAATATACCAGACCTCCTCGGAAACCGTATCGCGGCGGTTTTACCCCCGCAAAAAATTCATTCATTATTTTCATAAAAACCTTTTAAGCCCCCGCATACAAAATTAAAGCTGTTTCAAAGCCCGAACCCGCCGTCCACCCCCAAAACCTGCCCCGTTACAAACTCCGCTCCCGCCAAATAAAGCGCGGCGACGGCGACCTCTTTCGCCGAACCCAACCTCCCGAGCGGGGTGTTTTCTTTTAACGAGTTGATTTCATCGTCGCCGAAACTGCGGTTCATATCCCCCGCGATAACGCCGGGAGCGATACAGTTCACCCTCACCCCCGAAGGCCCCGCCTCTTTGGCCAACGCCTTCGTGAACCCGATTAACCCCGCCTTGGCGGTGGAGTAATGAACCTCGCAGGACGCGCCGACCACTCCCCAAACGGACGAGATGTTAATGATACAGCCGCTTTTCCCGCTAATCATGGCGGGCAAAAACGCCTGCGTAAAATTGAACGCGCCGGTCAGATGAATATCCATCATGCGATACCAGTCAAGCTCCGTTATGTCCGTGAACAGCTTGATTTGCGATATTCCCGCGTTGTTGACCAACAAGTCGCAACTATGCTTCTCCGCTAATCTCACCGCGACGTTGCCGTCGGTTATATCGCAGCGGTAGCCCTTCGCGCCGAACTCGTACTCAAGCTCGGACGCCCTGTCTTTATTGGAAAGATAGGTGAAAACCACGTTATACCGCTTGGACAAAACCTCGACCAAAGCCGAGCCTATCGTACCCGTTCCGCCGGTTATCACCGCCGATTTTCTGACGGCGTTACTGTTCTGCGACATTGATTTTATCATCCTTTACACAAACGCGCACAGCCGACAAGCCGCCCTCGCTTTTCGCCCCCTTCTCCACAATGAGCGAAGCGACGGCGTCTTCTATTTCGTCGCGGATAACCCGCCTTATATCACGTCCGCCGTATTTGCCGCCGAACGCCTTTTTCGCAATGTAAGCGTAAACCTCGCCGGAAACGTCTAACCCTATTTCCTTTTCTTTGAGAGGTTCCCGCATTTCATCAATCATCAATTCGGATATTTTGGCGTAATGCTCCTCTTTTAACGGCTTAAACACGATAATTTCATCCACGCGGCTGATAAATTCCGGACGCAGGAAGTCCTTAAGCGCTTTTAACGCTTTTTCCTTGGAAATATCCCCCGCCGTCTTGGCGAATCCCACCCCCGTGGATTTATCGGCGGAACCCGCGTTGCTCGTCATGGCTATCACGGTGTTTTCAAAAGAAATCGTGCGCCCGTGCGCGTCGTTCACCTTGCCCTCGTCGAGAATTTGCAGAAGAATGTTCATAACGTCGGGATGCGCCTTTTCGATTTCGTCGAAAAGCACCACGGAATAGGGCTTGCGGCGCACTTTCTCGGTAAGCTGCCCCGCTTCGTCGTATCCGACGTAACCCGGAGGGGAGCCGATTATCCGCGAAACGCTGAACTTTTCCATAAACTCGGACATATCAAGCCGTATCAGCGGGTCTACCGAATCGAATAATTCGCCGGCGAGAACCTTGACAAGCTCGGTTTTTCCCACGCCCGTCGGTCCCACAAAAATAAACGACGAGGGGCGTTTCCTTGTCGAAAGACGCACCCTCGAGCGCCTTATCGCCGCGGCGACGTGTTCGCACGCCTCGTCTTGCCCGATAATTTTCCGTTTGAGAATTTCCTCTAACCTGCCGATTTTTTTAAATTCGGTTTCCATGATTTTAGCGGCGGGGATTCCCGTCCACAACTCAATAACCGAGGATAAATCCAAATCGGTTATTTCCAAATTCGTAATCGTCGGCTCCAAAACCGCGATTTGCTCTTGATTGCGCGCAATTCGCGTTTTCAATTCCGCGATTTTCGCATAATCTACGGCGTCGCCCGCCGACATAATTTCATTCTCTTCCTTTTCCAGCTCAAAAATCTCGGATTTCAGCCTTTCATAAAGCGATAAATCCGCGCTCCTTATGCTCGCGCAAGCCGCCGCCTCGTCAAGCAGGTCTATCGCTTTGTCGGGAAGAAATCTGTCGTTTATGTACCTTTCCGAAAGAACCGCGCAAGAACGGAGGATATCGTCCGAAACCCTGATTTTATGATGCTCTTCATAATAGTTTTTAATGCCTTTGAGCAGTTCGACCGTCTCCCCGATTGTGGGTTCGGTGATTGTAACGGGCTGAAAGCGGCGCTCCAAAGCGCCGTCTTTTTCAATGTGCTTACGATACTCGCCGAACGTCGTTGCGCCGATTACCTGCATTTCCCCGCGTGAAAGCGCGGGTTTGAACATATTCGCGGCGTTCATGGTGCCGTCGCTGTCGCCGGTTCCCACAAGGTTATGCACCTCGTCTATAAATATGATAATATTGCCCGCCGACTTGATTTCCTCGATAAGCGACTTAACCCTGCTTTCAAACTGCCCCCTGAATTGCGTTCCCGCAATCAGAACGGTTAAATCCAACAAATATAATTCTTTTCCCAATAACCGGAAAGGCACGTCGTCCGCCGCGAGTTTTTGCGCTATGCCCTCGGCTATGGCCGTTTTGCCCACGCCCGGCTCGCCGATTAAACAGGGGTTGTTTTTCGTGCGGCGGGAAAGGATTTGTATGACGCGCTCAATTTCTTTCTCTCTGCCGATTATGCGGTCAAGTTCGCCTTTTTTCGCTTTTTCGGTGATGTTCGTGCAGAAAGTGTCAAGGAATTTGCGTTTTTTATCGTCCTTGCCTTTTTTGACGGTTTTCTCCTTGGATTTTTCTTTCGGCTTCTCTTTATTGGGAGGAGGGAGCGCGCCGCCGTCCTTAAAAAGGTTCTGCAAAAATTTGGGCATCGTTCCCGCTCCGCCGGGTCTGAAAGCGTCCACACCGTCGTCGTCGTCGTCGAAATCGTCGTCGTCGCCGAAAATCGCTTTGTAGCTTTCTTCAAAGTCATCCTCGGAAAGCCCCATTTGCTTCATATATTCGCCGACCTGCGGAACGCCCAGTTCTCTGGCGCAGACAAGGCAAAGACCCTCGTTATGCTTTTCGTCGCCCTGCATGGTCGTTATAAAGACGACCGCCATCCTTTTTTTGCATCTGGTGCATTTCATACGATTGTTTCCTTTCGGTGCGTAAACCTGCATACTTAGAACTTCAGAAAATCCAGAAAATAGATGTGTTTGAACAATTTCGTCTCGTTCACGGTCGGCGTATTTAAGAACGTTATGTTGTCCCCCGTAAGCGATATAAGCAATCCAACGCCTATACACACCATGAAAACGGCTACCGCGGCTTCGACTACGCCGAGCAAAGCGCCGAGAAAGGTATTGAGTTTTCCGACGACGGGTATGCTGTTTACGAGTCTGAGCGACTTAGCCAAGATTGAACACACTACGCTGATTATAGCAAAAATTATTGAGAAAATCAATGCCCTTACGGGAATTATCAATACGGGTTTCACCAAATTATCATTTATGGCTTCTTCAAGGGTGGCGGAATCGGTTTTGATGATGTTCGCTATGAGCTTCGCCACTAAATCCGTGCTGCCCTCCGACGCCTTTGAAAATCCGGGGATTACGTTTTCCATGATACCCGAAAGCTGGTCATAAACGCCGTCCGACGATTTCGCCAGGGTCGCAGACAGCGTCCTTGACAGTATTATTGTGCCTATGTCGGTTTCGGCGAGTTCCGAAGCGCTTATGTTCACCTTGCCCAAGTCTATTTTACCGAAAAAGAACATATTTGAATCTATCCGGAAAAAAGACAAATCCGATTTTTCCAGTCCCGTCGCGCTTAAGTCAACGTTTGTCAAATCAAGGGTAACCTTTCCGGCGTTATCGGGATTAAGGTTGATTTCGCTTAGGTTTTTTCCGGAAATCTTCGCTTTTGACATATCAATCGTGCGCAGGGAATCGAACGTCGATTTAACGTGACCGTCATTCACGGAATAATTTATCTTTTCGGAAATGCCGGGGCCTATCCAGTTTTCGTAGGCGTATTCGGATAACCCGGCGCTTAATCCCAACGCCGCCGCGAAAGAAAGCAAAATCCCGACAAATCCCGCGGCTGAGGAGGCGAACCCCTGCCGCGTACACTTATACGCGACGCCGAGAAACGTTCCCGCTATCAATATGTCGTAAAACCAAAAAAACTGTTCGCCCATAATGAACCTCCGTCATTGTAATATATATGCGACATTATAACATAAAAATTTGTAAAATGCAAGCGGCGCGAACGTCCCGACGGTCATAACCGTAACGACCGCCCGCACCGCGCCGCCTTTGCGGAATTTATTCAAAATCACTCTGCTCGGCGCGATTTGAACGCGCAATCCCCGGAGTCGGAGTCCGGTGCATTATCCGTTGTGCTACGAGCAGACTTATAGCAGTCGGAAAAACAGTCGCCGATACCGCGGCGACTCGGCGGAGCGCCGCCCGTCAAGGCGCGAAAGCTTTTGTCAACTCCCTTTCCAAATCCGCGCGGGCGCTTTCGTAAACCAACAGCGAAATTTCATCCAAGCCGGTGGTTACGAGAAGGGGCAGACAATCCAACTCCCGCAGGATGTCGAAAACACGCGAGGCGAAACCTGTCGAAGAAACCATATCCCGCGATTTAACGGTGATTTTCACGTTCCCGCAGTTAATCAGGGGCGGGGATTTATCTCCGCCGCGCGCGTTTATGATGGTCAGCAGTTTCGGCATGTCGTTATCGGAAAATGTAAAACCGAAACTGATTTTATCCGACGTGGCCGGCGACTGGGCAATCATGTCTATGTTTATCCCGGCGCGGGCCGCCTCGTCAAACGCGTCGTGTATAAACGAACTTTGGTAAGAAGCGGGAACGTTGTTGAAAGTTACTATCGACTGACCTTCGGCTATAATGATTTCCGTTCTCATTTTTTCCTCCTTCAACTCAAGCGTCTGCCAATAAATCACACATGCCGTACAGACCTTTTTTTTGATTTTTCAAGAACAGCGCGGCGTTAATCGCGCCAACCGCGAACACCTCTTTTGATAGGGCCGAGTGCGATAAGGCGACCACCTCGTCGTGCCCCGCGAAAACTATTTCGTGTTCGCCCACTATTGTGCCGCCCCTCAAAGCGTGAATACCTATTTCGTCTTTTTCCCGCGCCCCGCGAACGGCGTGCCGGTCGTAAACGTATCTCTTTTGTCCGCCGAACTCCCCGTTTACCGCCTCGGCAAGCATGAGCGCCGTTCCGGAAGGGGCGTCTTTTTTCAGATTGTGGTGCCTTTCAATGATTTCAACGTCAAACTGCGCCCCGAGAACCCGCGCGGCGCGTTTCGCCAAATCGGTAAGCAGGTTAATCCCCAGCGACATATTAAACGTGAAAAACACTGGAATTTTTTCCGCCGCGCTTTCAATGCGCCGAACCTCGTCCCTTTCATATCCCGTGGTGGCGATAACGGCGGGGATATTTTTGTTTTCACAGTAAGAAAGCAAATCGGGCAACGCCGACGGATGGGAGAAGTCGACGACGACGTCGGCGTCTTCGCGTAAATCGGACATTTTCGCGTAAACGGGAAAATCCGCGTATTTAACGCCGGAAACGTCTACTCCCGCGCAGACGGAGCAATTTTGAAGCCCGGGACGTTCGGCGACCGTCAGTTCCGCGATAACCCTGCCCATTTTACCGCACGCGCCCGACAAGACCATTCTCGTCATGGTTAAAGTTCACCCCTTTGCCGGTCCCGCTTACAATATTCCGACGTTTATCATTTCGATTTGAAGTTTTTCAAGTTTCGCGCTTTCCATATCGCAAAGCGGCAAACGGCAACCGCCCACATTCTTGCCCATAAGGTTCATCGCGGCTTTTACGGGAATCGGGTTCACGTCAATGAACAATCCCCCGCTCCCCATAAATCTCGCGTATTTCTGCTGAAGCCTGCCCGCTTCACGGAAATTGTTCTCAAGACAAAGCGCGCATATTTTACCCACCACTTCGGGAACCACGTTCGCGAGAACGGAAACGACGCCCTTCGCGCCGAGCGACATTACGGGGACGGTCATAAAGTCGTCGCCGCTGTAAACGTCAAGCCCGCTTTCGTTTATCAAAGCGGAAAAGCCGTCAACCCTCTGCCCCGATTCTTTAACGGCGCGTATGTTCGGATATTCCGCAAGCTCCTTGAAAGTGTTAAGTTCGATATTCATGTTCGTCCTTGAGGGGATGTTATAAAGCATAATGGGGATTCCGACCTTTTCGGCGACCGCTCCGAAATGTTTCACGAGCCCTCTTTGCGAGGTTTTATTGTAATAGGGCGTCATAATCAGCAACGCGTCCGCGCCGAGTTTTTCCGCTTCGACCGACAGCTCGACCATATAAGCGGTGTCGTTGCTGCCCGTGCCCGCGATAACGGGTATCCGTTTGGCGGTTTTTTCAACCGCGAAACGGATACATTCATTATGCTCCTCGTCGGTCATGGTGGAAGCCTCGCCCGTTGTTCCGCAGACTATCAACGCGGAAGTGCCTTTCGTTATTTGCTCTTCAATCAGCGCGCCGAACAACTCATAATTTATACTCAAATCAGGGTTCATAGGGGTGATAATCGCCACGCCCGAACCGGTGAAGATAGTATTTTCCATGGATGTTTCTCCTTAAAGCGCGCGGGCGGTCAAACCCGCGTTAATCCTTATCGGCGTATCAATCAAAATACCCCTTGTCCGCGAACAGCTCCGCCATTAAAACCGCGCCGCCCGCCGCGCCCCTCAGCGTGTTATGCGAAAGGCAGACAAACTTGTAATCGTACAACGCGTCTTCTCTCAACCGCCCGATTGAAACGCCCATCCCCCCGTATAAGTCGCGGTGGAGTTTGGTCTGCGGGAAGCTATCCTCGCCGAAGTACGTCAGAAACTTTTCGGGGGCGGACGGCAACCGCAAATCTCCGTCCGAACCGTAACGGTTCCACAGATTTATAATTTCCTCCTTGGACGGCTTGCCGTCGAATTTTACGAACACCGCCGCCATATGCCCGTCGGTTACCGGAACGCGGATACACTGTGCCGTTATAACGGGCTTTTCCGCGTCGACGATAATCCCGTCCCTGATTTTACCCCAAATTTTAAGCGGCTCTTTCTCGGATTTTTCCTCCTCGCCGCCGATAAAAGGTATGACGTTATCCGCCATTTCGGGCCATGTGCCGAAGTTCTTGCCCGCGCCCGAAATAGCTTGATACGTGCAGACGACGACCTCGTTCACGCCGAATTTCATCAACGGGTGCAAGGCGGGGACGTAACTTTGTATCGAACAGTTCGACTTGACGGCGACGAACCCCCTCTTTGTGCCGAGACGAACGCGCTGGGCTTTCACAATTTCGGCGTGTTCGGGGTTAACCTCCGGAATGAGCATGGGAACGTCCGGGGTATGCCTGTGCGCCGAATTATTCGACATTACGGGGCGTTCCGCCTTTGCGTAGGCTTCCTCCAACTTTTTGGTTTCCCCTTTGTCCATATCCACCGCGCAGAATATGAAATCGGTATTCCCGGCGACCGTTTCAACATCGTGAGCGTCCGCGATTACCATATTCGCGTATTTTTCGGGGACAGGCGCGCTCATAAGCCAGCGGTCTTTTACGACCTCGCCGTATTTTTTCCCCGCCGAACGGGGCGAAGCCGCGAGAACGGTTACGTTAAACCACGGGTGTTCCGCCAGCAGCAGAACGAACCTCTGCCCGACCATTCCCGTAGCGCCGATAATGCCCGCGTTATATTTTTTCATGCTCTTGCACCGCCCCGTTTTTGTTCCGTATAATCGTTTAAAATGAAAACTCCCGGGAGTTTTCATTTTAAACGACCGCACACAGGACATATTACCACAGTTAAGGCGTTATGTCAAGAAATATCGTCGATTTTTTGATTTTTGATTAGTTGTAACTTTAATTGTCCGCTCTACCTGACAAATATTTTTGTCGGCGACAAGCCAACCATTCCCGCGGTCAAGCGCACGTGCGCTTGCCCGAGCCGGCGGGGTCGCCGGTCGCTCCCGCGGGAGCGAAACCCCCTGTCGCGGTTTACGCCGCCGCTTTTACCGCCGAATTTGCGCTGATACCGCCCAATATCCGCC
>JAIRWC010000034.1 GCA_031253495.1 Oscillospiraceae bacterium | reverse complement strand
TAAAAATGGACACGAAATACATCTTCGTAACGGGGGGCGTCGTTTCCGGCGTCGGGAAGGGCATAACCGTCGCTTCTTTGGGCAGGCTCCTCAAAAGCAGGGGATACAAGGTTACCATCCAGAAAATGGACCCTTATATAAACGTCGACCCGGGGACAATCAGCCCTTATCAGCACGGGGAGGTGTTCGTAACCGACGACGGCGCGGAAACCGACCTCGACGTGGGGCATTACGAACGGTTCATCGACGAGAACCTTTCCGCCGGCAACTCCGTTACCACGGGGAAGATATACTGGGACGTCCTAAGCAAGGAGCGCAACGGCGACTATCTCGGGGCGACGGTTCAAGTAATCCCGCATATCACGAACGAGATAAAAAACCGCGTTTACCGCGTCGCGAACCGAGCCGGGGGCGCGGCGGACATAGTCATAACCGAAATAGGCGGAACCGTGGGCGATATCGAAAGCACGCCGTTTTTGGAAGCCATCCGCCAGGTTATGACCGACAAAGGGCGTGAAAACGTCATGTTTATACACGTAACGCTGGTGCCTTTCGTGGGGGGGAGCGGCGAGCTGAAAACCAAACCGACCCAGCACAGCGTTAAAGCGCTTTTGTCGCTTGGGATACAGCCCACCGTCCTCGTTTTGAGGAGCGAGCGCGAACTGTCTTCCGACATGAAAGGGAAGATAGCGAACTTTTGCAACGTTCGGGAGGACGACGTTATCACCTGTCTGACCGCGCCGTCGCTTTACGCGGTTCCGCTCATGCTGGAAAAGCAGGGGTTCGCCGACGTCGTTTGCCGGCGCCTGAACTTGGAGAACCGCGAACCCGACCTCGACGAATGGCGCGAAATGGTCGACAAGGCCGAAAAGGCTTCAAAACCGCTCAACATAGGTTTGGTAGGGAAATACGTTTCTCTTCCCGACGCTTATCTGTCGGTGATGGAGGCGCTTCGCCACGCCGGCTTCAACAACGGCGCGGCCGTGAATATCGAGCTTATACAAGCCGAGGACGTAACCCCCGAAACCTCCGGAAAAAAATTAGGGGGGTGCGACGGCATACTCGTTCCCGACGGCTTCGGCGAGAGGGGAACGGAGGGAAAAATCGAGGCCGTTCGCTACGCCCGCGTAAATAAGATTCCGTTTTTCGGAATTTGTCTCGGGTTTCACATGGCGGTCGTCGAGTTCGCGCGGAACGCCGCCGGAATAGTCGGCGCCAATTCCGTCGATTACGGCGCGGGCGGGGATTGCGAAAACGTGATTGACATTACGCCCGACCAAAGGGACGCCGAAAAAGGCGCGAACGTCCGCAAGGGTTCGTACCCGTGCAAAATAAACGCGGACGGGATTTCGCGTTCGGCTTACGGCGGGGAGCCGGTCTATGAGCGGCACTGCCATCGGCTTGAGTTCAACAACGCCTATCGCGCGGTCTTGTCCGAAAAAGGGCTCGCGTTCGCGGGGGTTTCGCCGGACGGGAAATTGGTTGAAATTATCGAGCTGCCGGCAAGCGAGCACCCGTGGTTCGCGGCGGTGCAGTTCCGCCCCGAATTTAAATCCCGCCCGAATAAGCCGCACCCGCTTTTCGCGTCGTTTATCAGGAAAGCGCTGGAATTAAAGGGATAATTGACATGAAATTTATAAAACCTTATATCGACAACCGCGAATTATCCTGGCTCAAATTCAACCGGCGCGTCCTTGAAGAGGCGCAGGACGCCTCCGTCCCTTTGTTTGAAAGGCTCCGTTTCGTGTATATCTTCTGCAACAACCTCGACGAGTTTTTTATGATAAGGGTGGGCTATCTGAGGGAGCGCAAAGCCTTGAAAAAGGACGTTTCGGACAACAAAACCAACCTTACGGCAAGCGAACAGCTTAAGTTAATCACAAAAAAAACCGCGGAGCTCATCCCGGTGAAAGACAAGGTTTACGCCGAGATAATCAGCCGGCTTAATCGGGCGGGTATCGAGCAGGTTGACCTAAGGGGGGAAATATCAAAAGACGACGAGCGGTTTCTCGCCGTTTATTTCAAGAGTGAAATCCTTCCCCTGCTTACCCCCGCAATCATAGATAAAAAGAACCCCGTTCCTTTCCTGAAGAACAAGGAGATATACATCGCCGCCACCCTGAAGGCGGGCGATTCCCCGAAGAGGGCGATAGGGATTTTGCCCGCCGTCCCGTCCGGCGCGTTCGAGCGCGTGGTGTGGCTTCCGCCGAAAAACGGCAAGTCCCGTTTCGCGCTTGTCGAAAGTTTAATCATGCGCTACGCGGATATGGTTTACGCGGACTATGAGATAATCGGCAGGAACGTCTTCAGGATAACCCGCAACGCCGACGTGGGCGCGGAAGAGGCGCTTTACGACCACGACCTCGATTTTCGCGGGGTTATGGAAGAGCTTTTGAAAAAGCGGAAAAAATCAGCCCCCGTGCGGATAGAGTTCGATTCCGGCGACAGGGCGAACGAAGCCGTCGTCGCGGAATACCTCAATCTCGGGCTTAGCGGCGAATACGCGTTCTCGCAGTCCGCGCCGCTGGACATGGGCTTTATATTTCAGCTTGAGGAACGGATAAAAGCGTACGGCGACTTGTTCTTCAAACCCTTAACGCCGAGGCCGTGCCCGCGTATCCGCGGGAACGAACCGATTATCCGCCAGATGGAACGCGGGGATATCCTGCTTTCGTATCCTTATGAGAGCATAAACCCGTTTATCCGGTTGCTGGAAGAGGCGGCGAACGACAAAGACGTGTTTTCCGTGAAGATAACCCTTTATCGCGTCGCCACCGACAGCAAAGTCGTCAACGCGCTGATTGCCGCCGCCGAAAACGGCAAGCGGGTATTGGCTCTCGTGGAGCTTCGCGCGCGGTTCGACGAGGAGAACAATATCGGCTGGTCTAAACGCCTTGAGGACGCGGGCGTGCGGGTGGTTTACGGGCCGGGGCATTTGAAGGTACATTCCAAACTGCTCCTCATCACGAAGAAAACGGGTTCGTCCGTAAAATATTTCACGCAAATCGGAACGGGAAATTATAACGAGCGCACCTCGCGCCTTTACACCGACCTTTCGCTTTTGACGGCGAACCGCGACATAGGTTCCGACGCGTCGGTGGTTTTTAACGCGCTTTCGGCGGGGAATACCGTCGAAACCGCCAACTTGTTGTGGGTGGCCCCGCGCTTCTTAAAATCCCGCGCCGTCCGGTTGATTGACGCGGAAATAACCCGCGGCGCCAAGGGTTATATCGGGTTGAAGCTCAATTCGCTCACCGACAAGGATATCATCGAAAAGCTTGTGGAAGCGAGCCGAAGCGGCGTTAAAATCGACCTGATTGTAAGGGGGATATGCTGCCTTGTGGCGGGCGTGCCGGGCTATACGGAAAATATCCGCGTGGTTTCCGTCGTCGGGCGGTTTTTGGAACACAGCCGCGTTTACATATTCGGCGCCGGGGAAAGGAGCAAGGTGTATATTTCTTCCGCCGATTTTATGACGCGCAACACCGAAAAGCGCATCGAAGTCGCCGCCCCCGTCCGCGACGCCCTTATAAAAAAAAGCCTGATTGACGATTTTAACGTCATGCTTTCCGACGACGTAAAGGCGCGCGTCCAAAAACCCGACGGCAGTTACGCCAAGGTTAAGGCGGACGGCGGGGGGAAATTGGACTCGCAGATTTATTTTTACGAAAGGGCGTACGAGAGGGCGCGGCTCGCGGCGGAGAAAAAAATCGGCGGCAATAAAATAATCGGGTTTATCAAAGGGCTGTTTAACAAATAACCCCCCGGAAACCGCGCGCGGGCGGGGTCGGATTTTTCGCCGGACAAGGAAATTTTGGCGCGATACAGAGGAGGTCTGATGAAATTCCTGTTGATTGACGGCAACAGCATAGCGAACCGCTCGTTTTACGCGATACCCCTCTTATCCAATAAAAAAGGCGTTTACACCAACGCGGTAACCGGATTTTTTTCCGCGTTGCTTAAACTGAAAAACGCGCTTGAACCCGACCGTATGGCCGTCGCTTTCGATACGCGCGCGCCGACTTTCCGCCATAAAATGTACGGCGGTTACAAAAAGCGCCGTAAGGGGATGCCCGACGAGCTTGCCGCGCAGATGCCGTATATAAAGAAAATCCTCGGTTTTATGGGGATTTCCTTTGTGGAAAGAGAGGGGTGGGAAGCCGACGACATAATAGGCTCCCTCGCCGAATTTTCGGCGGGGGAAAACGCGGACTGTTTCATAGCCACGGGCGACCGCGACGCGTTTCAGCTAATCGGCGAAAGGGTTTCGGTCTGCCTCGCCTCGACGAAAGAGGAAATAATTTATACCCCCGAAAAAATCAAAGAGGTTTATGGGATAGAACCGTCGCGGATGATTGAGGTAAAGGCGTTGATGGGGGATAAGTCCGACGATATCCCCGGGGTTTCCGGAATAGGGGAAAAGACCGCCCGTTCGCTGATACAAAAATATGAAAGCGTGGATTATATCTATGAAAACCTTGACGCTCTCGACATATCCGCTTCCGTAAAGGCGAAACTCCTGAAAGACAGGGAAATGTGTTATTTGAGCCGGAAACTCGGCACCATCGCGACCGACGCGCCCGTTTCGCGCGATTTGGACGATTACCGCGTTTCGGGCGGGGATAAGGCGGCGTTATCCGAAATCCTCACGGAATTGGAATTGCTGTCCCTGATGAAAAAATTGGATATCGGCCGTTTCGCCCCCATCCCCGAAGCCCCGCCCATCCCCGAAGCCCCGCCCATCCTCGAAGCCCCGCCCATCCCCGAAGGCGCGGCGTTCGACAAGGAATTGGCCGCGTATATCCTTGACGCGGACGCCGAAAAATTCACCCCCGAACAGCTTTACCGCGAGATTGCGGACGAAGGTCTCGCGAAGCTGCTCACCGAGGTTGAAATCCCGCTTTCCGGCGTTTTGAGGGACATGGAAAAAACGGGGATAAAGATTGACGCGGACGGCATAAGGCGTTTCGGCGAAGAGCTTGTTTCGGGGATTGCCGAAACCGAAAGGCGAATATACGATTTGGCGGGGGAGGAATTCAACGTCGCTTCCCCAAAGCGGCTCGGCGAGGTTTTGTTCGACAAATTGGGCTTGCCGGGCGCGAAAAAAACCAAGACGGGCTATTCCACGAATTCCGACGTTTTGGAATCCCTCGCGGGCAGGCATCCCGTCATTTCGCCGATTATCGAATACCGCGCGCTTGCGAAGCTGAATTCGACGTACGTTCAGGGTTTGCTTAAAGCCGTTTCGGACGACGGGAGGATACGCACCACCTTCAAGCAGACCGAAACGCGGACGGGCCGGCTTTCCTCGGCCGAGCCGAACATACAGAACATCCCCGTGAGAACCGAACGCGGCCGGATTATGCGGCGGTTCTTCATAGCCGAAAACGGCCGCGACCTTGTCGACGCGGATTATTCGCAGATAGAGCTGCGGGTTTTGGCGTACGTTTCCGGAGACGAAATTATGAAAAGGGCGTTCCGAAACAACGATGACATCCACGCGATGACGGCGTCGCAGGTGTTCGGCGTCCCGGAAAGCCTCGTTTCCCGCGGGATGAGAACCGCCGCGAAAGCCGTGAACTTCGGGATAATATACGGAATGGGGGCGTTTTCCCTGTCCAAGGAAATCGGCGTTTCGGTCCGCGACGCGAATTTATACATCGAGCGTTATCTTGAAAAATATTCCGGCGTCCGCGATTATCTCGAAAGGACCGTGGCCGAGGCGAAAAAGACGGGCCGCGTCAAAACGTTGCTGGGACGGATAAGGCACGTTCCGGAAATATTGTCGCCGAACGGGAACATACGGGCTTTCGGCGAGAGGATAGCCAAAAACACGCCCATTCAAGGGACGGCGGCGGATATTATAAAAATCGCCATGATAAGGGTTTACAACCGGTTTAAATCCGAAAAGGACCTGGGCGCGAAACTGATTTTGCAGGTACACGACGAACTGATTGCGGAGGCGCCGGAAAGCGTTTCGCGGCGCGTCGCGGATGTTTTAAGGGAAGAAATGGCGGCGGCGGGCGGCGAACTCGACATTCCGCTGACCGTAGACGTAAAAACGGGGAAATCATGGTACGAAACGCACTGATACGGCAACTCCGAAAACGAGAAAGGACTAATCACCATGCCGCAATTTTCATTGAGTTTTGCGCAGGGTGAGGCGGCATGGTCATGAAAATGAAAAAAATTCTCATTATATGCACGGCGAACAAAACGCGAAGCGTTATGGCGATGGAAATAGCCAACAGCATCGCCTTGAAAAGCGGCGCGCCTTACGCGTTTGAAAGCGCGGGTATCGCGCTTGTCGGGGGCGGCGCGGACGAAAACGTCAACCGCGCCCTTTCCGAAATAGGGCTGAGAACCTCGCGCGCGCCCGTTTCGGTCAACGACGTGGATATGGAAACGTTCGACGCGTTCCACGTTATGAACCGCCGGCAGAAGGTAACGCTTTGCTCTTATTTCAAAAATCTCGACATAGCGGATAAAATCACGACGTTAAACATATACGACCCGTTTTCAAAGGGGCTTTCCGCGTACCGCGAATGCAGGGATAAGCTGCTGAGTTTTTACGAGGACTTTATAACCAATGGACGTTGACGCAAACGCCGTTCACGCGATTGAAGCCGTCTGCTTCGACGAGCCGTGGAGCGTCGCCGCCATCGAATCGAGTCTGGCCAATCCGGAAGCGGTTTGCTTTGTCGAAGAAGGCGGTTATATAATCGGCATGAAGCTGGGGGACGATTATGAGTTGTTTCGGATGGCCGTCCTGCCGGAATTTCGCGGAAAAGGGGCGGCGACCCGCCTTATGCGGAAATTTTTGGAAAAATGCGGCGGCGACGTGTTTCTCGAAGTTTCTTCCGGGAATATCCCCGCGATTGCGCTGTACAAAAAATTCGGGTTCGCGGAAATCAACCGCCGCAAGAATTATTACGGCGGCGGCGACGGGGTGGTAATGCGCCGCGGCGGCAAAATAACTTAAAAAAGGGGCAATACATGACGATAAAAGAGCTGCAAAATAAGATAACCGAGCTTAAAAACGCCGTAAACGCGGTTATTCTCGCCCACAGCTACCAATCCCGCGAAATTGTCGAAATCGCGGATTACACGGGCGATTCGTTCCAATTAAGCGTTTGGGCGCGCGACGCCGGGGCGGACAACATCATCCTTTGCGGGGTGCGCTTCATGGCGGAAACGGCGAAAATCCTAAACCCCGAAAAACGGGTATATCTGCCCAACCCGCTTGCCGGCTGCCCTATGGCGGAGCAGTTTTCCCCGGATGAAATCCGCCAGTTGAAAAAGCGTGAGCCCGACCGCGCCGTCGTCGCCTATATAAACACGACGGCGGAATTGAAAAAACTCTGCGACGTCTGCGTAACAAGCTCGTCGGCGGTTAGAATCATCGAAAGGATGGAAGCGGAGAAAATCCTGTTTATCCCGGACGCCAACCTCGGCGACTATGTGAAAAAGCGGGTGAGCAACAAGGATATTATGCTGATTAGGGGCGGCTGCCCCGTTCACGCCGCGGCGACGCTCGAGGATTTGCGGGAGGCGAAAGCGCTCCGCCCCGACGCGCTCGCGCTGGTTCATCCCGAATGCGACCCCGCCGTCGTCGAAGCCGCCGATTATGTCGGCTCGACCTCCGGTATCGCGGAATTTGCCAAAAATTCGCCGAACCGCGAGTTCATCATCGGCACGGAAATCAGCGTCCGCGAGCATTTGCAGTACGACTGCCCGGAAAAATCCTTTTATATCCTCTCAAAAAAAATATCCTGCCCCAATATGCGCCTTACCACGCTCGCGGACGTTTTAGGCGCGCTTAACGCGGTAAAGGACGGCGGCGGCGGGTTTGAGACAAAAATGGACAAACACGACATTCTCGCGGCGAGGAAATGTATAGACGAGATGTTAAGGCTGAACGGGTAATACGTTCGCCGTTCAAAAACGGTATAACTATATGTGGGGCGGCATACTTCCGATTTGCCGAAATAAGGTTATTGACAATCGGCGATAAACGGTGATATAATTGACGTAACCCATACTGTTACATATTAGCGGTCAAAATTTTATTACGGGAGGTTAGACATGGACTTACGGACTTTTTTCGTTTTCGCCGAAACCCTTTTAAAAAACGAACGGGAATTACAAGAGCTTAAAGAACAGCAGCGGCGGATTGACGATGAGGTCGCGACCGCGGAAAGGGAAATCCCCGCGTTATCGGAGTCAATCAAACGGCAAACCGAGAGGATTAAAAAAGAAGCGAAAAAATCGGCGGTCGCTTTCGAGGGGAAGGTTGATTACGGCGGCTTGAAAGACTGGCTCGCCGCCAATATGTCGTCGTTTGACAGGGTTTGCGCCCCCGTTTTGCAGGCGCTCACGGACGACGGTTACTCGCCGCTTGACAGGGCGAGCGTTTTGGCGACCATGTACCCCGAAATATTCGCGAAGTTTCTCGAATTGACGTTAAATTCGCCTACGGAGCTTACCGAAATGGTAAACGAAAAGAACGACATGGTAAAACGGCAAATCGAGTTTGAAAAAAGGATAAACCAACTCAGCCTGACGAAAACAAGCCTGTCTAAGCGTATTCCGAAGGTCGAGGGCGCGTATAACTTCCCTCTTAAACAAATCCTTGAAATTGTGTCGCTTAAAGAGCTTGAGGCGTGGGAAGGCGTTTTGCCGCTCATCAAAAAGCTGAAGGTCGCCGCGGCGGAAGCCGAGAAAGCCGCGAGAAGCCACGGTTCGCCGGGCGAAGCCGACGACGAAATGATTACCGAAGTCGTCCCTATAGAAGCCGTTCCCGTCGAAGCCGCGCCTTTACCCGCCGCGCCCTTACCCGCGCAGGCTATCCAGATTGACGCCGTTCCCGTAAAGGCCATTTGATAAATCCCGTTTTAAACCCGCGCCGACACAGACAAAAGCGCCGCGTTCAAGCGGCGCTTAAAAATTTCCCCGATTATTTGTATTTATACATTGAAACCTTTTCAAACCCGTCCAACAGTTCGTCCGCGTATTTAAACGCCTTCGCCACGCCCCTCGCCACACATTCTATCGGATTTTCCGCCGGACGGCACGGCGCGCCCACGTTGTGCGCTATTAACCTGTCCAACCCTTTCAGCAGGGAACCGCCGCCGGTGAGTATAATCCCGCTCGCCAAAATGTCGCCCACAAGCTCCGGCGGCGTAACCTCCAGCACGGATTTTATCTTGTTGACGATTTCCATGGCGGAGTCTATCAAAGCGTCGCGCATATTGGCTTCCGTGATTTCAAGGCTCTGCGGCAAGCCTTTTACGACGTTCCTGCCTTTTATAATCATCGAAACGTCCGGGTCGGGCTCGAAGACGTTGCCGACGGTTTTTTTCGCGGTTTCGGCGGTTTTTTCGCCGATTAAGATTTTGTGCTTCTGCGAAACGTATTTGATAATCGCCTGGTCGAACTTGTTCCCCGCCATCCTAATCGAGGTCGCCTTGACAATGCCGTTAAACGAAATTACCGCCACGTCGGCGGTTCCGCCGCCTATATCGACCACCATCGTCCCGCTGGGTTTCGTAATGTCCACGCCGGCGCCCAAAAGGGCGGCAATCGGCTCTTTAATCAAATAAACCTTCCGCGCGCCGGCGGACAAGGCCGCCTCCACGACGGCGCGGTTTTCCACGTCGGTTATGGAACTGGGGACGCATATGATAATCTGCGGCTTTATCAAAAGGTTTTTGCTCGCCTTGCGGATAAATTCCCTGAGCATGAGCATAGTCATGTCATGGTCGGAAATGACCCCGTCCCTGAGCGGGCGGACCGCCACTATATACTCCGGCGTTCTGCCTATCATTTTATAGGCTTCGCGCCCGACGGCCACAACCTCGCCCTTTTTCTTGTTATAGGCGACGACGGAGGGCTCGTTTACGATAATCCCCTTTCCGCCCATGGTTATGATGATGTTGGCGGTGCCTAAATCAATCCCGATGTCCATTGAAGACATTTTATTTACCCCTCTTTAACAAATAATCAATCAGCCCGTTTTTGTCGTTTTCGGTTTTTTCGTTTATAACCGCCTGCAAAAGATAATTCAGCGCGTCGCCTATTTCGCGCCCCTTATAACCCAATTCGAGAACGTCGCCGCCCTTAACCGCCAGCCCGTCCGTCGAAAAGCACTCGCCCCCGCCGATAATCCCCCGCGCGGTTTCCGCCGCCCTGCGGGCTTCCCCCGTTCGGGCGCGGTGTTCTTCGGCTTTTGCCGTGTCGTCGGCGACGCGAACGTCGATTAACCTGAAAAACGCCTCCTCCCCGAACTTGTTCAACAGCCTTTTCACGGCTTTCTTGTCGTCGCGGATTGTTATGTTGTGGTATTTTATCAAAAGCAACGCCTTTTCGCGCGTTTCGCCGTCGTATTTCAGCCGCCGAAACGCTCTGTCGGCGATTTGGGCGCTTATTTCCGCGTGCCCGGGAAAACGCCCCCTGCCGTTTTCAAATTTAAAGGCGGGCGGCTTCCCCAAATCGTGGAACAGCAGGGTCAAGCGCGTGATTTTATCGGCGGGGGCGCAATCCATGGCGTTAAGCGTGTGGGTCAAAACGTCCCTGTCGTGGTATACCGAGCGTTGGTCGAAATTTTCGCACGCCGTTATTTCGGGGATAAATTCCGCGAAGACGTCGGCGAACCGCGACACCGTCCCGCTTACTTCGCCGCAAACCAACTTGTTGAGTTCGCCCGCTATCCTCTCGCCGGAAACGTTTTTTATCAGACCGCGCAGCTTATGCGCCGCCGAAGCGGTTTCCCCGTCGACGGCGAAACCGAGGACGCAGGCGAAACGCAAAGCCCTCAAAATACGCAGCCCGTCTTCGTTAAAACGCGTTTCGGCGTTTCCGACGGCGCGGATAACCTTGTTTTTCAAATCGTCCCGCCCGCCGAAGAAATCGACTATCCCCGTTCGCTCGGAATACGCCATGGCGTTGACGGTAAAGTCGCGGCGGCGCAAATCGTCCTTCAGGCTCCTCGTGAACGCCACGCTGTCCGGGCGGCGGTTATCGCTGTAACCGCCGTCGACGCGAAACGTGGTTATCTCGACGGGAACGCCGTCGGAAACGGCGGTAACCGTTCCGTGCTTTAACCCCGTGTCGTGAACCTTAATCCCCGCTTCGCCCATGACCGCCCGAACTTCTTCCGGGGCGGCGGAAGAGGTTACGTCGAAATCGGAGGGAGTTACGCCTATAAGCGCGTCGCGGACGCAGCCGCCGACGGTGTAAGCCTCGTACCCGCCCTCTTCAAGCAGGGAAATTATCTTTTTAACGTAAGGGGGCTGGTACATCAATCAAAATCCTTCATTAAATCCCGCGTTTTTTCGATAATCGTCTCGGCTTTGTCCCCCGTGAAAAACTCGCCGTCATAATACAGGATTTTCCCGTTGACCATTGTCATCTTGACCGCGCTCGCGTCCCCGGAATAAACGATGTTCTTGACTATGTTGTTATGCGGGAGCATGGCGGGGCGGTTTAAGTCGAGCATGACTATATCGGCTTTTTTCCCCGCCGCCAGACAATCGCAGCCTTCCAGCCCCATAGCCGACGCCCCGCCCGAAAACGCCCAGTTAAGCGCGTTGTAAGCGGGGCACGCCGCCGCGTCGTTCGTCAGATACTTTTGCAGCGTAACGGCGGAGTACATTTCACGGAACATGGACAGCGCGTTGTTCGAGGCGGCGCCGTCCGTTCCGAGCGCGATGTTTATTCCCGCCGCCGCCATCTTCGTAAGCGGCGCGACGCCCGAAGCCAGCTTCAAGTTGGAACACGGGTTGCTCACCGCCCATATTCTATTGCGCGCCATAATCCCGACGTCGTCGTCGTTGACGTGGACGCAATGGAACGCGCCGCCGCCGTGTTCCCACAGCCCCAGCTCCTCGAACAGGGCGGGCGGGGTTTTGCCGTGGCGTTCGATACAGCCGTCGGTTTCGGCTTTTGTTTCGCACATGTGGGTATAAACGGGCGCCTTATAGCCCCGCGACATCTCGGCGACCGCCCTCATATTGCCGACGCTGTTGGTGTATTCGGCGTGAAATCCGAGTTTATAGGCGACCAACTCGTCGTATCCGTTGTATTTTTCATAATAATCGCGCAATTTCGCGGGGGTGGTCCCGAAGTCGTTGACCGCGCCGCACATCGTTATTTTGAAACCGGTTTCCCTCGCCGCGCTCGCCACCGCTTCCGGTTCAAAATACATATCGAACGCCGCCGTTATCCCGCCCGAAACATATTCTAAAATCGCGAGTTTGGTAAACCAGTAAATATGCTCGGCGGTCAATTTCGCCTCCTGCGGGAAAACCTGTTCGTTAAGCCATTCGTGAAGCGGCAGGTCGTCGGCGCGCGAACGCAGGAACGTCATGGCGGAGTGGGCGTGGGCGTTCTTGAACCCGGGGATAAGCAGGCCGCCCTTACAGTCGATTTCTTTTTCATAATCGCCGCCGTTTTCGCACGCCCCGCAAACACATTCGATTACGCCGCCCCTCACGCAAAGCTCGCCGTCGGCGACGGTCATATCCCCGTTGAGGATTTTCGCGTTGTAAAACCGTGTGGTCATACGCCCCCCCCTTTATTCCGCCGTGAAACGCGGAAAAAGACGATTGTTCCCGACATCGCTTAAAGTATACACCAATTTCCGCCTTTTTTCAAGTATTTACAAAATTTTTATAAATTCGACCCGCGAGGTATTTATTTTTGCGTAAAAATATGTTATAATCATAGAAAATTCGTGAAAATCGAGGTGTTACGCTTGGCTTTTGAATCCCTGCCCGGGGTAAAAATCAAATCCGCCGACGGAAAACAGACGTTCATAATAGCCGACTTTTTTTCCGTCTATGAAAAAGGGGAGGAGTTTCCCGCCGTTTACGAATGGTCGGACGTCGTTTCCGTTACCGAAAACAGGAACGGGTTCGTTATCGTTACGAACGGCAAGAGCTACCGCATATTGAAAAATTGCATCCCCGATTCACGGGTTTTGCTTATGGCAAGGGCGATTATCGAGGGTGTGATTGCCGCTAACCCCAAGATAGAATACAACTTCGGCATGCGTATACTCCCGCCGAAAACCCTTTGCGTCGGCTGCGAGATTCCGACGGACGCCTACGTCGCTTCGGGAGCCTATGTGGAAAAAGAGGTCAACAATTCAAACGTGGTGCTTTTGAACGCCGGGTTCGACAAGGTTATCTGGGCGGTGTTCCCGCTCGCCACAATCGCGATGTTCGCCGTTTTGTCGGTTTTTTGGGGCGACGCGCTCAACAACCTTATCAAGTTTATCCCCATCTCGCTTTTCGCGGGGGGGGCGGCGGCGATGGTGGTCTACCTTATGTGCGCCTTCGCGGCGAAAACCCTGTACGGCAGGATTTTGAGGGACGACCCCGCCCTTTTGGAGGAAATAACCTTCGTCGTGTGCGAAAACGGTTTTATGGCGGCTGAAAGCGGCGTTTACGGCTTTTCGGAGATAATCGACTGGAACGAGTCCGCTTATTTTATCGAGACTAACCACGTTTATATAGTCTTTAAGAATAAAAAGGCGGTTTTTTGGCTCCCCAAAAGGCTTTTCCCGAAGGACAAGCACAAAGAGCTATCGGATTTTATCGCCGGCAGGCTTCAGCAAAGGTAGGTGACGGCTTATGAATTCCGTCGTCGTTTCAACGACCTTGGAAATAGACGGCAGGGAATTTTTGCTCGCGGACGTTTCAAAAGGCACGGGGCAGGTCGGGATATTCAAAGGCAATAACGCCCCCGGCTCCGACACGGACGTTTTTTTCGTGGAAAGCGAGCCTATTTTCAGTATCGGCAAACAAAACAACTTGGACCCCGCCGCGGATAAGCTCGTGGCGCAGATTTCCGGCATTGAAAAATGTTCGGACGTCGTAAAGTCGCGGTTTTCCGTGGTCGGCGATAATTTCTTCCTTTACGGCCAAGGTTTGGCCCGTTCGGCGGTTCCCGTGCTGGAACTGCTTTCGGAGGGGCTGTACGTCGTTCATGAATCGAGGATGATTCCGAGCGACGGGGCGGGCAATTTCTTTTGGAACGCCTACAACGTCCGCCATGAGGTGGCGGGCACGGCGGACAGGAACAGCGTCATAGGCGACGCGAATTTTTCGCCCTGCTTCCTTATCCCCTGCGAACAGGCGGCGAGTTATCAGCCCAATAAAATGACCGCCCTGCAGGAAAGAATCCGGAAGGGCAAGGTTTCGGGCGGGGTCGCGTACCACGTTTCGGGGATGTTTTCCGCGCTTTTGGACGGGCACCATACCGCGACCGCCTGCCTTCTGAACGACAAGGATTTCAAATGCCTCGTAATAGAGCCGTTAACCGGCGTGATATACGGCGCGGAAGACGGCGGGGGCAGGAAAAAAATTGTCGCTTTGTCCTGCCCTTATGTAAAAATTCCGCTTGACGCCCTGCCGGAAAACACGCTGGAACGCTTTTTGATAACGCGCAAATACGCCAGACCCGACACTTACGGCGAGATAAAATCAAAGATGTCGCGCAGCGTGAAAACCGCCAGCAAGCGCGCTTTCCCGGCGGCGGTGTACGAAAAGGCCGCCCAGCTCCCCGACAGCGCGATGGTGGAATCAACGTCGGGCGTAAATTCCCTTTCGGAAGAGCAGCTGAACGCGCTTTTGGCGGGCGAGGTCAAATACGAGGACAAATACATCATTTCAAACAATTATTACAACAGCGTCATAACGGCCTGCAATTATCTGCAAACGGCGGATTTCGGCCGGTTTTTGCCGTTCGCTTTGGATATACTGAAAAACGAGGACCTTTCCGCGGCGCATAAATACGTGGCGGAGAGGCTGCTTAACATCATGCACCCCGCGGTATACGGCTACTTTTCTTCCGTCGCCGCCGAAAAGGCGGAACAGGACGGGTTTGTCGCGGAAATCGCCCATAAGTACGTTCAGCGCTGGAACGAGCATAAGGAACGCCTTAGGCAGGAAGAGGAAACCGAGATGTACGCCCGTAAAAAACAACTGGAAAGCATGCAGTCGGCAAGCGAGAGCAAAGGGTTGGCGACGCTTGAGGCCGCGGTTCGCGATATCGGCAAAATGCCGAAAAAATAAACGGCGGAGCCGTTTATTTTACGGTAAGTTATATCACGGCGCGCCGTTACAACCCGAATAATTCTTTCGTGTCCCGCGCTATCAGCAGTTCCTCGTCCGTGGGAACCACCCAAACCTCGGCGCGGCTGCCGTCTTTGGTGATTTTCTCGAAACTGCCGCGTGTGTTCGCGTTTTTCTCCACGTCGAACTCGATACCGAAAAATTCCATGTCAAGGCAGACGTCGCGCCGGATATCGACGGCGTTCTCGCCTATCCCCCCGGTGAAAATCACCGCGTCAAGCCCGCCCATCGCCGCCGTGTAAGCGCCTATATATTTCTTTATCCCGTAACGCAAAATGGCCGTGGCGAGCATGGCGCGGCGGTCGCCCTTCTCGGCGGCGGCGGTAATCTCGCGGTTATCGGAAAAGCCGCCGATACCGAGCAGACCGGATTTCTTGTTGAGATAATCGTCCGTTTCGGCGGGGGACAGCCCCAATTTCTTTTGGATATACGTAACGGCGGACGGGTCGACGGCGCCGGAGCGCGTTCCCATTAAAACCCCGTCAAGCGGGGTGAAGCCCATGGACGTGTCAACCGACTTCCCTCCGTAGACGGCGGTTATGGAAGAACCGTTGCCGAGATGGCAGGAAACAATCTTTAAATCCTTGATGTCGCGCCCCATTCT
The DNA here is from genome assembly GCA_031253495.1 of Oscillospiraceae bacterium. Lineage (GTDB taxonomy): Bacteria > Bacillota > Clostridia > Oscillospirales > Ruminococcaceae > Ruminiclostridium_E. The sequence continues at coordinate 36,340 of JAIRWC010000034.1, read as the reverse complement.
TTGGGCGAGGCTCATGGTGACGAAGCGGTGCGACGTTCCGTGAAAACCGTATTTGCGAACGTTGTATTTCCCGTAACATTCATATGGCATGCCGTATATGAACGCATAATCCGGGATTGTCTGGTGGAAAGCCGTGTCGAACACGGCGGCCTGCGGTACGCTTTCGGGGATGACTTTCTTGCAGGCCCACAGCGCCAGGGCGTGCGCGTGGTTATGGACCGGGGCCAATTCTTTCAGCTCGTCGATTTTCCGGATAATATCGTCGGTTATGGCGGTGGTCTTGTTAAAAACTTCCGCGCCTTGAACAATCCGGTGCCCCACGGCGTTAATCTCGCTCATGCCGGAAATCACCGCGGCGGGGCTTTCGGTCAAGGCGTACACGACCTTTTCAAAAGCCTCCGTATGGGTGGCGAAAGGGCAATCCTCCTCGAACTTCCTCCCGTCGAAGGCAGAGTGCGATATCTTCCCGTCGATGCCGATACGCTCGCAGTTGCCTTTCGCGACGACCTTTTCGCCGTTCATTTCAATCAGCTGATATTTAAGGGAAGAACTGCCCGCGTTTATAACAAGAATATTCATTTCGGTTTTTATCCTTTCTTGCCTTTGTGAATGTGGTTTTTCTATTCTACAACAAAATCTTGAAAAAATCAAGTGTTATTGTTAAAATTTTAGAACGGGGGCTTTTACGACCATGAAAATCGCGGCGATTATCGCGGAATACAACCCTTTTCACAACGGGCATAAGTACCATATCGAACAGACCCGCGCCGTTACGGGCTCCACGCACGTCGTCGCCGTGATGAGCGGGAATTTTACCCAGCGCGGCGACATAGCCGTCGCCGAAAAGCATAAGCGCGCCGAAACGGCTTTGCGAAACGGCGCGGATTTGATAATCGAGCTGCCGGTCGCGTTTTCTTTGTCGAGCGCGGAGCGGTTCGCCTCGGGGGCGGTGTCGCTGCTCAATTCGCTGAACTGCGCGGACGTCCTCAGTTTCGGCAGCGAGTGCGGCGACGCCGAACTCATCAAAGAAGCGGCGGGCGCGGCGCACTATGCGGTTACCACCGAGGATTTCATCGGCGCCGTGAAGAGCGGGTTGCCTTACCCCGCCGCGCTGCAAAAAACGGTCGGAAAATATTACACGGACGACGTGGTTCGCGCTTTGAACGAGCCCAACAACATTCTCGGCGTGGAATACGTCAAGGCGTTGAACGAAATCGGCTCCTCAATCGAGCCGTTCACGATAACGCGCGGGGGCGCCGCGCACGACGGGCGAGGGGAAGGCGCCGCGGCAAACGGCGTTCGGGTGTTAAGCGCGCTTCAACTGCGGAAAATGATTTTTGAAGGCGGGGACGTTTCGGCGTTTATGCCCGACGCGGGGGATTTGGGCGATTACGCGGATATAAGGCGTTTGGAAACGGCCGTCCTCGTTTCCCTGCGGCTGATGAGCCCGGCGGCGATTAAACGCGCCCCGAACGTTCAAAACGGTTTGGAAAATCGGATTTACAAAGCGGCGAGGGCGGCGAGGAGCCTGCCGGAACTTTATTTCCTCGCCAAGACCAAGAGTTATACCATGGCGAGAATACGAAGGGCGGTTTTGTGCTGTTTTCTCGGAATTACCAAGAGCGACGCGAAACTGCCGCCGCAGTACGTCCGTATTCTCGGGATGAACGAAAAGGGGCGTGAAATCCTCGCGGCGGCCAAGTGCGAGCTCCCCATGGACACGTCGCTCGCCGCTTTAATGAAACGCGGCGACGGTCAAAAACGGCAGGCCCTTCTGGAAGAGCGCTGCGCCAACGTATACGCGCTGGCTTTCGGGAAGCGGCGGATATGCGGCGGGGAATTTACGGCGAAGCCGGTTATACTGTAATACCGATTTCAAATTAAGGCGCGGCGGCCGCCGTGAAAAAATACGGTCAACCTATTGTAAAATTCTTCCAAACGTTGTATAATGAAACCAAATAAAAAGAAAGGAACGGTTATTTTAATGAGCAAAATTTCTTATTCACACGAAGTCGAGAAGATGTGTACGGTTACGAAAGGCGCGCGCCACGCGCCCGCGCCCATTCCCGTCGAGGGGAGTTGGGTCAAGGCCTATCAGATTACCGACATCAGCGGCTTAACCCACGGGATTGGCTGGTGCGCCCCCCAACAGGGGGCCTGCAAGCTGACCCTCAACGTCAAGGACGGCGTTATCGAGGAGGCGTTGGTCGAAACCATCGGATGTTCCGGCATGACCCACTCGGCGGCTATGGCGGGGGAAATCCTCCCGGGGAAAACCATTCTCGAGGCTTTGAACACCGACTTGGTGTGCGACGCGATTAACGTGGCGATGCGGGAGCTTTTCCTGCAAATCGCCTACGGGCGAACCCAAACCGCGTTCTCGGAGGGCGGGCTGCCCATAGGGGCGGGGCTGGAGGACTTGGGCAAAGGCTTGCGCTCGCAAATCGGAACGATTTTTTCAACCAAGGATAAGGGCGTCAGGTATATGGAGATGGCGGAAGGGTACATCTCTTCCCTCGGGTTGGATAAAAACGGCGAGATTATCGGCTATCGGTTCGTAAAAATCGGTAAAATGCTCGAGGACATCCGCCGCGGGAAGTCGCCGGACGAAGCCTATAAAGCCAACTGCGGGCAATACGGCAGATACGACGAAGCGGTCAAGAAAATTGACCCGCGCGAGGAATGAGGAGGTAGTGATAAATGTCTGAAATAAAATTCGAGGGACAGGAAAGGCGCATGAATAAAATCAACGCCTGCCTTAAGGAATACGGCTTGGCGGATTTGGAAGCGGCGCGCGACTTGTGCCTTTCCAAGGGCTTCAACGTCGAGGAGATAGTGAAGGGCGTTCAGCCTATCGCTTTCGATAACGCGGTGTGGGCGTATACGCTCGGCGCGGCCGTCGCGCTTAAAAAAGGCGTTTCGGGCGCGGCGGACGCGGCGGCGGCCATAGGGATAGGCTTGCAGGCGTTTTGCATACCCGGTTCGGTCGCGGAAAACCGCGCCGTCGGTTTGGGGCACGGCAACTTGGGGGCCATGCTGCTCAGCGACGAAACAAAATGCTTTTGTTTTTTGGCGGGGCACGAGAGCTTCGCGGCGGCGGAAGGGGCTATCGGTATAGCCAAGACCGCGAACAAGGCGAGGAAAGAGCCGCTTCGGGTTATTCTCAACGGCTTGGGCAAGGACGCGGCGTATATCATTTCACGCGTGAACGGCTTCACGTTTGTCGAGACCGAATACGACATTCCCGCCGACGACCTGAAAATCACCAAGGAAATAGCCTTCTCGGAGGGGGATAAGGCGAAAGTCCGCTGTTACGGCTGCGACGACGTAACCGAAGGCGTCGCGATTATGCGGCATGAAGAGGTGGAAGTTTCGATTACCGGCAACTCCACCAACCCGACGCGGTTCCAGCACCTTGTCGCCGGCACTTACAAAAAGTGGGCGACCGAAAACAACAAGAAATACTTTTCCGTGGCTTCGGGCGGGGGTACCGGGAGAACGCTCCACCCCGACAATATGGCGGCGGGTCCCGCTTCTTACGGCATGACCGACTCCATGGGGAGGATGCACGGCGACGCGCAGTTCGCGGGGAGTTCAAGCGTTCCCGCCCACGTCGAGATGATGGGGTTAATCGGCATGGGCAATAACCCGATGGTCGGCGCGACGGTGGCTTGCGCCGTTGCGGTAAGCGAAGCGGGCAAACAGTAAGCGTCGGTAAACGGCGGAGTCGGGCGTAAAAGCCCGACCCCGCCGTTTTTAAACGGGAAACCGTATTATTCGCTTCTCAGGGCCTCGACCGCGTCTTTCTTGGAAGCCATTCTCGCGGGGAGGTACCCGCCGAGCACCGTAAGCGCGGTGCTTAGCACGAGCAGCCCGATTACGTGGAGAATGTTGAGCTGCGCCACGTTCGGAAGGTTGGTCATGTCTTCGATAATCGCGTTAATCGGGAAGGTCAGGGCGTAGGCGATGAGTATTCCGAGCAGGCCCGAACACGCGCCTATTATAAAGGTTTCGGCGTTGAACACCCGCGTTATGTCTTTCTTGCGCGCGCCGAGCGCCCTCAATATGCCTATTTCCTTGGTGCGTTCCAACACCGAAACGTAGGTTATAATCGAAATCATAATCAAGCTCACCACAAGGGAAATAGCCGCGAACGCAATCAGCACGACGGTAATCGCGCTGATTATTTCGGACATAAAGCTGAGGAGTTCCCCCGCCAAGTCGGTGTACTCTATCCTGTCCTTGTCGTCGGTGCGGGTGTCGTTCCACTCGTCGAGGTATTCGAGGAGGGCGTCCTTGTTTTCAAAACTGCTCGGGTAAAGCATTAACCCGTACGGAACCGCCTCGCTTCCGAGAACGCGGAGGAGCATCTTCTTTTGCGCTTCTTTTTGTTCGTCGGAAAGGATTGCCGTCGTCGGGAACACGCTGTCAAGCTGTTCCGTCTGCGCCTTTACTATGTCGGAAGCCTGCGCGAGTTCAATCACCAACTCGCATAAATCGTCGCCGTAAGCCAGACCGTTGGAAAGCAACCCTATCGACGAGTCCGCCGAAAGCCGCACTATTCCCGTGATTTTCAGGGTAACGCTGTCCTCGCTGTTCCACATGGCGTCGTAATCGGCGCTTGGGATAAAATATCTCGCGTCGCCGCCGAACATTCCCGAAGCCCCGCCGCCTTCGGGCATCTCAACCCCGTCGGGAATTTCGGGGTAGGTGGTAATCAGGTTCATTTCCGGGTCGAGAACGGCGACGACCCCGTCGCTTTGCGCGAGAACGGCGGCGAGTTCTCCGTTTTCGCCGACGACCGTCGTGGCTTCATCGGTTTGGAATATTACGGCGGTGAGGTATTCTTCGGGGATTTGCGCCGCGGCTTCGTCGGGCAAGGCCTCGCCGAACATGGCGAGGGCGTCCGCGACCGTCGTTCCGCTCGGAATCTCTTTTATGTCTATGTCAAGCCGGTAATCGCCCGCGTCCGTCCCGCCGGGGAGCATATCGGCGGGAATGTCTGAAATCTCTTTTATTTCGGTGTAGTAGTCGTCGTTTGTGATTAATTTCAGCTCGGTGTTCAAAACCTCGTCAAACGGAATGGTTTCGCGGTCGACGTCAAATCCGAGGGCGGACAGCGTCGCGACGGAAATCCTGCCGCTGTTCCCGATAATCATTATAAGGTCGGTGGGTTCGGTCGGATATTCCCCCGCCAAGAGCTCATAGTTGCGCTCAAGGTAGTTTTGCCCGTCGCCGAGGGTTCGCGGGTAAGACGTCAGCCCCATGTTCGCCATCGCCGACAACGACGTCGTCTCGTCGGCGCTCATGCTGCTGCCGAACATGGAAACCAGCGTCGGGAATGTTATCGGCGCGGCTTCACCGTCGTCCCTGCGCAGAACGTTCATTCCCACCAACCGCAAATACCCTATCGAGGAACAGACCGACGGGTCGAGCGTTTCTATATAGTTCATGTATTCGTCGGTGAAGTTGTTCTCGTGGGTGATAATGAACCTGCTCGGGTCGTAGACGCGTATTTCGGTAGGCGGCGCGGAATTGTCGGAGGAAGTCCCTTGATTTATCCTTTCGTTGCGCTGCGTCTGCATCGCCTCCCTGTCGACCTCGGTGGTGGAGTTCATAATGATAATGGGGAATTCCGAAAGCGCGTCTTCTTGAAATTTGTCAATTTGCATCTGGAAACCGTTCGACAGGCTCATAATAACCGCTATGCCGATAATCCCTATGCTTGAGGCGAACGCGGTCAGGAAGGTCCTGCCCTTTTTGGTGAGGATGTTGTTCCCCGAAAGGTTGAGGGCGGTGACAAACCTCATGGCCGTTTTCTTTAAATTGAACATATCGGGCTTGTCCCGTTCGGTGTGCGGGTTGGTGTCGGAGGAAATCACCCCGTCCTCGAAGCGGATAATCCTTTCGGCGTAGGCGTCGGCGATTTCGGCGTTGTGGGTGACCATTATGACAAGCCGTTCCTTGGACAACTCGCGGATTAGGTCCATAATCTGCTTGCTCGTGGCGCTGTCCAACGCGCCGGTCGGTTCGTCGCACAGAAGGATTTCGGGGTTGTTCGCCAACGCCCTCGCTATGGCGACGCGCTGCATTTGCCCCCCCGAAAGCTGATTGGGGTTTTTGTGCAGATGGTCTTTCAAGCCGACCTGTTCCAGCACCTCTATGGCGCGCTTATGCTTCTCGTTCTTTGAAACGCCCGAAAGCGTCATGCCGAGTTCCACGTTGGCGACAATGCTAAGGTGGGTGATGAGATTGTAGCTTTGGAACACGAAGCCTATCGAATTATTTCTGTAGGCGTCCCAGTCCCTGTCCTTGAAGCTGTGGGTGTTCTTGCCCTTTATGTTCATTTCGCCTTCGTCGTAACGGTCAAGCCCGCCGATTATGTTAAGGCAGGTGGTTTTCCCCGAGCCCGACGCGCCGAGAATGGCGACAAACTCCCTCTCGCGGAACGCCACGCTTATCCCGTTAAGCGCGACGGTTTCAAATTCGCCGACCTTGTAGGTCTTTTTGATGTTTTTAAGCTCTAACATCGGTTTCTCCTTTGTTAATTTTGTTTAACAGCCCGATAATCGCGCCGTACCCCGCGATAATGGTCTCAAGCTGTTCCGGGGACGCGTCCGCTTTCCTGAAAAGCTCTTCCATCCCCTTGCAAACGTTCGCCGTCTTTTCCTTGCCGAGTTCGGTCAGCTCGATGATAACCACGCGTTCGTCGTCGCTGCTCCTTCTGCGGCTCACCAACCCCATTTTTTCCAGCTTTTTGCAAATCGCCGAAAAGTTCCCCTGATTGACGGAAAAGTGTTCGGCAAGCTCGCCGATTGTGCGGAAATCCCCCGAGCTTATCCCGATTATAATCCCCGCTTGGTGCATCGACAGCCCCTCCGCTTCCAAAATGGGCGCGACGGCTTTGTCGATTTCCTTTTTAACCGCGCGAACAAACTCCCACGCGTTGGCTTTAAAATGAGCGTAATCCATAATTATCCCTCATTTAAATAATATTTACTCTAAATATTATACTATGTCAATATTATTTTGTCAATATATAAAAACATAAAATTGTTCCGTTTGCTCCCGGCGCTTGACCGGCGCGGCGGTTTTGCTTGACATCCGGGGAAGAATGTGTTATATTTATCCCGTGGCACGAATTTGACTGAAAGAAACGGCGCGGACGCCTTACGGAGACGGTTTATGAAAGACGCGAACAAGCATTTCGGCGACAGGAAATACGTGAAGTTTTTTTTCCTCGCGGTATGTATTTTGCTGGCATATAAGATTCTGTTCAGTTTTGAATCCGTTTTGGGGTGGATAAACCAGATATTGAACATAATGTCGCCGTTTATCGCCGGCTTCGTCATCGCCTATTGCATAAATATCCCCTGCGTTTTGCTCGAGAACAAGATAGCCGGGATTAAAATAGGCTTTTTAAAGAAACGCGCCCGTCTGATAAGCATAATCGTGTGTTACGTCCTTTTGATTTTATTCGTCGTTTTCGGGTTGAGCAGGCTTATCCCCATGATTTACAACAGCTTATACCAGTTGATAACGCAGTTGCCGGAAAACATCGAAAATTCGCTTATATACTTCAGCAATCAGTCGTACGCCGAAACGTTCGGGCTTATCGAAACGATTGACAGGCTGCTTGAAACGCAGCCGTGGAACGATTTAAGGAACGATTTGAGCCGCCTGCTGCCCATTCCGGGCAAAGTGTCGGACGGGCTGCAGCTGATAACGAACTTTTTCTCGATGTTTTTCAAGGTGATATTGACGGCGGTTTCGTCCATTTATTTCATTGTCGAGTATGACGGCATCAAGGAATACATCAAGCGCGTCATACGCTCGTTTTCGTCTCTGGAAAAGCGCAAGACGGCTTTAAAATACACCCACTTGATTGATACGAGTTTCAGGAAGTTCTTGAGCTGCCAGTTTTTGGACTCGTTTATTTTGGGAACCATAACGACGGTCGAATTTTTTATTATCGAATTTTTCACCACGGGTCCGTCTTACGCGCTGATTTTGGGGATAATGCTCGGCGTCGTGAATATTATCCCGTATTTCGGTTCGATAGTCGGCTCGATTGTCGCCATAGCCATTATGGGGTTCACGGGGGGGCTGCAGGTCGCGGTCATAACGGCGATTGTCCTTTTGATAACGCAGCAGTTCGACGGCAACTTCATTAACCCGAAGATTATGGGGACGTCTTTTTCCGTAAGCCCCATTCTCATCATAATAGGCATTACCGTGGGCGGCGCCGTCGGAAGGATAATCGGCGGGGGTGCCGTCGGCATGATTACGGGCATGATTTTCGCGGTTCCCGTCGTGAACGTGATGAAGACGGTCTTTGAGGAATATATGCAGTCAAAAACGACGGTTAAGGAGAGCGCCGAAACCGACGGGGCGGGCGGCGCTCCGGCCGCGGCGGACTGATTTTACGCGGTTCGCCGTCCGACGTTTAATCTGTTTCAACGTCAAGCGGAATTGCCGTATCAGAAAGGGTTTGGGTATGTTCGACAGTCTTTTGGCCGTGTTAAACGAAGACGGTCCGTTCGTGGGGGCGGGGCTCGTCGCGATGACGCCGCAAAGGGGAATCATGATTCTTCTGTCGCTGCTGTTGGCGTGGCTCGCGATAAAGAAGAAATACGAGCCTTTGCTGCTGCTTCCGCTGGCTTTCGGTATGCTGATAGCGAATATCCCCGTCGCCGGGCTTTCCGCGTATGACGAGGGCGGTTTGATGAATTTCCTGTATCAGGGGATTGTGCGGGAAATTTACCCGCCCATGATTTTCCTGTGCCTCGGGTGCATGACCGATTTCGGGCCGCTCATCTCCTCGCCGAAAAGCGCGTTCATCGGTTTGGGCGGGCAGCTCGGAATATTCATGGCGTTCGGGGCGTCGCTGATAGTGGGGAACCTGTTGGTTCCGGTTATCCCCGGGTTCGAGGGCTTTACTTTTAAAGAAGCCGCCGCGATTGGGATAATAGGCAGCTCCGACGGGCCCACCTCGATTTTCACCGCGACGCGCCTCGCGCCGGAGCTGCTGCCTTCGATTACCATCGCCGCTTATTCGTATATGGCGCTGGTTCCCATTATACAGCCGCCCGTCATGCGGGCGTTCACCACCGAGAAAGAACGCGCGATAGTCATGCCGGAACCGAAAAAAGTTACCAAAAGGCAAAAAATCCTGTTCCCCGTAATACTCACGATTTTAACCCTGCTGTTGGTTCCGGCGGCGGGGGCGCTGATTTCCATGCTCATGCTGGGCAACCTTATCAAAGAATGCGGCGCGACCGAAAGGTATGTGGGCACCCTGCAAAACGACGCGCTTAACATACTGACCCTGCTCGTCGGGATTTCAATCGGGTGTTCCGCCGTCGCGGACAGGTTCCTGACCCCGAAGACGCTGATAATAGTCTGCTGCGGGCTGCTCGCGTTCATTTTCGGGACAATCGGCGGGGTGTTGATAGCCAAGCTCCTTTGTAAAATCACAAAAGGGAAAGTGAACCCGCTCATAGGCAATTCGGGCGTTTCGGCGATGCCGATGGCGGCGAGGGTTTCCCAAAGGTTGGGGCAGGAGGCGAACCCGAACAGCCACCTTTTAATGCACGCCATGGGTCCAATCGTTTCAAGCACAATCGGTTCGGCGCTGTTGGCGGGAATATTTATCGCCGTCTTCGGATAAGGGGGCGCATAAAAAAAGGAGAATGACTTTTATGGCGAAAACGGTCGTGAAATTCGGGGGCTCGTCCCTGTCCGACGCAAACCAATTCCGCAAGGTGGCGGAAATCATAAAAGACGACGGGAAGCGGCGTTACGTCATTCCGTCCGCCCCGGGCAAGCGTTGGGGCGCCGACGTTAAAGTAACGGATATGCTGTATAACTGTTACGACGCGATAAGCGCCGGCGCGGACGCGCAAAAGGAGTTCAAACCTATTGCCGAGCGGTTTGACGGGATAATCGCCGATTTGGGGCTTTCGCTTTCGCTGAGGGACGAATACGAAACGATTACCGCCGATTTCGCGAATGGGGCGGGCGCCGATTACGCGGCGAGCAGGGGGGAATACCTGTGCGGTATCGTCCTCGCCGCCTTTCTCAAATTCCCCTTTATCGACGCGGCGAAGGCGGTGCGGTTTCGCGCGGGGGGGGAGTTCGACCCGGATTTGACCAACGCCTCCCTCGCCGCTTTGCTTGAGAATAACCGTTACGCCGTCATACCCGGATTTTACGGTTCTTTGCCCTGCGGCAAAATTAAGACCTTTTCACGCGGGGGGAGCGACTTTACCGGCTCAATCGTGGCGAAAGCGGTTAAAGCGAGTTTATACGAAAACTGGACGGACGTTCCGGGGTTTCTCGCCGCCGACCCGCGGATAGTGGAAAACCCGGAAATTATCCGCGTAATCACCTATCGGGAATTGCGCGAGCTTTCCTATATGGGGGCGACCGTTCTGCACGAGGACGCGATTTTCCCGGTGAGAAACGCCCGAATACCCATAAACATCCGCGATACCAACGAGCCTTGCGCGCCCGGAACGATGATTGTCCCCTCGGCGGGGGAAAAGGACGGCGGCGCCGTCATAACGGGCATAGCGGGGAAGAAGAATTTCAGCGTCATTTCTTTGGAAAAAGACGAAATGAACAACGAGATAGGCTTTCTGCGGAGAATCCTGACCCTGTTCGAGGCGGAGGGGGTAAACTTCGAGCATCTCCCCACGGGGATAGACACGCTCAGCATAGTCTTGAACACTTCGGAATTGGATAAGACGCCCAAGCTGATAGAACGTATAAACGAGGTCGCCCGCCCCAACCATATCGAAGTGGAACGCGGTCTCGCCATGATTGCGGTCGTGGGGCGCGCGATGAAGGAAAAACGGGGGACGGCGACAAGGATATTCGCCGCTTTGTCCCACGCGAGGATAAACATAAGGATGATTGACCAAGGCTCTTCCGAGTTGAATATTATAATAGGGGTAAAGGAAGAGGATTTCGAGGAAGCCGTTCGGGTGATTTACAACATGTTTATGCTCGGCGTATAGTCGTTTAAATTCACGAACGGGGCGAGTTTATGGACGAAACCGTAAAGACGATATCGGGTACCGTGGACGGCGTGATTTTCAAAAACGCCGAAAACGGTTACGTCGTGTTGGAATTGGACTGCGACGGCAGCCCCGTAACCGTCGTGGGCTGTCTCGGCGATATCGCCGAAGGGGAGAAGCTGTCGCTCACGGGCGGTTTTATCACTTCGCCCAAATACGGGGAACAGTTCAAGGCGGAAACCTGCGAGCGCCAACGCCCGACCACCCCGGAGGAAATCGCGCGGTATATAGGTTCCGGCATAATAAAGGGTTTGGGGATAAAAACCGCCGTCCGCGTTACGGAAAAATTCGGCGAAGCGACCCTCGACGTTATGGAAAACGCCCCCGAACGGCTCTCCGAAGTCAAAGGGATTACCCGGGAGAAGGCCGTTTTTTTCGGGGCGCAATACCGCAAACTTTGCGGGGTGAACACTCTCGTCGGTTTTTTGTCCGAATTTGGGATAAGCCCCGCCGCAGCTGTCGCGGTATGGCAAAAGTATAACAACTCGAGTATCGCGCTGATTAAAGAAAACCCTTACCTCCTCTGCGACGAGGGGGTCGGGTTGGATTTTGAAATCGCCGACAAAACGGCGGAGGCGTTGAGCTCGCGGGACGCGGTTCCTTTCGATTTTTGCGGAATTAACCGCGTGAAGGCGGGGATAACCTATATCCTTTCCGAAAACGCGGGGATAGGCCATACCTGTCTGCCCGCCGTGAAGCTGCGCGATCGCGCCGTCGAACACCTCGGCATATCGCGGGACGCGTTCGACGCGGGGCTTTACGGGGGGGCGGACGAGGGCAGGTTTTCGGTTCTTGAAATCGAGGGGAAAGAATACGCCTGCCTCTCCGGTTATTACCGCGCCGAGCGGTATATAACGGACAAGCTGACGGAAATGCTCAAGCTGAATTTTTCGTCGGACCGCGATTTCTCGCGGGAGATAGCGGACGTCGAACAGGCGGAGGGCATTAGCTATGAAGCCCTGCAAAAAGCGGCAATCAACGGTTGCCTTGTCAACAACCTCTTCATACTGACGGGCGGGCCCGGCACGGGGAAAACCACGACGCTCAACGCGGTTATCCGGTTGTTGAAGCGCGGGAGGAAAACCCTGTCGCTCGCCGCGCCCACCGGCAGGGCGGCGAAGAGGATGTCGGAGCTTACGGGGGAGCGGGCGCAGACCATTCACCGCCTCTTGGAAGTCGATATGACGAAGGACGACCTCCTCGCCTTCAAGAAAAACGAGCTTAACCCGCTTAAAGCCGACGCCGTGATAATAGACGAAATGTCAATGGTGGACGCCTTACTTTTTGAAGCGCTTTTGCGCGCCGTCAAGCCCGACGCCAAGCTGATATTGGTCGGAGATTCCGACCAGCTGCCGTCCGTGGGCGCGGGGAATATTCTTCGCGATTTGATTTCCTCGGGGGTAATCCCCGGCGTAAGGCTTACGGAGATTTTCAGGCAGGCCGCCGAAAGCCTGATTGTCGTGAACGCGCACAAAATCGTAAAAGGGCGCGAACCGGAACTTAACGCGCGGGATAAGGACTTTTTTTTCATTCCGTGCGGCGGCGACGAGGAAATTGCCGAAACCGTCGTCGGCTTGGTTAAGACGCGCCTGCCCGCCGCCTACGGCTTGGACCCCTTCGACGACATACAGGTGCTCGCCCCCGCGAAAATAGGCGCGGCGGGGACCCGCGAGCTTAACAAAATGTTGCAGGACGCGATAAATCCCGCGTCGGTAAAAAAGCGGGAAATGAAATATTTCGACGCCGTTTTCAGGACGGGCGACAAGGTAATGCAGGTCGTCAACGATTATAACGTCGAGTGGAAGCGCGGCGGCGAAAAAGGCATGGGGATATTCAACGGCGATATAGGGATAATCGTTGACGCGGACAATTATTCGGGGGGGCTGACGGTCAATTTTGACGGGCGCGCCGCCTTTGTCCCGAGTTCGCTTTTCAACAAAATCGAACACGCCTTCGCGATAACCGTGCATAAAAGCCAAGGGAGCGAGTATAAGGCGGTAATCATGCCGGTTTCATCTTTCGCGAGGCGGCTTTTATACCGCAGTTTGCTTTATACGGGGGTAACCCGGGCGCGGGATTTGTTAATCGTCGTGGGGAAGCGCGAAACAATCCTGAAAATGGCGGAAAACGAGCGCGGAACCTCGCGTTATTCCTGCCTTAAATCCATGATAACAGGAAAGGCGGTGTCGCCGTAAACATGACGGCGCATAATCTGAAACGGCTTTTGCTTGACGCCGTTTATCCCAATCGTTGCCCGTTTTGCGGCGAGATAATCCCGTATGACGAATATTTTTGCGCCCCCTGCCCGGAAAAGCTCAAGTTTTTCGGGGACGGCGAGGCCGTCGAAAACGTCGTCCGTTCTTTCGCGGCGTTCGAGTACGACGAAACGGCGGCGCCTTTCATTTACGCCCTGAAAGAAAACGGAAACGGTTACGCCGCCGCCGCCGCGGCGAAGCTGATTTACGACCTGCTTCAAGACGCGCCCGACGTGAAAATCGACCTTATCGCCTGTATCCCCCCGAGTAAAAGCGGCTTGCGAAAACGCGGGTATAACCCGCCCGCCTTAATCGCCGCGGAGCTTTCCGCCTTAACGGGAATCCCCAGCGACGTAAAGCTGCTTGTCAAAACCCGCGAAACCGAAACGCAAAAAGAGCTTTCCTCCCGGGAGCGGCGCGAAAACTTAAAAGGCGTTTTCGCGGCGGCCAAGGGAAAAACCGTCGCGGGCGCCGTCCTTCTCGTAGACGACGTAAAAACGACGGGCGCCACGCTCGGGGAAGCGGCGGGGGTTCTGCTGTCGGCGGGCGCGAAAGGCGTTTTCACCGCCGCCGCCGCCGCCGTAAGGCTCGGCCGGTGAAAAACGCCCCATAATCCTTTAAATTTTTTCAAAAAACTATTTCTTGAAAATCAGGTATAAAACCGCCGCCGCAAGCGGTTGGTGAAGCAGGTATATCCAAATCGTATGCCTGCCCGCCGCCGCGAAAAACCTTACGCGGGTTTCGTAAAAAAACGCGGGGCATCGGTTGTCCTTGACGTAAACGCCGAAGTAAGAACCGGCGATAAACAGGAAAAACCAAGGCAGCAGCGGGAAATAATCGCCCGAAACAAAACCGTCCCCCGCAAAGCCCAACGGGAAAAGCAAACGCGCGTTATAGGCCGCCTCCGGCAGCGCGAGCGAGAAACCGCCGATTCCTATGTAACCGCCGTAAACGTTCCGGGTGAGCGCGAACAAAAAGACGTTCAGAATTATCCCGGCGAAGGCGGGGAGTATGTCCCACAGGCTCCCGACCAAACCGTACAGTATCATGCATATTCCGAGGAGGTGCAGTATCCCGAACAGCACGGGGGTTTCCGGCGCGGCGAACGCCGTCGCGAAGGTAACGGCCATTCCGAGCAAAAAGCACTGCGCCCCCCTTTTTGTGTTATCGCGGGAATAACGGCAGACAATCCCCGATATGAAAATAAACGAGCCCGCGAACACGTCCCGGACGATATAAAACCAACCGTCGAAGAATACGGGCACGTTCACCCCGTAAAAATTTTTTAAATCAAACAAAACATGGTACACGACCATGCACAAAATGGCGAAGCCCCTTACTTCGTCAAGAAAGCCCGCGCGCCGGTTTTGGTTCCGGTTCAAGAATATCACGTCCTTTATCGCGGGCGAACGGCGTTCGCCCCCGCGTTGCGTCCATTCTACCATATCTTCGCGAAAATATCAACCGGTATCGTTAAATCGCGTTCTTTTTTATAGGATTGGCGACATTATATACGGCGGGATAATTGTGCATAATATCCAATTTGCCGACCTGAAAATTTTATTATGCTATACAAGTTTTATGAATTTTTGATAATTCTTACATTCTTTTTGGTAAATAATTGAAATTTTCCCGAATATATGTTACTATAGGTTATCGATATACAGCATGTGGGCGCGTTCGCCGCTTCCCTTACGAAACCTAAAAAATTATTTTTATTTTGAAAGGAAACTCAAACATGGCAGAAGACAAAAAAATCACAAAACCGGAAGAGACGTCCAAGCGCGAAACGCCCGCGGTCAAAGCGGTCGCCGCGTCGGTTTCAAAAAGCCTCGAAGTGAAAAAGGCGTCGGTCAAACCCGCGGAGAAAAAAGCCGCGCCGAGAGCGGTGGGCAGACCCGCCGCCGCGAAACCCGCCGTCGGTAAAACGGTAAGAAAGGCCGCCGCGAAGCCTGCGAACAAAGCCGCGAAGGACATCGCGAAACCCGTGGGCAAAGCCGCGAAGGCGGTCGCGAAACCCGTGGGCAAAGCCGCGAAGGCGGTCGCGAAGCCTGTCGCGAAGGGCGGGCGCAGAAAAGCCGACGTTTCCCCCACCGCGAAGGTTACGACCGCGCTGTGGAAGAGGATCAACACGGCGAAGGCCAAGAGAATCAGCGGGGAAATCGCCATCCAGGTTTACGCCGAGGGTTTGGACACGTTTTATATCGCGGTTCAAAACGGAACGCCCAAGATTGACCCTTACGAGTACGTCGGGAATAACGGGAGTTTTTATTCGTCGGAAAAAGAACTGCTGAAAATCGCGAGCGGCAAATACGATATTATCGCGGCCGTGAAATCGGGCGCCGTCAGCTTTAACGGAACGCTTTCGGTTTTCTTGAAGATAATGGATTTGTTCTGAAGCCTGTGTTGCTTTTTGTTTTGTTTGCGGGATATCAGACCTCCTCGGAAACCGTATCGCGGCGGTTAGGGCGGTTCCGGGGAGGTCTGTTTGAGCGGAGGATTTTGAAATGAACTACGGCTATTTCGACGAAAAAAACAGGGAATACGTCATCGTCAAGCCCGATACCCCGTCCGCGTGGGCGAACTATCTCGGTTCCCCCGAATACGGCGCGATTATCTCCAATAACGCGGGGGGGTACAGTTTCGTCAAATCCGGCGCGAACGGCAGGATTATCCGTTACCGCTTCAACTCCGTCGCCGCCGACCAGCCCGGGCGTTACATATATCTGCGTGATTTGGAAAAAAACGATTATTGGTCGGCTTCATGGGCGCCGGTGTGCAAGCCCCTTGACGATTATAAATACGAGTGCCGCCACGGAACGGCTTACACCGTCATTTCCTCCGAATATGACAAAATCAGGACCGACGCGCTGTATTACGTTCCCAAAGACAAAACCCACGAGGTCTGGCGGGTCGAGGTTACGAACAACGACGGCGCGGAAAGAAAGCTGGCGGTTACGGGTTACGCGGAATTTACGAACGAGTCGAATTACGAGCAAGACCAGGTTAATTTGCAGTATACGCTGTTTGTTTCCCGAACCTATTATACGGACGGCGGTTTTATCAGACAGGTGTGCAACGAGAATTTCGGCGACCCGAACAAAGAGCGGTTTTTCGGGTTGGCGGGCGCGGACGTAACGAAATACTGCGGGGACAGGGACGTTTTCGTGGGGAAGTACCGCGGTTATCATAACCCGGCGGGGATTGAGGGCGGGCTGACTTGTTCGCTGAACTATTGCGGAAATTCCTGCGGGGCGCTCCAATCGGACGTTATACTGAAGCCGGGCGAAACCAAGACTTTCGTCTATCTCCTCGGGGCGAAGCCCGAAAGCTCCGCGGCGGGGATTATCTCGGCTTACAAAGACGTTTCGGTCTGCGAAAGGGAATTAAACGAGCTGAAATGCCACTGGCACGGAAAATTAAGGAATTTGCAGGTTAAGACCCCCGACGATAAATTCAATAACATGCTCAACGTCTGGAACGCTTATCAATGCTTTATCACGTTCACTTGGTCGCGGGCGGCTTCATTCCAGTATTGCGGGCTGCGCAACGGCTTCGGCTACCGCGACACGGTGCAGGATATTCAAGGCGTAATCCACCTCGACCCCGAAACGGCGGCGGAACAGATAAGGTTTATGCTGTCGGCGCAGGTTACGAACGGGGCGGGGTTGCCGCTGGTAAAATACAACCACAATCCGGGGAAAGAGGACACCCCCGACGACGCCTCGTACGTCAAGGAAACGGGGCATCCCAGTTATCGCGCCGACGACGCGCTTTGGCTTTTCCCGACCGTGTATAAGTACGTCGCCGAAACGGGCGACACCGCGTTCCTCGACGAGGTCGTCCCCTACGCGAATAACGGCGAGCGGGGCAGCGTTTATGACCACTTAAAACGCGCCATCGGCTTTTCCATGGACAATTTGGGCAACAACGGAATGCCGGCGGGTCTGCACGCCGACTGGAACGACTGTCTGCGCCTCGGCAAAAAAGGGGAATCCACTTTCGTGGCGTTTCAGCTTTATTACGCGGTCAGGCTGATGAAAATTTACGCCGAAGACAGAAACGACGCGGAATATATCGAATACCTTGACGGAATTTTCGAGAGGCTGTCTTGCGCCTTAAACGACAAATGCTGGGACGGGGACCGCTGGATACGCGGTTTTAAAGAAGACGGCGCGGTTATCGGGAAAGCCGGCGACCCCGAGGCGTCGATGTGGCTGAACCCCCAGTCTTGGGGGGTCATCTCGGGCGCGTCCACGCGGGAACAGGCGATTGCCTCGATGGACGGCGTTTACAGGGAACTCAACACGCCTTACGGGATTATGATAATGTACCCCGCCTATCAAAACCACGCTTTTGACGGCGCGTTGATGCGCTGTTTCAACAACGGCGTAAAGGAAAACGCGGGCGTTTTCTCTCAACCGCAGGGTTGGGCCATTCTGGCGGAAGCGTTGCTCGGGCGGGGCGACAGGGCTTTCGAGTATTGGAAAGAGGCGTCGCCCGCTTATATGAACGACGACGCGGATAAGCGCGTTCTCGAGCCTTATGTTCACGGGCAGTTCACGGAAGGCAGGCAGTCGCCGTTCGCGGGGCGCGCGCACGTGCATTGGCTGACGGGGACGGCTTCCACCTTTATGGTGGGTTCGGTCGAGGGGATACTGGGGTTGCGCCCCGCCTTGAGGGGCATCGAGATTAACCCGTCCATTCCGTCGGACTGGAAAGGTTTCGAGATGACCAAGGTATTCAGAGGGAAGAAGCTGAATGTCAAAGTCAACAACCCCGACGGGGCGCAAAGCGGCGTGAAAAGCGTTACGGTGAACGGTTCCGCGATTGACGGCATACTGATTAAAGAGGATATTCTCAAAGACGAAAACGATATTGTGATTGAAATGTGAAAATCATCGACGCGCCAAAAAAAGCCGCCCGTCGGGTTACCCCGCCGGGCGGCGTTTTGCCTTAAAAAAGCCCTAATGATGGAACAGCCGCGCCCCCGTGAACGCCATCGCCATACCGTATCTGTCGCAGGCGCTTATAACGTCGCCGTCGCGGATTGAACCGCCCGGCTGAGCGATGTAAGCCACGCCGCTTTTCCTCGCGCGTTCAATATTGTCTCCGAACGGGAAGAAAGCGTCCGAACCTAACGAAACCCCGCTCATCTTATCGAGCCATTCGCGTTTTTCCGCGCCGGTGAACGCGTCGGGCTTAACCGCGAAAACCTTTTCCCATTCGCCGTCGCGAAGTATATCCTCGTATTCGTCGCCGATATAAACGTCTGTCGCGTTGTCCTTGTCGGCGGGTTTCAGCCCGTCGAGGAACTTCAGCCCCAACGCCTTCGGCGATTGGCGAAGCCACCAGTTATCCGCCTTGCTCCCCGCTAAACGCGTGCAGTGAATCCGCGACTGCTGACCCGCGCCGACGCCTATGGTCTGCCCGTTATAAGCGTATGCGACCGAATTTGACTGGGTGTATTTAAGCGTGATTAAGGCTACCAGCAAATCGGTTTTCGCGTCGGCGGGGACGTCCTTGTTCGCCGTTACGACGTCGGAAAGCGTATCGCCGTCTATTTTCAGGGAATTGCGCCCCTGCTCGAACGTAACCCCGAAAATCCGCCGCCGTTCAATCGGCGCGGGAACGTATTCGGGGTCGATTTTGATTACGTTGTAACCGCCCTTGCGTTTCGCTTTGAGGATTTCCAGCGCGGCGGGCTCGTAATCCGGCGCGATTATGCCGTCGCTGACAAGCTCGGCGAGCATGACCGCCGTCGCCTTGTCGCAAGTATCCGACAAGGCGCAAAAATCGCCGTAACTCGACATCCTGTCCGCGCCCCGCGCTCTCGCGTAAGCCGCCGCCGCAGGGGAAAGCCCGCCCAAATGCTCGACGCGGTAAATCTTTTTGAGCGTGTCCGAAAGCGGCAAGCCGATTGCCGCCCCGGCGGGGGAAACGTGTTTGAACGAGGCCGCCGCGGGCAAGCCCGTCGCCTCTTTCAGTTCGCGGACTAACTGCCAGCCGTTCAGCGCGTCCATAAAGTTGATGTAACCGGGCTTGCCGTTCAGGATTTCAACGGGCAGCTCGCCCGTTTCCGCAAATATCCGCGAAGGCTTTTGATTGGGGTTGCACCCGTATTTCAGTTCAAGTTCCTTCATTTTTATGACCGTCTTTCTTGTTTTTTAACCTTTTCTTCGCGACCTTTTTATCAAAATTAACGCGCCCGCGCAAATCAAAACGAGCCCCGCGCCAATCGCGGCGATTATCCAGCCCGACGAACTTTTGCCGCCGTTTTTCGGGGCGGGTTCGCTTTCTTCCGTAACGTCGGGCGTTTTCGGCGCGTCCGAAAGTATCAGCACGCCCCAGTTCGTCGTGTCGATATAAGACTCGTCGGTGGGGTCGTTCCATTTCGCTATCCCCCTGCGGAAGCCGTTCGCGGCGTCGTTGATTTGCGCGTCGAACCCTATCCTCGCGCCGACCTTCGCTTCCGCGACGCGCCAAGGCAGTTTCATCTCCGCCGTGTAACCGACGCCGGGTTCGACGGTTACGAAGGATTCAAACCCCGTGCCGTTGGTCGTGTCCCCGAAGGATTCCGCGCCGTCGGAACCGACGCGAAACTGCCCGTCGTCGATTTTATACGCGCCTTTTTTGCAGTTCTCTTCGTCGAAGAACACCTCCACGGAATCGCGCTGATGCGGTTCCGGAGACGAGTTATCCAATTCGCCGGATTTTTTGACTTGGATTTTCACATAAAGGTATTCCTCGTCCCATAAGGTTTTCGCCGTGCCCGAAGCGGTCTGCCACGCCTGAAGCATATTTTCGACGGGGATTTCCTCGGCGGCGTCCCAAAGCGGGTCGGTTCCGTCCCCGAGGACGGGCGTGCCGTAAATCGCTTTCGAGTCTGAAATTTCTATCCTTTCGGGCATTTCAAAGTTTTCGAGATAACCCTCGGGGTCGGCGACGGCGTAAAACGCCTGCTTGGGCGTCAAGTCGGCGTTGAACAGGAGCGGGAACCGCTTCGAACGCCAGCTTGAAGCGTCGTCAATCCCCCAGAAAGTTACGCGCGCCATAACGTCGGAATGTCTTTTAAACACCTCGAACAGTTGCGCGTATACCTCCGCCTGCTTGTATTCGTTCCTTGCGTTAAGCGCGCCGGCGCTTTCCGAACCCGCCGTTATGTCAAGCTCGGTAACGCTTATCTCCACGCCCAAACTCTTGAAAAGCTCGATTGAAGCCTCGACGTTATCCGGCGAGGTTCCGAGGCTGTAATGCCCCTGCATCCCGACGCCCTCGATTAAAAGGCGGTCGTTGCCCTCGGACAGGTATTCGTCGTTAATTTCCTTTACCATCGCGGCGACGGTTTTCGCCTTGTTTTGGTTGTCAAGGTTATAGTCGTTGTAATACAGCACGGCGTTCGGGTCGGCTTCCCTCGCTAAGCGGAAAGCGACGCCCACATAATCGGAACCGTCCTCCCCTTCGGCGGCGTCCGTGCCGAACGCTTTAAGCCAGTTTGAATCCTTCCTTAAAGAATCCCGCCAGTTTTCCGGATAGGGGCTGTCCGCCACGGCTTCGTTCACCACGTCCCACGAAACGACCTTCCCCGCGTAATGCCCCGCGACGCCGTTGATGTGTTCGGTAAGGTTGTCCAACGCCTCGGCGCGCGAAAGCGGATTCCCGGCTTCGTCTGTGTTGAGCCATTTCGGGGATTGCTGATGCCACACCAAGGTATGCCCGACGAGGGCTATCCCTTCGGGTTCGATTATTTCGTACAGATTATCCGCGCCGGAAAACCTGAAACTTCCGTCTCCGCCGCGCAAAGCGTCGGGCTTCATGGCGTTTTCCGCCGTTACGGCGGAAAACTGGTATTTCAAAAGCTCGAAACGCTCCCCTTTCAAATCCTTCGCGGAGTAACAGGTCCCCACGAGGAAATAATCCTTGTATATTTCCGCGAGGGACGGAAGCTTTTCTTCCCCTGCGGCGCCCGAAAGGGCGGGCGCCGGAACCCCCGTCATAAGGCACGCCGCCGTAACGGGCGGTATTATTTTTTTTATGCCGCGCATAAGTGCGTTCATTGAAATCCTTTCCCGTATTTGTTGGTAATCCGGCTTTCAAACTCGCCCGTCCCCGCGTCGATGAACCGCGTGAACAGCGAAATTTTATTGTTGTTGTCGAGGTTGTCCCAAATCGTCCGCGTAAATTCGTCGATATCGTTGCAGGTTTCAATCGGGATAGGCTCGCCCTCGAAGCTCGGGAGGGGTTCCCCGTCCCTTTTATAGGTATGGATAAAATGCCCGACCCCCGCCACCGGGTTATTGTAGGCGAAGAGGAAGCGCTGGCAGGAATTGGGGTTTCCGCCGGCGGATTTGATAATCGACAGGGCGTAATTGAACTTCCTGTTCTCGTATTCGGCGAAATGCACCATCCCCGAGATGCGCGGGGTGTAATAAGGCGCGTCCGGTTCAAAGTCGCAGTAACGCAACGCCTGTTCAAAGGTCATCTGAACGTCCATAAACTCGGCAATCGCGTCGGTGTGGTCGCCGTTTGTAACAATCACCTTATTCCCCATTATCCGAACGGGGGTGTAAATGATTAGGCTGGGGTCGGTTACTTTCGATTCGTCGAACGCCTTGGAGCGGATGTTTTTCCCGTCCACGCCGCTTTCGACGAATATGCGATTGCGGGAATTTTCGCTCCTGCCCATGATGAAATAGGCGATTACGGCTTTATTGCCGCCGGGGTTGCGCCCGAGGATTATACCCCTCCCCGGATAGGGGTTAACCCGTAAAAACTCGTTGATTTTCTTGGTTTCCATGAATGTTCTCCTTATTATAATGGCGCTATGGCCGTTTAATAACCGTCTTCCCGCCGGAAACCCCTATCCTGCCCTCGCAGAACAGCTTCACCGCTTGCGGCAGGATAACCCGCTCCGCTTTCTCCATGACGCGCTTTCGGAGGCTTTCCGGCGTGTCCCCGTCAAGTACCGGCACGCTCTTTTGCAACACAATCGGACCCCCGTCGCAATCACCGGTTACGAAGTGAACCGTGGCGCCCGACAGCTTAACGCCTTTCTCAAGCGCCTTTTCGTGCACCTTAAGCCCGTAGAACCCCTCCCCGCAAAACGCCGGAATCAACGACGGGTGAACGTTGAGCATGGCGTTCGGGAACGCCTCGCAGACACATTCGTCGAGTATCACCGTAAACCCGGCGTAAACCGTGAGTTCGATATCGTTTTCCTTGAGCAAGCGCAGAATTTCCCCGCTGAACGCCGCTCTGTCCGGCTTGTAATCCTTCCACTCGACGACTTTCGTCCCGATATTGTTTTCCTCGGCTCTCGTAAGCGCGTAGACCCCGCTCTTGGACGATATCACGAGGACTATCCGCCCGCCGCCCAAATCCGCGTCCATTAACGCCTGTAAATTCGTTCCGCCGCCCGAAACGAGGACAGCTATATTCTTCATATTATTTTCAGTTCTTCGCCTTTTATGATTTTTCCCACGCGGAAGGCCTTTACGCCGTTCTCCCCGAGAACCCCGACAGCCGCGTCGGCGTCGCTTTCCCCGACGACGCAGACCATGCCCGCCCCCATATTAAAGGTGTTGTACATATCGCGTTCGGGGATTTGCCCGCGTTTCGCGATAAGGTCGAATACGGCGGGGACCTCATAGGAGCCTTTGTGAATTTCGGCGGTCAGCGTTTTCGGAATACAGCGCGGCAGGTTCTCGTAAAAGCCGCCCCCGGTTATATGGGCTATCCCCTTAACCTTGACCTTTTCGATTAACGCGAGCACGGGCTTGACGTAAATTTCCGTCGGCGTCAAAAGGGTTTCGCCGAGCGTCTTTCCCGTTTCGGGAACGACCGCGTTAAGCGCGTCGGCCGCGCCGGCCGCGTCAAGCCCGAAAACCTTTCTCACAAGCGAGAACCCGTTGGAGTGCGCCCCGCTTGAAGCCAGCCCGATTAACGCGTCGCCCTCTCTTACCTCCGAACCGTCGATAATATTCTTCTCGTCGACAATCCCCGCGCAAAACCCCGCCAAATCGTATTCGCCGTCGGGGGTAAGCCCGGGGTGTTCCGCCGTTTCGCCGCCGATTAAGGCGCAACCCGCCTTAACGCAGCCGTCGGCGACGCCTTTCACGATTGCCGCGATTTTCTCCGGAACGTTCCTCCCGCAGTTGATATAATCGAGGAAGAACAGCGGCTTCGCCCCGCAGCAGACAATGTCGTTGGCGCACATGGCGACCAAGTCGACCCCGACCGTGTCGTGCCTGTCGAGAAGAAACGCCAGCTTGAGCTTGGTTCCGACGCCGTCGGTCCCCGATACGAGAACAGGCTTTTCCATTCCCGCAAAGTCGGGCGCGAACAGCCCCCCGAACCCCCCCGCTCCGTCGAGAACGCCGTCGGTTCGGGTTCGGATTACGTGGGGCTTCATAAGGTTCACCGACGCGTACCCCGCGGTTATGTCAACCCCCGCCGCCTTATAGCTTTCGGAAAAACTGTCTTTCATGCGCACAGCCCGCGCTTCGTCTTAATCACTGTTGTTCGTATCTCTCCCGTACTTTTTTGTCCGCTTTCGCGTTCTTTTCCCTCTGCGCTTCTTTAAAAGCCGCCAGCTTTTCGGCGAGGGCGCCGTCTTCAAGCGCCAAAATCTGCGCCGCCAAATAACCCGCGTTCGCCGCGCCGTCAATCGCCACCGTCGCCACGGGAACGCCGGGGGGCATCATAACCGACGACAAAAGCGCGTCTATCCCGTCGAGCGCGTTCGATTTAACGGGGACGGCTATAACCGGGAGGATGGTGTTCGCCGCGCAGGCGCCCGCCAAATGCGCCGCCATCCCCGCCGCCGCGATAATCGCGCCGTAGCCCGCGTCTTTCGCGCCGGAAACGAACCGCGCCACCTCCCCGGGGGAACGGTGGGCCGACATGACCCGCACCGTTACCGGAACGCCGAAGCCCTTTAAAACGTCCGCCGCCTTTTCGGCGACGGGCAAATCGCTGTCGCTCCCCATGATTACCGCGACCTTTTTCATTGCGGCGCCCCCTCTCTGCGGCTTTGCGCCGCGCTTTCGATTCCCGCCGTGTATAATTCTACATTATTTCGCGGAAAATTGCAAGGGGTATTTTAAAAGAGTTTCCGCCGGTGAAAAATTATTACAAAATTATTACAAAACAGTAACACGGTTAATTTGCTTTGTAAACTTTGCGGAATTTTTAACGGGCAATCCGAATGTTCAAAATTTTCGGCATATCTTACAAAGATTTCACAAAGATTTCACATTGAAAGAACCGCAGAGCGCATAATTCCCGCGAAAAAGCGTTAGTCATATTCGCCAATCAAAAATGGTGGAATTATGCCGAAAAACATTTTCCCGAACGGATTAGCCAAAATTTTTAACGAAAGGTATTGCAAAAGATTTTTTTTTGTGATATAGTAGCAAATGAAATCGGGCGACCGATTTCTATCAAAAACATGGGCGCGTGGCTTGCGCGACGCGCCGACAATTTTACGGAGGAAAACATGAAGAAAAGAATATTAGCGCTTTTACTGGCTTCCGCGATGATTTTCTCAATCGCGGCTTGTAACAACGACAGCGAGGGCGGCGGCACTACTGCCGGCGGCGGCGGCGGCGGAACCGAAAGCACTGCCGGCGGCGGCGGCGGCGACGGCGGCGACGGCGACGGCGGCGGCGACGGCGGCGGCGGCGGCGGCGGCGAAGAAGAAACCACCACGCCCGACCCGTTGGCGGGATGGGACCCCGCCGGTGAAATCCCCAGCGAAGAAGAGTTGGGCGGCAAAACACTGATTAACGTTTATTGCTTCGCGAACGAGACCTCGGACACCATCCTTCCGTTCGTATACGAGCAGAACCCGGATTTCCTGGACAAGTATTACGTAAACATTATTATGGAAGCGACCGCCACCACCTACATCAGGAAAGTGGAAATGGCTCTCGACACCGGTTCCGGCATTGACCTTTACGTCGCCGACGCCGACTACGCGAGGCGCTTCGCGGCGAACCCGAAAACCGCGGTGGCTTCGGACTACCTCGACTTCAACGAAGACGATTATTACAAGTACACCCTCGACATGATGCGGGTCGACGGCAAGGTTAAGGCGCTCTCCCACCAGGCTACCCCGGGCTGTATGTACTACAGGTCCGACATCGCGGCCGAGGCGGGCTATAACAGCCCCGCCGACGTTCAAGCGGCGGTAAGCACTTGGGACGGATTCCTCGCGGTGGCTGACGCCGTTACCGCGCAGGACAACGTGTTCATGACCTACGGCACCGACGAGCTGAAGAGGACTTTCTTGAACTCGAGAGACAGGGGCTGGGTCGTGAACGGTCTGTTAAGCATCGACGAGGGCGCGGTCAAGAACTTCTTCACCACGACCAAGGCTCTCTATGACAAAGGGCAAATCCTTTACAAGGGCACCGGTCAATGGAGCGCGGGATGGGAAGCGGCCGCCCGCGGCCAGACGGAAGACGGCAGCGGCAGCGCGTCCGCTTTCGCCTACTTCGGATGCACCTGGTACCTCCACTACTGCCTGAAAGGCTGGACAATCGCTGACGCCGACGCGGCGGCCGGCAAGACCGACCAGGAAATCGCCGATTCCGGCAACGGCACGTTCGGCAAATGGGGCATGGTCGACGGTCCGCAAGGCTTCTTCTGGGGCGGCACGTACTGGTACGCTCCCACGTTCTTGGTTAACGGCGGCGACGCGGACGTTCTCGCGGGCGTAAAAATCATTATCGAGACCATGTGCGTAAACGACGAAACCATGAAGGCGTACGCTTTCAAGACCGGCGACTTTATGTCCAAAAAGACGGTCGTCGAAGCGATTAAGAACGACGAACAGTTCAACAACCCCTTCTTGGGCGGGCAAAACCACTATGTAACCTTCGCGACGGCCGCCTTGGCGGTTGACGCGAGCAAGAACGTAACGACCTACGACGCGCGTTTCGACGAATTCTTCAACGAGGCCGTCAATACGTTCTTTAAGGAAATCGACGGCGGAAAGAGCTTTGACGACGCTTATAACACGACCATGACGGCGTTTGTCGGTCTCGTTAAAACCGGTCTCCCCGACGTCGACGTTTCGAGCTACGACGGTTACTTCGCGTAATCGGGCATATTTAACGAGGGGGGTTCCCCCGGCGAGGGGGTTCCCCTCCCCCTCGGCGCAAAGCCGAGGGGGAACCCTCTTGTTTTCGCCGTTTTCGGTTTTATTAAATGAAAGTGTAGAATTTTGTAATAAAAGGAACAAAAAATATATTTTCATTTGATAAAGCCGTTTTTTTACGGACCTCCTCGGAAATCGCGCGCGAGTGGGGCCGCGGGCGAAACGGGGAGGTCTGATGTCGGCGGACCCGTTATACCCGACGGGCGCGCCGGCGTTAACATATCAAAACTTTAAGGATTATAGGAGTGTTTTTATGGACAATTCAGAAGCGACCGCCGCGAAAACGGCGCCGGTTAAACGCAGGAGGAGGGCGCGCCTTGAAAAATCATATTGGGGCTATATCTTTATCGCGCCTTTCTTTATCGCGTATATCCTGTTCTCGGCGTACCCGCTCTTTACCACGTTTTATTACGCCTTTACCTTCCGCGCCACCGACGACGCGGAATTAGGGGCGAAGACCTATGAGGCGGTTTTTGAAGACGTTTTGGACGCGGACGGAAACCCCGTTATGATAGGCAAAGACCCTCTGCGCGATATTGTGGAATCGTACGAGGTGGACGAAGGGAACTGGAGCGAATTCCGCTTTGTCGGGCTGCAAAACTTTTACTATAAGGGCGACGGCTACAGATACTGGAAATCCGAGATGGAAAACAGGATGTACCGCGAAAAGATAGAGAACAACAACAGCGGTATCATCGTGGACGGATGGACGTCGGTTTTCACCAACACCGCGTTAATCTGGATTGTCGGCTTTATCCCGCAAATCGGTTTGGCGCTGTTGCTCGCCGCCTGGTTCACCGACGCGAAAATACGGGTTAAGGGGCAAGGGCTGTTCAAGGTCATTTTCTATATGCCGAATATAATGACCGCCGCGACAATCGGCTACCTGTTCTTCATGTTCTCGATGCCGAACGGGCCTTTGCACATCATCGCGCAGAACATCGGCGCGATTGCGAAGACCACGGCGAGCGGAGAACAGGCGCAGCTGGCGGGTCCGATTTACTCGCGGGGGATAGTGGCGTTCATCAACTTTTGGATGTGGTTCGGCAACACGATGATTGTTATGATAGCCGGCATCCTCGGTATAAACCCGTCTTTGTTCGAGGCGGCGAATATCGACGGCGCCAACGGCAATCAGGTGTTCTGGCGGGTAACGGTTCCCCTTATCCGGCCTATCTTGACGTTTAACCTTATCCAGTCGCTGATAGGCGGTCTGCAGATGTTCGACGTGCCGACGGTTATCGGCGGATTCACCAGTTCGCCGCACGGGATGTACATCAAGACGGTTATGACGCAGATACAGTCCACGGCGTATGAGGTCAGCTCGCTCGGCGCGGGCAAGGGCTTCGGCTATTCGGCCGCCGCCGCCGTTATGCTGTTCATCATCACCACCATCATAAGCGTGTTTATATTCATCTTTATGAGGGACCGCAGTGAAACCAAATACCTGAAGAAACAGAAAAAGCTTATGAAGCTTCAAGCGCGGATGGGAGGTGCTCACTGATGGCTGACTATATCCCCTTTAATCTGCAGACCGAATCCGGTGAAAAATCCTACTGGGCGGCTATCTTGGCCAAGAAAATCGTCGTCTATATCGTCTGTGTCATGTTGACGCTGATGTGTATACTTCCGTTCCTGTTCATGTTTTTCAACGCGACGAAGAGCCGCTTGGAGGTGCAAGGGGCGAAGTTGGACTGGTGGCCGGCGCTCCCCGAGAACTCGATAGCGGGTTCTTTGCTGCCGAGCAAATCGTTTTCTAATAACTGGAAAATCTTGTTCATCGATGAAATCGGCGGGATGAAGTTGCCGTTCGTGAACGCTTTCATCAACTCGTTCATAATATCGGCGGGTTCCACGTTGCTTTCGGTTTATTTTTCGTCGCTGACGGCTTATGGCTTTACGGCGTACCGATTCCGAGGGAGCAAGCCGCTGTACGCCTTTATACTGGCGGTTATGATGGTTCCCGCGCAGATTTCGGTGTTGGGCTTTATCGGGATGATGCGCGGAATAGGGTGGTACGGGACGTTCCTCCCGCTGATTATACCCGCGATTGCCGCCCCCTCGACGGTGTTCTTCATGCGGCAGTATATGATAGCGGCTTTGTCGCTTGAGCTTGTCGAAGCGGGGAGGATTGACGGCTGTACCGAATTCGGAATCTTCAACAGGCTCGTCTTGCCCATCCTGATGCCGGGAATGGCGACGATGGCGATATTCGCGATGGTCGGCTCCTGGAACAGCCTGTTCATACCCACCATGCTGCTTGGCGGCAACGACCCGAAGATGTTTACGGTTCCCATGGTGGTGGATATGATAAAATCAAATAAATACGCGCCGGAGATAGGCGCCATGTACCTCGGTCTTTCGGCTACCGCCGTGCCGCTGATTGTGTTCTACCTTATCCTTTCGCGGTATATCATCGCGGGCGTCGCGCTCGGGGGAATAAAAGAATAATCGAATACAAAGGGGCGCGGACTCGTCGGCAAAGGGGCGCGGGCAAGGGCGGATATCTTATCCGCCCTTGCGTCGTATCTTCACAAAAAAGGGGGCGGGTATTTATGGACGCGTTTAACATAGGGATTGTCGGCACGGGCTGGATTGCCGAAAAAATGGCGCTGACCGTTAACGAAATGAGCAAAAGCGAGAATGTCCGCTTGGCGGCCGTCGGTTCCCGCAGGGGGGAAACGGCGGCTGAATTCGCGGAAAGGTTCGGCGTCCCGAAAGCGTGCGCGAGTTACGGGGAGCTGTGCGCCGACGGCGGGTTAGACTTGGTTTATATCGCCACGCCGCACGCGTTCCATTACGAGAATATGCTGCTCGCCCTAAACGCGGGGAAAAACGTCCTCTGCGAAAAGCCGTTCACGGTAAACGCGAAGCAGGCGCGTTCCGTAATCGGTTTGGCCGCCGAAAAGGATTTGTTCATAGCTGAAGCGATTTGGACGCGTTATTTGCCCTTGCGCGAGAAATTCTCGCTGATAAGCGGCGGAGCAATCGGAAAACCGCTTTCCCTTACCGCCGAGCTCTCCTATCCGAACGCCGGTATAAAAAGGATGTACGACCTTGATTTGGCGGGGGGCGCGCTGCTCGACCTCGGGGTATACCCCATTAACTTCGCGCTGGCGGCGTTCGGCTCCGATATAGTCAAAATCGAGTCGAAGCGCGAGCTTTTCCCGACGGGCGCCGACCGCGAGAACGAAATCGTTTTTACGTACGCCGACGGCAAAACGGCGAAACTTGAAAGCTCACTGTCGAAGCAGGGGGATAACAAGGGTATAATCACGGGGACGGGCGGGCGTCTGATTTTTGAGAACATCAACAATTATGAGCGGGCGGAGCTTCATGACGGGCGGGGCGTTACCCGGTTTGAAAGGCCGCCTCAAATCACCGGTTACGAATACCAGGTGCGCGCCTGCGCCGAAGCAATCGGGCGGGGCGGGAAAGAGTGCCGGGAAATGCCCCGTTCTGAAATTATAAGGGTTATGGAAATCATGGACGAGATTCGCGGGCAGTGGGGATTGGTCTATCCTTTTGAATAATTTTCGTCATTTTCACTAATTTAAACGATTACATTTCAACAAATATGTAAAATTTGTGTAAAACACTTGAATTAGTCGTAAATTTGTGATACAATTAACAAACATAATAATATGAACGTAACGGTATGAACGAGGATTTGGTGTTATGGAGATAAAAAAAGAGTATCATATCCCGCTTTACCTCTATCATAAAGGGGAATTGATCCGTGGCTACGATTTTTTCGGCTCTCACTTTACCGTTCGCGGCGGGGTTGACGGCGTGGTTTTCCGCGTGTGGGCGCCCAAAGCGAGGAACGTCAGCGTCGTCGGCGATTTTAACCATTGGGACAGGGCGCGCGATGAAATGGCGTTAATCAGCGACGATGGGATATGGGAGATATTCGTTCCCGGGTTGAAGCAATACGACGCCTATAAATACTCGATAGAGGGGCCGACGGGGCAGGTCCGCCTTAAAGCCGACCCCTACGGTTTCCATATGGAAACCCGCCCGAACACCGCCACAAAGGTTTACGATATTTCGGGGTTCAAGTGGGGGGACGAAAAATGGCGCGACAAGGTTAAAAATTCTGATATTTACCGCTCGCCGCTGAATATTTACGAGGTTCACCTCAATTCGTGGCGGAGGAAAAGCGGGGCGGGCGAACTTTTTAACTATATGGAATTAGCTTCGGAACTTATACCGTATGTAAAGAAAATGGGTTACACGCATATTGAAATGATGCCCGTCGCCGAATTTCCGTTCGACGGCTCGTGGGGATACCAGGGGATAGGTTATTATGCGCCGACCTCGCGCTTCGGCACCCCGCACGATTTTATGAGTTTTGTCAACTATTGCCACAGGCACGGCATAGGGGTGATACTCGATTGGGTTCCCGCGCATTTCCCGAAGGACGCGGCGGGGTTATACGAATTTGACGGGGAATGTTGCTACGAATATTCCGACCCGTTGAAGCGGGAGCATTATAACTGGGGGACGCGTATATTCGACTGGGGCAAGGCGGAAGTCCAGAGTTTCCTCGTTTCCAACGCCTATTATTGGGTCAACGAGTACCATATAGACGGGTTAAGGGTGGACGCCGTCGCCTCGATGCTCTACCTCGATTATGACAGGCGGGAATGGCGCCCGAACATATACGGCGGCAACGGAAATATAGAGGCCGTCGCGTTTTTGCAGAAGCTCAACGCCGCTTTGTTCAAATATTTTCCGAACCTTTTGATGATAGCGGAGGAATCCACCGCGTGGCCCTTGGTAACGAAGCCTACGGATATAGGCGGGCTGGGCTTTAACTTTAAATGGAACATGGGCTGGATGAA
This sequence comes from Oscillospiraceae bacterium, assembly GCA_031253495.1. GTDB lineage: Bacteria > Bacillota > Clostridia > Oscillospirales > Ruminococcaceae > Ruminiclostridium_E. The sequence continues at coordinate 4,995 of JAIRWC010000034.1, read as the reverse complement.
CGATATGTTGGCCTATATGTCAATGAACCCCGAATACCGTTCCGGCAACCACGACAAGCTGACTTTTTCGTTTTATTACGCCTTTTCGGAGAATTACATACTGCCGATTTCACACGATGAGGTCGTCCACGGAAAATGTTCGATGCTTGATAAAATGAGCGGCCCGCGTAATCTGCGCTTCGCTTCGTTCAGGACGTTCCTGGCTTATATGGCGGCGCACCCGGGTAAGATGCTTATGTTCATGGGGCAGGAATTTGCGCAGTTCAAGGAGTGGAATTATAAGGCGGGTTTGGACTGGGACGTGCTTGAGTTTGACGAGCATAAGAAAATGTCCGAGTTTGTTTGCCGGCTTAACGATTTTTACCTGAAAAACAGCGAGCTTTGGGAAAACGAGCGCGATTGGAGCGGGTTCAAGTGGATTGTCCCCGACGACAGCCAAAACAGCGTAATCGTGTTCCGAAGAATCAATTCAAGCGGCGGGGAGCTGATTGCCGTGTGCAACTTCCAGCCTAAGGAACACGGGGAGTACAGGTTCGGCGTGCCGTATCACACCGATTATAAAGAGGTTTTCACCACGGACTCGCCGCAGTTCGGCGGAACGGGGAAAGCGAACAAAACGCTTAAGGCGAGCGCGGAGCCGATGCACGGCGAACCGTATTCGCTGACCGTTTCAATAGCTCCCATGTCGGCGTTTTTTTTGAAGCCCGCGGCGCGCTCTCGCAAACCCGATAAACCGTTTTTAAACGGCGGTATAGTATAAACGGCCATAAAGGAGGGGAATTATGAAACACGTAAAAAAAGAATGCGTGGCGATGATACTCGCGGGCGGGCAGGGCAGCCGGCTTTACGCCCTCACGCAGGATATGGCGAAGCCCGCCGTGCCTTACGGGGGCAAATACAGGCTCATAGACTTTCCCCTGTCGAACTGCGTCAACTCCGGTTTTGACACCGTGGGCATTTTAACGCAGTATCAGCCGCTCGTGCTTAACGAGTATATAGGCAACGGGCATCCGTGGGGGTTGGACAGGGTCCACGGGGGGGTTCACGTTTTGGCGCCTTATGAAAGCTCCGGGGGGAAGTCGTGGTATTCCGGCACGGCTAACGCCATTTATCAGAACATGGATTTCATCGACCGCTATAACCCCGAGTACGTCGCCGTTCTCGCGGGCGACCATATTTACAAAATGGACTATTCAAAAATGCTTGACTGCCATATAAAGCAGAAAGCCGACACGACCATAGCGGTTATCGAAGTCCCGTGGGAAGAGGCGTCGCGTTTCGGCGTCATGTCGGTGGACGAAAACGGCATAATCACCGAATTCGCGGAAAAGCCGCCCGAACCCAAATCGAACTTAATTTCAATGGGCGTGTACATCTATTCGTGGCAGAACCTGAAGACGTACCTTATCGCCAACGAAAACGACAAAGAGGCAAAAAAGGATTTCGGCGGGAATATCATTCCCGATATGCTCAAAAACGGCTGTAAAATGGTGGCTTATCACTTCGATTCCTACTGGAAGGACGTGGGGACGATTGACAGCCTGTGGGAAGCCAACATGGACCTCCTCAACCCGAACGTGCCGCTTGACTTATACGACCATAACTGGCGCATATATTCGCGCAACCTCATTATGCCGCCGCATTACAGCGGGGAACACTGCGCGATTGAAAATTCGATGATTGCGGAGGGATGCAATATCGACGGGCAGGTGGACTTTTCCATACTGTTCGCGGGGGTAACCATCGAGGAAGGCGCCGTCGTCCGCGACAGCATAATTATGCCGAACACCCATATCAAAAAAGGCGCGGTAATCGAATACGCGATTATCGGCGAGGATTGCGTAATCGGCGAAAACGTCAGGGTGGGCGACCGCCCCGAAGCGATAGAGGACAAGGGCGACTGGGGCGTGGCGGTAATAGGGCATCGCGTAAGCGTTAATCCCGATACGGTGATAAAGCCCAAGGCAATGGTTTCCGAAAGCGCGAGATAAAAAAAGGAGGTGTCATTATGGCAGGAATGGCGGACGCCGTCGGGCTGATTTTCGCGAATATGCACGACTTGACGGTAACTGATTTGACAAAGACCCGAACAATGGGGAGCGTGCCTTTCGGGGCGCGGTACAGGCTTATTGACTTTCCGCTGTCTAATATGGTGAACTCCGGCGTTTCGGCGGTGGGGGTGATTGCGAGGTCTAATTACCAGTCGCTTTTGGACCATCTCGGTTCCGGCGGGGAATGGGACTTGTCGCGCAAGACCGGCGGTTTAAGGCTGCTGCCGCCTTACGGGCGCGCCGCGGACTTCGCCCCCGTAAGCGGTCTGATTAGGGGGCGGCTGGAGGCTTTGTCGGGCGTTATCCAGTACATCAGGAACGCGCCCAGCGACTATGTGATAATGAGCGACTGCGACGTTATAGCCAATATCGATTTAAAGGCGGTTTTGGAATACCACGTCGAAAAGGGGGCGGACATAACCGTCGTTTACGGCAGGGGCAAATACGCCGAAGGCGAGCTTCGCACAAAAACGGTGCTGAACGTAAACCAGGACGACCTTGTTTACGACGTGCTGATTCGCCCGGAAACGGGCGGCGAAGTCAACGCGAGCATGAATATGTTCGTAATCGAGAAAGAGTTCCTGCTTGAGGTAATCGAGGAGTGCGCCTCGCGCAATCTGTACAGCTTCGAGATTGACGTTATACAGCACCGCTGCAAGGAATTAAAGATTTACGGTTATAAATACGACGGGTATTATTCCCAGATTGACAGCATCATCACATATTTTGACAGCAATATGGCGCTTATGGACTTAGCGGTGAGGAACGGGCTGTTCAGCGGCGACGGGCGCCCCGTTTACACCAAAGTGCGCGACGAGGCGCCCGCGAAATACGGCCTTGAGGCGTGCGTAACCAATTCTTTGGTGGCTGACGGCTGTATTATTGACGGTTATGCCGAGAACTGCGTTTTGTTCAGAGGGGTGAAGGTCGGGAAAGGCGCGGTGGTTAAGAACTGCGTTTTGATGCAGGATTCCGTCGTGGGGGAAAAATGCGAGATGAATTATGTGATTTCGGATAAGGACGTTAAGGTGGGCAGCTATCGGAGCCTGTTCGGGACGAAGGATTATCCCGTGTTCGTGGGGAAAGGCGCGAGCGTTTAACCCGATTTAACGCAACCAAACGAGAAACGGTGCGGCAATTCCGCATGAAGCGCGGAATTGCCGTATCAGGCAAAACCGCCGTAATTGGCATATCCGCCTAAACCGTATAATCAACAATAAAAGGGGGAATATTATCGTCATGAAAAATTTAAAAATCATCACAAAAATCATAAGCTGCATCGCCGCGCTGTCCTTGGTTACCGTCTTCATCGGCGTGTTGGGGATTATCGGTATGTACCGCGCGCAAGAAAGCACCGACGAGTTATCGAACAACGAGATGGTGGCGATAAAGGCCATGGGCGACATGCGCGAGGCGTTTCAGCAGGAGCGGGTTTATTTCGGCATGATGTACGCTTACATCGACGACCCCGCCGCCGTTAAGGAATATATCGACAAGGTCAACGATTCGCACGTTGTGGGCGACGCGGCCGTAAACACCTATATAAGCGTAACCGATTTGTCGCTCGAGGGCGCGTTCCTGGAAGCGGGCGGTCTGCTTAACCCGCCCGACGGCAAGTATTATATCGCCAAACAACAGATTATGGACGCGGCGGCGAAAGGCGACGCCGAGGGTCTTTTGGCGGGGATAAACGCGGCTTCCTCATACGTCGATACCATCGAGAAAAACTTCCACGCTTCGGTATCGAACCACACGGAAATGGAACTTGAGAGGACGGCGGACAGCAATTCGTTTTTCAAGCTCTTGTTGATTATACTCATCACGGCGATGGCCGTCGGCATACCGTCGGTAATCGTGATGGGGCTGTACGTGTCCCGTATCATCAGCAATCCGTTGCAGATTTTAACCACTTTCATGGACAAGGCCGCCTCGACGGGCGATATTGTCCTCACCCCGGCGGACGTTGAAATTATCGGAAAATACTCGAACATCAAAGACGAGGTTGGGCTGTGTATCAATTCAACCGCTCATTTCGTCGGCCGTATAACCGAAGTCGGGCGGATTTTGAGTACGGTGGCCGACGGCGACCTTACCGGCGATATTTCCCTTTTATCCGACAGAGACACGATGGGGCTGTCTTTGCGCGACATGAACAGGAAACTCAACGCGATGTTCGGTGAAATCAACGATTCCGCCGTCCACGTATCCGCCGTTTCAAAGCAGCTCGCCGACGGCGCGCAATCGCTCGCGCAGGGTTCAAACCAACAGACCGTCGCCGTGGAAAGCCTTTCCGCGTCCATTTCCGACATCGCGAAGAAGACCAAGACCAACGCCGAAACGGCGTCCAAAACCGCGCGGATGGCCGAAAACATCCGGGTCAGCGCCGAAAAGGGCAGCCGCCAGATGAACGATATGATATCCGCCGTGGAAGGAATTACCCAAGCCAGCCACTCTATCAGCAAGGTCATCAAAACCATTGACGACATCGCTTTTCAAACGAATATCCTCGCGCTTAACGCCGCCGTCGAATCCGCCCGCGCGGGGCAGCACGGCAAGGGGTTCGCCGTCGTCGCCGAAGAAGTCCGCAACTTAGCCGCGAAGAGCGCCGAAGCCGCCAAAGACACCGAGGGCATGATTCAAAACTCCATTGAGAAAGCCGAATTGGGGGCGCGCATCGCGGGCGAAACCGCCGCCAGCCTGACTGAAATTGTAACGGGGATAAACGAGAGCAATAAAATGATTGTCGATATCGCCAAATCTTCCGAAGAACAGTCGGCCGGCATCCTCCAAATAGACACCGGCATAGCCCAGGTGATGCAAATTATTCAGCAAACCAGCGCGACCGCCGAGGAAAGCGCCGCGTCTTCCGAAGAGATGAGCGGTCAAGCCGCCATATTGGAGAACCTGATTTCCCAATTCAAGCTGAACCAACACCGCAACCGCG